>MWCY01000001.1 GCA_002070275.1 Candidatus Hydrogenedentes bacterium ADurb.Bin170
CGTATGCACAGCCGGATCCCGTACGACGCCGCCTTTTCCCACCTGATGCCGACCCGCTTCAAACTGAGGCTTTATCAGTACAATGCCTTCCACAACAGGCGCAAGCAGATCGACGATACAGGGCAGCACCAGCTTCAACGAAATAAAAGAGCAGTCTACTGTGAAAAAAGTGGGAGAGAGCGGAATCTGCTCTTTTCTTAGCGTTCGGATGTTGCAGCGTTCCAGTACCGTGACCCGTGAATCCTGACGGAGAGACCAGGCGAGCTGCCCGTAGCCTACGTCCACGGCATAAACATGCGCAGCCCCATGCTGAAGCAGACAGTCCGTAAAGCCGCCCGTAGAGGCGCCCACATCCATGACAACACGGTTCTGGAGGGACACGGGAAAGACTTCCAGTGCACGGGCGAGTTTTTCGCCACCGCGACTTACAAAACGGGGACCTTCAGACAGAAAAAGCGCTGTGTCCGGATCCAGGCGAATGCCCGCTTTGTTCAGAATCTCTCCCGCACTGTTGCGCACACAATTCGTCTGAATCAGCCCCTGTGCTTTACTGCGGGTCAGCTGAAAACGCTCCTGTACAAGGATATCCAGCCGCTCTTTAGTCATGGACACTCATCGGCTTCAGCCTGCCCACGTTGTAGAGGAAGCAGGCATAACTTTCCATGCCCTTATACAGAACCGGAAGTGACTGTTTTTCGTTGGGGCCGTGAATGCCGTCGTCGGGCTGGCCGAACCCGAGCATGACAGAGTCCACGCCGAGCCGCTCCTGAAGCAGTCTGACCACCGGAACACTGGCGCCCTCACGCCGGAGAAAAGGTTCTTTTCCGAAGACTTTTTTCAGGGCATCTGCAGCCGCCTGCATATAGGGAGATTTCCAGTGCATCACCGAACCCGGACCGATTGAATGGCAGGTCAGATTCCATTGGCAGCCCGCCGGAACCTTTGCTTCCAGGTAAGCGCGCAGTTGTTTTTCAACCATGTCCAGAGGCTGCCCCGGAATAAGGCGCATGGACAGTTTAGCACCTGCCCGTGCAGGCAGAACTGTCTTGGCGCCTTCGCCCTGAAAGCCGCCCCAGATGCCATTCACATCCAGCGAAGGGCGCACACCCAGACGTTCCAGTGTGGTGAATCCTTCCTCACCGTACAGAGCAAAGGCACCGGCTGTTTTCAGAAAGGCCGCATCATTGTAGGGTGCTTTGGCGAGAAGCGCCCGCTCATCGTCTTCCGCAGTGGGAACATGGTCATAAAAACCCGGCAGTGTGATCCTTCCCGAAGCATCATGCATGCCGCTGAGCACTTCCGTGAGCACATGAATCGGGTTGCGGACGGCTCCGCCGAACATGCCGCTGTGCATGTCTTTTTCGGCTGTGCAGATTTCCAGTTCGAAATAGGCGAGACCGCGCAGCGCATAGGTGATTGACGGATTCTCCGCACTGTGGATCATGGCATCGCAGTTCAGGACAATATCGCATTCCAGCAGATCGGTATGGTCTCTGATGAAGTCATCGAGATAGGGCGATCCGATTTCTTCTTCGCCTTCAATCAGATACTTCAGATTGACAGGGCAAGTGCCTTGTGCAAGCCAGGCCTCCACCGCAGCAAGCTGTGCGAGAATTTGCCCTTTCATGTCGGAGGCGCCGCGCGCAAAAATATAGTCGTCGCGAATTTCCGCACCAAAGGGAGGACTCACCCATTCGTCCAGCGGATCAGCAGGCTGAACATCATAGTGCCCGTAAACCAGCACCGTCGGTCTGCCCGGAGCGTGAATCCAGTCTCCATAGACCATGGGCTGACCGGGCGTGGGGTATGCCTGCACATGCTCCAGCCCGATACGGCGCATTTCCGCCTGAAGCCATTGTGACATGCGCAGCATATCAGGCTGGTTTTCCGGGGCTGTAGAAATGCTTGGAATGCGCAGGCATTCCTGAAAACGCTCCAGAAATAACGGGATGCCGGTACGTATTGCTTGCAGAACTTCATCTAAAGATGCAGACATGGCTGAAAATTCCCGGAAAGTCTTTGAATGAAAGACAATGGTTCAAGGAAAGCAGTTGCTTCAAAACAGGCTATGCCAAAGTCCGGTTAAATACCGTCCACGCTCATGGAGCTGACCAGCCAGGTGCCGTTTTCTTTTTTCAGACCCAGCTCGACCGATACACTTCCGGCTGATCCCATGAGGTCGATGGGATAAATGAAGTATTCACCGTCCTTCAGCTCATATTCCGCATCTTCAAAGCTGACTTCAGCATCATCCAGATATCCGGAATCAATAGCCTGCTGGATGAAGGTACCGAGCATGGCTTTGTCTGCAGATTCCATCTGGGGAGCAGCGAAGGATTCAGAAATAGTGGAGAGCAGTTTTTCTACGTTGTGCTCTACAAGTGCTTGTGCCCAGAGGCTGGCAGTTTCCTTCACCATTTCCTCATCACTTTTTCCTCCGGCAGTGGTGGCGCAGCCGGAAACGAGAAGGACGGCGATCAGCATCAGCACTGTAATGGCGGCACTCTGTTTGCAATACATTTAAAATCTCCTTTAGCGTTGGTCTTTTGATACTGAGAAGGGCTCTACATACGCTCAGGAATATACTATAACAAAAAAGAGCGGTGCAGGGTAAAGAGGCTTAAAATTCTTGCCTGCAGGAATTTTTAAAAATAACCGTTGTCTCTATGGTCTTTTATACCGGCAGGGCGTATAATAGACATTAAGTTATCTGATTGGAAACAAAGTGCCCGGTAGATCATCCAAAGGAGTATGCAAATGAGTGCTGAAAAAACAAAAAAGTCGTCTGTTGGAATTTTTGATACCGTAAACGATCTGGTGTCTCATTCCATGAAACTGGCAGGGGATCTGATTGACTCCGGCTCAACCGCATCCAAAGACATTTCATTGTCCAGCGCCAAGCATCTCCTTAAAATTCAGCAGGGCGCAATGAAGACCGGCTTGAGTCTTATCGGCAAAACAAATAAGCAAGTCGACAAAATTATCCGGGACCGCGTAAAAGAACAGGAGTGGATGCCTGAGGAAGGCAAAGAATGTCTGGACGAGTGGGCGGATATGCTGGATTCGGGATTAAAAGAGTTTACCCGTGTTGTGGATAGCAGTTTCGAAAAGATGTTGAAACTGGTTGAGCGCAGCGGCAAGAAAAAGACATCAGGAAAGTGCAAAGGGTCTGCGGCTGCGCCGTCATCATGTAAAGCAGAGAGCGCAGAAGCGCCGGCAAAAAAGACAACGGCGAAAAAAGCGACTACGAAAAAAGCGCCGGCAAAAAAGCCTGCAGCCAAAAAGAAAAACGCGTAACGGCCTCTCGTTTATAAAAGTGCTCATCTGCCGCTCCGGAAAGCTGGTGCCGCGCCGGCTTGTCTCTTTAATGTAAATGATCATCTCCGGTAGTTTTCTTTTCAATACTATGAGGATATCTCAGTGAAGTCCGATATTCCGCCTAAATACCCTGTCCGGCAGGGTGTGTCTAAAATTAAAATAAAATGGTCCGAAACTCTTCGCTATGCCGGACCGTATCCGAAAAAAAGCAAGCAGTTTTTTCGTATGGAAACTCTCCAGCGCGCCCTTGAAAAAAAACTGGAAGAAAAAGATTATTTTCTTTATCGCAGTTTTAAAGAGGGCCTGGACGGAAAAACACCGGACAGCCTTGCCGTTGATCTTGTTTACGAAAATAAAAGCAGGCTGATTTTTTCACTGCTTGCCGGGAGCCGTCAGGGGAAACGCACAAGTTTGTACCTTATGATGGCAAAAAACCATGAAGAATTTTCCGCAGCTCTGGAACAGGAATATGCTGCTTTTCAGGCACCGGGTATGAGCGGACACAACGGATTTATCCCCGTCCTTCGTCAGGGCCTCATCTATCTTCCCGACCGCCATCAGCGCCGGGATATCAACAGAGAACTCTTTGCGTGGCTTTTCAGGCTGCCGGGAGAGTGGGCACCCCTGTATGTTGCTTCTTCAACACAGTGGGGACCCCGCGGCAGTGAAGTGCGGCGTTTTACCGTACAGGAAACAGAGAAAATCAAATGTGAGTTAATACGGCATCTTGCCGCCGCTTATGATCCTGATCAGTTCGAAGGTGTAACGCCCCGGCTGTTGAGTTCAGATGATTTGTGGGTGAAAAAAAACAAGGATCGCTCCTTCTCTCTTGCAATCGCTTCGTGCCGTCGTCTTGATAAAAAACTGCGGCCGGGACAGTTCGTCGCCTCCCTTTTATTTGGAAGTTTCGGCGAAGGACAACATCGGCTGCCTTTGGCGCCCGCCCGTCCCGAGCACTTCAGGGATGCTTTAATGAAGGCTCTTCCGGCGGATCATGCTGCAGCCCTTCTTGCCGCTTTTTTCAGGCAGCGGTCCCTTCACGAGAAAAAACTTTCGCCGGAACTAAAACAATTGCTTCCGGGCGCAGACTATCTGGATGCGCTGGAGGCGTGCCTTCATCCGTAAGGTGCTAGCGCCACGGTCAGCGCATAGAGATTGGGGAGATCTGTTTTCCCCAGGCGCACAGCATCTTTTTCAGTCATAACCACGGGCAGTTCCGAAGAAAAAGCCACCTGATCCAGCGCCTGATGATCAGCGAGAACGGTGGTCTGCTCCCGCCGCGCCCCCAGACTTTCCAGCGTCTGAAAAAAAGCATCCGGGTTGCCGATGCCGCATAGTGCCTGGACAGATTGCTGCTGCAGAAAGGAAAGAGGCAATGTGCTGCCGTCGCAAAGCCGCTGAATTTCCAGTGGTTTATGCACTGTATAAGAGAGCGGCGCCCGGCTGTTATATATCCGAATGGTTTCGGTGAGTTTACGCAGTGCCTCGTCTGTGGTCTGATCACACCGTGTTACCAGGATTTCTGTGGCACGGTTCATGGCTTGCAGAGGCTCTCTCAGCAGTCCGCGGGGAATGATGCAGCCATTCCCGAAAGGATTTGCCCCGTCAATGAGCAGGATGTTTTCGTCCCGTTCCAGCGAAACGGCCTGATATCCGTCGTCAAGAAGCAGTGTGTCACATCCCTGTTCAAGTGCTGCTTGTGCACCTTTAACCCGATTGGCGCTCCGCACTATCCAAACACCGGGAACCCGGCGTGCAATCAGAAGAGCCTCGTCGCCGAATCTTTTTACAGCGTCCGGATCAGTGGCACCCGGTGGAAGGATTTGCACTTTCCGGGCGCGAGCGGCGCCATATCCCCGGGTGATTACTGCTACCTGATGCCCGAGGCTGATTTCACGGAGGGCGCGCTCGATGACGGCAGGCGTTTTGCCTGCGCCGCCGGCGGTGAGATTACCGAAGCTGATGACTCTGGCGGCCACGCGCACACGAGGGCAATGAAGGCGCTTCCACATGCCAAGACGCTGGAACACGGAACCTCCCCGCAGTAAAACCGAAAGCAGCAGCGGCAGTGTCTCGCCCTTTCGTATTTTGTGAGCCAGTGTATCAATATAGTTCATTTTCGTGCAAACCGTTTTCCGCTCATCTGCCTAACCACCCCTTTCATTTCCAGCATGGTCAGCGAGACCAGAATTTCCGGAACAGCAAGTCGTGTGGCAAGAGCAATCTCATCTACAAAAGAGCCTTCCTGATGCAGCACATCATAAACAGCCTGCTCTTCCTTTGAGAGGGAAAGCGCTTTTGGTGGTGCTTCGCTATTCGGAGAGGGGGCAGAAGGTTTTTCTTTTTTCGCTACAGGAGCAGGACTCATTTTTGGCGGAGACGGCTGTCGCACAGGTCTTTCAGGCAGCCCTTTAAAGGTCGAAAATTCGTTTTCAGCAAGCGGCAGCTCAAGAAGAATATCATCCACTTTTTCAACCAGCCGTGCACCGTCACGAATCAGATCATTGGGACCCTGGCTGTTGGAGAACCCGGCACTGCCGGGCACGGCAAAGACTTCTCTGCCCTGCTCTGCCGCATATTTTGCCGTAAGCAGGGATCCGCTGCCCAGAGGCGCTTCTACAACCAGCGTGCCCATGGTCAATCCGCTGATAATATGATTCCGGCGGGGAAAGTTGCCGCGAATGGCACGGGTACCCATGACAAAGGGGCTCAAAAGACAGCCTTGCCGGCTGATTTCTTCGCTGAGTGTTTTGTTGGATGCCGGGTAAATGCTGTCCAGACCGCAGCCCAGCACAGCGATGGTTCTGCCACCCGCATCAAGGGCACCTTTATGTGCGGCTGTATCGATGCCCTCCGCCAGCCCGCTTACGACAGTGATGCCCCGGGCGGCAAGTTCATAAGCCAGCTGGTGAGCGGTCTTCAACCCGATGGAGGAGGGGCGTCGTGTACCGACAATGGCTATGCTTTTCTGGTCAGACTCAAGGAGTGTGCCTTTAATGAAGAACAGGACAGGGGCATCATAGGTCTCCGCCAGAGATACAGGATAAGCAGGATCATCCATGGTAACCATGGAGACGCCATGCGTCTTCATCTGGTATTGGTGGTATTCCATATCAACGGCGTCCGCATGCTGACGGATACGCTGAGCGACAGTTTTCCCGATTACATCGCTGAGCTCTTTTACCGAAGCACGCAGCACCCTCCCGGGTTTCTGGAAGTGTGCCAGCAGTTTGAGAAATCGCACCGAGCCAATGCCGGGCACAAGAAAGAGCCTGAGCCAGTCCTGTTGATCAGGGGTCAGAATCATAGATGTATATCACCCTTATCTCTATTTCTGAATGACTGCAGTCGATATGGGAACAAAAGAGTACGTACTTTATTGCTTCGGGCGTATTTTAAGATTACGAAACCAAACTTCATCGCCATGGTTCTGGAGAATGATATGCCCCTCTTTGGGCAATGAAGCCAGAGGCGTATCAAATTTACCTATAGGCATGGTCATGAGCCCGAGATCCAGATCCAGCACTTTCCAGCCGTTATAGATTACTGTGACCTGATCACCGTCAACTGATATGTCATAAGCATTCCACTCGCCCGGAGGCAGCGCCATATTAAAGGCCGGTGTGGCAATGTCATAAAGAGCCGCGCTGCTATGCACGGACGGATGCCGCCCATGATCCCCGAAGACCTGAATTTCCATGCCGCGCTGTACCGGGTCGGCAGGATCGGTTCTGAAAAAAACACCGCTGTTGGCATCGGTGCCGCACTTGAATTCCACATGCAATTCAAAATCAGAAAAACTGCCGCCTGTCCACGCAATATAGCGCGTCCCTTTTTGCGGGTTCATTTTCATGCCGTTTTCCGTGAGGGTAAAGGCCGTAGAAGCAGAGTCGGTCACGTTTTTCCAGAGCGGTGCATTTTCTGCGGAAAACAAATCGATCCAGTCTTCGCCGGAAGGGGCTTCTGTTGCTTTGCCTGTTGGAAGACGAAGGACATCATCGGCACAGGATAAAAGAGACAGACTGGCTGTTGCCAGAACAAGCGCCGGAAAAACACTGATGATACGCATTGTCAGACTCCTTGCTGGGTTGCTGCCGTTTATATTATGGGTGAGGCGGGCAGATAATTCAATTTATTCGGAAGGTACAAGCGGCGGGGGCTGCGGCGTCAAAAGCGTATTCATCCACTGGCGCCAGGGACCGGCCTGGGTGCCCAGATCCATACCCGCCTGCTTTCTCAGCATCCGGTGCGCCTGGGGGGCGAGTTCGGGGTTTTTCTCCAATATTTCAATCAGTATGGGCAGCTGTCCTTCCGGCGGGTAGGATTCGACAGCGCTTAATGCACTCAGTTGGGCTGCCGTATTCCCCGGATGGATTACAAGTTGTCTGATCTTTTCCAGTGCGGCCGGACTGCGCAGTGCGGCGAGCGCCTGTACAGCGATTGGCCTGAAATAGACATTGTCGTGCTGCAGCAGCTGGATCCACAAGTCCAGACTCTGCGGATCGTGGAGGGAACGGAGTGCTTCCACGCAGGTGCCTGCCAGCTCCATATCAGTGCTCCAGACGTGGCGGGTCAGCGTAGGCAGCGCAGCCCGATATTGCATGCGCCCGAGGACATAGGCGGCGATGCGCCGGTGAAGGGGCAATTCAATTTCCGTGTTCAGAGTTTCTAAAAAGTAGGTGCCTGCAGCAGCGGGCAGTGAAGGAAGCGCGACCTCAAGCCATGCGGTTTTCTGCGTGTCTAATGAAGTGAATGTCCGCATGACATAGGCAAAAAGGGTTGGGACCGGATATTCCGCAAGCCTGAGTTCCGCAGCGGAGCGCACTTGGGCACTTGGGTCGGATAATTGCCGTATAAGAGGCTCCAGAGTTTCCAGCGCATCAGGATCAAGTGGCCAGGCTTCAGAAGCGCGCCGTCGGAATTCCGGGTTATCGGCACGGCTCATCTGTTCCAGCACCCAGGCGGCACTTTTATGCGGCGGCGGAGGCATAGGCAACGCCTTGTCGGGCGCAGTGCTGTCAACCTTTTCAGGACTCGGAGCCTCCGAGAAAGAGTCTTTCTCCATTTGCCCGGACGCATGGGAGGGAGGCTTTAGGGGAGCGGGTGCTTTGGGTGCAGCTGTCGATACGGCGAAAAGCAAGGGAGACATGACAAGAAGAGTAGCCACTGTAACACGGTGCATGCCGCTGGAAACCCTTTTGCGCCGGAATTTCGGCTGGCTGATTGGTGCGGATCAGTCCGAATGAGGCATTTTATGGATCTGCAAAGCTGCAAGAATTGCAACAGCGCTGATGCTGAAAAATAATCCGCCCGCAAGGCTGTAGCTGCCCTGGTACGATGAGAAGGACATGCGGAAAGCAGTCAGATAATAGTCAAACAGACCTTTACCCCCGGAAACACCTTCACTGTACAGCACACTGAGATTGGTAAACCACAGACTGAGGCCGGCGACTGTAAGTGCCGCGACAAAAATAACCAGAAGAGAAGTCATGGAAATGCGGAAGCGCCTTTCTTCATGCGCACGCAGTTCCGCAATATCCAGACGTGCCTCGATGCTTTCAAGCAGCGAAGGCGGTGCCTGAAGCACAGGCTCTTCAGCGAGCGCCTGTGCAATCAAAAGGTCCAGATCGTCACGGCAGTCAAAGTGCTCATTCATAGGAGCGCAATTCCTTCTCAACAATTTTACGCAATTGTCTGCGTGCACGGAACATCCAGGTTTTTAAGGTGCCCAGAGGAATTTCCAGTGCCTGAGCGATCTCGTCATAACTGACCCCTTTAAGATAATAAAGAGTGATCGCTGTTGCGTAATGGTTTGGAAGACGGGTGACACACTTGCGGATTCTTTCCCGCATGTCCGTTTCCTCCGGAAGCGGCGCCTTGTCGGCGATCAAATCCGAATCCCGGGCTTCCAGTGCTATTTCATTGCGTTTTTTCTTTTTATTGATTTCGGTGAGGCAGGTCGTGGAGGTGACGCGGTACATCCAGGTGGCAAAACTGCAGTCACCACGAAAGCCTTTGAGCAGCCGATATGCCTTGATGAAGGCTTCCTGTGCCATGTCTTCAGCGGAGCTTGTATCCCGCATGTACCGGTACGCAACGTTGTACACCAGATGCTGGTGCCGACGAACCAGTTCCGAAAAGGCTTCGCGACTGCCTGACTGGCAGCTGCGCACCAGCTCTATGTCGCTGACTTCTTCGAGCGAATCGGCATTGACGGCTAATCCGGTATCTAACACTGCTTCACGAGTCATGGCGTATTCCTTTGTATGACAATGCTTCCGTTCATGGAATTCATTGACACATTTGTGTAGCCGTCTCCGAGGGTTCCGTAAAGCTCACGGCGTTTAGGTCCGCCCGCAAGAACCATCGGCAGATCGGCACGAATGATCCCGCGCAGAGTGACAGCATTCACTTCTGCAGAGGGATTTTCCGGCATGACTAGTGTAATACTTCCGTTCAGTGAGGTCAAGTCGCAGGTAGTGATTTCATTATCAAGAAGCGTTGTGAGAATATTTCCGGTTGTGGTGGAGGCCTGCAAAGTGCCCGATGTCAGACTTGTCTGGATACTTCCGTTAATGGTTTCCAGCGTACTTTCACCGCAACTTTTTTCAGTGTGAATTCTGCCGTTAATGGTTTTTATGCTCAGATCACCCCGGGCTTCGAGTACTTGAATATCCGCATTGTTCGCGGTTATGGATACGTTCCGGACGCCAGGAGAAACCCAGATGTTGCCGTTCGAGACTTCAAGAGACAGATCGGTGTCCTGAGGGACTTCTATGGTGTAATCCACACGAAGATCAATAGGATCCGGCCGTTTAATGGGCTCAGTCGTAAAGGTCGTCAGTTCTGGCGTTTCCTGAATTTGAAAAAGGGATGACAGGTATTTTTCCAGAAGAACCTGCCCTTCGGCGGTGGCGGTATAGGCACGGATCCGTGCTTTGACCGCTATTTTTTTTGCCGAAACCGAGGAAGAAATTTGAGCGCTGCCATCGGCGTTGATCAGGCGGAATGCGGTCGCCGGTTCAAGGGAGAAAAAACGCTCCGTAGCGGCTTCAGGGCGGCAGACTTCCCGGGGTAGTCGTGGCGCAAGAATGCCCACACTGAAAATCTGGATTGCCACGGCAATCATGACCGCTATGGTAAAGTTTTTTTTCATGGAGTTGTGCTTGCTTTGAAGAATATAAATGGCGCTGCGCCCGGGTAATAAGAAAAAAGACGCTGCATTAAAACACCTGTTACCAATGATTTCAACTGCCCTGACCTGAACATAAGACTTCCGTGCGGGCTTTCAGGTTTCATTCAGGCAGTATGCATCCCGGCACGGCGCTCAAACTAACGCCGGTTTCCGGAGCGTGGCGCATTCCGATCAAGGAAATCCACTTCGTAAGTGTCTTCGAAAAGATAGACTGAAAAGTCGGATAACAGGGCGGCAACGGGAATGCTTTGTCCCTGATGAAGGGTAAAAGGATCATTTTCGTTGATAAAATAAACCTGATAGGTACCCTGACCGACTTTAGCGGAAGAATTTCTTCCGGGGGCAAGCCGCATTTCCAGGCCGCCTTCCTCGGAAATCAGGGCAACTTTTAAGTTTGACTGGGTCGTGTTGTGGATGCGGATTTCATAGACACCTTCCCGAAGCCGCCGCTTGAATTCCGGCAGTTTTACTTTAGGGTGATAAGAGCGTTCAGAAGCACGGGCACCGGCTTCCGAACCCTGCGTTCGACTCCGCCGTGTAGAGCCGGACACGCTGACCCGGGACGGTTTTTCCTGAGCAGGCGTTCCCTCCGTGTCTGAGCTGCTCACTTCTGCAGTGCTTTCCTCCTGTTCCTCATATGTCGAAACCGATTCTTTTTCAGAGATTCGGGCGGGTTCTTTATCCTCATGCACTGCCCCGGCAGGAGGGGAAGGCTCAACCTCAATTTCTCCCTCTCCTTTGCCCGGCTCCAGAATCATTCCTGATTTTCGTTTTAAAATTGAGTTTTCGAAGCGCCCCGTGATGCTGGAACCGCGCTCATCTGTCCATTTGTAGATTTTTACAGGCCCGGAGTTACTTGTCAGCGGTTGCGCATCCATCCCAATAATAGCGAGCACTTCGTCGTAGCTCATTCCCGGTTGAATTTTTTCATAAAGCACCTTGTCAAAAGAGACAATATCCTCATCCTGTAACCCGCGGTACTCGTCGTCATTTTGCACGGCTGTTTTTCGGACAAGGATGCCATTTTCAAAACGCCCCATGAAACTCATGCCCGCATAGCTCCAACGGTAAACTACATTGTCCTGATCGGTCCCGGCTATCACTACGCCGGGAGAGCCAAGGATAGAATGGATATCCTCATAAGTCATACCCGGTTTAATGTCCCCAGCTGTCTGAATACTCAGCTCAGGGGTTTCGGGAAGCACTGCCGGCTCTACGGCAGGCACAGCGAGAGCGCCCGGTGCCTGCGGTGTCTGGCTGCGGGATGCGCGAGGCGAGACCGGCGACTGGTTTCGTGCGCCACGGGGTGAGTGAGGGGTCTGGCTGGCAGGGTCGCCGGAAGTGCCTTTGGAGCCAAAACAGGATCCGCAGCCTTGCAAAGAGGCGCTCACCATGACAGCGAGACTTGCGATACCGCAAAAAAAGAGCAAAGGTCTGAGGCATCTGGTTCGCATGATTGGCATCCTTACCATCTGTAATGCTGAGCCTGCGGGTATATGCTGCAGATTGCTGCCGGCAGTCTGTCCGAGGCAGGGAAAATTGACTTGTCAACCCGGATTATGACATACTACACGTAATAACCTAAGTTATTTTAGGTCTTGAAAGCAAGAATTTTGCTTCCGGGGGAAAATCCTGTCTCATGCAGTGATCTGTATAGCAGGTTTTTTTGAAATCTTTAGTGATGCCACTTCATAACACATCGGAAGCGATGCGCAAAAAAGTGGTTTAATAAAAAGACTCCGGCACGTGGCAGCTGGACTCTTATGTGTTTGACTGTCCATACAAATGAAAGGAAGAACAAGCCATGGCAACTAAAGTTGGTATCAATGGATTCGGGCGCATTGGCCGTAACGTGTTCAAACTGCTCCTTGCCGACCCCGCATTTGAAGTGGTGGCAATTAATGACCTGACCAATGCCAAGACGCTGGCGCACCTGCTCAAATACGACAGTGTCCACGGCGTGTACGGCAAAGAAGTCAGTGCGAAAGACGATGCCATCGTAGTCGATGGAAAAGAAATCAAAGTGCTGGCAGTCCGCAATCCTGCCGACCTTCCCTGGGGTGAACTTGGTGTGGAACTCGTGCTTGAATCTACCGGTATTTTCCGCAGCAAAGAACAGTGCAACATGCACATTCAGGCCGGTGCCAAAAAAGTACTTCTCAGCGTTCCGCCGAAGGATGCTATTGACGCCGTTATCGTAGTCGGCGTGAATGATGATACGCTGAAGAGCACAGACTGTATCGTATCCAACGCCAGCTGCACCACCAACTGCCTTGCTCCCGTAGCCAAAGTTCTCCATGAGAACTTCGGAATCAAGCGCGGTCTCATGACCACTATCCACGCCTACACCAATGACCAGGCTGTTCTGGATCTGCCCCACAGCGACCTTCGCCGTGCCCGTGCCGCTGCGCATTCCATTATCCCCACCTCCACCGGTGCCGCCCGTGCCGTCGGTCAGGTTCTGCCCGCCCTTAACGGCAAACTTGACGGTATGGCGATGCGTGTCCCCGTGATCAACGGCAGCGTTGTTGATCTGGTGGCTGAGCTCGAAAAACCGGCAACCAAAGATGAAATCAATGCGGCGATCAAGGCTGCTGCCGAAGGTGCGCTGAAAGGCGTGCTTCAGTACACCGCCGATCCCATCGTGTCCTGCGACATTATCGGCAATCCCCATTCCTCCATCTTCGATTCGCTGGAAACGACTGTGATGGGTGGCGACTTCATTAAAATCGTGTCCTGGTACGACAACGAGTGGGGTTATTCCAACCGCTGTCTGGACCTCTTCAAAATGATGGCGTCCTGATTCTGTTGTGATGTAATTTTCTATCGAGGCCGCACAGCAATGGCGGCCTCGATTCTTACAAAAAAGCATAGGGAAAGTGATACTGCAATGAACAAACTTAGAATCGATGAAGTTGCTCATGCCGGAAAAACGGTTTTGATGCGTGTTGATTTTAATGTGCCGCAAAATGCGGATGGTTCGGTGCGAAATGATATGCGCATCCGTGCCGCACTCAAAAGTATCCAATATGTGCGGGATCAGGGCGGCAAACTCGTACTTATGTCCCATCTCGGCCGCCCCGGCGATGTGGCAAAGGCGGAGACGCAGGAAGAAAAGGACGAGATTCAGCGCAAAAATGAGTTGCTGAAAATGGATCCTGTTGCAGCGAAACTGTCCGAATTGCTGGGTGCGCCGGTTAAAAAACTGGATGCCTGTGTGGGGCCTGAGGTGGAGGCAGCTATTGCCGCCATGAACCCCGGCGATGTGGTGCTTCTTGAAAACACACGGTTCTACGGCAAAAAAGAAACGAAAAATGATCCGGAGTTTGCGCAGCAGCTGGCAAAACTCGGAGATCTTTATGTCTCTGATGCGTTTGGAACGGTGCATCGTGCCCACGCATCTACCGAGGGCGTGGCGCATTACCTTCCCACAAGTGTTGCCGGTTTCCTGGTTGCCAAAGAAATTGAGTACTTCAGCAAGGTGCTGGACAATCCCGAACGCCCGCTCGTGGCTATTCTCGGCGGCGCAAAAGTGTCCGATAAAATCACTGTCATCGAAAATCTTTTAAATCTCGTCGATACGCTCCTCATCGGCGGTGGCATGGCTTATACCTTCCTCAAAGCCAAAGGTTATGAAATCGGCAAATCTATTCTGGACAAGGACGGAATTGATGTTGCGAAAAAAGTGCTCGCTCTTGCCGAAGAAAAAGGCGTGAAATTGCAGCTGCCTGTGGATATTGTTGTGGCGGATGCTTTTGCTGATAATGCCAACACACAGATTGTAGGCATTGATGCCATTCCGGCAGATTGGGAAGGGCTTGATATCGGTCCGAAGACAATCGCTCTTTTCTGCGACGTCATTCAGCAAGCCAAAACAGTGGTATGGAACGGGCCTCTGGGCGTTTTTGAAATGCCCTCCTTTGTAAAAGGAACCCGTGCTGTTGCAGATGCGCTGGCAGAGAGCCCCGACGTAACCAGCATTATTGGCGGCGGTGATACGGCCGCAGCGGTGATCCAATTCGGACTTGCCGAAAAAATGTCTCATGTGTCTACCGGCGGCGGTGCTTCTCTGGAGATGCTGGAAGGGAAAACGCTTCCCGGTCTGGCAGCTCTTTCCGATAAGCCCGAATCCGGGAGCTGTTCCGGCTGTTGCTCCTGTCAGAAATCGTAACAGACCGCGGAAACATGGTATACTTTACTTACTGAAAATAAAGGCATAAGGCCTGAATGCATAAAGAGATCTGAAAGGGTCTTCAAACAAGTTACCCGCGACTCGGCCGGACGGTTCACCGGCGCCGTGCCTGGAGCGGGCGGATTAACAGGAAAGGTGAATTTCAATGTCTCTGAAAAAAGAAGAAAAACAAACGCTTATTAAAGAACATGGCGGTTCTGATAAAGACACCGGCTCTGTGGAAGTGCAGGTGGCTATTTTTACCGAGAGGATTAATCAGCTGAACGAACATTTGCGCCAGCATCCCAAGGATCATGCGTGCCGGCGCGGGCTGCTGCGCCTGGTCGGCAAGCGGCGGAATCTGCTGACCTATGTCGCCAATAATGACGTAGAGCGCTATCGTGCGCTGATTGCTAAATTGGGCCTGCGTAAGTAACTCCTTCAGGAGAATGTGCGCAGCCGATGCGGGTATTGAATTGTACGGGGTCTCATGCGTCTCCTCCATGCCTCCGAAACGGCGATTGGTTCAGCCGGTATTACTAAAGAAGCGATGAAGTCGCAAAAGGATGAAAAAAAGATGTTAAAAACAGCATCAGTGGATGTTGGCACGGAAAAAATGACGTTTGAGACAGGGCGTGTTGCCAAGCAGGCGCACGGCGCCGTAATCTGTCGCAGCGGTGATACGATGGTTCTTTCCGCCGTGACTGTGGCGCCGGATATGCGGGATGGTCAGGACTTTTTCCCTCTAACGGTAGATTATCGTGAGAAATTCTATGCGGTAGGTCAGATTCCCGGAAATTTTTTCCGCCGGGAATCGCGTCCGTCAGAGCGGGAGATTTTGGTCTGCCGTATGACAGACCGCCCCTTACGCCCCCTCTTTCCTAAAAACTTCCTCAATGAGGTGATGGTTTGTCAGACCGTCCTTTCCGCAGACAATGTTAACAATCCTGATGTGCTCTCTATTAATGCTGCCTCTGCAGCCCTGCACATTTCGAAAATCCCCCTTCTTGAGCCCGTGGGCGCTGTCAGGGTCGGTTGTCTGGATGGCGTGCTGACAGCAAATCCAGCCATGGAAGAGATGAAGAAGAGCACGCTTGATATTGTTGTTGCCGGAACCCGTGATTCGATCTGCATGGTGGAAGGTCAGGCGAACGAAGTATCTGAGCTTTTCATGGTTGAGGCGCTCGAATTTGCACACGGGCATATTCGCAATATTATCGCTGCCATCGATGCGCTTCGGGAAGCCGCCGGTGTGGAAAAAATGCCGGTGCCCGAGGATGAGCAGCCGCCGGAACTGGTCGCCGAAATTGAAACGCTTGCTGCGAAGAGACTGGGCGATGCCCTGGCCATCAAAGAAAAGCAAGTGCGGCTGGATACCATTGATGCTTTAAAATCTGAAATTGAAGCAACGCTTCTCGAAAAATACGGCGAAGAATGGGGTGCGACTTTTGGGGCTGCCGCCGGAGAAATTTTCAACGATCTGAAAAAACGGATCATGCGGCAGGCCGTAATCGACACCAATATCCGCATGGATGGTCGCCGGTTGGATGAAATCAGGCAGATTACCATTGAACTGGATATTCTGCCTCGCGCGCATGGCAGTGTGCTTTTTACACGCGGGGAAACTCAGGCGCTCGTCGTTACCACACTGGGAACCAGTCGGGATGAAATGCGGCTGGATGAACTGACCGGAGATGAGTTCCGGCGGTTTTTCCTGCACTACAACTTTCCTGCCTGGTCGGTGGGCGAAGTGCGACGTATTTCCGGTCCCGGCCGCCGTGAAGTCGGGCACGGTAAACTTGCCGAGCGTGCTCTGGAACCCATGCTTCCTTTCCTGCAGGAAAAAGATGAGGAAACAGTCCAGGAAAATGAAATTCATTTTCCCTATACTGTCCGCATTGTCTCTGATATTACCGAAAGCAATGGCTCCAGCTCTATGGCAACGGTTTGCGGCGGCTCGCTCAGCATGATGGCAGCCGGCGTTCCTGTAACCAATTCGGTGGCGGGCATTGCTATGGGCATGATCAAGGAAGGGAATGAAGTCCGTATTCTCTCTGACATTCTGGGTGACGAGGACCATTTGGGTGATATGGACTTTAAAGTCTGCGGAACCTCCAAAGGGATTACCGCTTTCCAAATGGACACCAAGATTAAAGGGCTGTCCCGGGAAGTGATGGAGCAGGCTCTTGAGCAGGCACGGGCAGGTCGCGCCCACATATTGAGTATTATGGAATCAGCCCTGGCTGCTCCGCGTGAAGACATGTCGCCCTATGCGCCGCGGATTTTCACCATCACCATCCATCCCGACAAGATTCGCGAGGTGATTGGACCCGGTGGCAAGGTTATCAGGCAGATTCAGGCAGAAACCGGCGCCGAAATCGAAATCGAAGATGACGGTACAGTTAATATCGCCGCTACCAACAAAGAAGATGCCGACGCCGCTATTGACTTTATCCGCGAGATCGTTGCTGAAGTCGAAGTAGGCAAGATTTATCACGGTCGTGTTACGCGCATCATGAACTTTGGCGCTTTCTGTACCGTTATCGGAAGTAAAGAAGGCCTGGTTCATATTTCCGAGTTGGCAGATTATCGGGTTCACAATGTGACGGATGTGGTGAATGTGGGCGATGAAATTGATGTGAAAGTTCTCGAAATCGACTCCATGGGCAGAGTGAACTTGTCCAAAATCGCCGCAGATCGGGAATTGGATCAGGTGCAGCCTGCCCCCGAAGGCTATTTTGAGCAGCGCGGTGGCGGAGAACAGCGCGACAACCGCGGTGGTCGCGGGGGCGGCGATCGCCGTGACCGCAATGATGGCGGACGACGGGGCGGCCCTTCCAGAGGGCGCAGAAATGATCGTTCCGACCGTGATTGATTTCTGATTTCAAAATTATGTAAAGTTGCCGTTCCCATGCGGCAACTTTTTTTTGTAGGAAAAACAGGCTTTGACAAAAAATAATTTTGATGAAAACATCCGGGTCGTAACCCTCCCAAACGGCTTCAGGATTGCGATGGAGCATTTGCCGTATCTCCATTCCGCATCGCTGGGTGTCTGGATCAAAGCGGGTTCAGCGTCCGAAACGCAAAAACAATCCGGCCTCGCTCATTTTCTGGAGCATCTTTTTTTCAAGGGGACAAAAAACAGAAATGTCCACGAGATTATGGATGCTATCGAAAGCAAAGGCGGGTATTTCAACGCCGGAACTTCTCAGGAATATACGACATTTTATGTGCGTATGCTGGCGGAGCATGTGGAAATTGGGGCAGAGGTGCTTGGAGACCTTCTTCTGAATTCCCTTTTTTGTGACCTCGAAAAAGAACGCAATGTTGTACTCGAAGAAATTGCTTCTATCGAAGATACGCCCGATGAACTGGCAAGCGATCTGCTGGCAGAATTTCATTGGCCTGATCATCCCCTCGGGCGGCCTGTTTCAGGCTATGCTGAAACAGTGGCTGCTTTAAGCAGACAGGATCTGCTCCAGTTTTACGATGCCTGGTATAAGCCGGAGAATATGGTTTTTGCTAT
This sequence comes from Candidatus Hydrogenedentes bacterium ADurb.Bin170, assembly GCA_002070275.1. Classification (GTDB taxonomy): domain Bacteria; phylum Hydrogenedentota; class Hydrogenedentia; order Hydrogenedentales; family CAITNO01; genus JAAYJV01. Next base: position 18,211 of record MWCY01000001.1, read on the forward strand.
TGCGGGAAATTTTGATCAGGATCGCGTCCTGGCAAAGGTCGAAGAAATCTTCAGTGGGCTTCCTGCCGGTACTCCGGAAAGCGACCTGAGGGTTCCCCGTTTTCAGGCAGGGACCAAACTGGTAGAACGCCCGATTTCACAGGTTCATGTCGGTATAGCCACCCCTGCCCCCTCTATGGGAGATCAGGAACGGTATGCAGGCAGCATGCTGTCCGGCATACTCGGCGGCAGCAGCACGTCCCGCCTTTTTGAAAAAATTAGGGAAGAAGAAGGCCTGGCATACAATGTCTGTGCCTACATAAGCAGCTACGTCCCGGCAGGTATGATGGGGATTTATGAAGCGGTTGCTCCCCAGAACTGTGCGCAGGCATTGGATCTGACCTTTAAAGAGCTGGATCTGATCCGTTCCTCTCCTGTGTCTCAGGAGGAGTTGAACCGCTGTCGGGAGCAGTTGAAAGGATCGCTTCTGATGGCGATGGAAAGCACCCATTCCCGGATATCAAGGGTTGCCAAAAACCTTCTCTTCAGAAATGAGATTATTCCAATGGAGGAACTTGTCGCAGGGATAGAAGCGGTTACAGCGGAAGGTCTTCTTGACTTCGCAAACCGCTATATCCGGCAGGATGCCTGTGCGCTGCTTCTTCTTGGGCCGAAAGGTACCCATATACCGGACGGGATTCCCTTATGACGAGTCGGCAGATCCAGATACAGGTTCACCGCCTGCCCGGAACGGAAGATCTTCCAATGCCGGTTTACGCCACGGAGTTTTCCAGCGGTATGGATCTAGTCGCCGCAGTAGACAGTGACGCAACACTTCAACCCGGTGAACGCCGCGCCATCCCTACCGGCATGACTGTTGCCATTCCACCAGGATATGAAGCACAGGTGCGCCCACGCAGCGGCCTTGCCATTCGCCATGGCATAACCATGATCAATGCGCCCGGAACCATTGATGCTGATTATCGTGGGGAAATTCAGGTGCTTCTGATCAATCTGGGAACAGAACCCTTTGTGATTCATCGGGGAGATCGTATTGCGCAGCTGGTTATCGCACCGGTTGTGCAGGCTGTGTGGTGCCCCGTTGATGTGCTTTCTGAAACAGAGCGGGGGGAAGGCGGCTTCGGCCATACCGGAATTTGAAGGCTTGCCAATGTTTTGCGGGACAAGAGGGTTACGGTTCTGCTCTTTCCCTCAGAAGAATACGGTTGTCCTGAACTTCATATCCGAAAGAGGGGAGTGGCCATTGCCGGATGAGCAGATTCAACGCTGTTCGAAGTGAGACGTCCGTGCATACGAAAGGATTGATGGGGATGTCTGCGAGCGCACGCCTGCAGACGATTTCAATACCGGCCTGAGTGCTCAAGGGAAGCAGGGCATCTTTGAGGGGTATGGATTCCGCACCGAAAAGCGCCGCCTCGTTGTCAGGACTGACCGGAGGTATTGCGAAGCGGGGAAGGCGCTTATCAAGAATTGCTGAGCTTTCTGCCGGAAGAGAACGGTCATTTAATAGAAGGTCTTTCGGCTGAATGTTTTCTTTGGCTTGAATAAACAGATATTCGTCCGACGCGTCCAGAGTCATTGAATCAGGAGCGATACGTGCCGACTGAAGCAAGGCTTCCAGCATAATGCCCAGTGGCAGGTCTTCAAGATGAAGTTCCCCGCAGGGGGATTCCGCAATAAAATTATCAGACAGTATGGTAATGCCCAGCACCTGGCTGATGAGTGCAAAAGCGGTGTACAGCTTTGTTTTTGCGCCCAGAGTGAGGGAAGCGGTTAAAGTACGATATCGCTCAGGAAGCGCTGCGCTGAGCGAAACAGCCGCCAGAGATTCGTAGCCTTCCGGCGCAATAAAATAGTACCCGGAAGCCGGGAAAAGCAGACAGTCCAACTCCTGGGCATAAGTATTTACAACATCACCGTAGGGCTGTTTCTGCCAGTTGGCGGCAGGTACCGGACGTTCTTCGAGCCCAGCCATCAGCACGAAACCGCCACCTGCCTTTTCACCGAGGAGGCGAAAGGCGTCGCTTGCAGGAAGAGGAGAGTGCTCCAGTGTGACCCGTGGAAAATGTGTATTGGCTGATACAGCGGGCGGAGAGGACTTGCGAACAGTTTTTTCAGACGCTGAGTTTGTGGAACAGCCGTACAGGCACAAAAGAAGTAAAGACAGAGTGAACGGCAGGGTAGTATGTATTCGGGCAAAAAGCATAATTAGAAATCCACATCCGGAAGGTTCGCTGCAGTTTTAGGACAAGCTGAAGGAAAAGTCTTTTCCGGTCACTACTTCTTCACTGACGATCTCGGGCTCTTTATTTTCCGGAAGCAGAATCCGCATGCTACTTCTTTCTATGATGTCTTTTTGAATGTCGATGCCGGGCATGATGTGAGTCAGCTCCATGCCCCGTGCTGTTAAATGAAAAGCAGCCAGATGGGTAACATAGTATACCTTTTTTCCCTGCCGGAGTGCTTCTTCACCATTAAAGGTGATCTCATCCACCTTGTCAATGAATTTCACCTTGCCCGGGTTGCCAACCCGGAGTTTTGCGCCCTGAACTGTCACATCGGAATGCTCACCGAAAGCGCAGCAGAACAGGATATTTTTTGCACAGGTGACCAGGTCGATAAAGCCGCCGGGACCTACATGGTTCATGGCACCTTTACCTCGCTGTGACACATTGACGTTCCCCCGGCTGTCCACCTGCAGCGCCCCGAGAATAGCCCAGTCCAGGCGTTTGTACAGCCGGTCGAAAGTTTCAGCCGTAGTTGTAATTTCATCGGGGTTGATGGAAGCGCCAAAAAAGATGCCCGGAGCGGAAATTCCGCCGAAAGCACCACTTTCATTAATCATCTGAAGTTTTTTCATGATGCCGCTCTCATAAAGAAGCCGCGCCACTTCTTCCGGAAGACCGAAACCGATATCGACGTGGTCACCGGCATGCGCATGAGCGGCAAAAATGCGGGTCGCAAGGCGCGCCAGCACATCATCAACAGGATAGCGTTTGGCGGTTATTTTGAGAATAGCGTTGATCTGGCGGACTCGTGCCAGAGCGTCTTCAGTAGACGTCCTGCTGTTTACAGTAAAAAAGTCCCAGTATTTTTTCTGCTTCACGGTGCCGGTCTGCTCTGTTCCCGGCCAGTAAACAACCGCATCAATCATCTCTGCCGGGACAAAATTCGTGTCGTACCCCTCGTCTACAAGTGTGCCCACATTCACAATAACTTTTCCGCCCTGCCTTTTGACCGCTTTGGGCAGAGAAAATCCTTCACAGATGACCGACGAGTTTTTAAAGTAAATGTTGCCATGCCGATCGGCGGCGTCAGCGTTAAATACAGCAGTGTCAATGAACGGAAGACTGTACTTCAATTTTCCGTCTTCGGTCACCTCCACAAACTGCCGCCCATCAGGGGGACAGATAGCGGTGCCGCCGCCGGTGCGCGGATCGACGAAGGTTCCGGCGCCCGTGTGATCCCGAATAATATAATTGATGCCTTCATCGCCCTGTGCGCGCAGGATATGGGTTATGGCGCCCAGGATACTGCATTGCAGTTCCAACTGATTTTCCTGCGCCAGACGCAATTGCGCCTTGAACATTTCCGTATGGGATGTAATGAGGCAGGTATTCAGTCCGGGAATGCCCAGTTCCTCCACGGTCCCCGGAACGATCCCTCTTCCGCCCTGACCGCCAATGCCGACGACGGTCAAATCCCGGGGATGCCCCGTTTTCAGAAAACGCTCTCTTATCGCCCGGTACAATACGGAAGGGCGCTGATTGGATCCGATTCCTGAAGTGCCGACTATGGCACCGTCGGCGATAAGTCCGGCGGCATCCCAGGCTGTCATGAATTTCGGATTGTCAAAGTCGGGCGGCGGAAAATGAGTATTGAAACGATTCCACATCAGGCGCCAGCGCAGCACATGGGCATAAAGAGCAATTTTGCTGAACAGATTCATGGCGGACTCCTGTTATATTTGTAATCCGCAACCTGTTGTGGTTCATAACCACAAAGGTGAAATAAAAGTGCTGTTCTGCAGGAGCAGAGGTCAGTTCCCGGTTATTGCTGTAACTGGAACTGGAAGTTTTTGCCTGTGATTACATCTTCGCCAACAACAGGTACTTCACCGTTTTCCGGCAGCACAATCTTCATTTCACATGCGTCAATGATATCTTTTTGAATGTCTATGCCCGGCATCACGTAAAAAAGTTCCATTCCCCGTTCCGTCAGCCGAAATGCGCCGACTTGCGTCACATAATAGACCTTTTTCCCGTGTTTGAGCGCTTCTTTGCCGTTGAAAGTGATTTCGTCCACTTTGGCAACAAACTTGGGTTTCCCCGGATTCAGGATGGTAATTTTATTGTCTTTAATTTCAAAGCGGGCACGGGCGCCCCACGCTGTGCAGAAGAGAATCGAGTTGGCACAGGTCACCAAATCAATGAAACCGCCCGGACCCACATGGTTGAGGGGACCTTCCCCCCGTTTGGAGACATTGACATTCCCTTCACTGTCAGCCTGAAGCATGCCCAGGATCACCCAGTCGAGCCGGTTGTACATCCGCTCAAAAGCGGTTACAGAGGGTATCAGATCGCGGGGGTTTACCGCTGCACCGAAGAAGACACCGGGAGCTGCCACACCGCCGATAGCTCCCGCCTCGGTCATCATGTTCAGCTCTTTCATCACGCCGCTTTCATAGAGCAGCCGCGCCACCTCTTCCGGCAGCCCGATACCGATATCAACAATATCCCCTTTACGGGCATGCGCGGCAAAAACTTTGGTCGCAAGACGGGCAAGCACATCATCAATAGGCGTCCGCGTCGACATGACACGCAGAGTCTTATTGACCAGCCGCACGCGCTTCAGACCTTCTTCTGTGGACATAGTGCTGTGGGGTGTAAGGCAGTTCCAGTACTTTTTATGCTTGATAGTGGCTGCCTGTTCGGTGCCGGGCCAGTAAACGACAGCGTCCACATACTCAGCGGGAAGAAATTGGTCGTCGTATCCTTCTTCAACCATACGCCCCACATTAACCAGAGTGCGTCCCCCATTATATTTTGCCGCTTTGGCGATACTTTCACTTTCACCTAAAACACTCGATCCTTTGAAGTAAATATTACCTTTACGATCGGCAGCAGGGGCGCTGAAAATGGCAGTGTCAATAAGCGGAAGCGTGTATTTCAAACGTCCGTCTTCCAGCACTTCCACAAACTGTTCGGCATCAGGCGGCCAGACCGGGGTGCCGTGGCCTGTCCGGGGATCCACAAAAGTTCCGGTTCCCGTTTCCGCAATAAAATAATTGCGCCCTTCTGACTGAGCCTTAAAAATCTGCGTGATCATTCCAATCAGCGAACATTGCAGTTCAATTTTTCCCTCGTGAGCGAGTTTCAACTGCCCTTTGAAGGTTTCTGTGTGGCCTGTAATCAAACGGGTATTCAGGCCTTCAATGGCAAGTTCTTCAATGGTGCCCGGCACTTTGCCCCGTCCGCCCTGGCCACCCAGGCACAAAACAGTGAGATCTTTGGGAGAACCCTCCGCCCGAAACATGTCGCGGATGCCCCATAGCAGCAGAGAGCAGCGCTGATTGCCCGCCATGCCTGAAATGGCGATGGTGGCACCGTCAGGAATCATTTTGACCGCTTCCCAGGCAGTCATGAATTTGGGGTTGTCTTTTACGGGAGGCGGATAATGCAGATCCTTTTTATTCCAGGTTGCTATCCAGTAATATACACGTGCGCGAAGTGCCAAAGCCTGAAGAAAATTCATAACTTGTCCTGTTATCTAAAAAACTGAATAAATTTGAAAATACGATTATAGCAAATTACGAGTATAGAACATTCAATCCCTTTTTTTGCAGGCAATTCCGAGCAGCGAACCAGACTTGAAATATACCGGGCTGGCGAAAAGTGAGTTTTCCTTCCGCGCGCAATGCACCCGATGCTCATCAGCATATGCATTTATGCCGATGAGTTTTCATGTCACGCCCACTTCACGGACACTACTGTTTTGAACAGCTCTGAGAGAAAATAAATTCCGTGCAGGGAAGAAGCCGCTTCTTTCTATTGTTTTTCCTTATTGTTCTTCACGAGAGCACTTTACTGATGATAAAAACTATAAGGAGACCGGAGCAATGAGTATCAAAAACCCAAGCGGTCACAGGCAGTTTTCAAAATCTGTAACGGAAAGCAGCGAAAGAGCGCCCAGCCGCGCCATGCTCCGTGCCGTTGGTTTTTCTGATGAAGACTTTAAAAAAAGCCAGGTGGGCATCGCTTCGACCTGGAGCATGGTAACACCCTGCAATATGCATATAGACGCCCTTGCAAGAGAGGCGGAAGCCGGCGTGAATGAAGCAGGCGGAAAAGGCGTTATTTTCGGTACCATCACCATTTCCGACGGCATTTCCATGGGCACGGAAGGGATGAAATATTCTCTGGTTTCCCGGGAAGTAATTGCCGACTCTATCGAGACTGTTGTCGGCTGCGAGCAGTTCGACGGACTGGTCGCCATCGGCGGATGCGATAAAAATATGCCCGGCGCTGTCATGGCAATGATTCGCCTCAACCGGCCTTCCGTATTTGTTTATGGCGGCACGATCAAACCGGGCTGCGTGAATGGCTGTGCTGCGGACATTGTGTCTGTATTTGAGGCGGTCGGCCGCCATGCCCGCGGCGAAATTACGGATGCGGAACTGCTTGACATCGAGAAGAAAGCCATTCCCGGACCCGGAGCCTGCGGCGGTATGTATACTGCCAACACAATGGCATGTGCCATCGAAACAATGGGTCTAAGCCTTCCGAACAGCTCAGCACAGGCTGCCGTGTCTCCCGAGAAAAACGAAGACTGCCGTCGTGCCGGTGCGGCTGTAATGGAATGCATCAAACGCAACCTGCGCCCCAAAGATATTTTAACGAAGAAATCTTTTGAAAACGCCATTACAGTGGTTATGGCGCTTGGAGGCTCGACCAATGCTGTGCTGCACCTGCTCGCCATTGCGCACACTGCCGGGATCAAGCTGACCCTCGATGACTTCACCCGTATTGGGAAAAAGACGCCTGTACTTGCGGATCTGAAGCCAAGCGGCCATTATGTGATGCAGTCTTTAGTGGATATTGGCGGATTGACACCGCTGCTGAAAGAACTGCTGAAAGCGGGGTTGCTGCATGGCGACTGCATGACGGTGACCGGTAAGACGCTGGCGCAGAACTTGCGCGGAACAAAGTCCTATCCGAAAAACCAGCAGATTATTCAACCCCTTAAAAAGCCCATCAAACCAGAAGGACATCTCACCATCCTCTACGGAAATCTGGCGGAAGAAGGGGCAGTCGCAAAGATTTCCGGTCATGAAGGACTGCGTTTTACAGGCAAGGCACGGGTGTACGACAGCGAAGAAAAAGCACTTGCCAATATTCTGAATGGAACTGTGAAAGCAGGGGACGTGGTTGTGATCCGCTATGAAGGCCCGAAAGGCGGGCCGGGCATGCGGGAAATGCTGGCGCCTACTTCCGCCGTGATCGGACGCGGGCTCGGAAAAGAGGTCGCTCTTATTACGGATGGACGCTTTTCCGGCGGCAGCCACGGTTTTGTGGTCGGACATATTACCCCGGAGGCGCAGACAGGCGGACTGATTGCGCTGGTTAAAAACGGAGATACCATCACCATAGATGCCGTGAAACATTCCATTACGCTGGAAGTGGATCAGGAAGAAATTGCCAGACGCCGGGCTGCCTGGAAAGCGCCCAAACCCCGCTATACCTCCGGGGTACTGGCAAAATACGCTGCCCTGTGCGCTTCAGCATCGGAAGGTGCTGTTACCGATAAAAATCTTTCGCTCTGACAGAACGACCTGATCAGGCGTTCAGCGGAACCGGAACCAGCTCCAGACCGCTCGCATTAACCCGGTACTCCCTGCCCTGATAGGCAAGCGTCAGGGGCTGGGCATTTTCACTGAGATTCCACAGGGCTGCCAGGTTTGCCGTCGGATACCACGCGCAGATCACCGGCAGATCTTCCACTACATAAGGGAAGTCCCGGTTTTTTTCCAGAAGCTCCCGCTTGAAAGCAAAAAGAGCATCGAGCTCCTCCGGTATGTACCGGAGGACGTCAGCCGGCGCTTCCGCTTTTTCTCTGGTGATGCATAAGCCTTTTCCCGGCTTTAACCTTCCGTCCTGCAAGGCCTTCGCATCCCCATCTCCCAGAAAGGTGAATCCGTCATCTGCCGGAATTTCTGTCACTTCAAAAGGAACGCCCGTCGCCAGAAAAAGGCTGTACGGCTTGGAATCGCCGACCCATCGCCCGGCGTCTCCCCAATAATGCTTCAAGGGACCAGTCGGTTTGTGTCCCGCTAGTGTTTCATGAAGGGCTCTGTGCTTTTTCATTGCCGGAGCGAGCGTGTCCCAGTAGAAAAGAGGGTACGGCTCCAGACCGCTCATAAGCATTGTATTTCGTACATCAGCAATGGTGGAAATGGCGAGTTTTGCCGCCAAATTTTCAGGAGATAGCCCATCGGGTGGCCAGGCGGTGCTTTCGCTGTAGCTGTTTTCAGGCAGGGTAAAACGACGATGAAAGAGGACACTGAAAAGTTCATCCGTTTTCCCCTTGACCCGACTGAAAGCCTGATCATTAAACTGCAGTTCGCCAACTCTGAAAGGGACATCCCGATAATCATCCAGACGGATCCCTGCTTTTTCAGAGCCCATGTACATGACCATGATCCCCAGGCTTTTTTCCGGCAACATTGCCTGCTGCGCCTTGAAACAACCGGAAAGCTCGGTGCAGGCATCCTCCAGCCAGTTACGCAGTGGCGCTGTCAGCCTGCGGTCTTTCACCGCTGCCAGCATTTCTTCCCACGTGTTTTCGCTATAGCCGTGTTTTTCGAGAAATGCCGCCTTGTGTGCCGGGCAGAAACAGCCGCCGATATCGTGGGGAGACGGCGCAAGTCTGAAATCATCGTCCAGAAAAATCATGCCGGGCGCTGCGTCGTGCAGAATTTTGACTCCTTCTGCGTTTACATCGCACGCCGGAGGGTGAATGCAGACGCCGTAGCACGCCCTGCCGTCCGGAAGGATGCCTCGCTGCCATGGTTGATAAGAAAGTTCTCCCATATAATCAGGAGCGGCTTCGGTAAAGCTCGGATGGCCGAGAGGAACCGTAATGTGATGCACTTCCAGCCCCGCCGTTTCAATACGTTTTTTCCAAACTCCGACGGTTTCAGGAGGATACTGCCAGATTCCCTGCAAAAATGCCGCCACCCAGACAGCATCCACACCGGCATTGACCACGGTCGGCAGCAGATCGGGATAACGTTCCAAGGCATCAATAGAAAGACTGGCATGGAAGCGCCTGTTGTTTTTGGACGCACTTAGGGCGAAGTCTGAATTTCCGGCAGCATAGAGCCCTGCACCTAACAGGGCACCGGTTTTGATAAAAGTCCTTCGGGAGATGATTCCTGCAGTGTTCATTATATTTCCCTTTTATTTCCGATTCTTTCACCTTCACGGCGGCAGGCATTTATTATACCTGTTTTAAGCAGCCGGAACTCCGGATGTTTGAATGCCCTGCTTTTATTCGGGCATTGTTTCATGATAAAAGTACTGGTACAATGGAGACCATGATGTGTCGGAACAGCGCCGTGCTTGGGAAGCGAAGATTCCAATACCAATCAGCAAATCCAAACCCTGGAGGAAATAGTAAATGAAAAAGCAAAGTGCGGAACAGATAGGCGTGTGCAGCTGGTCACTTCAGGCGACAGGCCCCGAAGATCTGGCGGAAAAAGTGAATGCCCTGGGGCTGAAAAAAGTACAGATGGGTCTTACGCCGCATCGGGGCGACGTCGGAGTGTGGGACAATGTTCAGGAAATTCTGGCGGCTTCCGGTATTTCCATTGTCTCCGGCATGTACTCCACGGTAGGAGAGGATTACACGACGCCTGCAACCATTCAGGTGACCGGAGGTGTGGTGCCGGATCAGCATTGGGAAGAGAATCAGGAGCTGGCAAAAGTGACAGCGGCTCTTGCTGAAAAGATGGGACTGACCTCCGCCAATGCCCACGCCGGCTTCCTGCCTCATGATAAAAATGATCCGGCTTATGACAAGCTGTGCGGCAGAGTGGAAACGCTTGCCAAAATTTTCAAAACTCATGGTGTGACGCTCATGATGGAAACAGGGCAGGAGAGTGCCGAATCGCTCCTGGCTTTTCTTGAGGAGATGAAAAAACGGGGCGTTGATAATGTGTCGGTGAATTTTGACCCTGCCAACATGATCCTTTACGATATGGATGAACCGATAGAAGCCCTGCGCCGCCTCGTGCCCTATGTGCAGCAGGTGCATGTGAAAGATGCCCGCCGTACGAAAGTGAAAGGCGACTGGGGCGAGGAAGTTGTCGTTGGTACCGGCGAAGTCGACTGGGTGGAGTTTGTACGCATTCTGGCAGAAGCGGGCTTCACAGGGGACTACATTTTCGAACGTGAAGCCGGAGCGGATCGTGTGGGAGATATTGCCAAAGGCATTGAGCATCTTAAAAAAGCGATGGATGAAGTGTCCCTGGCTTTTTAATAAAACAAAGCAGAAATATTCTGAAGGAATTCATTGATGAGTATCACTAGACGTAGATTTCTGACGCAGCTCTCTGTGCTGGGTGCTGCTCCGTTTGTTCTTCCATCCCGGATATGGTCAGCGGCGCACAAGCCCAATGACCGGATCAATATTGCCGTGATCGGTGCCGGAAAGCAGGGGCGCTATCTGCTCGAAGCGTTTATGAACCATAAACGCGCCCGTGTCGTGGCTGTTTGTGATGTGGATACGACGCGGCGGCTGGACATCCAGCGGATGGTGAATGAGTTTTACACCGGACATCCGGAGGCAGGTTCCCCCGATTGTGCCGCTTACAACGACTTTCGGGCCGTTATCAACAGGCGTGATATTGATGCTGTCTGCGTGACCACTCCGGATCATTGGCATGCCTATATTGCCATTGCCGCCATGCGCTCCGGCAAGGACGTATATTGCGAGAAGCCTCTTGCTCATAATGTCCATGAGATCAAAGAAATGATGAAGACCGTTGCTCTGACCGGTCGCGTTCTGCAGACGGGTTCCATGCAGCGCTCCATGAAAGAATTTCGTATTGCCTGCGAACTGGTGCGAAACGGCATGATTGGAAAAATCAGTCGGGTGGAATGCAGTTTCGGTGGACCGGCAGTTCTCTGTGATCTTCCGGAAGAAACACTGGAACCCGGTCTCGACTGGGATATGTGGCTTGGTCCGGCGCCCTTGCGCCCCTACAGTTCCGTGCTCAGTCCCCGGGGCATTCACAAACATTTCCCGGACTGGCGCGAGTATAGAGAATATGGCGGCGGCATGGTGACCGACTGGGGCGCTCATCATATGGATATTGCTCAGTGGGGGCTTGATATGGATAAAAGCGGTCCGGTTGAGATCATTCCGCCGGACAATCCCGAAGCTGTAGATGGCGGTATCCTCATTTATGACAATGGTATCCGTGTGATTCATCAAAAAGGCTTTGGCGTGCATTTCTACGGAAGCGATGGCGAAGTGAAAGTGAACCGGGGTAAATTTGAGTTCTGGCTGCAGGGCAAAAAGATCGCCGGATTCGCAGGGAAGGGTGACGAAGGATCGCTGGGTGCTGCACTTTCAAAGGTAGAAGAAGAATTCCTGAAAGATCCCAAAATTAAACTGTATGTCAGTGTGGATCATGTCCGGAATTTCCTGGACTGTATGGAATCCCGCAAAAAGCCCATCACCGATGTGGAAGTGGGCGGACGCAGTGCCACGGTGTGCCACCTTCTTAATCAGGCGTATTACCACAGGCAAGTACTGAAATGGAGCCCCAGGAGAATGCAGTTTGCCCGTGGCGGCGGAGATGAAGCCTGGGTGACCCGGGAGTTCAGAAGTCCCTGGGTGGTCTGATCGTTTTTATTGCGGGTCAAAAACTGACTGCGGTGTGTCTGTGCGACATGCCGCAGTTTTCTTTTTTGGAGGAAGTGCCGCAAAAGGCAGATCAGGAAGGCTGCTCCTGCTGCTTCCTTTTTCGTTGCGCGATGAACGCATTGACGATGGCGGTGCGAACCTGCCCGCCCATAGGACTGCCCGTATAACCGTCCAAAACTTTCAGATCAATTTTAGAGCCGCGCCGGTAATAATATACCCATACAGGGGCGTAGTAAAGCAGCGAATCTTCCGTTTTACCGATGAGAGGTTTCGAACCGCGCCGCCGGAGAAAGTAACGAAGGAGACCATGCCTTCCTTTTTTATCCGCTTCATCCGGAGAGAGGATTACTGGAAGGCATTCGCCTTTTTCTTCACGTTCTTCCAGAATGTCAACACGCTCAAACAGCGCAAAGCCCCCGAAGTTTGCATCTACAGAAACCCAGCCCTGGCTTTGTATTTCCCCGAGAGAGAGAGCAAAGCGGACGGCATAGGCAGGAAGCCAGAGCAATTCTACGGAAGCAGGCAGTCCGTCTGTACCCATTTTGGCGGGACGCCTGCGGATGAGACCATAGAGATTCCTGATCCCGGTGCGATAAAACAGACGGCGCGCTTCATCCCGGGGGATACGCAGCGGAAGGAAAAGACCGGTCACAACAGATTATCTGCGTGTGGCTTGCTTGAACTGGCGCCAGCCGTACGCGACCCAGCCTCCGCCGATACTCAGCAGGGTTAGTCCGCACACAGCATTAACAGTTGCGGCACGCACATTCCCTTCAATCCCCAATGTGCCCAGCAGAACAGGAATTCCCAGCGCAAAAAGGAAAAGCCCCACTGCAATATTGGTTTCCCCGTCCCGCTTTTTCATACATTTAGGATCATCGGCAGGCGCTGTCCCTTCGCAGCTACAACAGGTGTCTTTGCTTACTTTCGCATCAGATTCAATAGTGTCCGGTGTGTTGTTCATATCAATTCCCTATCTGAAATACCAGTAAACAAAAACGTGGGGGAGCATGGAAACGACAGTCCACAGGCGGAGATCTGTCCAGATGGATTTATTGGGCCGCCCTTCATTCACATAAGATTCCTTGAGAATAACACCGACCCAGATCATGGTACCCACAAAGAATGACATGGCGGCGATAGTTGCCCAGGGTTTGTAAATAGGTGCTAGCAGATGGTTGATGGGGTGGAAAATTTTGCTTAAGATCGGATAAAAAATAATGGCGCAGTATTTTTGCAGCAGCGTTTCTAAATGCATCAGGAATTCCTTTCCTCAAGGGCGGCTTGCGCTTCGGAGCTGTGAACCACAGAACCCCAGGTAAGACCTCTGAGTTTTTCTTCCGGTTCAGCCGGGGTAAGCAGGCTGACCACAACCGTTACGACAAGGGAAAAGACAAATGACCACCAGGCAACAAAGAGGAAAGGTTCACTCGAAGTGAAAAGCCCGGGGGTGTAATTAAGAATAAAGCAGAAGATTACGCCCAATGCCAGCCCGGCAAGACCGCCCCACTGGGTTGCCCGGGGCCAGGTGATGCCAAGCAGAAGAATCGCAAGGGTCGGTCCCTGAAACATGCTCAGAATTGTTTGGGTGAAAACGTAAATGCTTTCCCGGTCGGCAATGGGCTTTGCCAGAATCGCCGTCGTGATGATCAGAAAAGCGGTAAAGCCACGCCCCATGTTAAGCGCGCCTTTCTCGCTCAGCGGCTTGCACTTGAAAAGTCGCAGCCCCTGACCCCAGATATCGGTGATAAAGATCGTGCTTGCCGAGTTCAATGTTCCGGAGATGCTCGACATAAGCGCTGCAAAAAGGGCGGCAAACATGAGTCCGCGCAGTCCTGTCGGAAGGAGCAGACGGATCATTTCAGGTACGGCGCGGTCGGCTTCTTCAACGGGAAGGTGCGGAACCAGAATCAATGCACACAGACCGGGAAGTGCCACCATCAGCGGAATCATGGATTTCAGAAATCCGCCCAGAAGCATACCGCCTTTCGCATCCCACTCTGTCCGGGCACCGAGGGTACGCTGAACAATGACCTGATTTCCGCTCATGTATGCTATGGCAAGAACAATTCCCAGACCGAAGATTATGCCAGTCCAGGGGAAGGGACCTGTCGTGTCGTGCTCAAGCAGAAGGGTGAAATGCTGCTGGAATTCCGGGCCCTTTGCCAGTACCTGTTCACGCAGTGCGCTCCAGCCGCCGACTTCCCAAAGTGACAGGGCGAGAAGTCCGAAACCGCCAACATACATAACGACCAGCTGAACTACGTCGGTAAACACGACTGCCGTAAGTCCGCCGGAAAACGTGTACAGACCGGTGACGATTGCCATCAGCCATACCGACCACTTGGCGTTCCACCCAAGAACGGTATGCATTAGCTTGTCTGCTGTAACCCACAGCATGATGGCGAGCATAAGGAAAAGCACCACCGCCCAGATAGCAGCGTTCAGGAACTGTACTCCGGCATTGTAGCGGCGTCCCAGAAACTCGGGGATCGTGAAGACACCGGTACGCCAGAAATAAGGCACAAAGACAAAGGCGGCAAAGACCATGGCGGGCATGGAGCCCATCCAGTCGAAGTTGGCGGCCGATACACCATGCCGGAAAGTTGCACCGGCAACAGCGACAAAGTCTGTGGCACCGATATCACTGACAACGATGGAGAAGCCGATTGCCCAGAAGGGCAATGCCTTGCCGGAGATGAAAAAGTCTTCCGCATTACCGATATAGCGTGTGCAGAAGAGACCCAGGAGGAGCGTGCCGAGCATATAGACAAAAATAATGGAAACGTCTATATTGCTCAGTCCGATGATGTTTTCCATAATACCTTCCACTTCCTGAACGAAGAAACACAAAACAGAAAAAACAGGGCAAAGCGCCCAAAGCGGTATTATTGCACAAGACCGGGAGTCATTCAAAACCCCGAAAAATGAAATGTTTTTCTTTTTTGCCCCCTCCATGAAATCTCCAGGTGGGAGACAAACGAATCGCCCCCTTTTCGGGGTTGTCTTGAATTAGCCACCCTTTTTTAACTATTGTGAAGTCTTTTAGAGATAGACCACGGGGCAGGGTCGCCCCTGTTACGTCAGAATGCCTACGGGCGTATGGAAAGAGTTTTTAATGAGCAGGAAAATATCACGTCGGTCTTTTATCACCCGCAGTGCCGCTTGTGCGGTGGCAGTTCCGTTAATCCTGAGCAGAAAAACGCCTGCCTCCGCTTCCACGCAAGTACTCAATCATGCCGCCATCGGTGTGACGGGGCAGGGCACTTCTGATCTGGAACAGATTTTTTCAAGCGGCAAAGTACATGTCCGGGCATTATGTGATATTGATGCGAACAACCTGGAAAAAGCTGCCGTCCGCTATCCGGGTGCAAAGCTTTATCGCGACTGGCGCGAAATGCTGGCAAAAGAAGGGGAGTATCTTGATTCCATCAATATTGCCACCCCGGATCATATTCATGCTCCGAGCGCTATGGCTGCCATCCGCAAGAAGCTGCATGTCTTCTGTGAAAAGCCTCTGACTCATGAGGTTTATGAAGCCCGGCGCCTTACGGAAGCGGCCAAGGAATACGGTGTTGCCACTCAGATGGGCATTCAGATTCATTCTCACGACTATTACCGCACTGCTGTTCACTGGGTGAAAGAAGGTGCCATCGGTAAAGTGAAAAACTGGTATTCCTGGTCCGCTGCCGTGTATACGACGGACGATAAGAAACGGCCCGCCCACAGAGATCCCGTGCCAGCCCATGTGGATTGGGATCTCTGGGTTGGCGTTGCGCCCATGCGCCCTTATGTCCGTGAGGTATACCATCCTTTCTACTGGCGCTGCTGGCGCGATTTCGGCGGCGGTGCCACCGGTGATTTCGGCTGCCATATTTTTGATCCTGTATTCACGGCCCTCAACATTGGTGCACCGCTCACTATTGAATGTGATGCGGAATGCTATTCCGAAGAAGTGTATCCGGCCTGGACGATCGCCAACTATCTTTTCAACGGCTCCGATCTGACCGTGGGGAAAACGATAGAAGCGGTCTGGATGGATGGTGGAAAGATGCCTGAAAAATCAGTCTCTCCCCATTTGTCGGAAGCGTATCAGCTTCCGAAGAGCGGTTCTCTGCTGATTGGTGAAGAAGGCAGTCTGGTTATTCCGCATGTAGGGCCGCCGAAACTTTTCCCTGAAGAAAAATTCGCAAATTATCCCGCGCCCGAACTGGAACCGATGAACCACTACCATGATTTTGTGGAGGCGGCTCTGGGCAACCGGACGGCAGGTGCCCATTTCGGTTTTTCCGGACCCATGACCGAAGCAGTCCTTCTGGCGAACATTGCCAATCGCTTTATCGGCGAAAAACTGGAGTGGGATGCAGGTGCACTGAAATTCACAAACAATAAAAAAGCCAACCGGTACGTCAAGCGGCGTTATCGCACCGGATGGCATGTAAAAGGGCTGTAAAAGTTAATGACAAGGAAAATGAGCCTCATGAACAGATATACAGCGGTACAGTCGCTGCTGATTCTTTTTGCAATCGCTCTGCTGATTTCCCCTCCGGTTATTTTTGCAGAATCCATCGAAAAACTTGACCCCAATATGGCAGTGGCCGATCCCGACGGAGAATGGATCTGGTACGATGCACTGCTCCTGGGCATTGAAGGGAAGGTCTGGGGAGAGACAGAAAAACCTTACGACCGTCTTCCTGCAAAAGCGGAAGGGGTTGTAACCGATTCTGTATGGAAGTTAAGCAAACATTCTGCCGGAATGGCGGTGCATTTTGTGAGCGATGCGGAGAAGATTTCAGCCAAATGGGAAGTGACCAACGACAATCTTGCCATGCCCCATATGCCTGCCACCGGTGTGAGCGGTCTGGATCTGTATGTGCGTCTGGATAAAGGATGGCACTGGATCGGAAACGGGCGTCCTTCTCAAAAAGAAACGCAGGCAGTGCTCGCTTCCGGGATTCCTGCGGGCAGTCATGAATATCTTCTGTATCTGCCTCTTTATAACGGCACCGCCTCGCTTGCGATCGGTGTGCCCAAAGAAGCCTCTCTTGCCAAAGCACCCGCGCGACCTGAAGGGAAACAGAAACCGCTGGTGTTTTACGGCACCTCCATTACCCATGGCGGTTGTGCCTCCCGGCCCGGCATGGCGTACCCGGCTATTCTCGGCAGACGTTTTGACAGACCTGTGGTTAACCTCGGTTTTTCCGGCAATGGGAAAATGGAAGCCGCCATGGGCGAGCTGCTGCAGGAAATTGACGCTGCCGCTTATATTCTGGATTGTATCCCGAACATGACGCCGGAGCTGATTGCGGAGCGGGTTGTTCCGTTGGTAAAGGCATTGCGTGCCGCAAGGCCGGGCATTCCCATTCTGCTGGTTGAAAATATCCAGTACCAGAGCGGCGCTTTTCTGGAGGCGTCCCGCATTGCTTATGAAGAAAAGAACGAGGCACTTCAGGAAAGTTACGGTACGCTGCTGGGCAGCGAGTATATCAGCGATCTTTATTACCTTCCCGGCGACACCCTTCTCGGATCGGACGGCGAGGCGACGGTAGACGGTGTGCATCCCACCGATCTTGGATTCCAGCGGATGGCGGATGCATTTGAGCCTGTTCTGAAGTCCTTCCTTTCTGAATAAGGGCGCCGCGATTTATTCTGCAGAAAATGCCTGCTGTGCCACCCGGACGGCGTCAATGCCTTTCTGGGTGGTGTAGTAGGCATCTTCAGTCATCCAGGCATCAATCATGATCCAACCTTTATACCCGCCTTCATGCAGCAGATGAAGAGAAGCCTGAATGTCGCAGTGCCCTTCACCGCAGGGCAGATGGGTTGATGTGCCGTTAAACTGGGTGCCGTCCGTGTCCGTCAGATGGACATGCCCGATATGCTGCACGCCAAGCCGTTTCAGCATATCCTCAGGCTTTCCCTTGCTTCCGGACATGACATCAAAGTGGCTGGGATCATAGTTGGTTCTGCAGGCAGGATGATCCGCCGCCTCCAGAATTCCGATCAGATGCTCATAGGTATTGAAAAGGAAAGGCGGTTCAATCTCAAAAGACATATGCATGCCCAGATCTGCACAGATCTTTGATGCTTCCCGGTAACTGCTGCCCAAATGTTTAATCGCCTCATCCACAGTCTTATTTCCCTCAAGACCGCCGCCCGGCCAATGGCCGATGAAGTCACCTCCCAGGGCTTTGCAAAGAGTAGCCAGCCTCCGGAAACGTGCCAGCCATTCCCGGCGTGCTTCTGCACTGGAAGCATAGGAGTCTGCCCCGCCTGTCTGCATCGTATAGATCTGCAGGCCGTACTGGTTATAGAGCCGGCGCAATGCGGCGACCCGTTTCTCTTCCTCATAATCCGGATAACCGCCCATGGGCCAGCCTTCAACCAACTCGACACCATTAAAGCCCGCCTGTGCAGCATAATCCAGTATTTCCCAAAGCGGATAGGTCTTTTTAAAATGGTCGCCTGACGACATGAATCCGTTCAGCCCGACACCGCATTTCCACGGCGCATCTGCAGATGCAGCTGCTGCGGTAAGGGGAGAAGATTTTGCCAGAACGACAGCACCGGCAAGAAGGCTTCCGGCAAGAAAATGTCTGCGTGACGACTGCATTGCGATTTCCTCTCGAGGTAAAGGGGTCAGTAAAAGGATTCTGCACAAGCGTGCTGGTTTCTGTCTATTATGCCTGCCTGCCGCCTACTGCTCAAATTGCATGCAGTTCAGGGAACGGTTGTCTCCCGGGAAAAAGACGGCTTCCCTGTCTGAAAAAGCATGAACCCGGCTGCACGCCTCCAAAGGAAGCATTTCATCCGAATAGATAAGCCACATTCCTTTGCTTTGAACCACTGGTATGCCGTTTACAGAAAGGGAGCCGCATCCGGACAACGCCAGAATTTTATTCTCCGGGTTCAGCAGAAGAGCGGAGGGCGCCGCATATGTATATTCAAATTGAAACTGCAGGCCATCGTAAGCAACGCTGACTGTTCCCGGCGTATTTTCCCCTGTAACAGGAAAAAGACTGATCAGCCTGTTTTCCCCGGAAGGAACAAGGGATGTCCGCCAGATTCCAGAGGTGTTGGAGACAGGCAGAGGGCTGGAGAAGCCAAGCATTTTCAGAAAGGGGAGATAGAGGTTTTGACGGGGATCAGCAGTCAGGTGCCGGTCTTTTCCGAAGAGATCGGCGGAGACGGCACTTTCCCAAAGAAGGGGTGACCAGTAAATTGCCCCGGCGCCGCACGGAATTGCATAAAGCGTAACAGTGCCTTCAGTCAGGCATAAAGTCGCCGTCTCCGTCTTTATCCGGGGAACAGGTAGTCCCTTTGCGTCTCCTGTTTCTGCCAGAAACGTGGAGCCCAGAAATTGCCTGTACCGTTCCTGATTTCTTTGTCCCTGCGGATTTATGCCGGGATCACCGGAAAGAAGAACTGCCGCTCCCCGTATCGCATAGCCTTGCATCAGAGACAGTGTTTCATCTGAAAGCGCATAGGCTGCCGGAAAAATAATAGCCTTCGGCAGATTGTCCTGAAGGGTGGTGAGGGCGTTTTCGCTGACAACGTCAAAGGGTATATTTGCAGCAAGAAGGCAGTCCAGTGCATTCAACATAACTTCCAGCGAAAAGCTTTCAGGCGCCCCGCTGCGCCAGCCGTCCGACAATACAAATACGATATCGGCCGGTTCATGCTGCACCGTAATCATTCGGTTCATACCCGCCAGACGCGACCAGAGGGAAAGAACCGGCTTCGGCCGTGACGGATTTGCCCATACAACGCCCCAGGGAAAGATGCGATCCGGATCATCCCGCCAGCACCAGTTTTGTATCTGGCTGAATCCCAGTGCCCAGGCATGATGCACAATATCCCAGAAAAAACGAAGCTGTTCCTCTTCGCTCCGTCGGATGTGGTAATGAGTACCGCCCCGTTCCTCAGCCCAGGCATCATGGGTTTTTACACCGAACTCACCCACATGCAGTGCTTTGCCTTCCCGGCGCATGTCATACATGCGTGCGGTAGCGGCAAACCGTGCCCTGTCGAGATTAGGACGGTCAAAATATCCGAAATTGGAAGCATACTGCCCGCCCAGACTGTTACGAAGATCAATACCGGAAAAAGGATGCTGGTAGTATTCACTGGTGATGGGGTGGTGCGGATCCTCTTCCCGGATGGCAACGATGAGCGCCTGAATCCAGCGATTCATCAGAAGGGCTTTAAATTCGTTCAGATCTCTGGCATGCAGGTCATACCAGCCCTGCGCCGCATACTCCTGTACAGGCACAGCGCCAGGAGCCGGGAATCCTTCGCTTTTCCACGCCTCATTCAGACTTGCAGCATCGGCATAACGTGTCGCCAGAAACTGGTTCCAAAGGGCACGTATATCTTCCGTATCCGCCAGATCCAGCCTGAAATCACCGTTCAGATAATAAATCAGATCAGGTACATTCTTGTATCTTTCGGCAAAACTGCGACAAAGAGCCTGTTGCTTTTTTAAAGTATCGTTGTCGATGCACACATTCTTGCCAATGAGCAGTCCTGCCATATAGGTCAGCCTCTGATCCGCACAGAGTTGGATAAATCCGTCGAAAAAGCGCCAGTGCTCTTCGGTATACTCATAATCTGCCGGACAAAGTTGAAGCATTTCAGCAACCGTTAACCCGGACTGCTTCATCAGTTTCAGGTCCTCGCTCCAACTGACCGGCGAATGAGAGGGCGAAAGGAAAACAGAAGACCAGAGGTCGGTGCCGAAACGACAGGACTCCGGCGCGTTACGGCAGGCAGCAGGGAGGCGGTTCAGGCGGTTTACCACAAAACCTGTTGTTCTTTCGTCGCACAAAAGAGTTCCTTCATAGACACGAAGGACAATGCTGCACAAAGCGGGAAGGGAATCGCTTTCCGGCAGGGTAAATGCCCAGCTGGTCGTTACAACCTCTCCCGGTGCGAGAGCGACCTCCTGTTCAGGACGATCCGTCAGTGCCGCGCAGAACAGGTCATCAACTGCCAGAGAAACTCTCAGAACACGCTTCTCCTTTGATGTGTTGCGGACTGATGCACTGAGGGATCCTGACTCTCCCGGCTGATAGGAGACATAAGCAGTGCGTAGCTCGGAGATCGTGACGCCGGCACGGAGGCGCAGAAGCGCTTCTCTGTAGGCATCAGGTGCCAGCGCAGGAAAATTCAGATTGTCCACGCCAAAAAGCGCCCAATGCGAGTCTTTGAAAAAGCCCTGATGATTGAAAACAAGTGTGCCCGGGCAGGGAAGGTATTCTTCCGGAGTTGCGAAGGTCGCCAGAGGACTGATATGCCCATTACCCGACAACTGCGCCGTGGCTTCGAAACCATGGAGTGCGGGGGGAGGCTCGGAGTTTCTGCCTGACTCTGTTTGTGCATAAAAAGCATAGGCATCGGCAGAAGACGTAAAGCGGCGATCAGGACTGAAGATTTGTAACTGTTCTTTTCTGACAACGAGTCCGTCGCCCGGTTTGCCGTAGTGTGCATTGATGCGGATTTCTTCGGGAATTGCCGCACAGGTAACGGAATCAAACCACA
Organism: Candidatus Hydrogenedentes bacterium ADurb.Bin170; assembly: GCA_002070275.1. Taxonomy (GTDB): domain Bacteria; phylum Hydrogenedentota; class Hydrogenedentia; order Hydrogenedentales; family CAITNO01; genus JAAYJV01. Next base: position 39,682 of record MWCY01000001.1, read on the forward strand.
TGGTACCCTGAATATGATGCAGCCCCGCCTGAAATACGGTTCTGTCTGTTTGCGGATGAATTGTCACTGCGGCTTCATGCCGCATCCAGTCCGACGCCTTGCCGACCTGTGCGAAATCAGTAAAATCGAGGATGGCTCCTTCCCGGTCGTATTGGTAAACAGCAAGATAGGCATAGCCTCTGCCCAGAAGCGCATCCGTTTTCAAATGGGCTCCGATGAGATAATGGTTGCCCGGTTGACAGCCCAGAACGCATTCCCAGCTGCCGGTTCCGCCGTCGAGACTGCTGAGTGCATAAGCACAGGCTGCTCCGGTGTAAGATACTTCGGTAGTGATGTCTGCATATGCCGGGTTATGACTGATCCAGCAGGAGACCGGCGATTCGAAATCACCGCCCGGCACAGCGGAATGTTCCGGATTTCTGGCGATGGACGCCGCATTCTCCAGAAAATCTGTCTGTGTTTTCCAGGCACCCTGATTTTCAATCACCAGCGCATCAAAAGCATAGCCGCCTGAGGTCAAGAGGTCACCACCTTTGTGCAGAAAGGAAATGAGCGCATCCGCTGCCGCAGCCGGAAAAGAGGCGCCTGTTGGAATCAGCAGAAGATCGAAGTGGTCCCTTGAAAAGCGAGTCGGGTTATTCAGGTCTTTTAAGCCTCTACGTTCCATCTGAAATCCGGGCAGCCCGGCGACCATGTTTTCCCAGAAATCCGGTTCCGGAGTAATGGCAGGCGCAGGCATGCCGGGTTCATGAAAGAGAGCAATTCTATATGGTTCTGCATAAGTGCCTGATGATAGCAGCAGAAGCACGGCGATAAAAGAAAATTGGTATTTTAAAAGCATGTTGTTTGTTCCGAAAAGAACTTTGAAATAAAATGGCGGGCAGGATGCCCGAAGCGGTATTATCTTACATGAAAAGAACGGTTCCTTTAATCTTGCCAGTGAACAGCGACAAAAAAGGAAATATGCATGGACACACAGCAGAAGAGAAGTCGACGGGAATTCATAGGACAAACCATTGCTGCAGGTACCGCATTGGGACTGATGCCAGCTGTTGCGCGCTTCGTGCAGGCGGAAGAAGAAAAAGTCGCACCGAAAATTTCTTTCGTCACTGCTAATCTGGTGGCGCAAGTGACCGGTTTTCGGTTTAAACTGGAGAACTGGGGCGATCAGCACAACAAAACTGTTGCCGCCACAGATGCCGCTGCCTGGGAAAAGATCTGTAAGGAAATTGCCGGTCTGGGTTTTACTGCAGTGGAAGTATGGGAAGCGCATGCAGCCCCTGAATCCATGGACAGAGAGAAAGGGCGGGTCTGGAAAGCTATTCTTGATGATCATGGATTGAAAGCCATCGGGTATGGCGGTCATTTATCGCCGGAAACAGTGGAAATTTGCCACTGGCTGGATATCCCGCAGATTAACGGAGGGATCGGAAAGAATACACCCGAGGAAGCTACGGCACTTTGCGAAAGATCGGGCATCCGTTTCAATACGGAAAATCATCCGGAAAAAACCGCGGACGAAATCCTGAAAGCCGTTGGCGGCGGCAATGAATGGCTGGGTGTGTGCATTGATACGGGATGGCTCGGTACGCAGGGAGCCGCCGGCCCGCAGATCATACGGGAATGTGGTGCTTTCGTGCGCCACACCCACATTAAAGATGTGGAAGCACCGGGCGCACATTTGACCTGTCTGTTGGGCGATGGAACGGCTCAGGTGGAAGCCTGTATGGCGGCTCTCGCTGAAATAGGCTATGACGGGTGGTATTCCTGGGAAGATGAACCCGAAGACCGGAATCCCCTGCTGTCGGCACGGCGGAATTATGAATGGATCTTGTCACGCATCGGACAAAAGAGCTGATTGCTTCATGAGATCTTTTTTGACAACAACGGCAGTTTTTCTGCTGATGTCCTTTATGCTATGTCTTGCTGCCGATGTGGCAGGCAATACAGCGGAACCGCAACCCGCGCCCTTGGGACTTTATGCGCTGGCGGCTGCCTATGCGCCGTACTGCCGGATTTGTGAGGAAGAGAAAGCGCTTTGCTGGGACGACGGCACCGTTCTGTATTATGACGACGAAATAGAAAAAGAAAGTTTTGAGGTGCTGCTCGATCAGGCTTCCCTGAAAGATCAGATGGCGCAGCCCTATCCGAGACATTGGCGTGACGGGGCGCCCGGCGTTAATGAAGATCCAGGACGGATACGGAATGAGTCCTTTTTCAGAAAAATATATGGAGAGTCAGCAGATGCCGTGCGGGCGCAGCTGACAGATGTCCCCTGGCTTAACGGAACAGTCATTTCTTTTACCCGCGTCAATGGAGCGGATCAGGCACTGGCGCGGGTAAGGGAAAAGATGATGCAGCTGCCCCCTGCGGCACAGCGCTATATAATGAATCCGTCGGGCAGTTTTAACTGGCGCGAAATCGCTGGAACCCGACGCTTAAGCATGCACTCTTTCGGTATAGCTGTAGATTTTCAACTGCCGCCCCGTCTTTATCGCTACTGGCTCTGGGATCAGAAAGGGACACAGGAAGGTTCGGTTTATCCGGAAGGCATCTTATCGGATGACCGGCTTCGCTGTATTGTAGAGATCTTCGAAAGTGAGGGCTTCATCTGGGGCGGGAAATGGCACCACTATGACACCATGCATTTTGAATATCGACCGGAGCTGTTGATTCAAGAAAAGAGATAAGCGACTTGATCTTTTTTTGCAGAAATTGCTGTCGCCGACACCGGAAAAAGTTTTGATAGATAGAGAAGGAACCTATATAATCAAAAAAATAAATCGGGCCATGCGTGTATAAACAAAATCAAAAGGAGATCTACCATGCACGAAAAGAGTATTGATTTGCTGAACAGAGCCATTGCCGACGAACTGACAGCGGTTCACCAGTACATGTATTTCCATTTCCGGTGTGATGACCAGAGCCTGGACATGCTTGCCAATCTTTTCCGCCGCATTGCCATTGAAGAAATGCTGCATATCGAAACCCTCGCAGAGCGTATCTTTTTTCTGGGCGGCGAAGTCGAACTGGCAGCATCAGCGGAAGTGCAGAAGATTGCTGACGTGAAAGAAATGCTGAAACTGGCGTCCCATCTGGAAGAACAGTCGGTGCGCGATTACAATAATTTTGCTATTGAATGTGGCAGTCATGCAGATTCAGTGTCCAAAAAACTGTTCGAAAAACTCGTGGAAGACGAGGAACGGCATTTCGACCTTTTCGACACGGAACTGGGTCATCTGAAACGCTTCGGCGATCAGTATCTGGCATTGCAGTCCATTGAACGCACAAAAGTAATCGGTGCTGAAAACGAGCCAACCGAGGCCTGATTTTCAACGCCGTCAAATGAAGAACAGCGTCTGAAATACCGGAAGCCGTATCTGTTTTACTTGAGTTGTGCAAGAAACGTGCGGCTTCCGCTTTGTGACAGAAGGAGTCCGTGAATGAATAAAGTAGTCTTGATGACAGCAGTGCTCAGCCTGAGTTTGGGTGCCTTTGCAGAAAATGAACAGAAAATCCCGCTGAAGTTTCGTGATAACGGCACTTTCAGAATCGTACAGTTCGCAGATCTTCATTGGACGTACGGGTACGGCGAAGACAAATTGACTGCAAAGCTCATACGCACCGTTCTGAATGAGGAAGACCCGGATCTGGTTGTTTTTTCCGGAGACAATATTACAGGCGGCACCCTGCTTCCGAACCGTTCGCTGCGCCAGGTAACATCGTTCTGTGCTGAAAGAAAAATCCCCTGGGCGGCTGTGTTCGGCAATCATGACGATGAAGGCAACGCAAGCCGTGAACGGCTGATGTCCATCATGAGCGGGCTTCCGTATTCCCTGTCTGTCGCCGGACCGGAAGACATTGACGGGGTGAGCAATTACAGTCTGGTTATCGGTTCCTCAAAAAATCCCGAGAAGCCTGCAGCTAATATCTTCCTCATTGATTCTCTGTCCTACATGATCTGGGAAGGGCAATCGCGTTATGCTCACATAAAAGAATCCCAGCTGGAATGGTTCAAGCAGGAATCAACCCGGCGTCGTGAAGCTGCCGGAGGTGCAGCGCTTCCTTCTCTGGCATTCTTTCATATTCCGCTTCCCGAATTCCGCAAAGCCTGGGAGTCCGGAAACGCCATCGGCGTGAAACAGGAAGACATTTGCGACTCGCCCGTGAATTCCGGACTCTTTGATGTTTTCAAAGAAACGGGTGACGTTGTCGGTATTTTTTGCGGTCATGACCATACCAATGATTTCATCGGTGAAGTGGACGGCATTTACCTTGGCTACGGCAGAGGCGGCGGACACGGAACGTACGGCAAAGCAGGGTTTCCCAGAGGCGGGCGTGTTATTGAATTGATAGAAGGGGAACGCAAGTTCCGTACCTGGCACCGCCTGGAAACAGGCGAGCAGGTCATGCAGATTCCCTGAGGACAAAGGCACAAAATAAAACATACCGGAATAACCGGCTTTCGGGAGAGGATGCACCGTGAAATATCTGCGCTCCCTGATCAAGTGGACAGGCATTATTCTGCTGCTGCTTTTATCGCTCGGCATGGTGTTCATCTGTGCCTACGGTAGTGCTCCGGCAAAACGTCCTGATCTCGTGACCAGGCTTCCTGCCGGTGTAGTACCACCGCCTGGCGGGTATCCCAGCGAGATCACCGCTTTTCTTGCGGGCTATCTTTTTTATGATCTGATCCCCATTGAGAATGGTCCGCCTGTGCCCGGCGTTCATATGCAGGAAGATATTGAATACGGTAGAGGCGGTGATACACCGCTGTTTCTGGATCTCTATACACCGGAAAACCGGCAGGGCGTACTTCCGGGTATTCTCCTGTTTTTCGGCGGCAGCTGGAAATACGGACGGAAGGATCAGCTGCGTGTGTACGCCCAGTATTTAGCTGCCAACGGGTATGTGGTCGGTGCCGTACAGTATCGGCTTCGCGAAGCCGGGCAATGGCCCAATTCCATTCAGGATGCGAAATGTGCCGTGCGCTGGATGCGTGCCCATGCTGCTGAATTCGGCATTGACCCCGGGCATATCGGTGTTCTGGGGAATTCAGCGGGCGGGTATCTTTCGCTGATGACAGCATACACCGCCGGACAGCCTGAGTTTGAAGGCGATGGCGGCTGGGCGGATGAAGATAGCTCAGTTCAGGCTGTGGTGGATATTTACGGGCCCACGGATTTCACGGAGCCGATCCGGCGCGATCACAATGCCGTGGTGTCTTATATGGGCGGACGCTATGAAGAAATGCCGGAACGTTTCGCAAAAGCCTCGCCTATTTTGCAGCTATCCGAAAAGTCACCGCCTACCTGCGTGATTCATGGAACGGTGGATCAGCTGGTGCCCGTGACCCAGAGTGACCGTCTCGTGGAAAAATTACAGGACTTCGGGATCCCCTATGAGTACAGCCGGATAAACGGCTGGCCCCATGCCATGGATGCAGCCGTGGCGGTGAGCAATCATACCAAATCGCTTGCATTGCATTTTTTCAACCGTTACCTGAAGCAAAAGTGAAGACCACTGTCCGTCGATAGTGCGCTTCAATCCGTAGTTTCGGAAAGGAATAACCATGTTTTCTGACAATCGAAGTGTATTCAGGCTGCTGACAGGCAGCATTCTTTTTGCAGGACTTCTGGCTTTCTTCTGCTGGTATTCTCCTTGCAGCCATGCCATGAGCGTAGAGGAAGAAGCAGCATATATCGTGTCTCAGATGACACTGGAAGAAAAAATCGGTGTCCTCGTCGGAGACGGTCGCTATGTGCCGGACTTTGAAAAAAATACCAATGACGCCGGGCAGGGCATGATTATTGAAGACATGCGTTCGCAGGTCATTATCCCCCGGCTGCCGAGACTGCGGACAACCGCCATGTCGGACGGTCCGGCAGGATTGAACAGGGAAGCGAAGAAAGATGGCGAAGAAAACTTCGAATATACCACTGCCTTTCCGACAGGTACCTGTCTTGCCGCCAGTTGGAATATGGAGCTGGTGAAGCGGATTGGCGATGCCTTCGGAAACGAAGTGCGGGAATACGGATATGAACTGATTTTGGCGCCGGGTGTGAATCTGCATCGCAATCCTAACGATGGCAGGGTTTTCGAATATTATTCGGAAGATCCGCTCCTGTCCGGTAAATCGGCGGCAGCCATGGTGCAGGGGATGCAGCAGCATGGGATCGGTGCCACGCTGAAGCATTTTATGGCACATAATCAGCAGGCGAATAGGCATCATTTCAATGCCGTTATCAGCCAGCGGGCTTTGCGGGAGCTGTACCTGCGCTCCTTTGAAATCGCTGTCCGTGAGGGGCATCCCAAAAGCATCATGACTTCCTACAACAGGATGAACGGTCTTTACACGGATGAAAATGTGGAGCTGCTGCAGCTGCTGACCCGGCAGGAATGGGGATTTGACGGTTTTTATATTACAGACTTTGACGGAAAGGGAAGTGCTCTCGGGAAAGTCCGTGCAGGTATAAATCTACTGATGAGCGGCAGTCCCGAAGAATTCGACGAATTGCTGACTGCTGTAAAAAATCAGAAACTGGATGAAAAACTTCTGGATGAACGCCTGACCAAATATATTGAATTCAAATTGAGCTGCCCCTATGCGCTGGGCGAGGAAATCAGTGCAAATCCGGATCTGGAAGCTCATGCGGCACTTGCAAGAGAAGCCGCTGCGGAAGGGCTCGTCCTGCTTAAAAACGATAACAGCTGCCTTCCTCTGGAAAAGGCGGAAAGGGTTGCTTTATTCGGAAAAACAGCATATAGCCTCATACCCTATGGTACAGGAAGCGGAGAAGTGCGAAGCCATAAAAGAAGCCTGTCCATGCATGACGGCATGAAGGAACTCGGTTTCCAACTGGTGGAGGGCATGGACAAGGACTATCTCGATTATGTTGAAAAAATTAAAAGAGAGAACAAGGTTCCCGATTACTTCAATAATCCCAAAATGCGTGCGGATAACGGCATTGTCGGAGATCAGGCACCCAAACATTTTAAAGGAAGACTGGTTGCCTTCAGCCGGGAGCGGGTACTGAGCCGTGAGGAAGTGGAAGGCTATGCGGGCCGCTCCGATGTGGCAGTTATCTGTTTCGGGCGCAGTTCCGGCGAAAACTATGAGAATGGCTACCTGCCTATTACGGATATAGAGCGAACACTCCTGGAAACCGTATGTGATGTGTACCACAGTGCAGGGAAAAAAGTGGTTGTTGTGCTGAATGTGAGCGGTGTTTGGGAAACTGCATCCTGGAGCGATCTGCCTGATGCCATACTGATGGCGTGGCTGCCGGGACAGGAAGGGGGCGGTGCCATTGCCGACGTGCTCAGCGGAAAGGCGAACCCTTCCGGAAAGCTGCCCGACACCATCCCGGTAAAATATGACGACCTGCCGTCTGCTCCCTATTATCCGGGAACGCCCAAAGAAGAGCCCCTCAATTCCTTGTATAACGAGGGTATTTATGTGGGCTATCGTTACTTCAATACCTTTGATGTACCTGTTGCCTATGCCTTCGGTCACGGACTTTCTTATACCACCTTTGAATATTCCGATCTGAAAGGAGACAAAGAAATCTTTGACGGATCCATCACCTTTTCAGTAAAGGTGACTAATACGGGCGACAGGGCAGGCAAAGAAGCAGTACAGCTGTATCTGACAGCGCCGATGGACAAACTGGAAAAACCGGAGCAGGAATTGAAGGGTTTTGCCAAAACGCAGCTGCTTCAGCCCGGAGAAAGCGAGACGCTGCAGTTCGTTCTGGACGGCCGTGCGCTGGCATCTTACTGGAGCGGTATCAGTGCCTGGGTCGCCGATGCCGGTGTATATGTGGTCTCTGTCGGGGCTTCATCAAGGGATATCCGTCAGACAAAAACCTTTCAGGTTCCCGACGGGCTGGTCGTTGAAAAAACGCACGATATTCTTTTTCCTGATTACCTGTTAAATGAATTGTCGCGGAACAGGAAAGCCTTCTGACAGGAAAGATCCCTCCTTTTTGAACAGAAGCCTGCATGATAATCCAGCGGGAATCATCGGTTTTTGCCATTGGTTTTATGGCATTATCATGCAGGCTGTTTTCATAAAACGCTGTTCGGGCGTTTTGAATAAACAGAAGATGCGTGGTATGCTTTTATGGTAGTGTAAGCATTGGAAAGTAACAACATTTGGAGTTTCATCATGAATGTCACCATTACTGGCCGCCGAATGGAAGTAACCGATGCGCTCAAATCTTACGTGGAAAACGGCATCAAAAAACTGAAGATCCACTTTGATAAAGTGGTGGATATCAATGTCGTTCTTGATGTCGAAAAACATCGGCATATTGTGGATGTGAACTTGTATGCAAACGGTGTGCGCATTCACGGTCGGGAATCTACTGCCGATATGTATGCTTCTGTTGATGCGGTACTGACAAAGCTCGATAGGCAAATCCGTAAATACAAAGGAAGAATTAACCGGCACAAGCAGCGGACTGGCCCGGAAAATATCAGTTACAGCCATGCCATTCTTGCGCTGGATGCCATGGATGCGGAAACAGATGTTGAGCCGGTGGAAGAAGAACACCACCGGATTATCAACAGAGAAAAAAGGCCACTCCAGCCCATGTCCATCGATGAGGCAATTATGCAGCTGAATCTGCTGGAAGATTCCTTTTTCGTTTTCCTCAATGCAGATACGGCACAAGTGAATGTTGTGTATGCCTGTGAAGACAACACCTATGGATTGATTGAGCCGGAAGTCGGATGACTGAAAAACCATGACAGCACACAGGCAAAAAAATAAAGGGTTCATACCGTGATGGATTTTGCCCGTCTGCCTGTGAAGCGCAAGCGTTTTGTGCCTGTTTCCAGACTTCTCGACCGGGAAGATCATGGCATGGACTTCGAGTTGCTTGCCGGATTTCAGGGCATTGATCGACCAGTCTTCACCTGGGACGTAAACCGACCGGGACTGGCGCTGAGCGGTTATCTGGATTATTTTGCCAATGACCGTGTGCAGATTTTAGGCAATACAGAAATCCACTACATGGAGCGCGTGGAACCTGCAGAGCTGGCGAACCGCATCGCCAACATGTTTGCTTTTGAGATTCCGGCCTTTATTCTTTCAAGAAATCTCATGCCGCAGCCCATATTTCTCGACATGTGCAACCGATACGGCATTCCCGTTCTGCGATCGACCATGAGTACCGATGAGGCGATCAGCCGCATCATTCTTTTCCTGGCACAGGAGTTCGCCCCCGAAAGTAACCTCCATGGGACAGCGGTGGATGTCTACGGTGTCGGCTGTCTTATTGTCGGTAAACCCGGTATCGGCAAAAGTGAATCTGCCCTCGAACTGGTGGAGCGGGGACATCGTCTGGTGGCGGATGATTATGTGGAGATTCAGCGTAGAGAGAACTCCATTCATGCGAAAACCAATCATGTGCTCAAACATTTTATTGAGATTCGCGGGCTGGGCATGATAGATCTTCGCTCCGTTTTCGGTGTCGGCAGTGTTCGCGATTTTAAACGGATCGGGCTGGTGCTGGAACTGGCGGAATGGAGCACCGTAACAGAATTTGACCGGCTTGGACTGACAACCAGTTTTACTGAAATTCTGGGAGTGCGGATTCCCTATCTTCGTATTCCGGTCCGGCCCGGGCGGAATATCGCCATCATCATTGAAGTGGCGGCACTTAACTGGCGGTTGAAGGAACTCGGCATCGAGTCAGCAAGCCTCCTCGACGAATATGCACGCGCCAATAACAGGCGGGGCGGACGCCGTTTCTGATTTTTGATAACAGACAGGTAAAAGAAAAGCATACTGCATGGCACGACGTAAAGGACTGGGCAGAAAAAAGCGGAGTACTGTCCGGGAGAAAATGTGGGAGGAAAAGCATGAGGATTCCTTCACCCATGATCTTGCCCGGCACCGGCGGGGTCGGCTCAGGCTGAGCGAAGCCGTTGACGCTGTGCCCGGGCAGCCGGAGGGCAAATGTCTGCCCAATGCCACAGTGATTACCCATTCCCGACGTTGGGCATTTGTAAGCTATGATGATGGTCTCTCCGATGCGCCAGAAAACCCCGGCCCTCTCTGCCGCATTGATGAACGGCTTCGTGAAGAAGAGGAAAGCCTGCTGGCACCGGGTGATCGGGTACAAGTGCAGTTTGAAAAAGGGGAAGGGGTGGTTGTCGCGGCAGCACCACGAAAAACAAGACTTATGCGACTGGGCGGTGTTCACTCCAGAATTAAACAGCAGGTTCTTGCCGCCAATATTGACGAACTGGTTATCGTTGCTTCCGTGAAAAAACCTCTTTTCAGTCCTGGACTGGTAGACCGGTTTCTGATTGCCGCTCAGCAGGGCGGAGTTGAACCGGTACTATGTTTCAATAAAATTGACCTGGATGCGCCCCCTGCAGCCTTTCTCGGGTTGTATCAGGAACTGGGCATTCCTGTCTTTTGTACCAGCTGTATAACAGGTGAAGGTATTCAGGAACTGGAAGACTGCCTGGCCGGAAAACTCTGTGTTTTTGCAGGACATAGTGGCGTGGGAAAATCGTCTCTGCTGAATGCCATGGATCCGGAACTGAAACTTGTTACGCGCGAAGTCAGTGAAGCGACTTTAAAGGGCAGGCATGCGACAACGGCAGGCGTGTTGTATATGCTGCACCGGGATATTCGGGTGATTGATACGCCCGGAATTCGTGCGCTGGGACTCTGGGGATTGTCCGCTGAGGAAGTTTCTTTATATTTCCCGGAAATAGCGACGGAGAGCCTGTATTGTAAATTCAGGAATTGCACTCATATTCATGAGAAAAACTGCGCTGTGCAGAAAGCAGTGCAACAGGGCGTAATCGCCCGAGCACGTTACGAATCCTATCGGCGTATTCGCAGCGGCATTGAGGCGATGAAGCCTGACTGGCTGTAAGAGGGACAGAGGAGGAGGCAGAAAGCTGTTTTATACCAGAAGATCCAGCCCGTAGATGTCACAGGCTGTTTCGTACCATTCCCGCCAAAGGGAGGCATACAGGAAAACCCAGTTGTGGGCAGCCCAATCGCCAAGATCATAACCGGCTTTTTCGGATAGTATCCATTTATGGCGTGCAATTTCATCGCGCTGCATTGCCATGGCCTGAACATGATCGAAGACGTGCCATTTGGCAGCATAATGCCGCTGCCAGTGCCGTGCCATTTCTTCAAAAGTGCTGGGACGAGTTTCGGTGTTAAAGACTTGCTCGTAAAATTTCTGAATGGCTCGTACTTCACGCCTGGTGAGGCTGCTGGGCATACATTCTTCGGAACTAACTTGCATGGATCCCGACCCTTTTGTAGTCATTTTCCTTTTTCACATACAAATTATAACGCTGCTTTTTTCAAAAGTCAAGATAAATGTAAAAAAAATGCCCCGAAGCGATGGGTATAACGCTCCGGGGCGGGTAAACAGGGTTAAACGGACTTATTTTGCTGCGCCCAGATTTTCAGCGATTTGATTGAAATAGGCAACGCATGCTGCGATGTCAGGCAGGTTATTGTCCCAATTGTACTCATATTCAATAAAAAACTGAGGCTCTTTGATGCCTTGTCTGGCGATTTCAGTCAGAATTCCTTCCACGTCACACACGCCCGTGCCCCAAATAACATCGTGGGCATCTTTTACGCCAAATTCATTAATATCTTTCAGATGGAAAGAAATCAGCCTGCCTTGCAACGCTTTGACTGCCTCCAACGCATTGATGCCGGATCGGGGCCAGTGACCGGTGTCAGCGCAGGCGCCAATTCGTTCCGAGAGTCCATTTACAGCTTCCAGAACAGTCTCGTAGTTGGCATACAGCGAGGGCTGCGGGTGATTGTGGATTGCCACCTTGATATCATATTCGTCGGCAAGTTTGGCAACGAGGGGCAGGTTTTTCTTCAGGGGTTCGGAAGCAATCGTTTTGATGCCCATGTCTTTTGCAAATTCGAAAACCTGTCGCGCTTTCTCTTCGTTGGACGGAAGAGAAACCACGCCGTAGGACAGGAGTGTAATGCCGGCTTTTGCCAGTTTTTCTTTCGCCTGGGCACGATGCTCATCACTCATGGTGTGTTCAAATTTAATGTCTTCAGGCAGATCAGCACAAAAACGCTGACCGGGGAACGCTTCCGCATACTTGAGTCCCAGAGACGCTGTCTTATCGATGGCCTCAGTAAAACTGAATTTATTGAAGCTCCATAATTGACAGCCGATGCGCCAGCCTAAAGCTTCAGCCGCGGGCGCACCAGGCCCGGGTGTATCCGCCAGGGCGGTGAAAGACATACTGACCATAATTGCCATTGCAATACAGGGAAGTAGTACCCAAAGAGATTTGACACGCATTATTCTTTCCTTTTTTTTGAGTTGCGGACTGCAAACACAAGTAAACGCTGTTCTACAGGCTATTGTCTGCTCTGCAGGTAACCTGACACTATCGCTTAATCATAGCATTACACCGCTGAAGCATCAAAATCACCTGAACCTTCATCGACGGAAAAGAAGACTTTGAAGCGCTGCGTCTGGAAGCAATTGAATTTTGAAGTTTTTTTCGGCGACTTTCTTCGTTTTTTTAAAAAGTTTGCACATATTTTCTGAAAGTGCGGTATAATCTTCATAAAGTAAAAGGATTATAAAAAAAAAGAAACCTGTTAAAAAGTGCTATTGAAGAAGGTTGTTTAAAGGAAACAGGATCAAGCCAGTGCCTGTATTTTCTGAAATGCCATTCATATTCCGACCACGGATCAAGTCGGTTTTTCTCAAATAAGGATAAATAAAATGACCCGGGCGCAGTGTATTCACTTTCCGGGAAATTGACAGAAGAAACAGTAATGCAATACTCGGCAGCCGCGGTAAAGCTAACCCGGCAAAACTGCTGCTTCGGGCTTTTCATCCCGATGCATGCGGATTTCAGGAGAGTAAGTTGTGAGCGACATAACGATTTGTATTGTGGAAGACTATGAGGACGAGGCACTCTCGTTGAGTCATCAGATGGCTTTAGTTGGATACAAAACAGTCATAGCCGGATCTGGTGAAGAAGCGTTGCGGTTGTGCCGTGAAGGAAATATCCATCTTGTGCTGCTTGATGTGGGATTGCCGGACATGGATGGGTACGAAGTGTGCCGCCGGTTAAAAGCTGATCCCGCTACTGTGGATATTCCCGTCATTTTTGTTACGGCGCGCGGGGACGCTGTCGACGTGGAGCTGGGGCATGCTCTCGGCGCTGTGGATTATGTTCCGAAGCCCTATAATCTGCCCATGATTGTGGTGCATGTGGATGCCGCACTTCGTACACGGCAGAGCCAGCTGGATCTTGTGTCCGGTCCTTTTATGCTGGTGGACCCTGCTTACACGGATCAGTTGACCGGATTGCGAAACAGGCGTTTTCTTATGGAGCGTCTTCAGGAAGAATCGGAAAAATCACAACGATATCATTATCCCGTGTCCTGCCTCATACTTGAAGTGGAAGACGGCGTTCAGGAAGAGCCTGAAGAAGACCTTTCTGATGAGCTGCTTGTCGAAATTGCCATGACCTTGCGGAAAAACTCACGGGCTTTTGATATTATAGCCCGCTATGACGAAACGCTGTTTGCTGCCGTCCTGCCTCATGCGCGGATGGACGACGCTGTCGCTTACGGGAAAAAAATCAAGCAGGAGTTGATTCAAATGGCTTCGCGCAGTTCCTGCGTCCTCAAAGATCCCCGTATCTCCATGGGCATTACCGCATGTTTGAATGGAGAGCGCCCGGGAAGCGCTGAAGAGTTTCTTGGCTCTTCTATGAATAAACTTCTTCTCGCAAAGAGCAATGCTCCCGAGCATATCGTTGCAGGCGAGTACAGCGGCGGCTGACAAGGCCGACACTCCTTATGGAACTTTCTTTTTTGCCGGAAGAAGGTGTTTTGAATCGGGAAACCTCATCTGTCTGGCATATCGGCACGGCAGGATGGAGCTATCCCGATTGGAAAGGAATCGTATATCCTCCGTCCGGCGTCCGGGGCAATCAGAATCTTGCCGCCCTCAGCCGTCTCGTGGATGCTGTCGAAATTAACGTGACTTTTTACCGCCCTGTGTCGCCCGGCATGGTGCACTCCTGGCTGAAAGCAGTGGTATCCAGACCGGCGTTTAAATTTACGGCGAAAGCGCCCTCTCTGCTGACCCATACGCGTTCCGCAGTTCCCGACAAAAAAGTGGCATGCACATTTTCTGAAAGTATGCGCCCTTTGCGGGAGTCCGGAAAACTGGGTGCATTGCTTTTTCAGTTTCCCTGGAGCTTTAAGCGAACCCGGGAAAACCGCAGTTATTTGAGTCGGCTTCTGGATCTTTTTGAAGAATTGCCTCTGTGTGTGGAGGTGCGGCACAGTTCCTGGGATCATCCCGATTTTTTCAGAGGACTTTCCGAGAGAAAAGTCGCTTTCTGTAATATTGATCAGCCTCTTCTGGATGCATGTATTGCGCCGTCGGCGCATGTTACCGCAGATTTTGGATATGTGCGGCTTCACGGACGAAATACAGCACAGTGGTTTGACGGGACAGCCGGACGGGACGGGCGCTACAATTATCTCTATACGCAGGAGGAGCTGGCGGAGTGGGTGGAACGCATTCTTGTTCTGGGTAAAAAAGTGAATGACCTTTATGTGATCACCAATAACCATTACCGGGGACAGTCGGTGGTGAATGCTCTGGAAATACAGCAGGCGCTGGATTTGCCTGCCCGTCCTGTTCCGGAAACGCTCCGTTTCCTCTATATGCGCCCGTAACGCCTGCGCCTGTCCTCCACAGCAGTGCCGGGGCTTTGCATTCACCGTCGCCCCCGTGGCAAAATGCGCTGAGAGGCAGGGGATAGAATGGAAAATACCGCATGACCATCCTTGAAAAGCTCCAGCAGAACTGTCGCTGCCCGATTTTTCTGGACGATTTTACCAGACAGCTCTATGCCACAGACGCATCGATTTATCAATGTGTTCCCAGGGGTGTTGCTTTCCCGCGGTCTGCAGCGGAAACGGCTGAGCTGATGAGGGCGGCGGCCGCTGAAAATATACCTCTTATTCCTCGGGGGGCGGGGAGCGGGCTGGCAGGCGGTGCTGTGGGTGACGGGTTGGTCATTGACCTGTCCCGATACAACCATTTCATTTCAGATTTTAATCAGGATGCGCAGACTGTCCGTGTCGGTGCTGGTGTCGTGCTGGATCAGCTCAATGAGCATGTGGCGCCTTATGGACTGACCTTCGGTGCCGATGTTGCCACCAGTTCCCGTGCAACGCTGGGCGGCATGATTGCCAATAACAGCTCCGGTGCCCGTGCTCCGCTGTATGGCGTTACAATGGATCATGTTGAGTCGTTGGAAGTGGTAACGGCGGACGGCAGGGTACACACGCTTTCTGCTTCATCCGGAGATATGCGGGAAAAACTTGCCCGACTGCAGGGCAGGGTGCTTCAGGAGCGTGCGGAAATAGAGGCGCGCTTTCATCGTGAAATCTGCAAACGCTGGCCGGGCTACGGGCTCGATCGGTACCTTCGCAGCATCCTGGCAGATGCCGCTGACCCGGCGTATCTGGTCGGGGGCAGCGAGGGTACTCTCTGTACAGTTTTTTCCGCCACATTGAAACTGGTGCCCCTTCCGCCGGGTACAGGGCTGATTCTTCTTTTTTTTGACACTGTGCAGGAGGCGATGGAGGCTACCGCTGCGCTTCTTGATCTGAAGCCGGCAAGTGTGGAGCACATCGACCGCCTTCTTTTTGATCAGACCCGTGGAAACCGCGCTTTCGAGCAGGCGCGTGCTTTGCTCGAGCTGGATGAAAAGCCCTGTGAGGGAATCCTGCTGGTCGAATTTTATGATCATATCGAAGAGAAGCTCCAGCAGGTGCAGCAACGGAAGCTGGGATGCCGGAGTCTCCTTTGTAAAACTGAAAAGGAAAAGGCGCTTGTCTGGCATTTGCGCAAGGCAGGGTTATCGCTCCTGACGGGGTGTGCCGGTGATAAAAAGCCCGTGGCGGGTATTGAAGACGTTGCGGTACCTCCCGCACAGCTTCCTCGTTATGTCGAAGCGCTTCGCTCTGTTATCGACAGGCTCGGTCTGAAAGCATCGTTCTACGGGCACGCCGCCGCCGGACTGCTTCATGTGCGTCCCGTGCTTAACCTGCGCCGTGCAGAAGACATCCGTGCCTTCCGTACTTTGGCGGAAGAGGTTTCCGCTCTGACCTTGGCATTCAAAGGATCCCTGACTGCCGAGCATGGAGTCGGCATCAACCGTACTGAATTTGTCAAAGAACATATCGGCGCTCCTCTTTTGAAAATAATGGAAGAAGTGAAAGAAGCCTTTGATCCCGGCGGCCTTATGAATCCCGGAAAAATTATTGATACCGGGCGCTGGCGGCTTGATGCGGATTTGCGCATGGGCGCGGATTATGCCCTTCCTGTACCCTTTGAGCCGGTGCTGTTATTTCGTGCGAAAGATCACTCTTTTTCGGGGAATCTGGAACAATGCAACGGCTGCGGAGGATGCCGCAAGGCACCGCCGGCGATGTGCCCGACCTTTCAGGCGACAGGTGAGGAATATTTGTCCACCCGGGGGAGAGCCAATATTATCCGTGCCGTGCTGGAAGGCAGGCTGGATCCGGGGAATGCGCCGCTCCTCAGTGAATCACTGGAGGCGGCATTAAGCAGCTGCCTTTCCTGTAAGGCATGCACGACGGAATGCCCTTCCAATGTGAACATGTCGCTTTTAAAAGCAGAACTCATGCATGCCAGACAAAGGCGGCATGGGGTTCCCTTTCATGCCCGCCTTCTGAGTCGTGTCGACCTTCTGGGCAAGATCGGAAGCGCTTTCCCCGGCACTGCCAATGCATTTCTTTCCTTTGCACCCTTTCGGCAGCTGCTGCGTAAGGTCGCTCACATTGCGCCGGAGCGTCCGCTTCCTCTTTATGCCCCGGAACGCTTCGACCGGTGGTTTAAAAAACGCACCGCACAGAAGCCGAAGGGATACAGAGGCACCATCCTGCTTTGGGACGATTGTTTTGTCCGGCATAACGAGCCGCATATAGGGCATGCGGCTGTCAGGATTCTGGAGGCCGCCGGTTTCGTGCCGCAGCTGATCGAAGGACATGCCTGTTGTGGTCGGCCTGCTTTCAGCATGGGACGCCTTGATCTGGCACGGAAGTTCGGCAGAAAAAATCTCGATCTGCTGAAAAAAACAGACGGACCTATACTCTTTCTGGAGCCGTCCTGCTATGCCATGTTCCGTGAGGAATACGGAGAGCTTGGACTGGATGGGGCGCTGCAGGTCGCGGAACGGGCTGTCCTCTTTGAGCAGTTTATCGAACAGCTGCTGGAAAAAGAACCGGAGGCAATTCCGTTGAAAGCCCTGCCTTTCGGTTTGGCAATTCACGCCCACTGCCATGCGAAAATGCTTGCCGACACGCAGATTCATGCCCGGCTGGCACAGCGTCTCACCGAGCAGAATGCCGCTATGCTCAACAGCGGCTGCTGCGGTATGGCGGGATCATTCGGAGTGCTGGAAGATAAGTACGCATTGAGCCTCGCCGTGGCAGACCCTCTTCTGGCAATGATCGACGCACTGCCGGGCGATACGAAAGTAATTGCTTCCGGCGCCAGCTGCCGCCATCAGCTGGCGGAACTGTCTGCCCGGCCGCCCTTGCATTTTGCCGAAGTATTGGAGCAGGCATTACGCACCTCTTCGGAAAAGGAACTCAGATAAGCAGAGAGCCGATCCGGTAGAATGCGATTGCCAGAATGAAGGCAAAAGCAGTAGAGTAGACTGTGGAAAAGAGCGCCCATTTCCAGGAGCCGCTTTCCCGCCGGATTACGGCAATGGTGACCAGACAGGGAGCATAAAGCATGACGAATACCATAAGTGCGAAGGCACGTACCGGATTCCAGTCAGATCGCTTTGCCAGCTGCTCGGAAAGAGACAGGTAATTTTCTTCGTCTGTGTTTTCAAGGGAATAAGCCGTTCCCAGAACGCCCAGCACCACTTCTTTTGCGGCGAAGCCCCCGATAAGCGCTATATTGGTGCGCCAGTCAAAGCCTGCTGCCCGGCTGATCGGCTCCAGTGCTTTGCCCGCACGTCCGGCATAACTGTACGCCAGTTTTTCTTCCGGATTCGTTTCTTCGGCAGGGTGTGGAAAATACATGAGCGCCCAGAGCACAAGATTGATGGCGAGAATAACGGTTCCCGCTTTTTTCATGTACATCCAGGTGCGTTCCCAGGTATGCCGTAAAACGCCACGCAGTACGGGCATGTGATAGGGAGGCAGCTCCATGACAAAGGGCATCTGCTCGCCCCGCACCAGCGTGCGCCGCAGTATCCACGCTGCCGCCAGTGCTGTCAGCCAGGAAAGAGCCCAGAGAATCATCATGACCAGCGTGCGGTTATTCGGGAAAAAAGCCGCTATCAGCATGGCATAGACGGGCATCTTCGCACCGCAGTTCATAAAGGGGGTCACCAGCATGGTCACCAGGCGATCCCTGTCTTCGCGCATGGTTCTGGTGGACATAATTCCCGGGACAGCACATCCTCCGGCACCCAATCCTCCAGCAACAATAAAAGCCAGGATACTTTTCCCCTGAAGTCCGAAAATGCGCAGAGGACGATCAAGAATAAAAGCAACCCGGGCAATATAGCCACTATCTTCCAGCGCAGCCACGAACAGAAACATGGAAAAAATCAGTGGCACAAAACTCATGACACCGCCCACACCACCGATAATCCCGTCATTTAAAAGAGAGTGCAGCATAGGCATGCTGTTTTTCAGCGGAGCGATCAAAGCGGCAAGAGAGAGAAACAGAGATTCCATGAAATGGGTAGGGCTTTGAAAACCGCCGAACCAGGGAATCCACTTCCATTCGTCGGATACTTTGAAGACCCAGAAAAAAAGTGCCGCCACCACCAGCAGCAATATAATCGGTCCGATAATGCGGTTGCAGATAATCAGATCAAGCTGCTCGGTAATATCCCGGCGTGCTTTTGCGTTAAAAGTAACGCACCTTTTTACCAGCCCCGAAGCAATACCATAACGGTGTTCGGCTACCAATGTGGAGGCATCGGCATTGAAATGCCGTTCAATCCTGCGGACGGCATCTTCTATTTTTAAGAAGAGTTCTGCTGTTTCTTCCGGCGCACGTTTTTTTATTTCTTCAACAGCGCGCTCGTCTTTCTCCAGTACTTTTACAGCAAGCCACGCCGGCGACAGATGGGTGTTCAGAGCGGGAATTTTCCGGATCTCTTCCGTGAGCGCCAGTACTTCATCATCGACGCCATGCCCGTAGGATAAAGGGGCGGGACGGGCCTGTTCTTTGTCCAGAAGAATCGCCATACTCGCCGCAGCAATTTCATCGATCCCCTTGCCGCGACAGGCGATGGTGGGAATGACAGGAACGCCGAGAAGGCGGGACAGAGTTTCCGCATCGATTTTATAGCCGCGACGTTCGGCCGTATCCACCATGTTCAGAGCGATTACCATGGGAATACCGATTTCCATCAGCTGGATGGACAGATACAGGTTACGCTCAAGATTGGACGCATCCACGACGTTGACGATGACAGCCGGGTGCTCGTCCAGAATGTAGTTGCGTGCAACAAGCTCTTCCTGGCTGTACGCAGTGAGTGAATAAGTGCCGGGCAGATCAACAACAGTGACACGATGCCCCTGCCAGCGCATGACACTGCTTTTAAACTCGACAGTCACACCCGGATAATTGCTGACCTGCTGTGCCGAGCCGGTAAGCGCATTGAACAGGCAGGTTTTCCCTGCATTCGGATTGCCTGCTATAACTATTTTCCCGGGAGACATGGAGAAGAACTATCCTTCAGATACAAGATGGGTAAGTAAAAAAGGCAGGGAAGAGAGGGGAAGGACTCAGTCCAGAGAACTTTCTGATGCTGCCAGAAGAGATTCGGAGCTGCTTTTAATCTGCTCAACTTCAATCGTCCGGGCTTCACTCATGCGAAGCGCCAGAAAATACCCTTTCACAAAAATCTCGACCGGGTCGCCCAGCGGCGCATGGCGTTCCACGCGCAGTTCTGCACCTTTTGTAATGCCCATATCAAGAAGACGACGCCGTAAACTCAGCGGAGTATCGGTGCCGATGCCCAGAATTTTAGCAGTGTCACCTGTTTTTAAATCAAACAATGTATGTTTTATGACCTGTCTCCTTGTACCATCCCGGACGTGCCCAATGGAAGGGCGGACTTGGGATCCGCCTTCTGTGCCGAAGCACACTGCTCCTTCAATTCTTCCGGGAGCGAGCATGTGGAGCACCCGCAGCAGGGGGACTGGTCCCGGCGCATTGAACGGATGCCATGGCGCACCAGAAGGGTGAAAGCGAGGAGCACAATAAAAAGAACAATGAGTAATTCCACGATAAACACTACCTTATGTTTGACCGCTGCCTCCCACAAGGTTCACGAATGTGTTCACAAGTTAACTATACTATACAAACACTGCCAAAACCAAATAATTCCCCCTAAAACCATGCCTTTTCCTTCGGAGCAAGCGATGTCTGCATCGAAAAACAACAGTACAGATCCGAAGTGTAAAAGCCCGGGGAAGCAGAACCGGGCACCGTTCGGGCTGTACAAAGGAGACCGGGCCGTCATCCGGGCAGATGGCACGTTCCTTCAAAAAACAGCACAGGCGCTTTAATGCCCGGATAAATTGACCTTCTTGGGATGCGACAGGTAAAATAACATCTGTAATTTCCCTGTCTTTTCAGTGCTTCAATTTAACGATCTGGCGAAAGCATATCTATCTTGGCTCGTATTTCTTCTTTTGCGGTGCTGTTGCGCATCGCCCTATTCGCTGTATTTCTCAGTTGTGCCTTTATTGCCGGTTCCTATCTGGGGAAAAAATCCGTGCCGGAAATGCCGTCGCTGACAGCGCTTCCTGCACATCAGGATACATTGCCGGAAGGGGGCGAGCAGAGCGGAGAGCATGCACTTCCCCTGCTTCACAGCAGTGCACAGGCGCCACAACTGTTCTTTTTTGCCGGTAAAGCCTCAGATGACGTGTGGCCGGTGGTTGCGGAAGAGGTGACCTTGGCCAAGGAAGCGGGGATTTCCAATTATGTGGTTCCTGTTGCGCTGGACTGGTCGGAGCCTTACCAGCCCGAAAAAGCGTCCGCCATTGAGAAGCAGTTGCAGCAGTATCTGGATATTAACAGCCGCGCGCAGCTCCTTCTTTGGATCAATCTGAATCCGCCCGCCTCCTGGCTGACCCTTTATCCGGATGCCGCACTGCGCTTTCAGTCGGGGCTGCAGGCTTATCCCTCCATCGGGTCTGAATTGTGGCGGAACCGTGCACTGGAAATCCTTGCCGGTGAAATAGATAAACTGGAAAAGAGCGGCCTTGCGGATCATATACGGGGATATGTTTTAGGCGCTTTGGGAGAGCAGCGCTGGCGGCTTCCGGGCGAGCACGATCTATCTGAGGCAAACCAGAGTGCGTTTCGGCGCTGGCTGCAAAATCATTATGGAACTGAAGAGGAACTGGCGAAGGCGTGGGGCGTGGATGCACAGACTTTTGATCGATGTGCTGTGCCTGTTTTTAGCCAGCAGGAGGGACAGGAAAAACAAGCTCCTGTTTTTCTTGTGCTGCCGCAGATGCAGCCCATGATGGATTATTACCGCTACTGTTCAGATCAGGTGGCGGATACGTTAATTAGTGCTGTTACTCGGATAAAAGAAATTGCCCGGGACAATGTGCTTGTTCTGGCGCCTTATGGGTTTACTTATGAACTCACTGAACCATCTTCCGGTCATTATGCGCTGGAGCGGCTTCTGCACAGTGATCTGGATGGCGTCATTCTCCCTGTGTCTTATGTTGACCGCGGGCTTGGCGGTACCGGCGGGCCTGTCGGTCCTGTGGACAGCCTGCTTGCCCGGGGCAAAACCTGCTTCATTATGGATGACACCCGAACCGGTGTGGAGCGTGACGAAAGCACGGGGCTATTCGGCAGAGTCAAAGGTATCCGCCCCGATGACATTTTTGAAGTTCAGAAACGAAATTTCGCATTGGCGCTCAGCTGTGGCATGGGGCTGATCTGGACTGATCCGGAATCGCAGGGCTGGCTGAATATCCCTGATCAGTGGAAACAGTTTGCCAGATTAAAAACACTTTACGCGGACTACCAGAACAAAGAATTGCAGGGACAGACACCGGAATCTCCGGCGACTTTGACTGTGGTGGTTGATGAGCGGGCAAACTTCTGTCTTGCTTCCGGCGACAGAATTAACAATGCGCTTCTGCTGAAAGGGCGGGAGATGGCATTGCGGGCAGGCGTGAGCACCCGTTTTCATCTTTTAAAAGATGTGGTGGACGGCGTGGCGCCGCCTTCACCTGTATACCTTTTTCTGAACCCTTTCATGATCACAGAAGAAGAACGCAATCTGTTGCACGCCCGACTGGCAGGCGAAGAAGCGTGTGCCATCTGGCTTTATGCGCCGGGGTACTTCGGAGCGGAGTCCGGGATGGAAGGTATGTCCAGACTGGTGGGAATGGATATCCAGCCCTTTAAAGAGCCTGCTTCCGGTGAATCCGTGTATATTCTGTCGGGCCTGTATATGCCGCCTGATCAGCCTTTCGGCTCGAAGACCCTGTGGAACCCGCTTTTCTTTATACCGCCCCATGACGATCTGGATCTTCTGGCACACTACACCTCGGATAAAGATAAGGGCAGCATTGCCATAAGGACTTTTCCGGAGAACTGGACATCTCTTTTTATCGCTACTCCCGAGCTGAGCCCCGCACTGCTGAGGGAATTGATGGTGCTGCTGGAACAGCCGATCTTAACCAATGACGCTGAAGATATCTGGTATGACACCGTTTATGCACGAAATAATCTTATGACCATCCACAGCAATCAGGCCGGGCGCCGTTCTTTCTCTTTCGGTCAGTATTATGATATCGAAGATCTTTTTGATTCATCCATGTCCTGGTTTCAAAAAGACACAATTCTGCTGACCATGCGTACGGGCGAGACGCGTGTTCTTCAGAAAAAAATAATAGAGACCGAAAAACGATGATGGCAGGCAGCGCCATGCCGACGCCTGTTCTTCAATATTTCTGAATGCCTGATTTCAATTTACCCGGATGAACAGAGAAAGAAGAGAGGAACCATGCTGAATGTGGACCGCAGATCCGCTCTCTGCCGTTTCATTTTTTACGGCTGGCTCTTTTTTCTGGTTCTTGCGCTGATTCCCTGGACCGCAAATCCTGTCAAGCCGATTAAAGACCTGGTCACAGCAGCAGCAGCTCTTGCCGTCTGTGCTGCCGGGATCGGGCTGCTGCCCCGCACTGTCGGTGATATGCGGAAAAAACTCTCGCCGCCCCTCTGTATTCTGGGACTGTGGCTTTGCTGGTCTGTCGTTTCGGCATTGGCGTCACGGCATCACTGGCTTGCGGTGGATGAACTCCGCATTCTTATACCGTGGCTTGTTCTGTCATTTTATGCTTCTTTTCTGTTTCACAGTGGGCAAAGCAGAAAGACGCTTGCGCTGGTGATTTGCCTGGCTGTCTGCCTTTCCAGTTTATATGGACTCTGCCAGTATCTGGGCTTCGATCCATTTCCCTGGGTTACCCGGGACATAGAGGAGTACCGGGGGCTTCCCGCCACCTTCGGCAACCCGAATTTTGCAGGACACAGCCTTATTCTCGTTATCATAGTGGCGGCGGGTCTTATCGCTGCGGCACCCCGCAGTGCGGCCTGGCTGCTTCTTCCGCTGCCGTTGTTTCACCTTTACCAGACGCATATGCGCGGCGCATTGCTTGCTTTGGGCGCAGCCGTTCTGCTGGTTCTTCTCTATGTCTTTTTCCGCAACAGACCGGGCAGCTCCCTGAAGAAAATATCGTGCCTTTTTGCTGTACTGCTGCTGATTGCTCTGGCAGGGCTCGCCTTTCTGCTGCCTCTCTCCAAAAAGATGTCCGGATACTATTTTCCAACGGGTGGCTCTCTGATTCTGCGCTACAACGGCTATTACGGTGCTGCCCGTATGGCACTCGATCATCCGATTTTAGGTGTAGGCCCCGGGAATTACAGCCCGGAGAATATACCTTACTGGACTTTTTATGAAAGACGGTGGTTCGCCGACCAGAACAAGCGGAATACACACGTGCACTGTGATTTGCTTGAAAGCGCTGTGGAGACCGGGTTTCCCGGCATGATTCTTCATCTTCTTCTTTTTATTCTCCTGATTGTGCAATCGTTATACGTTGCTTTTGAATCCGGAGAGCTCGAAAAACGGCGGTGGGGAGTGATTTTTGCAGCATTTTTCCTGGCATTTTTGGTGGATGGACTTTTTGGATTCAACCTGCGCATCCCTGTTTCAGGAGCACTTTTTTATCTCGCTGTCGGTGTTTTCAGTGCCTTCTGGCATGAAAGTACCGAGAATAATCAGGGAAGGCAGGAACGCCCGTCCCCGTCAGCAGTGCCCGACAGAGGGCGCCTTCCGGAGCTTCCTCCACAAAAAAGGCTTTTTATGGGGCTCATCAGCATAGGGCTTGTGTCGGTGTCTCTGGGCTGTGCCTGGTGGGCGCTTCGGGTTTTTCAGGGGGAACTGGACTGGTACCGCGGGAACAGTGCTCTTGCCTGGGCGGAAAGAAATTCCGGAGATGCGCAAGTGCGCCCGGTGCTTTTAAAAGCGGAATCTGCTGCTGCCCGTGGTTTTAAAAAATGCTTCTGGGACACGCGGTACAGTAATTTACTGGGGCATATTGCTCTGAAAAAAGGCGATACCGATCAGGCAATTGTTTATTACACCCATTCGCATGAGATGGATCCGTATCATCCGCATACGGCTGCCAATCTGGCACGGGCGTGGCTCAGCCGGAGCATGCAGACGATGGGGAGAGAGAGTTCGCTCGCTGATCTGGAAAAGAATGCGCAAGGGCTGGAAACGGCAGAAAAGCATGCGCGTTATGCAGCCGTTTATTGCCCTGAATCTCCTTATGTGCAGGATGTCCTCTGGCGGATTGTCCGTGCAGAAGCACAGCTTGCAGAAATGAGAGGCGAGGATGCGGTGCCTCTTTGGAAAGAAACCCGGGATCTTATTAATGTGCATCTGCGGGATGTTCCTCTGGATTTGCCTGCCGCCCGCCGTGCGTTGTTTTCTGCCTGTATCAAACTTGATGACCTCGATACCGTTGAATCTGTTTTGACCCCTCTTGCCGAAGATCAGTCTTTGTCGTCGGAGTTCTGGGAGTTTTACAGACGTTTTGCCCGGGAAAAAGGACAGATGGATCACTATCTGGATGCCCTGTTGAAGCAGTGCGCAAGGGCGTTGTCGGAGAAATCAGATCGCTTTGTTCTTCTCTTTGGTTACCTGAGTGCTGCCTGGGCAGAAGTATATACGGCGGAAGGAGGGCTGGATTTTTACATAGACGAGGCGTTGCGCCATTTCCCCGAGAGCCTGGCATTGTGGGCACTTGCGATCCGCGCTGTGCCGCCTGAAGAAGCGGGGGCGGTACTGAAAGAAAAAACAAACAGGACAGGAAGCAGTTCCTGTCCGGAGTTCATTAAGTTGTTTGCCGCTGAACCCCAGGACGAAAAAAGTGTGACTCAATCAGCTTCGCTTCTTGCCCGGGAAGCCATGCAAGGCGGTGACAGCTCTGTGATTGGAGACCTTGCAGTTTTTGCTGATGTCCTTTTGCGCAGGACAGAGTCGCTTGCTCTTGAATCGGGCGCAAAGGCGGGCATTTATGCCAATCTGGCTACTGTTTATCTGGAAGGTGCTTTGTGGGAAGAAGCGGACAGATATTTTGCACAGGCAATAGCCCTGGTTCCTCCTGCCTCTTCAGCACGGCTTAAAGCCTCCCGATCCCGGGCGCTGGAGCAGCTGGGCAGATTGCCTGAAGCGCTGCAGCTCAGCCGGGAGGCGTGGCAGCAAATGCCCGACGATCCGCTGGTGCTCCTGATCCACGGGCGCATTCTTCGCCTGACAAAACAGAATGCGGAGGCGGCTGCGCTGCTTGAAAAGGCTGCGGGGCGATTTCCGGCCGGATCCCCTCTGCAGCGGCAGGCACACTATGAGCGGGCGCTTGCAGAACAACACACAGCAGCACCGGCAGCGGGGAAGGGGGAGTGATATGAATAAAACGCGGATCAGGGAGAAAGAAGATTCTGCACCGGTGTCAGACACAGAAAAAATAAAAGTGCCTGCTTCCCTGTTTTCTTTTACAGGAGTCCTGTGCATTATTTCAATGATCGGAATACTGGGAATGCTTCTGTATTTTTCAGAATCGGGTGAAGCATTTCTGTCTGCCCGCGATGATTCTGTTGGTGAGGTATTGATGAAGCGGGGAGACCGGCTGGTGCGGGCAGGAAGTGATAAGGAAGCTCTGGCTTATTATGAGAAAGCACTGGCGGCCCGTTTTGCAGGTGCTCAAAATAAAACGCATACCTTTGAAGCAGCAGGTCTGATTCTCTGGAAGCAGGGACACTTTGACCGGGCAAAGGACTATCTGAGCAGATCGCTTCAAGGGTATCAGCCGACAGAAGAACCTTATGAAGCCCTGATTGATATTCTGCTTAAAGAAGGACATGCGGAAGAGGCAGCGTCGCTGCTGGAAGACTGGCGGTCGGTTCGGGATGAAGCGGCAGATCCGTGGCAGAGCGATAAAGTGCTGCTGGCTTCAGGAAAAGCAGCGGCTGCGCTCGGCAAAGAGGAGGAGGCGCTCCGGCTTTTTCAGCAAGGAGCTGAGCAGGGAGGCGCCCCGGAATTCTCTGCCTGCCTGGCACTGTATTATGCGAAAGCAGGAGACCGTGAAAAAGCGATCTCCTGCTTGAAACGTTATTTTCTCAGAGGCGGCCAGGGGGAAAAGTTCCGGGCGCTTTATGATGCTCTTCTTTCAGATAAACCAAATCCGGATTCAGAATTGCTGTCTCTTTTTACGCATTGATCTTCTGCGTGCGCCCGGTCAACAATCAGCAGGCTGCTGTCCGTTTCTGTACCGGCGCAGCAGGAAGTATTCAAAACTGTCCAGCAGCGCCACATAGGACGCAGTAATAATATTTTCTGAAACGCCGACTGTGGACCAGCTGTCTCCGGGATCAGAAGTCTCAATGAGCACTCGGGTTTTAGCCTGAGTTGCCAGTTTCCCATCAAGAATGCGCACCTTATAATCTTCCAGATGCATTTCTTCAATAGCGGGGTAATGGGATTTCAGGGCTTTGCGCAGTGCATTGTTCATGGCATCGACAGGACCGTCACCTTCTGCGACCGTATGGACAATTTCACCGCCCGGCAGTTCAAGTTTTACAGTCACTTCTGAAAGGGTCGGCCCGTCCGTACGCGGCTGATTGACCCGTGCATGGTAGCCCAGTGTTTTAAAGAGAAACGGCGTCTGATTCAGCACGCGGCGGATGATCAGAAGGAGCGAAGCGTCCGCTCCTTCGAACTCATAGCCTTTGTTCTCAAGTTCTTTGATCTGGCGCAGAATTTCGCTGGTATGCGGGCTGTCCTTTTCCAGATGGATGCCCAGTTCTTCCGCTTTCTGAATCAGGCTGGATCTGCCGGCAAGTTCACTGACTGCGATACGGGTAAAATTGCCGACCAGTTCAGGTTTTACATGTTCATAACTGGTTTTGTTTTTCTTTACCGCATCGGCATGCATGCCGCCCTTATGCGTGAAGGCATTTTTTCCGACATACGGCGCATGATCGCGAAGTGCCATGTTTGCAAGTTCCGCAATAAAATGGGAGCGACGGGTCAATTGTGCCAGCTGCTCGGCAGAGATGACGTCATAGCCCATCTTCAATTGCAGTCCGGGAATTACAGTACAAAGATTTACATTGCCGCATCGTTCGCCATAACCGTTCATGGTTCCCTGAACCTGTTCCGCTCCGGCTTTGACCGAGGCAAAAACGCTGGCGACAGCCGTGCCGCTGTCATTGTGCGGATGAATGCCCACCTGAGTGCCCGGTATCCGCGCAACGGCTGCACGGGTCATCTCCGCAATGGCGTCCGGCAGCTGTCCGCCGTTTGTATCGCAGAGAACGACAGATTCCGCGCCTGCTTCGGCTGCACATTGAAGCACAGTCAGTGCATATTCCGGATCTTCCAGATAACCGTCAAAGAAATGTTCTGCATCCAGAAAAACACGTCGGCCATTGGCTTTCAGCCAGGCGACAGATTCGGAGACCAGTTTAAGATTGTCTTCCAGCGAGATCCGCAGGACATCCTTGACCTGAGAGACGATGCTCTTCGCAAAAATAGTGACTACCGGGCAGCCTGTCTGAATAAGCGCTTTCAGATTCGGATCCTCGTCACAACTGTATTTGATGTGGCGCGTGCTGCCGAAAGCGGCCATAACACTGTGTTTCAGGTCAAGATCTTTGACCTGCTCAAAAAGCATTGCTGCCTTGGGGTTGGAGCCCGGCTGACCGCCTTCAATAAAGTCAATGCCCAGCGCATCCAGCGTTTTGACTACCAGAAGCTGGTCTTCTGATGAAAATTTGATGCCCGGACCCTGGGCACCGTCTCTTAACGTTGTATCGTAAATAAAGATTTTTTTCATGGTTTATGTGCTTCCTAATACAATACTCCCCTGATCGGATGTTGGAAAAGTCGTGTGATCCTCTGCAAAATGAGCCACACGCCGCATAGTATAACAAAAATCGGGCCGGACTGCCTAACGCCGGATTCAGAAAGAGAGCGTTTCTTCTTTCAGAAAGTCAACGGTGAGGCGGTGCCCGTCAGGAATCATGATGCCGCTGGACAAGGCGGCGCCTTCTCCATAAGCGGCAGATTCTCCCGGCTGAATACCCGGACCGCAGAGTGCAAAGGGTACAGCTCCGGATGCATGGGTCTTGGTACTGATGAGGGTAAAATGGTCGGGCGCAACCAGTATACGGCAGTCTTTTCTGTCTGCTGCATAAGCGATGACAGGCGCCACAACTTTCGCGTCAAAATCTTCTATCGCCTGAATTTTCAAAGGAATACTGCCCTGATGTGCGGCTTCATCAGGTGCTTCCACATGGAGGTATACAAAATCATGTTCTTCCAGAGCATTAAGCGCCGCTGCCACTTTCCCCGCATAATTGGTATCGATCCAGCCGGTGGCGCCTTCCACATGAAGCACTTCAAGCCCCGCGCAGACACCTATGCCCTTGACCAGATCGACGGCAGAGATCACGGCGCCACTGACACCGAAGCGATCCCGGTAGGATTCCAGCGTAAGCGCCCGCCCCTGACCCCAGGGCCACAGAGATACTGCCGGAAGTTTACCGGAGGCGATGCGCGCCACATTGACAGGATGCTCCTGTAATGCTTTTTGTGATGCCTGCATGAGTGCGATAAGCAGATCGGCAGCAGCGCCCTGAGGCAGGAAGGGCTCGAAGGATTGCCCAGTAATATTATGCGGAGGTTCGCATACCGCCTGCGCCAGATCTTCGACCGTGCAGCCGCTGTCAGCTTTCAGTATGCCTGTATGACGATAGCTGACGCCGCAATGGAGACGGATCGGGAAAGAGGCGGAGAGTTCCTTATCCAGATGATGGATTAATTCCGACGCTTCTTCAGTGGTGATGTGACCGGCTGTAAAGTCTTTCATTACGCCGTCCGACAGCGTAACAAGATTGCAGCGGAAGGCAACTTCATCGGCGGCAAGAGTGATGCCCTGGCTTGCCGCTTCGATCGCCGCCCGCCCGGAAAAGGAAACACGGGGATCATACCCGAACAGAGAAAGATTGCCTACATCACTGCCCGGAGGCATCCCTTCGGGGATGGGGCAGAAAAGGCCGGTCACTCCCATACGGGCAACACGATCCATGTTGGGCGTATGAGCGGCTTCGATCGGTGTTCTGCCCTGGCACGCATCCAGAGGATGGTCAGCCATGCCGTCACCAAGCAGAATGATGTATTTCATTGAAAACTTCTCCCGGTCTGCCGGAGCACTGTTCTTAACTGGAATGAGCGTGAGATCCCCCGGCGACTCGTATACGGTACCATGATAACGCTGTTAAGAGCAAGAAGATTCCTGCGTAGCCATCCGATCACATCAGAACTGCAGGCGAAGTACCGGGATAAAAAAGAGCGACGGCAACCGAAGTTGCCGCCGCAAAATTACACGATCAGAAATAAGTCTGAGTTTATCAGATGGGGGTGCTGTCCGCGTCTGCAGCTGCACCGGTGGCGAAGCGAATGATACCGCTGGCATCTACGAAGAAATAGCGGATACCGGTTACGCCATCATTGTTGGGGTTAGCTGTGCACGTGAAGTTCTGGAAAAGACCATTAGCATCGGCTTCAGCACCAGCCAAATTGTAATCATAGCCCTGCAGGGTGTCGTCATTGGCTGCGATTTCAAGATCCAGGAAGGAAGGTCCGGCTGCAGGTTCTCTCAGCTCGACCCATGTATCAGCATAGCCTCTGTTGGCAGCGGCAAAGGCGGTCTGCGCACCGACGATGGTCTTCAGGTTGCCGATAGCGGCGGCTTCGTTGGACTGCAGTCTGGAACGAAGCAGGTTGGGGATGGCGATGGCTGCGATAATGGCAATAATGGCCACCACAATCATCAGTTCGATCAGCGTAAAGCCTTTGTTCTTCATAGCGATACCTCCATGTTGGTTGTTTGGAACAAAGCACACACAAACAAAAAACTGTCTGCCTAATTTATGAGCAAATGTTGTGCCAAAGTTATTTTAATGCAATACTTGAAGATATTCGCAGTATTCGCATGAAATGTGCTGCAGAAGATAGGGGAAATTGATCCTGCTTTACAAAAAAACGGCACAAATTACAAATTGTTGTCAAAAAAAAGCCTCCCTGGCAGGGCTATTGAATTGCAAGCATGCGCTGAATGGGCAGGAGTGCCTGTTGTCGGATTGTTTCATCAAGATGAACCTGATACTGGCATTGTTTCAATGCCGCCAGCGTATCTTCAAGGGTTATATAATTCATGTGCTTGCACCGTAACGTGCAGGCCCGCACAAGACGTCTGTGGGGAAATTCAGCGGCGAGGTTGTCACCCATGGAACACTCAGTGAGAAGAGCATACCAGGGAGCGTCTTTGTCACGTACATAGTCGACCATAGCCTTGGTGCTGCCTGATTTGTCAACCAGTTGAATTACTTCCGGCGGGCATTCAGGATGGGCGAGGATGACGGCGTCCTGATACTGTTTTCGTATGTTTGCCACGTCTTCTGTGGTAAAAAGTTCATGGACTTCACACTTGGCATGCCAGCCGATGACCAGTGGCTGATCAGCCGGAACAGCGTCAAATGCTTTCTGATCCGCTTCGGAATCGAGGAAGGGGAGCCCCAGTTGCGTCGCTGTATTTTCCGCCAGATAGGCATCGGGCAGAAAGATGATGCGCTTGTGCCCGTCTTCCACAAGTTTGGACAGCACTTTGTCTGCATTCCCCGAAGTGCAGCAGTAATCGGATTCCGCTTTGGAAGTGGCGTAAGTATTCACATAAGTAACCACTACAGCGCCGGGGAATTTTGCTTTCAGCGCACGGATATCGTCAGCGCTGATACCTTCTGCCAGAGAGCAGCCCGCTTTTTCTGAGGGGACGAGCACGGTTTTCTGGGGGTTGAGTATTTTGGCTGTTTCACCCATGAACCAGACCCCGCAGAAAACAATGATATCTGCTGTCGTTTTGGCAGCGATGGAGGAAAGCTGCAGTGAGTCGCCTGTGTAGTCCGGAATACTGTGATAAAGTGCCGGCTCCATATAATTGTGTCCGAGAATCACAGCATTCATCTCATGCTTCAGGCGATTGATTTCATGCGCGATTTCCACCTTCGCTTCAATTTCAATGTCGGGAACGATGCCCTGAAGCCGTTCTTTCATAAATTTTCTGGTTTCATCCAGACCTGCCTGAGCCGACAACGTATTCATGAGGAAATTCTTCTCTTTCTGGCCGGGTGTTAAAACAAGGGGGTTGACAATACGGTTGGATCTTCATTGTAACAGGAGAAATATGTGCAAGTAAAAGAAAGCATACCCGGGCTGCTTAGTGAAACGATGTAAAAGCCTTATGTACTCCCGGAATACTGAAAATTCACTTTCATAACTTACTATTTATTTTGAGCAGTTTTCAGAAAAAAACAGCGGCACAGTCCTGCTCAGGATTTTCCTTATGACTGTGCTATACTTCCTGTTTCTTTACGCATTACCCCTTCTTCTACCCCCTTCCGGCTGTATAATGACTTTTCAACAGAAACAATTGATTGATGAAACACGCTGGACAGGTACCCGTGAGGTGCTGTCCATGTCCGGCCCTCTGATCCTGGGCATGCTTTCCTATACGATCATGGAGTTCTTCGATAAGGTCATGTGCTCCTATCTGGGCACAGATGCACTGGCTGCGGTAGGGAGTGCCGGAATAGCCTCCTTTACACTTTGTACGCTTTTTATGGGAATTGCCAGCATCGTTACCACTTTTGTGGCGCAATGCTTCGGAAGAGAGCAGTACACTCTGTGTGCCTGTTATTGCTGGCAGGGGATGTATATTTCCGTTCTCGGGATTTTTTTTGCCGCGGTGCTTTGGCCGCTGGCTCCTCTTCTTTTCGGTTCCATGGGACACAATGAAACAGTGACCCGCTATGAACTGGAGTATTTTCGAGCACGTGTGCTGGGCTATTTTTTTGTAGGAGCAGTGACGGCTCTTGCCGGTTTTTTCCAGTCGGTCAGCCGGCCGCGTATTCCTATGTATGCCGCCATTATCGCCAATGCTTCCAATCTGATACTGAATTATCTTCTTATTTTCGGCAAGTTCGGTTTTCCCCGGATGGAGGTGGCGGGTGCCGCTGTCGCCACTGTGCTGGCAACAATCCTGCAGTTCGCCATCATGCTCTCCTTTTTCCTGCACAGGCATTTTGACAGTCGTTACCGGACACGTTCGTCCTGGGCTTTTGACTGGCACCGCCTGCGTGAGATGATTACCATAGGAACACCGTCGGCAGTAAGTATGTTTCTGGATGTGGCGAACTGGTGGATTTTCACAGCCTTTATCATAGGGCGCTTCGGTGCAATTCAACTGGCTGCCAATACCATCGCAGTCAGCTTTATCCACATATGCTTTCTTCCCGCTGTCGGTCTGAATCATGGGATTGCCGCCATTGTCGGTCAATGGCTCGGGAGGCGTGATGTGGAGCGGGCAAAGCGGCGTACCTATACAGCCATCAAGATCGCCGGTGTTTATATGGTCGCCATGGGCATTACTTTTGCCCTTTTCGGCGATACACTGATTTCGCTTATCTTCCGCGCGGAACCGGAAGTTGTCCATCTCGGACATAAACTGCTGATCCTGGCAGCCCTTTTTCAGGCCTTTGATGCTGTTAATATCGTTTGCACCGGTGCGCTGAAAGGGGCGGGCGATACACATTGGATGATGTATGTGACTTTTGTCATGTCGTATCTGATTTTTCTGCCGCTGGCACTGCTCTTTGCCTTTTATTTCCGGATGGGTGCCTTTGGTGCCTGGATAGGTGCAACAGTGTTTATTATTCTTTTGAGCGGTGTGCTGTTTCGCCGTTTCCGGAAAGAAGGCTGGCGCAACATCAATATTTTTACCCGTACCGCCCGGGAAGGCACATCGTCGGCTCAAGGGCACTGATCGCCCCGAAGCCCGGAACGGCACTGGAGGATAGTACTATGTCATCTCTTGTCCACCTCACTGTGGATGATGGAGAAAACCCTGTCCGTCTGGATGTGTACCTTGCGGAGGCGCTGAAGAGTTTTTCCAGAAGCCATATAAAGAAACTGATCCAGCAGGGCAGCGTAACCGTAAATCAATGCATTTGCACGAAAGCTGCCACAGTGGTGCAGCCGGGACAGAGTATTGCTGTTGAACTGCCTGAAGCGCCGCCTCTGGTGCCTGTACCGGAAAATATCCCGATAAGAATTCTTTTTGAGGATCAGCATCTGGTGGTTGTGGACAAGCCTTCCGGGCTTGTGGTGCATCCGGCGCCGGGGCATTATACCGGAACGCTGGTGAATGCCCTGCTTTTTCATTGCCCTGATTATGAGCAGACCGGCGATGACTCCCGGCGCCCGGGCATTGTACACCGCCTGGACCGCTATACCTCCGGTGTGCTGGTGGCAGCGAAAAATCAGCATGCGTACCTGCATCTGGCAAGACAGGCATCGGAACGCCATTTCGAACGTCGCTATCAGGCACTGGTTGCCGGAGAATTTCCGGAAGACCGGGGGACGGTGAACGCAAGTCTGGGCAGAAGCCTGGTCGACCCCTCCCGTATGGCTGTCACAGGCGTTAATGCGAAAACAGCCATTACCCACTTCGAGACCCTGGAGCGTTTCGGAGTCGCCTGTCTGGTGCGCCTGACGCTGGAAACGGGGCGAACCCACCAGATACGCGTCCATATGCGCTTTGCAGGACATCCTATTTTTGGAGACCCTGTTTACGGGACCTGTAATTATGACACGCCGGGCGTGCCGGAGGAGCTGCTTTCAGCGCTGATGCGGCTCGAAGGACAGGCGCTGCATGCGGAAAAACTGGGGTTTACCCATCCTGTTTCCGGTGAATGGCTCACTTTTGTCAGTTCCCCTCCCGAAGATTTTCAGAATGCCCTGAAAGCCCTGCGCCTTTTCAAAAAAGAATAGAACAAGGATTTTTCCTGAAACCAGTTTTGTATGTCTCAGGCTTGTCCGGGGCGTTGTATTATTCGTAATTTTAACGGGTGTAATGCCTCCGTTTCGGGTGAATTTACCTCTTGCTGAAAAAGGCTGCTTTTTTTTCTGTTTTTAAACCATTGCTTGATTACTACGGTTAATTGTTGCTAAGATATGGTGCAGGCTGAAAAATAGGTATTGGTCTAACTTCCACTCCTCATTGCGGGATTTTCCCGCCCATCCAACTCGGGACGTTTTCTTTGAGCGCAACATCAACCAGATGGTCCAAAGAATTTGAAGATGCTGTCATGGAGCACGTTGATCTGCTCTATGCGGTAGC
The DNA here is from genome assembly GCA_002070275.1 of Candidatus Hydrogenedentes bacterium ADurb.Bin170. GTDB lineage: Bacteria > Hydrogenedentota > Hydrogenedentia > Hydrogenedentales > CAITNO01 > JAAYJV01. The sequence goes on from MWCY01000001.1 coordinate 74,591, forward strand.
GTTGCGCCTGACGCGGAACCATGCGGATGCGGAAGATCTGACACAGAATACCTTTGTGAAAGCGCTTCGTTTTCATGATAAATTTAAGCCCGGAACCTATATAAAGGCCTGGTTGCTTACTATATTGAGAAATACTTTCATCAACGAGTACCGGCGTCGCTCCCGCCGTCCGCTGGAAGTTGAACTGTCCGGACTCGAAGTGGCACGGGGCACTCATCCTGATCCCGAGGTTTTTTTTGAGCCTCGGCCCGGCTGCCGGGAAGATTTACTGGAGCTGGTGGATGATCCTGTTCGCAAAGCAGTGGAAGCCTTGCCTGAGGAATTTCGCGAAGCGGTTCTGATGGCGGATCTTGAAGACATGTCATATAAAGAGATTGCTGAAGCCATGGGCTGCCCTCTTGGCACTGTTATGTCCCGTCTTTACCGTGGGCGTAAACTGCTTCGCGACGCTCTTGAAGAGTATGCCCGTGACCGGGGGGTCGTCTCTCCGAAGTAAGCAGTTTTCAGAAAGATCTTTCAGGATTTGAAAGATCCGGCGGCACGGGGTGATTTTGATGCAGTGATGCGCCTTATGTGCTTTCAAATGAATAGTGGAACGTTTTAGTGAATATCAGCAGACCGGTTCTTTGCCGGCAATAAAATGGCAAATTGCCTGCCGGTCTGTTTTCAACAACAACCAGGAGACTCTTACATGGCAAAGTACTCAGTAGCTCAGATTCCCGGCGACGGAACCGGGCCGGAAGTGATGGCGGAAGGCGTGAAGGTTCTTGATGCGGCTGCCGCGAAGTTCGGATTTTCCTTTTCTTATCAGAACTATGATTTTGGCGGTGAACGCTATATGAAAACCGGAGAGGTGCTTCCGGATTCCGCCATTGATGAATTCAGAAAATTCGATGCCCTTTATCTGGGTGCTATCGGTCATCCCGATGTCGCGCCCGGCATTCTGGAAAAGGGGATTCTGCTGCGCACGCGCTTTGAACTGGATCAGTATATCAATCTGCGTCCTGTTAAACTTTATCCCGGTGTTGACACGCCGATCAAAGATAAAGGACCCGAGCACATCGATTTTGTGGTGATTCGTGAGAACTCGGCTGATATCTACACCGGCATCGGCGGTGTGCAGCGCAAAGGAACGCCTTACGAAGTTGCGATGCAGACCATGGTTTACAGCCGTAACGAAGTGGATCGCTGCCTGCGCTATGCCTTCGAATGTGCCCGCAAACGCAATAAAAATAACACCCTGACGCTTTGCGGCAAGACCAATGTTCTGACCTATGTGTTCGGTCTCTGGGAACGCGCTTTCCATGAAATGGGCGAAAAAGAATTCCCGGATATCAAGCGTGAATATGCGCACGTGGATGCAACGACCATGTGGATGGTGAAGAATCCGGAATGGTTTGATGTCATTGTGACGGGCAACATGTTCGGCGACATTATTACCGATCTGGGCGCCATGATTCAGGGCGGGATGGGCATCGCGGCGGGCGGTAATCTGAACCCCGAAGGCGTTTCCATGTTCGAGCCTATCGGCGGCAGCGCACCCAAGTACACGGGTATGAATATTATCAATCCCCTTGCCTGCATTTTCGCCGGACAGATGATGATGGATCATCTGGGTGAAACAGAAGCCGCCAAGGCTATTGAAGATGCATGTGTTGCCTTCCTCACCTCCGGGCTGATTAAAGGACTTGCCGCCAGCGATATTAAAGCTGCCGGGATGAGCACCTCAGCCATCGGTGACTGGATTGCCGACTATATCGCCAAGAACTGATTCTGCTGATACTTTTTCGGACCCGTGGAGAAAGTCTTTCCCACGGGTCCCTTTTTTACCTGAAGGTTTTTTGAAGTAACAGCCGCTTCGCCGGATGCGAATGCATGCACAGGGAAGGCTGTCGGATACACAGGATGCTTCTTCGAGAAATTATAGAGCAGCGCGAAATAGATACACTTTCACCATCGGCATGTTTTGCCCGGTATTCCCGGGGGCGCGCCATGCCTGAGGAGGAGGATCCCTACCGGACAGCCTTCCAGCGGGATCGTGACCGCATTCTCCATACCAAGGCCTTTCGCCGCCTGAAACGCAAGACGCAGGTATTTCTTGCCCCTGAAGGAGACCATTTCCGGACGCGCCTCACTCACACGCTGGAAGTCTCTCAAATTGCCAGAACCATTTCCCGGGCGCTCTTTCTGAACGAAGATCTGACGGAAGCTATCGCATTGGGTCACGATCTGGGGCACACGCCTTTCGGGCATGCCGGTGAAACGGTGCTGAATGAGGTGTACAGCGCAGGATTTAAGCATTATGAGCAAAGTCTGCGCATTGTTGAGCATCTCGAAAAACGCAAAACAGGAGCGGGTCTGAATCTCACCTGGGAAGTGCGTCAGGGGATACTCAACCATTCTCACGGAAAAGCAATTTTATATGACCAGCCGGTGCCTGATCTGTCATCGGAATGTCTGGTTGTAAGCCTTGCCGATGCTATCGCTTATATTAACCACGATATCGACGATGCGCTGACGGCAGGTGTTATTTCCTTTGATGCTCTTCCGAAGGAGGCAGTCACGGCAGTTGGCGAGGGGAATTCAAAGCGGATCAACAGTATGGTGCTGGGTGTGATTGAAGGCAGCAACGGCGGGGAAATCAATATCCTGCCCGAAATTAAAAGAGGCATGCGTATTCTGCGCGACTTTCTTTATCAGGAAGTGTATCCCCGTGAAGCCATAGAATCCGAGATTCGTCAGGCGCGCCAGATGGTGCGGGATCTGTATTGTTATCTTCTGGAGCACCCGCCGGCACAGATGAATCATGATGATACAGACGATTCCTTTGAACGCCGGCTCGTTGATTATATTGCCGGTATGACGGATGAATACGCCATGCGGCTGCATCATTCGATTTTTAAGGGATCACAGACCGGGCAGCGTTGATAAAGAGACCGGACCCTCTGAGTAAAGCGCTTCACCATGGCAGACACCGATGCGCCTGCCCCAGAAACGTGCCCGGTGCTCTATGGATTCCCAGAATTCCAGAGAGGAAATATAGGTGCCGGCACTGCGGTCGTCCGGATTGTAAAACTGGGTTTTATGGGCGCCGATAGATGCGAGTTTTTTCGGGAAAAAACCGCTGATATCCACAATGCCGAAAGGTGAAGCCGCCGCATCCAGATAGGGATGGAAATAATAGATGCGCTCCGGGCGGAAAGGCTCCTGCCCTGTATCGATGCGCATAAGGCCGGACAGGAAACAGGCATCTCTGCCCAGATAGTGGGCGGCTTCATGATCAGGGTGTCGGTCGGGTGTCATGAGGGTTAAAACCACTTTAGGCCGGAAGCGCCGTATAAAAGGAATAACCGCCAGACGCTGTTCCGGTGTGTTGGAAAGACCGCCGTCCGGCAATCCCGCATTTTCACGGGCGCAGAGTCCGAGGATTGCGGCGGCATGCTCGGATTCCGCATGACGTTCGTCAGGGGTACCCCGGGTGCTGAGTTCCCCCCGGGTCAGATCAAGAATGGCAATCCGCTTTCCTTCAGATGAAAGTTTCGCAAGCAGTCCGCCGCAGCCGAGTTCCACATCATCGGGATGGGCTCCGATTGCCAGTACATCAACGGATTCGTGGTGCGTGGTCATAGTTCAAACTCCTGCACACCCGTTTTGTCGGGAGAAAATACATCCAGCATTCTATCGATCAGCGACCACCCCTGTTCAAATAAAAAAGAAAAGAGGGAAAGAACCCGTTCCTGCTCTTTTCCGTTGGGAGAAAAAAAACAGTGCAGGCGGGTCAACTGGTTTTCCAAAGTTTTCCGCTTCTCCTGATCGGAAAAGAGAAGGGCTTTCCCGAAACGGTCAAAATAAAACTGCTGATTTTTCTGGAAACGCTGCGCCAGCTGCTGAACAGCTGCAGGTGTGCCGGGTGCCAAAAAAGGCGCGAGGAAATGGGCAAAAGCATCGTCCAGCGATATTCTGCCTTTTTGAAAAGCATTGTGGTACCGGTTGGCGTGCTCCTGTTCCAATGCACGGGTCAGAACCTGATTCAGATCAAAAGGCTGCGTTGTGTCTGCTGAAAAACGCTTTCTCAGTTTGTTGTTTTTGAGCGTAGTAATAAGCCCTTTCATGCGCGGATATACGATGGGCATCGGCTGATCAAACAGATTAAAAAGCGGTTTTAACTGTGCCCAGTAAGCGATTTCGCCGGGACCCGCCACATAAGCCAGCACAGGGAAAAGCGCCTGCTGAATGATCGGACGCAACGCAACATTGCCGGAAAAAAGTTCGGGCCGGGCAGCCAGCAGGGCTTTCATTTCTGGTTTTGAAAAAGACCGTTCTGCTTCGGGGGCATGAAACCTGCCGTTTTCATAAAACATCGTGCAGCGTATTTTTTCAATTTCCAGGAAAAAATTGCACATGGTTTCTGTGCGCCGGATCGGTCGCCCGAAACCGCGGGATTCCAGAATATCCCCTTGCCGCATGAGCAGTGCCGTGCTTTCCAGCGGGGCTTCTATTTCCTGTTCCAGAATAGCGGCGGCAGTACGGCGCGCGGCAGGAAGACGCGGATCAAAGAGACGCAGTGCCGTGTGGGCAAAAAGGCGTGCCTGAATACGGGAAAACCATTCCGCTACAGACGCTGATTCGCCGAGCGCCCGGATAAGAAAATCACGGATTTCTTCTGTGCACTCAGAGGAGGGTGTCACCGCCGCTGCCTGATCTATAAGCTTGTTTAACTGACCGGTGAGGGGAATTTCGCCGGCAGGCATCCCTTTTACATATCCGTCTGCCGGAGAAGGCGTATAGCGGAGCGTCAGAAGATCATGGCGACGGGTCACCAGTGTTGCATGATTGATTTCTTCAAAATCATGGTCGTCCGAAGCTGTCCAGAAAAGAGGGATGACGGGGGCATCCGGGCGGCTCACCCTTTCTGCCAGCTGGATTGCTGTGATAGTTTTGTAAACTGTATAAAGGGGCCCTCCGAAGAGCCCTGCCTGCTGCCCGGTTATTATGACCCGGCATTGCGGAGGCAAATCAGTTTTTTCGACGCCCAGCTGCTGCTGATACCGATTTACCTGCTCTGCCATGGCGGGAGGAAACGGGGCAGGGGAATGCCTGTCGCGAAAGAGAGAAGCGGGCAATGCTTCGTAAAGATCCGCTACTCTATCCTCTCCGGAAATATAGGCATGATACAGACTGTTCATGCTGCGCCCTTGATACCCAGCACTAGCATTCTGGGTGTTTTCGTGCTGTAGGGCGTGCCGTCATAATTGCCCCAGGTTTGTGTAATACGCAAGCCTGCCTGCTCCAGTAGAAACCGCAGTTCGTCAAAGGTGTACATGCGGACAGATTCGCTGCTTTTTCCTACAAGGACGTTGTTTTTTTCGACGCGGATGGTTTTATTGACCCGTTGTGTTTTTTCATCGATCCACCGTTGCTCCCGGATCCGGAAACCCAGAGAGTCACGGGTGGATTCAGTGACCAGATTCTGTTTCAGATATTCCGGATTGAGATAATCAAAGAAAAAACGCCCTCCCCCGGCAAGAGCGTCGCTCATCTGCAAAAGTGCCTTTTTATTTTCCCCGTCATCCATAAAATAGCCGAAGCTTGTGAAAAAAGAAAAGATGACAGAAAAAGTACGGGTAAAAGGAAGATATCGCATATCCCCGCGCACCAGATGGACTTGCCGGCGGGTGTTCTGCAGCGCTTTTGCGAGCAGTACCGGCGAGTAGTCGTACCCCGTCAGGCTGGCACCGGTATCCATCAAAGTCGCAAGGTGTCGCCCGGTACCGCAGCACAGATCAAGCGCTGTGTCCTTCCGGGACAGACCCGCTGCTTCAGCGGCGAAACGGGCTTCCGGTGCGGCCGAGGCAACGGAGCGATGAGCATAGACAATGTTGTAAAGATCGCCGAAGGCGCTTTCGAACCAATCTTCAGGAATTGTTTTTTTCTCAGTCATTTCTAAGGTCTGCAGGTCTGCTTCCGGAAGGAGGCGGAGAACATTACTGCCAGCTGTCAAAAGCGTGATAGATGGCGGAAACCGCTTTTTCGAGATCCTGTTCTTCCACTCCGATCAGAATATTCATTTCAGAGGAACCCTGATTGATTACCCGGATATTGACGCCTGCTTCCGCGAGTGCACCGGTGAGACGTGCGGCAACGCCAACCAGCCGGTTCATGCCTTTGCCCACGGTGGCGACGATTGCCAGACCGGAGGTGACAGTGAGATCGTCAGGATCCAGAAGCCGTTCAATGGATTCCAGTATGGTCTGCACTTTGCCTTTGAGCTCGTCATCGGAGGCGATAATCGAAATCGTATCGATACCGGTGGGCATATGTTCCCAGCTGACCCGGTGCTCCTCGAAGATGGAAAGCAGTTTTCTGCCGAAACCATGTTCTTTATTCATGAGCGTTTTCTCGATGTTGAACATGGTGAAGCCGCGCCGCCCCGCAATGCCGCATACCGGATGTCCGGAGTCGCGCCGGGCGACGATCAATGTGCCGGGGCTGTCCGGTTTTTTAGTGTTCAGAATCTGGATGGGGATGCCCGGTTCCCTGACCGGAAAAATAGCCTCGTCGTGAAGCACCGTGGCGCCCATGTACGAGAGTTCGCGCAATTCTCTGTATGTGATCTCTTCAATCCGTTTCGCATCCGGAACAATGCGCGGATCTGCCATTCTGAAGCCGGACACGTCAGTCCAGTTTTCATAAAGCGAGGACCGGGTTGCCCGGGCGACAATAGAACCTGAAATATCACTTCCGCCCCGTGAAAAGGTCTTGATTTCCCCTTTAGGCGTTGCGCCGTAAAAACCGGGAACCACGAAGAGACAGTCGCCTTGCAGTTTTTCACCCAGCAGGTCATAGCTCCGGGGATCCAGCTGTCCGTTTTCTTTGAAAAGGATGCATTCTGCAGGGTCAACAAAAACGGCGCCCAGCGCTTCGGCAATCAATTTTCCGTTGAGATATTCACCCCGTGATGCCATATAGTCCGGTGCTTCATCACGGGAAGCATGCTCGGCAATTTCTTCCAGGCAGGGCTGCACATTAAAAGAAACGCCCAGCTCGCGGGCAAGGGTCGAAAAACGTTCTTCTATAATGCTTTTCGGTTCTGTCGGATCAAGACCCTGCCGTGCCATATTGTGCCACGCATACAGAAGGTCTGTAATCTTTTTCTCTTCTGCTGTTCGCTTGCCCGGGGCGGAAGGCACAATATACTTCCGTGCCGGGTTGGCACGGATAATGTCGATAACCTGACGGATGCAGGATGAATCTGCCAGAGAAGAGCCACCGAATTTGCAGGTGATACGCTCCATGGTTGTCTTTCCTCTTACACTGTAATTGGGTTAAATTCTGAGGGGATTAAAACCAGCCGAAAAGAAGGCGCTGAATATCGTTGAATGTGACAAAGAGCATAAGTGCGATCAGGAGAAAAATGCCGATCTGCTGCATGCGAACCAGCAATTTTTCACTGACCGGTTTGCCTCTTGCCGCTTCCACCGCATTCATGACTACTTGCCCGCCGTCGAGAACAGGCAGCGGGAGAAGATTCAGGACAAAGAGATTAACACTGATGAAGGCTGTGATTTTGAGCAGCCAGTCCCATCCCGCCTGGGCGGCTTTTGTAGTTACTTCATAGATCATCACCGGCCCGCCGAGATCTTTGGGGCTCACCTTTTGCTGCACAAGCCCGACAATCGTCAGCACCGTGCGCTCCACGGCGAGATAACTCTGATAGAAGGAGTGGGGGATGATGCGCACTACTGGCACCCGATGCCAGACTGTTTTCGGGCGCAACGCTACACCTATAGCGCCGACAGCCTGGATTTTCAGGGAGGCGTTGATCTTTTGCTCAGGCTCCACCACACCGAAAAGAATGCCCGGTCTCTGAACGGACAGATCAAATTCCGAGCCCGGATTCTCTTTCTCAAAGGTAAAAAATTCTGCAGGACTCATGGCTTTTCCGTTGACTGCCGTAACCATATCTCCCGCTTTCAGTCCAGATTCTTCAGCGGTTTTTGTTTCTATGGCAAGTATGCGCAGTTCCTGCTCTTTTTCGGAGGAACCGAAAGAGATGCCTTTTATGCGTCCGATTGTTTCAGGAGTAGCTTGCAACGCCAGGGTCTCGCCGTTTCGCTCCACCTCCAGCCGGACGCTTTCACCGGCTGGTATCTTCTCTATAGATGTAATAAATGAAGTCAGGGAAACGGTCTTATCGTTAACCGCCCGGATGATGTCCTGAGGCTTCAGGTCTGCTGCTTCTGCCTCCGAGCCGGGGAATACCTCGCGGACAATGGCTGTCTCAAAAGGACCGACGCCGAAGCGTGGATGCCCCGAAGCATCGAGCACCTGAGGGACGACAGGAGACACAAAACGTCTGCCGTCAATTCTTTCAAGCAGCACGTCGTATGTTTTCTTGTCACCGCCCAGCACTGCGGTAATGGCGAGATCTGTCATGTTGCCGATTTCCCGGCCGTTTACACTTAGTATGCGGTCGCCCACCTGCCAGCCCTGAGCATCGGGAGTGCCTGTCATGTCGGCAGCGTCGGTGTTGTGAAGCAGGAAAAGAGGAGCCGTTTCTACCGGCGAACCTGCTTCAATTTCGCCTACTCGTGCCTCCACTTCCCATTCGGGTACTTCACTGCCAACGAGTCCTACCAGTGCATACAAAACAACGGCAAGAACAAAGTTCATGGAAGGTCCCGCAAGCAGCACGCACATCCGCTGAATGACGGGTTTGTTTTTAAACCAGCGGTCTTCCGGCACATGTCCGTATTCCTCTTCGCGTTCTTCATCGCTGAGGGGAACATCTTCCTGACCCGCCATCATGACAAAGCCGCCGATCGGGAGCGCTCCTATACAGTAATCTGTTTCGCCCCACTGAAAGCCGAAAATACGGGGCGGCATACCGATACTGAACCGTTTTACATAAATGCCGAAACTTTTTGCCGCCAGAAAATGCCCCAGTTCGTGAATGAAAATCAGAAGGCTTAACACGGCAACAAATATGACAATATTAATCAGCATAAAGGAGTACTTTCGGAGGTTGAAGCTATATGAGCCTGTGCACGCAGCCGTGCGTCCCGGTCTGCTTCCATCACGGCATCCAGATCATAAGCGGAGGAAAAGTTACTTTCAGACAGCGTCCGTTCAACGACTTCCGCGATAGCCAGAAAGGGAATCTTTGCGTTACAAAAAGCGGCTACCGCTTCTTCATTGGCGGCATTCAGAATAGCGGGTGCTGTGCCTCCCTCCTGTGCTGCTTCCTGAGCCAGAGCCAAACAGGGAAATGTTTTGCAGTCCGGTTTGTCAAAGGTCAGGGTGCCAATTGTCGCCAAATCCATTCTTTCATCGGATAACGTCAGACGGGAGGGATAGTTGAGAGCATAGGCAATAGGCAGCTTCATGTCTGCCCGCCCCAACTGCGCTAAAAAAGACCCGTCCACAAACTCAACGAGGCTGTGAACAATACTCTGGGGATGTATTACCACCCTTATCTGCTCCAATTCTAGCCCAAACAGCCACATGGCTTCAATTATTTCCAGTCCCTTGTTCATGAGCGTGGCTGAATCTACGCTGATTTTAGCGCCCATATCCCAGGTGGGGTGAGACATGGCCTGCGCCGGAGAGATGTGTCGCATCTCCTCCGGAGAATATCTGTAAAAGGGACCTCCGGACGCCGTCAGATGCACACAGCGTACGTCTGCATGGTTGGAGCCTTCCAGGCATTGGAAGATGGCGCTGTGTTCGCTGTCAACAGGCAGGATGCGCACGCCCTGTTTTCCTGCTTCTTCCATGATGTACCGGCCTGCCATGACCAGAGGTTCTTTATTGGCTGCCGCCACGTGATTCCCGGCTTTGATCGCAGCGAGCAGCGGCTGTAAACCGACCGCCCCTACCACTGCATTCAGTACGAGATCTACCGGCTGCGATGCCAATTCTACAAGCCCTTCCGGGCCGCTGAGCACCTGACAGTGCCCGGCATGCTTCTGCACCGCTTCGCGCAGTTCCGGATCAAAAACGGATACATAGTGCGGTCGAAATTCTTTGATCTGTGCCAGAAGTAATTCCACATTTCCCCGGGCGGTCAGCCCATGGATCTGAAACTGATCAGGGTGCCGGCGGACAACTTCCAGCGTATTTTGCCCGATACTGCCTGTGGAACCTAAAACGGTTATTTTCTTCATAATTACCCTGAAAAGAGGCGGAAGGTGCTTTATGCGCATGCAAGGCATGAAACCCGAAAGAACTGCTGAAAGCATACTATATTATTGCCGTGCTTCTATTGTCAATTGAGCCTGACAATCTGCCCGGCAAAGTGTTCGCCAATTTTGAGTATGAACTTATTGCAAAATTCAAAATTCATAGATATAATAATATTGAGAAGGGTGTTCGGCGCAGGTGGGGACAGACATATCATCTCAAATTTTTATGCTGTGTAAAGAACAGCAGATCCCTGTCCGGCTACGATAGAGGCACTTCCTGACCGGAAAAGTTCAGGGAACTGTTCCTGAAAGACCCTCATTAACTAAGGAAAGAGAAATGATCTCATCCGTTTCCGCAAGATTTCTCAGTGTCATGCTGCTCCTCTCCCTTCTGATGGCGCCTCTCTCTGCATCCGCTGAAGAGCCCTGCAAGCTGACGCCGGAGCAGGTATATCCTGTCTTGACTCAGCTGGTATTTGTGGTTTTTGACCTTGACCGGAACGATAAAATCACGCGCGAAGAAATAGCCGTAATTTCTCCGGAACTGGCGCAAGGTCCCGTCGGTGACTATGTGGCGGGGTATAAAAACGGTATCGGCCGCCACTATGTCAACGTCTATATTAAGGTATTGAACCCTCTGAAAATGGTCGACACGAACAAGGACGGTCTGATCCAATACGAAGAAGTGGGAGAGGATGTGCCCCGCGAGATCTTTGATATCCTGGATCATAATCACAATGATGTCATTGACTGCGAAGACTTCGATTTTCTGACAGAGCCGTACAGCCAGGGGGATGGAGAAGAATGCGGCACCGAGGAAATTATGGCAATTGTTGCCCGGGGTGGCGTCCTCTATCTGGATCAGAATAATGATGAAATGCTCACCCGGGAAGAAATAATGACCGGAATTTCTGAAGCCGGCGACCTGGGATCTGACGAAGAAGTGTTCACGGCTGTATTTAACATGCTTGACGTTGATAAAGACGAGCTGGTTTCTGCCGTGGAACTGCATGCCACATTGCTGTCCATACCGATTAATCTGATGAATCTCATAGACCAGAATCAGGATAATGCAATCCAGTTTACTGAAGTTCCTTTTGTGCCGCCTCTTCTGTTTCTGCAGTTGGACACGGTGGTTAACGGGCAGCTTGATTGCGCTGATTACAAGGCGCAGGTGGCAACAGAAGAAATTGAATTGCCGAAAGGTGTTATAGGCGGTGTGGTGCGTGATGCAGCTACCAACCTTCCTCTCTCTGAAGCAGTTGTGACGCTGACCCCTGGCGGATTCTCCGATACGAGTCTGGCGCTGGTCGGCACCTTCGGGTTTTCTGACATCCCTTATGGTCGCTATACACTTCAGGTTGTCCTCGAGGGCTACGAGCCATTGACACAGATCATACGCATCAATCTGCCGATCACGACTCTCGACCTTTTGCTCCAGCCTGAAGCAGTGGAAGAAGGCGAGGTGGAAGGCGAATCTCCGGCTCTCGTGACGCTTGCCGGCGTTGTTCGTGATCAGGATACAGGGTTTCCGATCTCCGGCGCACTGGTTACCTTGACTCCTGGAGATTTCCAAGAGGTTTCTTTGGATATTCTGGGGACCTTTATGTTCAATGAAATTCCCGCAGGGAACTACAGGCTAGCCGTAACAAAAGAGGGATACCAGACCTACAGTACAGATCTTTTTCTTGAGAGCGGTTTCGGTGATGTGATAGATGTTCCCCTGACTGCTGAAAATACAATAGAGGGCGAAGAGCAGCCTGTCGAGGGCGAAGAGCAGCCTGTCGAGGGCGAAGTGGCGCCTGCCGAAGGCGAAACAGGCGACGTAGAAGGCGAGGAGTCTCCGGAAGAGGGCGAAGTGCAGCCTGCCGAAGGCGAAACGGTGCCCGACAACGGAGAAAAAGGTGTTATTACCGGAATAATCAGAAACAACGCGACCTGGTTGCCGGTGGGAAAAGCGGTGGTACGTCTTACACCGGGCGGATATGAGACAACAAGCGACGATATATCCGGGACATACCTCTTTTCGTCAATCCCTCTTGGGAAATATACCATTCATGTGGCACATCCTGCATTTCAAAGCTATGCAGAGGCAGTGGAGCTTAAAAGAGGCCTGTTCGGAGTTGCGAATCTTCTGGCTCTGGATATTGTATTGACGATGACAGAAGCGGAGGGTGAAGTGCAGCCTGCGGAGGGTGAAGTGCAGCCTGCGGAGGGTGAAGTGCAGCCTGCGGAAGGTGAAGTGCAGCCTGTCGAGGGTGAAGTGCAGCCTGTCGAAGGGGAAGTGCAGCCTGTCGAGGGTGAAGTGCAGCCTGCGGAGGGTGAAGTGCAGCCTGTCGAGGGTGAAGTGCAGCCTGTCGAAGGGGAAGACGTTGCGCAAGAAGGCGAGGCGGAAGATGAGGAAGATGATGGCGCCGGGATCTCCGGCTGCTTCAGTTCTTCCAAGGCATCGCCCAAAGCATTTCTCGCGGATTGGCTTCTGCTGGCGCTGAGCTTTATGAGTGTCGGTGTTCTTCGTTCTCTGAAGGAAAAATAAAACAGTCCGATTCAACTTTTTGAATTAGATTGATCTGTGATTGAAAGGTAGATGTGAAAGCTGAATTGGAGTGTTTGGAGTGTTCGCTCCGGCAGGCACTTCGTGCCGCCCGTATGGCATGTGATGATCCTGCTGTGCACCGTCAGGTGATGGATGCCGTTGCCGGCGATATTCCCGGAATGGATTTAAACGAGTCGCCCGCTGTTCTTTCCCTGGGTTTGTACCGCTATGCACGAGAGTTGTCCGGAAATCCGGATCCCTACAAAGCCATCAAAGCGGAACAGAATGCCATGGCGTTGGAACTGGAACCGGAGCTTGATGCCCTGGTTGCTTCCAGCGGAACACCGCTTCTGACGGCAATACGCCTTGCCGCTGCCGGCAATATCATAGACCTTGGTATTATGCATGTCCACGAAATTGATCCCCGCCAGGAGATCATGAAGGCGATGAATACCGTTCCCGCCATAGACCATAGCGACCGCTTTATGCGAAGTCTGGAGTCCTGCGAGCATCTGCTGTACCTGCTTGACAATGCGGGTGAAATCGTCTTTGACAAGCCGCTTATCCGGGCACTGCAGAAGCGGACTAAGGTGACTGCTGTTGTGAAAGCCGCACCCATCATTAACGATGCATGTCTGGAGGATGCGGAACAGGTGGGACTCACTTCACTGTGCGAAGTAATCGACAACGGCGGGGCTTTTGTCGGTTCTCCGCTGAATCTCATTCCTTCTGAATTTCGAAAGAGAATGGAGGAAGCCGATATAATTCTCGGCAAGGGTCAGGGCAATTATGAAACAGTGGATGACTTCGAAGGCGATGTCTATCTTCTTCTGAAAATTAAATGTGATGTGATTGCCCGCCATTGCGGGGTGCCTAGGGGAGAAAGCGTTTTTCTGTCAACGCGCGCCCGCAATCAGAAGCGTTGACACGTCTATTACATCCCGGTATAATCGTTTCATCATCCTTGCTGTCGGCGTCTTTTGAAAGATTCCTGTCTGCGCAACCCGACGTTTCACGTCAACATGAAGGAAGCGATGCCTATGAAAAGGCTGACTTTCGATACCTTTATACCTCATAAAAGCAATCAGGGTGCCTATGAAATAGCCCGGGAAGTCGCAAGAATGCAACCTGAGCTTCCGAGGCCCGTTGTGTTTCTGGGTGAATCGGGATCAGGCAAAACACACCTTCTCTGGGCGATTGTGAATTATTTTCGTGACCGGAACAGCGTTGTTCGCCTGGCGTTAATTTCTCCCCGTGATTTCCCCGACAAAGTGAAGAGACTTTCTTCAGATGAAGATAAATTAAAAGCCCAACCGCCCATTGTCCTTCTGGTGGATGACCTGCATGGTTTTGCACAACACGCCGCAGATCTCGAAAAAACAGTACTCGCTCTTATTCAGCACGGCCATAACGCCGTACTCGCGACCCGGATTCATCCGAATGTTCTTTCCGGATTCAGCGGAAAATTCAAGGCACTTTTGAATGCCGGCGCCATTGCAGGTATTAAGGCACTTCCGAAAGCGGAAGGCACGATTATCCCTGAAGCCGCTCTCGATCAGATTTTAGAGCTGAAATCAAAAGTGACCCGCTTACAGAAAGACAAGGCCTTGCTCGAAGCGGAAAAAGGAGGAGCCGCGGCGGCACCTAAAGAAGATGCCGTCGCTCCGGCGGTGCCTCAGGCTGATACAGCCTCTTCCGTTTCCCGGGAACACTTTAATCGGGCACTTAAGGAAATACAAAAGGCGCGCGCAGAAACTGAATCCTGGAAAAAGACAGCGGCGGCTATGATGAATCGGGTGGAAAGTTATAAAGCACTGCAGCAATCTCAATTCAGCAGTATAGAAGAGAAGATCCAGGAACTTCTTGCTTTTGCCGATCAGGACATTCTGTCGCTTGATGAAGAAAGCCTGCATGCTGCCAATGCTGAGATAACGGCTATTCTCGCGAGAAGCAGCGCGGAGCATGCGGCTGCGCTGCAGGGAGAAAGTCAGAAAACGCTTCGTTCTCTTGCCGAGCAGTTCAAAGCGTTGGATGATACGCTTCCCGGATAACTTCGTTCTTTTTCTTGCCGCTCTCTTCTTTCGTTGTATCTCCCGAAAGGTCTTTGTCTTGCATTCAACCGATCAATTTGCTGAAGCTGTGGTTGCTTTGTTCTGGAAAATCCATTCTCTTGACCGGGTGCCCCGTGCCGGTTTTCTTCTCCGAGGGGTGCCCGATCCTGAAAGCGTGGCGGCTCACAGCCATTTTATGGCTTTTCTCGCATTGCTTTTCATCCGGGAATACCCTGAAGGGTATGATCTCGGCAAAGCGCTTGCCATGGCACTTGTGCATGATCTACCCGAAGCACAGCTCATGGATGTGCCCATGCCTGTGGCAAGCAGGTGGCTGGGGGAAGCGAAAGAACAGGCGGAGCAGGGGATTTTTGATGAGCTGTTTTCCGCTTTCCCGGACTATTATTCGGGGCTTCATGCCGAGTTTGCAGAAGGGAAAAGCCCGGAAGCCCGGCTGCTCCGTGCTCTGGATAAAGCGCAGATGATGCTGAAAGTGATGCACTATGAAAAAGAGAACCGGGGCTGTGTAGAGGAGTTCTGGCACAACCCCGGCAATTTTAATGATCATGGTCTGCCGGCTGTATCGGCTCTTTTTGATGCCATATGCAAAAAGGCAGGCCGCACACGCCCGGTTCCCACACCCTCCTGAGGGGAGGAGCGGATCAGATCAGTCCAGCTTTTCCAGAGGCTGGTAATTGCCTTGCGTGTACCCATTAGCCATGCGCACGGGCGCTGCCCATTTAACGGCGTTGTAGATTACTTTCATCACATATTCGTTATGGTAAATGGGAAAACTTTCGTGCCCGGGTTTAAAGTAAAAGACCCGCCCCGCTTCTTTATGCCAGCAGCAGCCGCTCCGGAATACTTCGCCGCCCTGAAACCAGCTGATAAATACCAGCTGATCGGGCTGGGGGATGCCGAAAGGTTCTCCGTACATTTCCGTGTTCGGCAGCTCGATGTATTCCGGCAGCCCTTCTACGATGGGGTGCGCCGGATCCACTACCCAGATCCGTTCTTTTTCGCCATGCTCCCCGTGTTCACGCCATTTAAGATTGCAGCGTGTTCCCATGAGAGAGGTGAAGGGCTTTGAGTAGTGGCCCGAATGCAGAACAATCAGTCCCATGCCTTTTAAAACACGTTCCTGAACCCGACGGGCATTTTCATCGGTAACCTGATCATGCGCTTTGTGACCCCACCAGGTCATGACATCGGTGTTATCCAGAATTTCGTCCGAAAGACCCTGCTCCGGATCATCCAGCTGCGAACAATGCACTGAGGCAATGCCCGGTTGCTGTCGCAGGTAAGCACCGATAGTGCCTCCCATGCCCAGCGGATAGATCTCCTGGCATCGGGGCATCTCTTTTTCATGTATTCCTTCGTTCCATACAGTTACACGGATTCCGGCAGCCATAGTGCTACTCCTTTTCTGGCAGGGTTGAATTGGTTTTGTTTGCATGCGCATTCACAGGGCGTGCAGGCTGAAAAAACGGCGTGCCGCCGGATATGCAAGGAATGCTGTTTCACTCTTGGACGGGCACAATCATAGCATCAGAATAGCGCACCGGCGCAACTGTGCGCCCATGGTGGCTTTTCCTTCAAGTTGCGCTGATAGCGCAGTAAACCGTATACTTTCTTCAAACGGGGCAATCAAAAGGAAAATCATGGCTATAGACGCATTGCAATCATTTCAAGGGCTGTTTCTGCTGTTTGCCTTCCTTTTCGGCATCACAGTCGGCAGTTTCTGCAACGTGTGTATCGGCAGATGGCCTTCAGGCGAATCGGTCATAAAACCGCGGTCGCGATGCCCTAAATGCATGAATGCCATTGCCTGGTATGACAACATCCCCCTTGTCAGCTGGCTGATACTGGGAGCAAAATGCAGGCATTGCGCACAGCCGATCAGCGTTGTTTATCCCGTTGTGGAAGCACTGACCGGTCTTCTCTTCACGCTCACCTTCTGGCGTTTCGGTTTTTCAGCCGCCACGCCCGTCTACATGCTCTTTTGCGCCTCCATGGTCATTGTTACCTTTCAGGATCTGGCTGACTGGACGATCCCCAATGAGATTACCTTTCCGGGCATCCCCTTCGGAGTGCTGCTAGCTCTTGCAGGAACAGCCTGGGGAGAGGCGTCGGGGCTGCGTGTGACCGATGTGACGGATTCCCTTCTCGGCGTGCTTCTCGGCGGCGGCATTCTTTTTCTGCTTGACCGGATCACGGTGTACCTGCTGAAAAAGCCGGGTATGGGCTTCGGAGATGTAAAACTGCTTGCCATGGTTGGCGCTTTTCTCGGATGGCAGGGGGCATTGGGTACGCTGGTCATTGCTTCCTTCATCGGCAGCTTTGCCGGAATTGCCGTGATTCTTTATTTTAAACTGCGTGGTGAAACAACCGATGGCAATGACGGCAAAGAGAAACAGGATCAGGAAGGTGGCGATCCGGAAGAGAACATCACGCTTCAGGGGCACTATCTTCCCTTTGGTCCTTATCTTGCCGTTGGCGCCTTGATTTTTATGTTTGTCGGACCGGAGCTCATCGATTATTACTTTTCATTTCTCGAGCCTTCGGGCGGTATTGTACTTATGAATGATTTGACGGATTTCGGATTCTGATGACTGATGCCCTTTTTCCTGATGTACGGGGGTTGCATACGATTCCGACTCCTACGCCCTTTCCGGTTGGGCCGGCGAATCTGTATCTCTATGAGAGCGATGCGCTTTATCTGATTGATACGGGAACCAACACCCCGGAAGCGTGGGAAGCCTTTCTTGTCGGTATGAAAAAACTGGGGCGCGACCCGCGCGATATTGAAAAAATTATTCTTACGCACCACCATCTGGATCATATAGGGCTGTCCAGAAAAATAAAAGATCTGTCCGGCGCTGTTATTTATGCCAACCCGGTAGTGCTTCAGCAGATTCCCTTGTTTTTTCAGGAAGAATTTACCCGTGCCAATCTCGAAGAGGTGCTTTTTGAACTGGGGGTACCTGCCGGTCTGAATGCCCGATTATGTGATGAACGCCATAATTTCCGGCGCTATCTGGATGATTTCACGGTGGATAAACTGCTGGAAGACGGAGGATTTGTAGGACCTTTCCGTGCTTTCTTTCGGCCCGGCCACTCGGTGAGCGATACCGTACTGGTTCATGACAAGGAAAAATGGGCTTTTACCGGTGATCACCTGATCCATAAAATCACATCGAATCCGCTGCTCAGGCGAAAAAATGAGGCAGGGGAACGTGAAAAAAGCCTGATTCAGTACCGGGAATCCCTTCTGAAAACAAAGGAACTGCCCATTACCTGGTGTTTTGCCGGGCACAATACACCTTTTACCGATCATGCGAAAAGCATTGAGCGGACACTGGAGCATCTGGAGAGCAGAAGCCGAAAAATACTCGCTCTGTTTAATGGAGGCAGTGCCACACCATTTGAGCTGACGCAGCGGCTCTTTCCTCATTTGTCCGATGCCTACCTTTACTACTGCCTGTCGGCGACAACCGGCCATCTGGAATTGCTGGAAGCACAGGGGCGCACGGTGCACGACAGACGTGGCGGTATCCTGCGCTATTCTGCCGGCGACTTGCCGGAAAAGTAAGCACTACAGGACAGAACCTGCCCCTGTTGCAAATGTGAAGCCTGAATGTCCCCGATTTACAGAGGATAAAAAATTTTACCCCCGGGAATCCGGATTTCGTGCCCTGTTCCGTCTCCATCTTTACGCATAGAGTGGCACTATTCTTGACGCACGCTTTAATATATGGTACACTACAACTGTTAGCACTCTCCTTTATTGAGTGCTAAATGCACCATCCTGCGGAAGGTAGTGGTATCATGCCATGCCACAGGAGTACCCAAAATGTCAGGAAAAAACCAGGTGACCCGCTCTGTTCCGCTCAATGAACGGGAACAGGTGATCCTTCAGGCAATCATTAACAGTTATGTTGCTACGGCGGAGCCTGTCGGCTCCCGGACTGTAGTCAAACGTTTCGGTCTGGATCTGAGCGCTGCTACGGTTAGAAATGTAATGGCTGATCTGGAAGAGCAGGGCTATCTCCAGCAGGTTCACACCAGTTCAGGCAGGATTCCTACCGATGCAGGCTATCGGTATTATGTCGATTACCTGATGAAAGTGCAGCAGCTGACCCAGTCGGAACGCCGCCGTATCGAAGGAGAGTATGAAAAGCAGTTAAATGATGTGGACGACGTGCTTCGCCGTACCAGCCATCTGCTTGCTCTCGTTTCACATCATGCCGGGCTTGTTGAGGCACTGGATGTGGAACAGGCAAGAGCGCAGCGTTTTGAGTTGATGCGTGTCAGTGACGAGCGTGTTGCCGTGTTGCTGGTTGATAATTTCGGCTCTGTTCACTCTCTTGCCACCGCGGTAAAACCGACCGCAAGCAGTGAACAACTGACGCGGCTGAATAATTTTTTAAATCAAAATTTTCAAGGCGCAACGCTGGGAACACTGTCGAGCACTATTCGTGAAAAGCTTGGCGATGAGCTTTCCGAGCAGCGTGACCTTGCGCACAGTGTGCTGAGTATCCTTGATATGCTGCCTCAGCGCCGGGAGAAAAAGTTGTTTCTGGAAGGTGCTGTACATCTTTTTGAACATCCGGAATTTCAGAGCATAGAGCAGGCGCGGGAAGTCTTCGGGCTTCTTGATGAGCATGATCGGCTTATTTCGCTTTTAAGAAAGGCTGTATCAGAAGACGGCGGTCCCGCTGTGTTTATCAGCCGTGAGAACGGCGAAGCGGTAGGGGTCGACGGTATCGGGGTAGTTGCCTCGCCTTATCGGGTGGATGGAAAGCCTGTCGGGCTCATCGGCATTCTCGGGCCGCGCCGGATGCCTTATTCAAAGTTGACGGCCATTGTGCAGCATACTTCCGAAGTAGTAGGGCGTTTTCTGACCCGGTTGATGCGATAACCGCAAATGAAGTTAAAAAAAATACTGTTAACAGATGAGTGATTCGATGGATAAAACTGAATTTGAAAAAATACTGGAGCGTAAAATAGCAGAAGAAGAGGCACGAAAAAAGGGTGACGAAACACCTGACGGTATACCGGAGGAAGTGCCACAAAATGCAGAAGAGGCAGACGCACCCGATGCGGTGAGCTCTCCTGCACAGCCTGCAGCGGATTCCGAAGTGGATCTGTGCCAAAACGCACTGGATCAGATGACGCGGGAACGTGATGCGCTTCTTGACCAGCTTTTGCGTGCTCGCGCTGATTTCGACAACTACAGAAAGCGCAGCCTTCGGGATATGGATCAGCTGCGCGAAACAGCATCGGCGAATTTAATCAGAGCATTGCTTCCCGTACTTGATAATTTTGAACGGGCGCTCGCCCATGCGGATTCCGGAAATCCCCTGGCTGAAGGGGTGGTCATGATTCAGAAGCAGCTGCTGGATGTTTTGAGTGCTGAAGGTCTGAAGCCCGTAGAAGCGAAGGGGGCGCATTTTGACCCCCACTACCATGAAGCACTTGCCATGACGCCCGCCCACTGCGCCCCGGGTATTGTGTTGGAAGAATATGAGCGTGGGTATCTGCTGAAGGAGCAGCTGCTGCGCCCTGCGAAAGTGATTGTAAGTTGTGAAATTGCAGCCGAGTCATCGCAGAAAGATGAGGCCGCTTCTGAACAGATAAATGATGAAACAGCGTTTTCCGAATCAGAGGGAAACCATGACTGATAGTGTGCTGATACACACGTAAAGGAGAGATTTAACCATGGGAAAAGTTATCGGAATCGATCTGGGAACGACCAATTCCTGTGTTGCCGTGATGGAAGGCGGTGAGCCTGTTGTTATCACCAATGCCGAGGGTAACCGTACCACGCCTTCTGTTGTTGCTTTCAATAAAGACGGAGAACGGCTTGTGGGTGCTGTTGCCAAACGTCAGGCGGTTACGAATCCGCAAAACACGATTTTCAGTATCAAGCGCTTTATGGGGCGGCGGCACAGCGAAGTTGCGGAAGAAGAAAAGATCGTTCCTTTCAGCGTGACTTCCAGTGCCTCGGGCGACCTGCAGGTCAACATTCAGGGGAAATCCTATCGTCCTCCTGAAATTTCCGCCATGGTTCTTCAGAAAATGAAAGAGACGGCAGAGGCCTATCTGGGTGAAACAGTATCTCAAGCGGTGATTACAGTCCCGGCATATTTTAACGACTCACAGCGCCAGGCGACGAAAGATGCCGGGCGTATTGCCGGTCTTGAAGTGCTGCGCATCATCAACGAGCCGACCGCTGCCGCCCTCGCCTATGGCATGGAAAAAAAGAAAGATGAAAAAGTTGTAGTCTACGACCTGGGCGGCGGAACCTTTGACGTTTCTGTCCTTTCCATCGGTGATGACAGTTTCGAAGTGCTCAGCACCAACGGTGATACCCATCTTGGCGGAGACGATTTTGACCAGAAGGTGATCGACTGGCTGGCAGAAGAGTTTCTCCGTGATCAGGGTATTGATCTGCGGAAGGATCCCATGGCGCTGCAGCGCCTGAAAGAAGCGGCGGAAAAGGCAAAATGTGAACTCTCCAGCGCCGCTACCACTGACATTAACCTGCCCTTTATTACGGCGGATCAGGCAGGACCCAAGCATATGAATTACACGCTCAGCCGGGCGAAACTCGAGCAGCTTTGCGACGCACTGCTGCAGCGCACCAAAAATCCCTGCTTCCGTGCTCTGGAAGACGCCGGACTGCAGGCACGCGACATCAACGAAGTAATTCTTGTCGGCGGTATGACACGCATGCCGGCGGTGGGTCGTATCGTAAAAGAAGTGTTCAGCAAAGAGCCGCACCGCGGTGTGAACCCCGATGAAGTGGTCGCACTGGGTGCTGCCATTCAGGCGGGCGTTCTTTCCGGCGATGTTAAAGACGTTCTGCTTCTGGATGTTACCCCCCTGTCGCTGGGTATTGAAACCCTCGGCGGTGTTACCACAAAACTGATTGAACGCAATACCACCATCCCGGTAACCAAGCGTCAGGTTTTTTCCACGGCAGCGGATAATCAGGAAGCCGTTACTATTCATGTGCTCCAGGGTGAGCGCGAAATGGCAGCCGATAACCGCACGCTGGGCAAGTTTGATCTTTTAGGTATTCCGCCGGCGCCCCGGGGCATTCCCCAAATCGAGGTGTCCTTCGACATTGATGCCAATGGGATTGTGAATGTTTCGGCAAAGGATCTTGGAACAGGCAAAGAGCAGGCGATCCGCATTGAGTCTTCCAGCGGTCTTTCTGAAGAAGACATCGACAAAATGATGCGTGATGCTGAAAAGCACGCCGAAGAGGACAAAGAACGCCGTAAACTCGTTGAAGTCCGGAATAACGCCGACGCAATGGTGTACTCCACAGAAAAAAGCCTGAAAGAGCATGGCGACAAGATGGAAGCGCAGGACAGAGCGAATCTTGAATCCGCCATAAGTGCACTGAAAGAGGCGCTTAAAGGCGACGATGTCAAAGCAATTGAATCGGCGCTCGAAAAGGCAAATACAGCTGCTCATAAACTTGCGGAAGTGCTGTATAGAGAAGCGTCGCAGGCGCAGAATGCTGCCGGAGGAAGTCATCAGGGCGGTGCTGAATATGTACGGCCCGAAGATGCGGGCGCCAACAATACAACAGATGCCGACTTTACAGTAATGGATGATGACGACAGCAGTAATAATTGATTTGGTCTGCGCCATCGTTTTGTTGGGATTGAACATACACCGCAGAAGCGGTAGAGAAACTCTGCAGGAAAGTCATTGTTATGCCTGCTGCAAAAGATTTATATGAAATACTGGGCGTGCCCAAAACAGCCAGCCAGGAAGAAATCCGGAAGGCGTACCTGAAGCTTGCCCATAAATATCATCCCGACAAGACGGGAGGCGATAAAGCTGCAGAAGACAAACTGAAGGAGATTAATGCCGCCTATGACATACTGAAAAATCCCGAGAAACGGCAGCAGTATGATCAGTTCGGCAGCACGGACGGACAGCCTTTCGGCGGTTTTGAAGGGGGCTTCGGCGGTGGTTTCGGCGGCGGCTTTGGTGATATTTTTGATATGCTTTTCGGGCAGCAGGGCGGAAGGCAGCGCTCCAACCGCCCTCAGCCCGGGCATGATCTGGAATATGAACTGCAGATTTCTATGGAGGAGGCCGTAAAACCTCTCAGCAAAAAAATCAGCTTCTCCCGCAAAGAAACCTGCTCGGACTGTAATGGCAGCGGTGCCGCCAAAGGTTCGAGTCCGGAGACTTGCTCCCAGTGCCAGGGATCTGGGCAGATACGCAGCTCACAGGGCTTTTTCAGCATGACAAGACCCTGTCCGCGCTGCTCCGGGACAGGTCAGTATATTCCCCGGCCCTGCCAGAACTGCAAAGGGCAGGGGCAGGTGCGTACGAAACGGGAGATCAGTGTTAATATTCCCGCAGGAGTGAATACAGACAATCGTCTCCGTCTTGCCGGTGAAGGAGAAGCCGGGCTGCGCGGAGGGCCCCGGGGAGACCTCTACATTCGTATCAGGATTGCGCCCCATCCCTTCTTTGAACGACGCAACGAAGATGTGTATTGTCAGGCAGTTGTGTCTTTTACACAGGCTGCCGCGGGGGCCTCTATTCGCGTGCCGACCCTCACAGGGATGGGGGAGCTTAAGATACCGGCCGGAACGCAGTCAGGCGCCCAGCTACGAATGCGCGGCCTGGGTTTCCCTGATACCCGGGGGTACCGTCAGGGGGATCAATTCGTGATTGTTCAGGTGGAAACACCGCAGAAACTCTCCAGAAAACAGCGTGAACTGCTGGAAGAGCTTGAAAGTCTGGGAACAGAGAAGAATTATCCGCTTGTAGCCGAATATGAAAAAGAGATACAGGCGCTGCGTAAAAAGTAGCTTCTGTTTCTTCAGTCTGCGCTTCCGATCAGGTTCCGCCAGTTCTCCGTTTCCAGAAAACTGCCCGCTACATGCGACTCAAGTTCTTTGAACATTGCCGGGATCAGTGAAAAAGAAAGCATATCCGGCGGAAGCAGATGGCGTGTGTTTTTGCGTGCCGCCAGATCCATTAAGCCGATGATAGCCCGGGGGAACTCTTTCCCGTGTTCTTTATAAAGAGCCAGGGCCGTTGCCTGGCATCCGGCGGCAAAAGGCGCAATGACTCGCTCGCGATCAGGCGTGTCGTAGTGACTGAGAACTGTTAGCGCGGCGAGCTGATCTGCGTTTACAAAAAAGGTAATGCTCTTTACCTGAGGGTTGTCCGGATCTCCCTCCTCCATAGGGCGCATAACGACATAGGCCGCCGGAATTTCCCGGGGTGCCATGGTATCGACAAAACGTCGTGCCGCATCCGCATTTTTAAGATACCGCTCTCCGTACAGAAACTCATGCGCCATAGTCTTGTTGCCCGCTTTTTCAAGGGCTTCCGCAATGTGCTCCGCTCCGGCTACTCCCCGGTTTCCTTCTGACAGGAAGCGATAAAAGCCTTCTGTGCCGCCCGGATACTGTTCGTAGCAATTGCCTAGCCCCATGCCGACACCGCCACCGTAGCACCCGTAGCTGGTTCGTGAAACGACAGCAGTTTTCCCCTTCGCTGCCGCAACAAGATGAAACATGAGACAGCCCCATTTGCCTTCCTTAAATTCCAATGCCTTCTCAGGCTTCTCGTCCTGCCAAAGCAAAGAAACCGGCTGCAGTTTAAGTTGTAGAGCTTCCACAAGTTTGCTTGTCATGTATCAAAGTCCTTTTCTAAATTGCGGATCATCAGAGAAATTCACTCCCACCATCATAGCAGAAAAAAAGAAACTGGAAAAAGCCGGACCGTCGCGCATACTTCCTTTTTAAGGCGTCTGTGCTAAAATATAAATATTCAGGGACAGGTTTGTCCGCCGTCCTTGTTTTTGAACCCTGACGGGCAAGTAGGCCGTAGCAATTTATAGAAAGGCGCTATCCTTGAAGAAACGTTTATCCATCGCTCTTGTGGGCGCAGGCATGTTTGGCGGAGATGTTCACATGCGGGCCTATTGCCAGTTTGCGCAATATGGATTTCTGCCCTGGCTCGGTCGTTTGGGCCTCGATTCCATGGCACGGGCATTGGGCGATATAGAGATCGATTTTGTGGCGCTCGGTACCCGGACCGAAACCTCCGCAAAGGCGCGTCTGGCAGAATATCGGGCCTTAGGTCTGGATTTCGCTATTTACCACGGAGAGACTCCCTGGGTGGATATTCTTCGGGATTTTCCTGATCTGGATGTCCTTGCCATCGCCACGCCGGATCATCTGCATACGGCTCCGGCGCTTGCAGCCCTCGAGGCAGGCGCACATGTAATCATGGAAAAGCCCATGGCGTTGGATGCGGCAGAAGCCGATGCAATTCTGGCAGCGTCAAAACGGGCAGGGCGTGTTGTAGGCGTGGATATGCATAAGCGCTATGACCCCGATCATCTCCGCATACGGGATGATGTATTGCATAAAATCGGTGAGCCCCTGTACGGCGTGGCTCTCCTCGAGGAGCCTCTTGCTGTTTCAACGGAAGTGTTTAAAGCGTGGGCCGAAAAGAGCGATCCTTTCAGTTATGTCGGCTGTCATTGGACCGATCTTTTTATATCCATGATGGATGTGAAGCCGGTGTCTCTCCACGCGGTGGGTCAAAAAAAGAAACTCCGCCAGGAATACGGCATGGATGCTTTTGATGCGGTTCAGGTGAAAATTCAGTTTGATAACGGAATGAGTATTGATTTTCATAATAACTGGATCCTGCCTGATTCCTTTGAAGCGCCTGTGAATCAGGAGAGCCGGATATTCGGCACACACGGTCTGGTTGAATCCGATACACAGTACAGAGGCCTGCGGTTCGTTTCTGAAAAAGACGGCATGAGAACAGCGAATGTGCACATGACACGAAATGTCCTGCGCCCGGACGGCAGCCTGGCTTATTGCGGCTACGGTGTTGACAGCGTTGCCGTGTGCCTTGAAAAAATAGCCGAAGTGAAATTTTTGAATAAAACGCTGGAAGATGTAGAAGACTATTACCCCAATGCTAAACAAGGACGCCTGTCGGTTTTGATTGTGCATGCTGCCCGTGAAGTGGCAGCCCGTAATTTTGCCTGCCTGGAATCAGGGAAAGGTGCTCCGGTAACAGCGCTATTTAACGAATCAGGCATTACAATCGTTGATCCTTATGCGGGTAATGAGGTTATTTACAGCTGCCCGGTCTGATTCTGAAAGCGGTTTTCATTTCCGGAAATAATGAAGGAGACAAGTGTCATGGCCCGTATGGCTCGTTTTGTTCTCGGCGGATATGTTCACCATGTAGTACAGCGCAGTTGCCTGAAAAAACCGATTTTTACAGCGGACCAGGATTTTGAAAAATATATCGGTCTCCTGGCGAAACATGCGAAGCTGGAGCGTGTGGATATCTGGGCGTATTGCATTCTTCCGGACAGCATACATCTGCTTGTGGTGCCACCCAATGCCCGGGCATTGAGCAATATGATTCGGGATATTCATGCAACCTATTCGGGGTATTACAATGCGTTGAATGGTCACAGCGGCACAATCTGGCGTGGCCGATTTCAAAGCTGCGTTCTTGATGATCCGCTTGTGGAATTTGCCGCACGCATTGTGGAATTCCTTCCCTGTCGGCAGAGGCTGGCGGAACGTGCGGAGGATTATCGATGGTCAAGCGCCGCCGCCCACACTACAGAAAATGAGCATCCCTTTTTGACCGCTCATTTTCCATCGCCTGAAATGAGGAGCCACTGGAGTGCATTTCTTCATACCAATCCGCAAGCGGATCTTCTCGAAGAGGAGCTGCAGATGCGCACCCGCACCGGGCGCCCCTTCGGAAGAGCCGCATTTTTTCAGGAACTTGAGCAGAAATACAACCGGAGCCTTGCACCGAAAAAACGCGGACGGAAAGCGAAGCCACCGAAAACCAATACGGCGCCGGATCAGAACAGCTGAGTATAGGAGTGATAGAACAGTATGTCCGCCATTGTGACCCATGACTTGAGCAAAACTTATAAAAGCCTCGGAAAAGCCACCGTCCATTCTCTCCGTAATGTGAATATGGAAGTGCAGGAGAATGAGATCTACGGTTTTCTCGGCAGGAACGGTGCCGGCAAGACCACGGCGATTAAACTGCTGACAGGATTGATTCAGGCGACCAAAGGCAGAGCGGAAATATTTGGCGAAGATGCCGTTTTGCCGTCCGCCCGTGCCCGTATAGGATATCTTCCGGAGCATCCTTATTTTTACGAATACCTTACACCGCGCGAAACCATTGCGTTTTACGGCAAACTCCGGGGATTGAGCAAAGATGCGATCCGGAAAGAATGGCTGCGTATTTCGGAGATGCTTTTTTTGGATGAGTTTGCCGACAGGCGCATCCGTGGCTTTTCAAAAGGCATGCGGCAGCGTGTGGGGCTTGGCGTGGCGCTGATCGGCAACCCGCCGCTCCTGCTGCTGGATGAGCCTATGAGCGGTCTTGACCCTTATGGCAGGCGAATGGTGCGCGAGATTATGCTGCGTCTCCGGGCGGAAGGGAAAACTGTTTTCTTCAGTTCTCATATTCTGACAGATGTTGAAGAAATTTCTGACCGGGTAGGCATTCTGGTTTCCGGGGTATTGGCAGCTTCAGGCAGGATCAAAGACCTTACAGCGGGGGCGCAGAAGGCTGTTGAACTCTGCTGTTCGGGCTTGAAAGATGAGGATGTCAACGCCATTACAGCCAGAGGCATTGAATGCAGAAGAGGTGAAGAACATCAGGTTACCTTCATTCTTCCTGAAGTGGCGGAAGCACCGCCTCTTATAGCAGAGATACAACAAAAAGGCGGCATGCTGTTGTCGCTGATTCCGGTTCTGGAGTCTCTGGAAGACTTTTTCACAAAATTACAGCAGCGGGAGCAAAATCCTTCCGGAAAGGATGGAGCAGATCATGAATAGAATTGTAACCATCGCACAGAATACCTTCAGGGAATCCATCCGCGACAAAGTCCTTTATGTGCTCCTTTTCTTTGCACTGGCGACCATACTCGGTTCCAAAGTGCTCGGATGGATCAGCATCGGTCAGGATATAAAGATTATCAAAGACATTTCTCTGGCGGCAATGTCTGTTTTCGGTGCACTTATTGCCATTTTTGTGGGTGCAACGCTTGTGTACAAGGAAATGGATAAGAAAACCCTGTATACCATCCTTTCTCAGCCTATGAAGCGCTATGAATTTGTAACCGGCAAGTACCTGGGACTTGTCGCTCTACTGGGCGTATCCTTAATTATTATGGCTGCAGGCTCGACCCTTTACCTGAAGATTGCGGGTGCTGCAATCGGGCTGATCTGGTTTCAGGCAATCCTTTTAATTTACATAAAACTGCTCCTGATTACGGCTTTTGCAATTCTTCTGTCGACTGTTGTATCCCCGATTTTGGGGGCGCTGATCGTTTTTTCTTTCTATGTGGGCGGGCATGCGACAGATGTGCTGCGCGATCTGCCTCCCCAGTTTGACGGCACCCGGGCAAAGCAGGTTCTGGAAACACTTTACTATGTAATCCCGAATTTAAATCTGTTTAATGTTCAGTCTGAAGCGGCAAATATGGTCCCTGTCACGTGGCCGTATGTTTTCTATGCTGTGGCATATGGCATCAGCTGGACTCTTTTTCTGCTGATCCTTGCCTGCCTGGCTTTTGAGAGGCGTGATGTATGACCCGATCTGTACGTATTATCAGCGTTTTTCTGGCGCTTTCTCTCTTCTTCGGTCTGGCAGTTTCCTTTCTTCGTCTGGCTGATACGCAGAGGCGCACCCTGGCAACGGATGAAGTCCTTTATCTGCCCAATGAAAAATTGCTCACCTATTTCACAGCGGGTCTGAATTGTGTTATCGCCGACTTTATCTGGCTTCACTGCATCCAATATACAGCTCATGAACACAGGGGCAAGCGGGTTTTCAAATGGATGGAGCATATGCTGACAACGGCGACACGGCTGGATCCATACTACGTTGCCGTCTATCGCTTCGGCGCCATGTTTCTCGCTGCTTTACGTGCCGACCCTGAAGCCAGCCTGTCGCTTGCCTATGCCGGAATTTCCATTAATCCTCATGCCTGGCAGCTTCCGTATGAAGCGGCAATGGTCTACCTGCTGAACAAAGGTGAAGAGCCGAATTCCAAATATCTTGCTACGAAGCTGTTAACGCTGGCGACGGCAACAGGCAGGGCGCCGGGCGGGATTGTAAACTTAACGGCGAAATTACAGGACGAATTTAATCTGCTCGAAGTGGAGCAGGGCATGTGGCAGGAAATGGCTGCCAGCCCGGACAGTTTTTTAAGCGAACTGGGACAGAGAAAATTGATCGAGATAGAACTGCGCAAAATTTGCGGTGTTCTGGATAAGCAGGCGCAGCGGTTTTATCAGGAAAAGGGCCGTTATCCCGCCTCTCTGGAGACTCTTCTTCAGGCAGGCATGATCCCGTATCTGCCTGAAGATCCGCTGGGCGGTACGTTTTTTCTGGATGATGCCGGAAAATCTTATAACACGACGCTGCTTGAAGATGAGGTTATACGCGCCAGAAATACACTGATTAACGCTGTGGACAGGTATCATGCGAAGCACATCGCTTACCCAACTTCCCTGCAGGCGCTGGTGGAAGCAGGGGAGCTTAATGAAATTCCGGCGCATCCTTACCCCGGGAAGCACTGGGAGTATGATCCGTTTTCCGGTGAAGTGAATTAGCGTTTCTCCCGAAAGGATGAGCACTTCTGTCCTGCAGACAAAAGATTTCCCGAATTCCTTTCTCTGTATCGATTTTTGTTGTGAAAGCAGTAACTGATGAAAGAGGGGCAGCCCCTCTCCGGACAACCAGATGACACGTTATGAAGAAAAGCCCGTTATTGTTCAGTCAGACAGATCCATACTGCTCGAAACGGACGGGCCGTTATTCGAAGAGGCAAGGGATTGCCTGGCCGCTTTTTCCGAGCTGGTTAAATCGCCGGAGCATATCCACACATACAAATTAAGCCCGCTCGCGCTATGGAATGCCGCTTCTCTGGGCCTGTCTGCCACTGAGGTGGTTGATTCGCTTAAACGCTTCAGCCGCTATGAAATACCGCAGAATATTCTTGCGGATATTCAGGATCAGATGTCCCGTTACGGGCGCATCAAGCTGTATCGCAAGGATGACGGCGGTCTTGTGCTGTCAGCAGATCATCCGCTGCTTATCCGTGAATTGCTCAGCCATCGGCAGATTAAAGATCTGGTTTTTCCGGCAGAAGACACGCATACCCTTTCTGTCAAAGCGGAAAACCGGGGAAATCTGAAGTCGGCGCTTATAAAAATAGGATTTCCTGTTGAAGATCTTGCGGGCTATGCTGACGGTGCGCCGCTGGAAATAGCGGTTCGGGAAACAACACTTTCCGGACGGCCTTTCGGCCTGCGCCAGTATCAGAAAGAATCTGTGGATGCCTTCTATCTGAATGGATCCAATCAGGGCGGAAGCGGTGTGATTGTGCTGCCCTGCGGTGCAGGCAAAACCATCGTCGCTATCGGCGCCATAGCGGCAGTCAAAAGCCATACCCTTATCCTTGCCACCAATACGGTAGCGCTTCGCCAGTGGAAAAGCGAGCTGCTGGATAAGACCACATTGCGTGAAGATGACATCGGGGAGTACAGCGGCGACAAAAAAGAAGTGCGGCCTGTAACGATTGCGACCTATCAGGTGCTGACTTACCGCAAAACAAAAAACAGTCCATTCACACACTTTGATCTGTTTGACAAAGCGCTGTGGGGGCTCGTGGTCTATGACGAAGTGCACACCCTTCCGGCGCCGGTTTTTCGGGCGACGGCTTCCATTCAGGCAAAGCGCCGGCTGGGGCTCACTGCCACGCTGGTTCGTGAAGACGGTCAGGAAGAGGAAGTGTTCAGTCTGATCGGCCCAAAAAAATATGATGTGCCCTGGAAGGTTCTGGAAAAACAGGGCTGGATTGCAGAAGCGGCTTGTGCCGAAATTCGTGTGCCTTTGCCTGATAACCTGCGGTTCGAATATGCGGTGGCCCCGAAAAGGAACAAATTCAGAATCGCTTCCACCAATCCTGAAAAGATAGTGCTGTGCGAAAAACTGATTGAAAGCCATAAAGAAGACAATATTCTCGTTATAGGTCAGTACCTGAGCCAGTTGAAAGAAATTGCACGGCACTTCAAGGCACCCATCATTACAGGGCAGACGCCGGTAGGCAGACGGCAGGAACTTTATGCCGCATTTCGAAAAGGAGACATCAAACTGATCATTGTATCCAAAGTCGCTAATTTTGCCATTGATCTTCCTGATGCCAATGTGGCAATTCAGGTGAGCGGCACCTTCGGTTCGCGGCAGGAGGAAGCGCAGCGGCTGGGGCGTATCCTGCGGCCCAAAGTCTCGGCATCCCCTCAGGCGTGCTTTTACTCTCTGGTCAGTAAAGATACCTGTGATCAGGATTTTGCATTGAAGCGTCAGATGTTTTTGACTGAGCAGGGATACCAGTACAGGATCGTGGAAGCGGCACGACTGGATGAGTTCATGCAGGGCGAATAAAATGGCTGACTCTTTGCACACAGAAATTCCGTTGCTTCTTTTCGATTATGATGGTGTGATCGCCGATTCTTTTCAGGTGTATTTTGAAGAATTTCTTAAGGCATGCGCTCAGATGGGCTATGGTCAGTTCAATTCACGGGAAAGTTTTCTGAAACTCTTTGACAGAAACCTGCTGGTTCAGGCGCTTCGTGCCGGGTTTTCACTGACCCAACTAAAAAAACTGGCCGTTGATTTTATGCCGCAAATGGAAAAGGCAAATGCCCGGATCAGTCCCTTTCCCGAGATGCCTGCGATTCTGGCGACACTAAGTGCCCGGTTCCCGACGATTATCATTACTTCCAATGCAACTGCTGTAGTGCAGAAATTTGTTGCCGACCATGGGCTTGCCCTGATCTATGATGCGATTGGAAGCGACATCGAACCCAGTAAAGTCAAAAGAATCCGGCGCGCACGAAGACTTTTTCCGGCGCATAAACCCTATTATATCGGTGATACCCGGGGGGATATGCTTGAGGCACGAAGAGCGGGGGCTGTGGCGGTCGGTGCAGGCTGGGGCTGGCATGATACAGCCCGATTACGCAGCGGTAAAGCGGCTCACATTGTAGACACACCGGCGGGGCTTCTGGAGTTTTTTCAGAGGCAGATACATTATCGGGGTAGTTCCTGATCCGGATACAGAATGACATCGGCCTTGAGCCTGTGCAGCAGCGGGGTGCTCCCCCCTTTACATCGGGCAAGGCACCCGATATAGCCTTCATCAACCCAAAAATGATTCAGAACCGTTGTGTCTTTTTCCGGTGCACTTTTTTGCAGCTCCGCCTTGAGATAAGGCAGCAGGGCGGGTGCCATCTCCAGTTTAAAGCGTGCTTCCAGCGCTGTCCAGCAGGCGGTAAAAAACAGGGACTCTCTTTCAGCATCATTTTCAAACTGTACCAGCTGTGCCTGCCAGCGGGGCGGAAATAATTTCGCCGCAACCGAAGGGTATTGTGCGGGGCTGCTTAATTTCTCCACATCCACTCCCGATACTTCCTGTCCGAGCGCCACGACGACCCAGATGCCGCAATGGCTGGTTGTCATTTCCATCCGGGTATCGCCGAAATGCTGCTGGAGGAAGGCGCGCATGAGATAGGCCATGCTCTTATGTCTTTTGCTTTTTTCATCCGAATAGTTTGTGAGATGCCGGCGCTGACGCATCGGAAGTTTCTGAAAAGCAGGAGATTTTTCAATATCTCTGAAATGAGAAATCGCTGTGCTGACAATCAAAAGGTTGTCCCCTTTGAATGTGTGTGCAGGCGGCAGTCCTTCCTGCCAGCAGGAAGGCATAATCTGCCATGCGTCTTTTCCATTTACCCATGAGAAAGATTCAGGTGTGCTGCTGTCGGGGCGGATAAAAGAGTCCATCTTATTTCCGGTTTGGTTCCGCAAGAAGACTGCGGATCAGGTCAAAGATTTCGTTTTCCGAAAGGCCTGCTTTCAGGGCATCGGCCAAAGATTTTCGGAATGCTGTGTGAATTTGTGCGAATGCTTCTGCTTTCCCTTTTTCAATCGCCTGATCGCTTAAAAACACACCGACGCCCCGTTGTACTGTAATCATGTTTTTTTCTTTCAGCAGGCGATAGGCGCGCGCGGCAGTATTCATATTCACCTTTAAATGCCGGGCGAGCTCACGGGTCGAAGGCAGTTGGTCTCCCGGCTGCAAGGTTCCGGACAGTAGACACAAAGCAACTAGAAAAACAATTTGCCGGTAAATGGGCAACGGCTCTTTGGTGCTGACAGAACCCAGGCAGGCAGGAATCTCTTTTTGATACATGGCGAAAAGATCTCTGAAGACAGCAGGCCTTATTCTTCTTTAGCTTTTGGTTTGGACGCCGGTTTTCGGGCGGCAGCTTTCTTTTTTGGCGGTGCTTTTGCTTTTGCCTTTGCTCCGGTCTGTGTTCCGGCTGATACGCTGCCGCTGTCAGCAGGAGATTCCCGCACATCCTGTGCTTCAGAAGTTTCCCCTTCGAGCAGGGAAAAAAGACTGCTTTGCCTGAACTGCCGCCACGCTATCAGCAGGAAGCCCAATCCGAAAAGGAGCCAGGGAAGAAATACAGGACCGCCCGGCAAAAGCCGCCGGGCAGGTGCTGCCACCGGAAAAGCATCAACAAAGCGTTTCATTACCACATGCTCGGGTTGTGTTTTCTCAGTCCAGTCCAGCAAAGCACCGCGGGAATCAACTGTGTGATGTACGGTATGAAAACGTCCGTAGGGATCAAAAACCCCGGACACACCTGTGTTGGCGCTGTGCAGCAGAGGCAGGCCTGTTTCAATTGCCCGCATTCGCGCAATTTCCAGTTCCTGGAGGATAGCATTGGAATTGCCAAACCACGCCAGATTGGTCACTACGATAAGCGCATCGGCGCCTTTCTGCCGCAATGTTTCCGCCATCGGTCCGAAGAGCACTTCAAAGCAAATGAGTGGCGCAAGCTTCCTTCCATGCAGAGAAAATACCTGCTGTTCCTTGCCGGCGGTGATGCCGCCGAAGGCAATTCTGCTGACGAAAGGAATATAATTTTCCAGGGGAATATATTCACCGAAAGCGGCGAGACGAATTTTATCGTAGCAGCCCGCTTCTTTACCGTTCGGATCGAAGAGCACACTTGAGTTGTAGCTATCCCCCGTCGAGGGATCGTCCCGGACAGTTCCTGTGAAAATATAGGTTCCGGCGGTTCGGGCAATGTCCGAGAGTGCTTCGTGAAACAGCGGGATTTTATAGTCGACTGTAAGCAGCGCTTCCGGCCATATTACGATGTCCGCTTTTTTGTGGTTTACCAGAGACTGGGTGAGGTTGCCGGTTTTGCGCAGCATTTCGCCGTAATAATCAGAATCCCACTTCATTTCCTGTGAAAAATTAGGCTGAATAATTCCGGCATTCAGCGGGAGCGACTCATAATCTGCCTCCTGAAACAGGAAATAGCCGCCTGCGGTCAGTCCGCCGAGAAGCAGAATAACAGAGAGGATGCGCAACACAAAATGTTGTCTTTCGGTGTAGATCTTGGCAATCAGTGTGTTGATCAGCACCAGAAAAAAGGAAAGAAGAGAAACGCTGCCAATGGAGGCAAACTGTGCCACATAGCGATTTGC
Organism: Candidatus Hydrogenedentes bacterium ADurb.Bin170; assembly: GCA_002070275.1. Lineage (GTDB taxonomy): Bacteria > Hydrogenedentota > Hydrogenedentia > Hydrogenedentales > CAITNO01 > JAAYJV01. The sequence goes on from MWCY01000001.1 coordinate 108,997, forward strand.
ACCTTGTGTATAACCCAGCGCCGACCAACCGAATCCGGTAAAAAGACGTGCCTGCAGCAGTTCCATCCCAACCCAAAAGCAGGAAAAGCCTATTGCTGTTGTGTATCTGCCCCCTGCGTCACGAAAATACACCCAGGCTCCCGCCGGAAGAAGCCAGAAGAGAGCAAGGATAAGACATAGCCCCTGCTGCGCAAGCACCGCCCAGCCGCCTGCCCAGAAAATGTTTGCCCAAAGCCACTGAAGCAGGATGGTATGAAAAAGCCAGCCGCAGAGAAAGAAGCGTCGCAGAGTCGATTTTGCTGTTCCTGTTTTGGTGTGTATCAGAAGCGGAACGAGTGCAAACAGGGCAAGCCGGTAACGATGGTACCGCGGAAACGCCAAAGAGAGCAGAAGCGCACTGAGCAGTACACCTGCTGCAGGGCGATATTTTTTTTTAATGATGGAAACTGCCATATTTTATTGACCGATCCTTAGCGAATTCCTGGCTGATGTGTAGTCTGTCGTTGTCAATCTAGTGAGATGTAATCATTTCTGATTTTCTGCTCCAGGAGGGCGGCTATTTGTATCCCTCACCTGCAAGCGGTTAAAGTAGTCATTGTAAGCAGAGCCCATGCTTACCCTGTCTTCAGGCGGTTGTGATGTACCCCGCTTATACCAATAACCCGTTCTTGTGGATACAGTATGATAACACCCCCGGACATTTCAAGAAGAGAATTTATTGTGGGCACCGGCAGATTCTCGGCGGCGCTGGGTATGGTAGCGGTATGCGGAAATTTGCTGCCCCAAGCCGCCGCAGGCAATGGCTGTATTGTAATCGGAGCAGGCAGCCGGGGCGAATGCTGTCTGCAAACCCTGCTTCAATGCCGATATCCTGTTGCCGCGTTATATGACAAAGATACCGGAAGAGCGGAGCGTCTCTCGCGCGGATACGGCATTCCGTCGCTGGATGTCGCTGCTCCGGATAGATGGGCAGGGCGGCACCCTTTTATTCTCGCTGTGCCCTCTTCGGAAGTACCTGAACTTATCAGCGCGCTGAAGATGGAAGATGTGCCTGTTTTGCTTGATTTTTCCACAGAATCTTCAGTCCTCCATGTGCTAAGGATTCTGGCGGAGTGTTCACTGAAGAAGGCAGCGGCGGTTTTAACGGCAGTAAGTCCGGCCATTGAGGGGCTGCGCCGCTTTATCGCTCAGGAACGCCCCGGGCCTTTGCAAAGAATTCACTGTTCACAGGGTTGTTGTGAACAGACGCTTCTTCTTGAAAAGCATGTTCGCAGCCTTTTTATGATTCTTTCGCTTTGCTCCAACGATGAAGTGAGCCGCTATTTTTCTGTTTATTCCGGCTGCACAGGGGGACAAAGCGATGCCCACAGCACGTTAATGAGCTCTTTGTCCTTTGTTTCCGGGCTGCAGGCCGAGTTGATTACAACTACTGCCGATACTGTGCCGCTTCGCATGACTTTTCGGGGAGAGAAAAAACGTATGCGGCTGGATGTTGCATCCTGTGCTGCAGCAATGCACTGTTTATCAATGGAGGAAGTGCGGATACGGAGTATTCACGACTGGTGTGCCACCTGGTATGAGAAAAAGTGCCTTGAAAGCACCCCGACAACGCATGCTACACTCTTGCTGTCAATGTTGCAGCAGTTGGGGCGTTCTGTCCCTATCGCAGAAATTTCCAACAATATTATTTTTCCCACCTACACCTGTAAGGCATGATCGCCTTTTGTCTTTTGAGAAAGGAAAAACCATGGGTTCCAAACATGATTTAAACCGGCGTGATTTTTTTCGGGCTGCAGCGGTAACAGGCGGTGCTGTGCTGGGAGCAGGCGTTCTGACATCACCCTCTCCGGTTGAAGCCCGTGCGGAAAAACGGTATCAGGAGGGTGTGAGTCCCTGGCCGCTTGTGTTGAACACCAGCACCATACGTCCTGCCTCGCTGGAAGAGAAAATTCGTGTCACTGCCGAGGCGGGATGGGACGGAATAGAGCCCTGGATTAATGAGTTGAATACCTACGAAGAGGGCGGCGGTGATCTGAAAGAGTTGGGCGCACAAATCCGCGAGATGGGGCTTTACATTCCCAACATCATTGGTCTCTGGGATGCGATGCCGGCGACAGAGGATGCGTTTAAGGAATCTCTGAAGGTCACCCGGGAACGTATGCGGCAGTGCGCAGCTGTAGGTTCTATTCATGTGGCAGCGATTCCTGCACCTGATCGCCCGGATTTTGATCTTGCTTACGGCGCGAAGCAATACAAAGAATTATTGAAAATCGGCCGTGAGGAATATGGAATAAAAGTGGCTTTTGAATTTGTCGGTTTTATGAAAGGGGTTCACCGCTTCGGTCAGGCGTGTGCTGTTGCCCTGGACGCCAATGACCGGGATGCCTGCCTGATCATGGACACGTTTCATCTGTTTCGGGGAGGTTCCGGCTTTGAAGGACTCAGCAAAGTGCAGGGCAGCCTCTTTGCCAATTTCCACTGGAATGATGTTCCGGGAGATGTGCCCCGGGAAGAGCAGGGCGATGAACATCGCCTGTATCCCGGAGACGGTACCCTGCCTTTGACTCAGGTGCTTCAGGATCTGAAAGCCACGGGATATGACAAGGCGCTTTCTCTGGAAATCTTCAATCGAAAATACTGGGAGCAGCCTGCTGAGCAAGTTGCCCGGGATGGATTGCAGAAGATGCGTGAATGTGTTGCGGCTGCGGAAGTATAAGAGCGCTTTCTGCCGCGTGCGCAGTTGGCTCATTTGCGGATACAGCGCAGACATGCATGCAAAAGGATATGCGGTGCACATTACGCATCGGCTCCAAGGTACATGAAATTTGATGTCTCACCCCGGAAAAGCGTTGCTCAGTGCACAAAAAGTCAGCAAGTCTTTTGGTGCACAGCAGATACTGGACAATGTTTCGCTGACGATTCATGAAGAAGATCGTATCGGCCTGATCGGTCGCAACGGATCCGGAAAATCTACCCTGCTCAGGATTCTTGCCGGTACGGTAATGCCGGAATCAGGATTCACCACACGGGCTCAGGGCATACACGTTTCTTTTCTTGAACAGCAGCAGCATTTTGAAAGCGAAGAAACGGTGCAGGATGCGCTGAACCGTGCTGTTGCCAAGTGGCGCAGCCTTCTGCAGCGGTGGCATCAGCTGAATGAGCAGATGGCATCTGCAGAGAAGGGCAGCCGTGAATACCTGCTATGGGAAGCGGAATGCCAGGAAATTCATCATCGGCTCGATGTTGCAGGCAGATGGGATCCGGTCGTCGAAATAAAGCTGATGGCGGAACAGCTGCATTTGCCCGATTTAAAGCGGACTCTTGGCAGCCTGTCCGGCGGCGAACTGCGGCGGGTGGATCTGGCGCGCACGCTTCTCGAACAGCCTGATGTGCTGCTTCTCGACGAGCCGACCAACCATATCGATGCTGACAGCGTTTCCTGGATTGAAGGTTATCTGGAAAAATATTCCGGAGCCTGTGTGCTGGTTACGCACGACCGTTATTTTCTTGACCGGGTTTCCAACAGAATTGTAGAGTTGAGCCACGGCTCTGTTATGAGTTTTCCCGGGAATTATGCCCATTTCCTCGAATATAAAGCGGCTGTAGATGAGGTGCAACAGCGCACGGAGGCAAACAGACAGGCGCTGATTCGCAGGGAACTTGCCTGGTATAAACGTATGCCTCAGGCACGAGGCACCAAACAGAAAGCGCGGATAGGAAGGCTCTTTGATGCCGCCGCACAGGGGCCGCCTCCGGCAGATAAGCGTTTTGCTTTTGCGATTCCCGAGCCGGAACGTCTGGGAAAAGATATTCTTGAAGCCCGTCTGATCACCCATGCCTATGGTGAAAGGCTGTTGTTTGAGCGTTTTTCCCTTTTCATGCAGAAAGGAATGCGTGTCGGAATTGTAGGTCCTAATGGCTGCGGAAAATCAACCCTCCTGCGCGTGCTGATGGGACAGGAAGAGCCTTTGTCCGGAGAATTGCTCAAAGGGGCAGCCACCCAATTTCTTTATGTGGATCAGACATTGGCAGATATGGACCCGGAGCTCACTGTGCTGCAGTTTATTTCCGACGGCCAGCGGCATGTGGATGTGGGACGCCAGCGTATACACATTCCGTCCTATCTGGAGTCTTTTCTTTTTGATAAAAGCTGCGCCGATATGCCGGTCGGACGGTTGTCCGGCGGTGAGAAACGACGCATTGATCTGGCCAAAAAGCTGCTGAAAGGCGGCAACTTCCTGATTCTTGATGAGCCGACTAATGACCTGGATCTTTATACGCTGCGAGTCCTTGAGGAGACCATAGAGGCCTTTGACGGTTGCGCACTTATTGTCAGCCACGACCGATATCTGCTCAACAGACTCTGCACGCATATGCTTGTTTTTGAGGAGAAAGGACAAATCGTCCAGATTGCCGGAAATTATGATGATTACCTGCTTTATCGGGACAGGCAGGAAACGAGCGTTCGTGAAGAACGCCGAAACGCCCGAAAAGAAGAAAGCAGTGAAAAGTCTGCACCTATATCCAGAAAAAAAGGACTCAGCTATCAGGAAAAAAAACGGCTGGATATGATGGAGTCTCTTATTGCTGAGGCAGAGGGCGCCCTTGAGCGGTTGCAAAAGGAAGTGAATGCCCCGGGCTTTTTTGAACGCCCCTTCACTGAAACACAAAGCACATTGACACTGCTCAGCAACGCCGAGCAGCAAGTCAGCGATTTATTTGACGAGTGGATGCTGCTGGAGGCGAAAAAGGAAGAAAAGGATTCCTGATCAGCCTGCTGCTTCACGGGGTGCAATTATCGGAGGATCGGCGCGGAAGGAAGCGACGCTACGCTGTATCAGGCGCCGGGGATCATCATCAAAAAAGATTCTGCTCCCTGTTGGCTTTTCAATGACCGGAAGAATAGTTTGTATGTGATCGGCAACACCGCCCGTACCTGTCAGAACAGCGATCATCCGGCCTTCGTCATAAGCGATGGAAAACTCGCCTAAGGTGCCGGAACGGCCGCCTACGATAACAACGATGTCACAGCTGCGCACTCCGATAATTTCTCTGCCCATAAGCCCTGCACCGGTATAAATCATCACATCTATATTGTCCAGCGGGCTTTCATACCATTCCACATGCTCTTCAATGCTCAACGCAGGCGAGACACCGATGGTAAGCCCCCCTTTTTCTTTGCAGCCTATCACTGCCGCATGGGGAAGTCCGGGACAGCCGCCCGTAAGAATGGCGCATCCTTCTTCTGCAATGGCATGCCCGAGGGTGCGGCATCGCTCCAGGATCTCTTCGTCCATATTTCCTCCTGCAGAGCCCATCACACCGATCTTTGTCAGCCCGCAGGTTCTGCAGATCGGAACCCGTGGCGCCCCGTTTCTTTGTCTGGACTTTGAATGATCTTTATGCATCTTTTTCTCCTCAGTGATTAGACCAACTTGTATGATACCTCTTTACTGAAACTCTTTCAATAAGGCCTTTGCATGGCGCAAACTGGCAGAAGAGACAGAGCCGTCAAGAAGCCGGGCGATTTCCTTTTCCCGTTCCTCTTTATTCATTTTAAATACTTGCGTGGTCGTTTGCTCACCATTTTCTTCCTCTTTCGTCACTTTATAGTGCATATCCGCCGGGGCGGCAATTTGCGCCAGATGCGTGATGCACAGCACTTGTTTTGAGGCTGCAAGCTCCCGGATTCTGTCGGATACACGGCGTGCCGTAGCACCGCCGATGCCTGCGTCAATTTCGTCGAAAATTAAGGTTGGAATCAGATCGTAGTGTGCAAAAACGGCCTTGATGGCGAGCATAATCCGGGACACTTCACCGCCTGACGCCACCTGTTTCAGAGATTTGGCTTCTTCTCCGGCGTTTGCCGCCAGCAGAAAGGAGATACGATCGAGCCCCCGTGCTGCCAGAGGAATCGTTTCGAAGGCGGTTTCAAAATGAGCATGGGGCATGTCGAGCCTATGCAGCGCATTCGTGATTTCTCTGTCCATGCGTTGAGCCGCTTTCTTTCTGGCGAGGGAAAGGGCGGCCGCTTCTTTTTCCGCCTGGGCGGAGAGTTTTACTTCTTCCTGCCGCAGCGCATCAATCCGCTCGTCCTGATGGTCAAAATCAGAGAGAGCCGCGGCAGTTTTTTCCCTATAGGCGAGAATGGCGGAAATATCGGCGCCGTATTTTCTTTTGAGCGCCCTGATAAGGTTCAGTCGTTCATTAATCAGATTGATTTCTTCAGGGTCATATTCCTGTTCTCTGCTGTGTTTACGCATTTCATCGGCAACATTCTCAATACGTGCGCGAACCTCCGTCAGTTCATTCAAAATCAATTTAAAGTCCGGAAGAATGTCGCAGAGTTTATCAACAGCATTGAGTGTGCCATCCAATGCATCTACTGCAGAAGAGCCATCAGCGTCATAGAGGCGGCTGTACGCTTCCGCAGACAGCGATCTGATTGCCTCGGCATGGGTAATTAGCTTTAACCGCTCCTTGAGTTCCTCTTCTTCGCCGGGAACAAGGGAGGCGTCATCGATTTCCTGGATTTCAAAGCGCATGAAATCGGCGTGGCGCACCTGATCTCTGCTGCTTGCAAGCAGATTGTCGAGATCTCGCCGGATCCGATTTCGTGCGGATACGAGAGAGGCTAGCGCTGATGCCTGCGGCGTGGTTGCGGCAAAGGCGTCCAGAAGCTGCAGTTGGCAGTCTGTTCTGAATAGGCTCTGATGTTCATGCTGCCCGTGGAGGTCGACCAGCTCATCACCGATGCTGCTTAATAATGTGATGGTGACGGGTCTGCCGTTAATTAAAGCCCGGCTCCGCCCGTCCGACGAAACAATCCGCGACAGAATTAATGCATCTTCCTCCAGCTGAATCTCACCTTCGTCCAGAAGTTCCTGTAAAGCGGGAGAAGGGCTGTCGATGCGGAACACCACCTCAATGACCGCCTTGGGGGCGTTGCGCCTCACAACCTCCGAAGATGCCCGTGCGCCCAATGCCAGACTCAGAGCGCCAATAACAATGGATTTTCCTGCGCCAGTTTCGCCTGTGAGCACGTTAAAGCCTTTTCCGAACTCAATTGTTAAAGTCCGGATAAGGGCATAATCTTGAATGTGCACGCTTTCTATCATAAAAAGCAATAAAAGCCGGATGAAAGAAATATAAAATAGATGACTTCGCCTTCAAAATGTATTGTATCACAGATGTGCGCTTTATGGCAGAGCGTGATGTTCGGGCTGTATTGATGCTGCCAATCATGGTATACTGAAACTATAGAATCTGCATATGTTTCAATGCAGAACAGGAGTTGTGCTATGGAAATCTTTTCAGGAAATACGATGCTTTCCAGATTAAAGGCAACAGCGTGTGTCAGCGGCCTGGTCTTGTGTCTTTTTTTATCAGGCTGCCAAACCGGCGGGGGAAGCGTGGCAGACAAAGTGCTGGCTGATTTCGGTCTGAAAGAACATCCTGAAGGTCATGTGTCACGAACAGACATGGCCTTTGAACAGCTGGATCTTGTGGGCACCACCGAGATGAAACGGATGAACCATGCCGGGCGCCACGGTGAAATTAAATTCGAAGGCGATGGCCGGCGCGGCAATTATTACAAGCAGGTGAAGGTGTATTATGCCTATCAGGCGCTGGATGCTAAAGTTGCCACTGATGCCGGCAGCAGAAACAGGGGGTTTACCGGAACCGTTCAATATCGCTACCGTATCTATGAAAGTGAACGCAGACCGACCCAGGCCGAAGCCGCAACGCTCACAGCGGACAAGGAGACTTCAGAAGAAGGACGGGAAATATACCGGTATAACTTCTCTTCCGGAGGTGTTTGGGACGGTGCCGCCGGAGAAAAAACCAAAGGATGAATGTAAAGCCCCGGACATCTTACGGCAGGGGTCCGCTTTTCATGTTTGTCTGTGTTCTTGCCCTGTCCGTATGCGCTTCCGCCTCGCCCTTCTACATCGTGGAGGTGACGGCTCCGGACGAAGTCGCCCTTGCTGATCTGCTTAACTGCGGATTGACTATTGATAACCGTGTTGACCGGAAGGTCACTTTCTATGTAAATGAAGAAGAGCTGGAGCAGCTTAAAAAGTTGTCCTACCCGCTGCATCTTCTTGAAACGATACCCGACGGGTCATCGGCCGATAAGGCATCGGGGTATACGAGTTATGACCAGATAGGCCCGCTGTTCAGCTCTTACGCCAATCAGTATCCCAATATAGTGCAGACGGGGACATTGGGGCAGACACCGCAGTACCGGGAAATCTGGGCGATAAAAATCACGCTGACACCGGAGCAGGAAGCAGATAAACCTGTAGTGAAATACATAGCTGCCATTCATGGAGACGAAATTGTCGGCGTTGAAATGTGCCTTTATTTCATTCAGGATTTGCTTGAGAATTTCGGCAAAAATCCTTTTATAAGTGACCTTATCCGCAAAACTGTAATCTGGGTGGTGCCTATCATGAACCCGGATGGGCATGCTGCGGTTTCGCGATACAGCGCCGGTAAGGATCTCAACAGAAACTTTCCCGCTTACGGGCAGCATTACAGCACAACTCTTTTCGATGGTGAGCCTCTGGGCGATGAAAAAGTCCCTGTGGAAAATGGCTGCATCATGCGGTGGCACGTTCGATACCCCGCCAATTTATGCGCCAACTTTCATGGCGGTGCACTTCTGGCGAACTATCCTTACGATAACACGCCCGGGATTTCAAGCGGCTCCCCGGCTATCAGTCCCGATGATGATGTTTTCCGCTATCTTGCTCTGGAATATTCGCGAAACAATCCGCCCATGTATCAGAGCCCGATTTTTCCGCAGGGGATTATTAACGGCTCCGCCTGGTACAGCATAACCGGAGGCATGATGGACTGGCATTATCGTTTCCTGGGCTGCCCGGAGCTCACTCTGGAAATATCGGCAGACAAACGCCCGCCTGCATCGCAGCTGCCCCGGTTCTGGGATGAAAACCGCGATGCCATGTATGCCTATCTCAGTGCCGTGCATATGGGGATACGGGGGCTGGTAAAAGACCGCACGACGAAGCTGCCTCTCTGGGCAAAAGTAATGACACATGACCGGGCACAGCCCGTTTTTACAAGCCGCGCCGTAGGAAACTATCACCGCTTGCTGTTGCCCGGCACCTATAACCTCACGTATCAGGCACCCGGATACATAACGTACCATGCAGATGCCATTGCTGTAGAGTCCAGCGGCACGACGAGAAAAGACATTTTTCTATCGGACGGAGATGTGAATCAGGACGGCACGAAGGATGCTGAAGACGTACAGGCGGTAGTAAATGCCGCACTTGGAAAAGCAACGTCCTTTGATGCGGATGTGGATGGGCGGGGGCTTTCTGCTACCGACATTCAGGCGGTGATCAATGCCGTTTTATAATGAATCTTCTATTCCGCGTAAAATGGTATTTCCCGGCTTTGCTCCGTTTTAAACATATCGGTTACAGTGACTGATACTGTGTGCTTTCCCGGTGTTGAAAACGTAAACGCTACCTTGTCCTTTTTGATGCGTTTTCCGTCGAAAAACCATTCCACTTTTTTAATGGCGGGACCTGGATCCATAGACAGGGAAAAGCCTGCCGGATACTGGTCGGAGAGTGCAATGGGAAGCCTGCCCACCGGCGAACAGAGTATTTCTTTGGAATCAAAGCTCCGTTCTTCGCCTGCTTTGACTCTGATTTCGTCCGGAAAATCTCGGAAACGAAGCGGGCTTTTACCCATCAGTACCGGCGCCAGTGCCTGCATTGCCTGCAGCGTTGCATTGGAATTGCAATAGGAAAGAAGGATGCTGTCCGCCTCCTGCAATCGGCAGGCATTGCGCGGGTCACCCAGAAAGAGAACCACAAGTTTTGCGCCGTTCTGCTTGAGGGCGCGGAGCAGCTCGATCTGGCTTTCAAAGCGAACCCGATCCGTCAGTATCACCACAATGGTGCCCAGTGCTTTCATGTTGCGTGTCAGCCTGTCAATTTCAAAACGTTCGATGTCTCCGACATGGCGCGCACTCGTGATGCTTTGCCTGACAAGGCGCTTCACTTCTTTTTCGAGGAGCTGATACAGCTCTTCCACACCGACAACACCTGTAATTCCGACCGGTGCGCCTCCATCTTTAACCAGCGGAAGTGCGTTGCCCTGATTTTTAATCAGAGTTGCCGCATGGCGCTCCACTTTCACGCTCCATTCACCGAGCTTTTTCAGGTCGACCCGTTTGTTTTTACTGGTGAGCTGAGCAGGCGTTGCCTGAGCCAGATTCATTTTTAGCCGGAGAACCCGACGCACAGAATCATTAATATGTTCTTCCGACAATGTCCCGTCGGTGACGGCGGCGGCAATACGCTTGATTGCCTTTTCCGGCTGCACTAAATTACTTTGCCACAGCAGCATATCCGCTCCGGCAAGCAATGCCATCACGGCTGAAACAGCAGGGTCGGTTTCCGCCTGAATCAATGCTTCATCCAGAGGCCCGGCGGCAATAACGCCCTGAAAGTTCAACTGATGGCGAAGCAGATCAGTCATTACCTGTTTGGAAAGGCTCGCAGGAGGAGACGAAGTGTCCAGTGTGGGAACCAGCACATTCCCCACATGAATGATACCCGCACCCTGTTCGATCACCTGGCGGTAAGGCAGTCCGTCCTGTTCCAGAAGAGCGGACAGAGGCGTGGTCAGTACAGCCGCACTCCGTCCTTCTCTATTGGCACCTCCTCCCGGAAAACCCATAGGCATCCAGGCTGTTCTGGTGCCTGCAAAAGCGTTTTGAAAACATGAGGCAATGCCTGCAGCTTTTACGGGATCACTGCCCAGAGTGAGCACGGTGTCCGCTGCTGTTTTAAAAGGAGGGGAGAGATCCAGCGCAGGCCCGGGATAAAAATTAAAGCCGAGACTTTCTGTGTAAAGCGCCAGTAAAGCACTATAATCCTGAAAAATGTCGGGGCTGGATGTGGCAAGCACTGACAAAGGTGTCGGCAACTGAATGAACTGGGACGGAAGAGAGCGTGTGGGCTGGGTGAGCGCAAAAAGATCCGCCCCGATGAGAAAAGGGGCGCCTGAGACGGCTTCAAAACTACGGACAGATTGAACATAACTTAGAGCAGTGCTCGGATTCAGAGACCGGGCAAGCAGGATCCCGCCGGGGCTGAATGACTTGAGATAGGTAACGTCGCCCAGTAAAAGCCGGCTTTCTCCTTCGAGAGTGACAATCATCAGCTGAGCGATTCTCTGTTGCAATGACCGGTTTCGGATAAAAGCCTCCACAGGATCTTCTGCAGGTTCTGCCGTTCCAGAGGACGATGAAGCCTGGTCAGATGGCGCAGGCTTTGTTACTTCGGCGGGTGTGATCTGCTCCGGGTAAAAAGCAGAGGGCTGGGCGTAGGCACTGAAAAGAGCGAGATAGCTTCCCGCAGCAAGAAGAACGATGGCGTGGATATACAGTTTTTTCATCGTTTGGCTTTCTGGTCGAAGCGGTTTCGACACGATCAATCGTCTTTGTTTTCTACCGAATCGGCAATTTCTCGGACGGAATACTATTTACAGAAACGGCGCATTCTGCTATAATTGCACCAATCAAAACTACTTTGCCTGGAAAGGGCGGTCGGATGCATGCTCTCTTTCTTGCACTTGCGGTCTACACGGCTGCCGTGCTTCCTGCTGAGACTGGGCCGGAAGCACTGGCGTTTACTCATTTTCCGGACCGGCTCCATGCCTTTGTCTGGCGCAACTGGAACCTGGTTCCTTTGGAGCGCATGGCAGCGGCAGTCGGCACCGATGCGTCACAGATTCTGGAGACCGGGCGCTCCATGGGATTGCCGCACCCTCCGGACATTTCAAAAGAACAATCGGCGCGCAGTTATATTACCATTATTCGGGCCAATTGGCACCTGCTCCCTTTCGATCAGCTGCTGACCCTGCTGGAGTGGGATGCGGAAAAGCTGGCATACACGCTGCGTGAAGATGATTTTCTGCTGATTAAATTGGGCGGATTTAAGCCTGTCTGTGCTCCACTTCAATATCATGCTCCCGATGCTTCTGTCAAATTGCGGGTCGAAGAAATTAAGGATCTGGTACATCAATATTTCGGAGAAGAGGCAGGCTCCTGGAAGACACCGCCTTTTTCTTTTATAAAGGATCTATGCGAGCCTGTGACGCATAGTGAGCCGGTTGAAGCGATTAACCGGTTCAATCCCCGCTTCTGCTATTCCTACTTTGCACTCTATGGCGATCCTTTTCTCGAACAGGACCCTTTTCCGGATGGCTATTTACAGCGCCTGGCCGAAAGTGGCGTCAACGGCGTATGGCTTCATGCAGTCTTATACAAATTAAGCCCCTTCCCCTGGGCTCCCGAGCTCAGCGAAGGATGGGAACAGCGCCTTGAATCACTGCGTGCCATGACGGAACGGGCTGCCCGTTTCGGCATCGGTATTTATCTTTACTTTAACGAGCCGCGCGCCATGCCTCTGGCATTTTTTGAAAAATACCCTGATTTGAAAGGGGTAGAGGAAAACGGATATGCCACGCTCTGTACTGCCCGGCCGGAAGTGGCGTCCTACATAACCGATGCCACGGCATCCATTGCGTCGGCAGCCCCTGCGCTTGCCGGAATATTGACGATTACCGCATCGGAAAATCTGACAAACTGCTGGTCTCATCATCGGGGGGACATGTGTTCACGATGTGCTGAACGGGGTGCGGCAAAAACAATCGCAGACGTGAACACTTTTATTGCATCGGGGCTGGATCGGGCAGGCAGCAATGCCCGTCTTCTGGCGTGGGACTGGGGATGGGCGGAGCCCTGGGCGCAGGAGTGTGTTGCTTTGCTGCCCCGCAGAGCATCCCTTATGAGCGTCAGTGAATGGGATGCTCCTGTATCGGTCGGCGGTGTGTCCACCAAAGTGGGCGAATATTCTCTTTCAGTGGTGGGACCGGGACCACGCGCCCTTCGGCAATGGGAGGCGGCGAAGAATGCCGGGCTGGGTGCCGTGGCGAAAATCCAGGCAAACACCACCTGGGAACTGGGAGCACTTCCATATATTCCGGCTGTGGCAAATGTGGCGGAGCATATTACGCATCTGAGGGAAAGCGGAGTTTCCGGACTGATGCTCGGATGGACTCTGGGCGGATATCCGTCACCGAATCTGGAGGTGGTGTATGCTCTTGGTGAACCGCTCGCGGACGGACGGTTCCGCACAGCCGATGAGGCACTTCACAGTGTCGCCGAAAAACGCTTCGGAAGCGACGCTGCCGGAACCATGGTTCACGCCTGGAAAAAGCTGAGCGATGCCTTTAAAGAATTTCCTTATCATGGAGGGGTCGTTTACAATGCACCGTTGCAGGTAGGGCCTGCCAATCTTCTGTGGCGCGAGCCCACCGGCTATAAAGCGACCATGGTCGGGCTTCCTTATGATGATCTGGATGCCTGGCGTGTGGTTTATCCGGCTGGTACTTTTCTTGATCAACTGGAAAAAGTGGCGTCCGGTTTTAGAGAGAGTGCACTGCTGATGGAAAGTGCGTTGGAAAAGGGAAATGTTCATGCCACAGCGGTTCAGCAGGAAATGCATCTTGCGCAGGCAGCTGCTCTCCATTATCAGAGTATTGCGCAGCAGGGGCGATTTATCCTTCAGCGGAATGAACTGGCGAAGGAAGCCAATAAGGAGAAACAGCAGAAGATTCGTGAAGAAATGAAGGAACTGCTGAGGCAGGAACTGGAGTGCGCCCGTTCTCTGTATGAACTGCAGCGCTACGATTCACGCATAGGGTTTGAAGCGACAAATCATTATTTCTATACTCCGGCGGATCTCGTAGAAAAGGTGCTGAATTGCGCCCGATTAATGGAATCGCTGTAAAATCCGGATGCGGGTGCCAGCCCGGAAATGCTGTGATGGACTGGCGGATTGGATAAGAGAGCGGTTTTTCTGGAAAACAGGTTGCGTATTGCAATAGCAATTGTATAGTATTAGTGGGCGAAGGAAATCATTCCAGTCTGCTTCCAAGAGCAGAATCAGGTTCTGTAATAGAATTGTATACCGCCTTTGAAACAAGGATACATGCCATGAGAACACCCATTCTTTTAGTTGTGTTAACCGCTCTTTTCTGTATTGGACTGCTCGGGATTGTAGGGTACACCCAGGCGCAGTCCGAGCCCCTGGAAGGGTATACTTTAGCCTTGAACGGTGCACCGAATCAACGGTATACGGTGGGTGATGTGTACTTCGAGGCGGGTTTGTCGATTCACCCGCCTTTGGATGATGCCGAAAAAAAAGTCAAGGTAAGCCTTTTTATTTTGCCTTCGCTGAACGCAGCTCATACGACCTATCTGGCATATATAGGTTCAGAATTTAATGAAAAGGGATTTAATCAGAAGGCTGCGAAATATGAACTGAGATACAGTCTGGGTAGTTCGTCCGTGGTTCGGCAGTTTTGTTATGCCTCTCTTGCAGGTGCGCGAATTGCGCTCCTCGGTGATGCTGAGATGACAGTAGAATGCGGCACTTCCTTCATAGATCCGGGTGCTGCCGCCGATGACGAGTGTGATGGCGATCTGACTTCACAAATTATTGCTGCGGGGAATGTTAATACGAAGAGCCCCGGTGAGTATACACGCCTTTATTCAGTAACAAACTCACAGGGCAATAAAACGGAAGTAACAAGAAAGATCACAGTTGTCGATACCCTTAAACCTGCTCTCCAATTACTGGGTCGTGAAATTATAAATATTCCGTTGAACGGTACTTTTACCGATCCCGGGGCAACGGCTTCCGACAGCTGCGATGGTGATCTTACCGGCAGCATTCTGGTGGATGACAGCGAACTTAACCCATCGGAAGCAGGGGACTATTCCGTCAGGTACAGTGTGCAGGACAGTGCCGGCAATGTGGCGGAAGCTGTTCGTACTGTCCGTGTCGGCTGTGTTTCGCCCGGCCCTGTAATCGAATTGAATGGCGATGCCGTGATGGAGGCGGAATGCGGAGAGATTTTTGCTGACCCGGGTGTTCAGGCATGGGACGAGTGTGAAGAAGATGAAATTAATGATACGGTGGAGTATACGGATGACGGAAGCTTTGCCAGTACGGGAACGGTGCGCCGGACTTACAAAGTAACCAATTATATGGGATTACAGGCACAAGTGACCCGTACAATTACAGTAGTCGATACAAAAGCGCCTGTGATTACCCTCAATGGCAAGGAAACGGTGAGCCTCCTTGTAGGCGATAATTATACGGAGAGTGGCGCTGACGCCTTTGATGCCTGTGAAGGTGCAGTCTCTGTATCCGTTGAGGGAGTGGATGCTGTCGATACTTCCGTTATAGGAAGATACTTTGTCACCTACCGCGCTTCCGATTCTTTGGGTAATGAAGCCGTTAAAACACGATTGATCCGTGTCGGCTGTGGAACGCCCGGCCCTGTAATCGAATTGAATGGCGATGCCGTGATGGAGGCGGAATGCGGAGAGATTTTTGCTGACCCGGGCGCAACGGCAACCAATGAGATTGGAACTGTTGAGTATCC
Source organism: Candidatus Hydrogenedentes bacterium ADurb.Bin170 (assembly GCA_002070275.1). Taxonomy (GTDB): domain Bacteria; phylum Hydrogenedentota; class Hydrogenedentia; order Hydrogenedentales; family CAITNO01; genus JAAYJV01. The sequence continues at coordinate 124,504 of MWCY01000001.1, forward strand.
CGTTACGGCGACTAAACTGCCGAAAGAAGCACTGTCTGTGCCCGGCGAATATGTCATTATCTACAGTGCCACCAATGAACTGGGCAACACGCTGGATGTTGCCCGCAAAGTGATCGTAGTTGACACGAAAAAACCGGTCATTGTGCTGCGCGGCGCTGCAGAAGTAATCGTGGATGAAGGCAGTGTATATGTGGATCCGGGCGTGTTGTCCGCTCTGGATGATTGCGATGGCGACCTGCGGAAAGATGTGCTTTTTGAATCGGACGTTGATACGTCAGCCGTTGGCGTGTACCACGTTGAATTTTTCGTCCGTGATTCTTCAGGCAATCGTGCCATGGCAGTGCGTACAGCGCAGGTTCGAAAAGCTGTCGCCCCGGGCGAAGGAGAAAATGAGGGAGAAGTGGTGGAAGGCGAGCCCGATACTGAAGGCGAAGATCCTGTAACAGAAGGTGAGGATGTCGATCCGGACGATGAATGCCCTGGATGCGGATGCAGGCACGGAGGCATTATCGGTGATCTTTTCATGGCGGGCCTGAGCCTTGCCTTTATTTTCTTCATGATTTTCATTCATGAAAAGATATAGTAAAAACAGGATCCTATAAAGGAGTTTATATGAAAGTGTCTGCTTTTTATCGGAATAAAGCGGTTCTGACGTTAATAGCGGGCGGTTTGGTGCTGATGCTGCTTGTTTGCCCGGTTCTCTGTGCCCGTGAAACGAAAGGTGCGGATGATTTTTATCCGCAGGAAAGAGACCCTTATGCAGGCAACTGGACCGGACGCTGGAGCGACGATGAAGATGTTGATCCGGATATAAGTGCACAAGTCACAGCTACCGGGCGTAATAAATATACGCTTCGCCTGGCTTCCAGATTATTTATGCGCTGCCCGGTACTTGCTGTTATGGAGTCCAGAGTAAAAAATGGTGTGCTGGAATTTTCCGATGCTAATTACCGGGTAAAAATTGAAAACGGTGTACTTACAGGCGGTCGTTCCAGCGGTTCCTCCACTTTTTCCATGAAGCCTTTCATTTACGAAAATCCCGGACTTGGGACTCCGCCGCCGGAAGGGGCGGACGTGCTTTTTGATGGTGCTGGCTTTGATGCCTTTACCGGCTCCGAAGGCTGGCAGATCGTCGGCGATGCCATGATGGTTATGCCCGGCACAGAAGATCTCGTCAGCAAAAACAAATATCTGGATGCGCAGCTGCATGTGGAATTTCGTACACCGCTGCAGCCCACTGAAAAAGGGCAGAGCCGGGGAAACAGCGGCGTCTTTCTGCAGGATACCTATGAAGTACAGGTGCTGGACAGTTTCGGTCTTGAAGGCACCTATGATGAATGTGGCGCGCTCTATAAACTCAGTGCACCCCATGTAAATGCCTGCCTTCCGCCCGGAGAGTGGCAGAGTTATGACATTCGCTATACAGCAGCACGTTTTTCCGATGACGGCACTCTTCTCGCCAACCCGCGCATAACCGTATACCACAACGGCATTCTGATTCATAATTATCAGGAGCTGGGCTGGATTACCGGGTGGAAGGAGAAAGATCGTCTGCAGCCGCCGCCTCGTGAAGCGGGGTCTGTGAAACTGCAGTCCCACCGAAATCATTATGTTCAATTCCGCAATGTCTGGATTAAAGCGCTTTAATCGCTGCGTTGCTTCTCCGGTTTTTTGCGACGGCGTATCGGGATAAAGATGCGCCGTTTTTTATATGTCCTTTTCCGGGCACGTCGGTGGGGTATCGTCTGAAGGGAAGACGGATTATCCGCCCATGGCGCGCCTGATTTTAGGCTCAAAATCGGAAAACTCGCCTGTCAGCAGAACGTGGTTGTCCTCAATGTCGCTGTCCCAGTAAAGCGCAAACCCTTCCCTTTTTGCAAAAGCAGCTGTATCATAAGCGGCTGCAAGAACGGCCTTGGAAACTTCTTCTGCTGAAGAACTGTCACTGCACTCGACTGTTACTTCGATGAGCAGTAAATCCGCCTCGGATAAAAATGCCTTTAAAAAAGCGCCTTCAATGTTCGGCGAAAGGGAAATCAGCGTTTTTTCTGTATCTGTCGAAAGAATGGGGCGCAACGGTGCGGAAAAAGCGCCGAGCAGTTCTATTAGTGTGCCGTTTTTATTATTTAATGCAGCTTCGAGGAAATGATGTCCCTTAACCTCAGGAGGGGTAAGAGGGGAGTACACGGGGTGGTGCTTTGCTGTTTCTTCCTGATACGTGCGGGGAATCAGAACGCTTCCCGTTGCTGTAAGCGTTCTTACGGCATAGCGGGACATGCGGTTCTGGTCCCAGACGATGGGGCGGGTGGCACGAAAGAAGCCACCGTCATCCACCAGTTCGGAAAAGGACTCTGATGCCGGATGCTCTTTAACAAAAAATAGAACGCCCAGCTGATCCGATGCACGTTGATCCAGCAGAAAAGAAAACTCAAAAGGCATTTTATGGATCCATTCCGTGCGGAAATGCATCTGTTGCATGGAACTTACTTTGGGAATTCCGGGAATAAGCGATGACCCTGCCGGGGCAAGCGAACTGATGTATTTCTGAACCAGGACAGGTTTAAAAACTACGCGCAGTGCCGTGTCCGGTGCCAGAAGGTCTTCGTGATAGATGCCGTAACGCGGTGCGATAAAAAAATAATAATAGGCTCCGCCGCCAAGGCATAAAAAGACCGAAAAAATTACCAACAGCAGCAAAGCCGTTTGTTTTTCGAAGCGAATGTGCATGGTTACCGTCTCCGTGGTCGCATGAAAGTATCAGCGAGCGTCTTCCAATGCCTTTTTCATGGCAGAAATAGAGCGGGCAAGCGCTTCTCGTTTTGTCTGAAGCCGTACAGGATCCTGCGTATAAGAAACCAGGCTTGGAATGATCTCGGAAAGATTATAGGCTTCGGCCGCCTGTTTCATAAGAGCGTCCGCATTGCGGAGTGAAGAGAGGCGACGCCTGTATTCGGTGAGCAGAGCGAGATAGTCATAATCTTCAATACCGTCGCGAATGACTTCCCAGCGGATCGAGTTTATGGGACCCTGGTCACCGGGGTACAACAGCATCCCGTTGCCATTGACCGGCGTAACATCAGAAGGATAATTGAAAGGGTCCTGCGGGTTTTGCCAGTGGTTGACACTCCAGTAATACATTCCCTTTATGCCAAGCGCCCAGGATTGCCAAAATAGGATACGATGTTCCATGGGCGAAAAATCAATAAAGAAATTACCATAAGGACGAGGAGGCATATGATTGACATACCACCAGACCTCTCCGCCTTCTGAAGTTCTTGCAAGAATATCAGCGTTCTGTGTGGTATCCATTACCTGCGCATGAAGTGTCCAGATGTCCAGCGCTTCAGGAATGAAGGCTTTCAGACCGGTTGTGCTGACAGTTACCGCAATGTCCGGTGCCAGATTCTTCCATTGCTGCATTCTTTCCAATACACGTCCCCAGGCAGGAGTTTCAGGTTCATAAGCGAGCTGAGTGAACGCTTTTCCCGTAAGATTATGGCTGCGGACATAGGCGTTTGCCGCTTCGAGCTGTGCCGGTGCATCAAGCAGAGTTGCCGGAACAAAAAAGGTTGACGCACTCTTCCTGATGCAATTTTCCATATGCGGTGTATACGTTGACAGTGCTGCGGTGTAATCACCGGATTCACGCGGGAACTGGCATAATTCCCGCAAAGTGATCTTATGGTTCAGCGCATTATCGAGCCACGCCTGCAGGAGCTGACGTTGCGGCTTGCCCCCTCCGGGCAGCGATGCCAAGGATTCAAGAGAAAAGCCGAAGTCTGTTTTTAAAGTCGGTGTGTCGGGCAGTGCAAAATCAAAAACTTCCGCTTCAATCTGAACTTTCCAGGGCCCTCCGTTGCCTGCTTTGATTTCTATCATGCCTTTGTATAAACCGGGCTTTGTGTCTTTATGGGCTTTTAGCGTAATCCAGACAGGAGTGACTTCGCCCGGATGCGCCTCAAAAGCCCGGTGCGGCGGCAATGCATCAGGAAACCAGCCGGTGGGGCCTTCATAATGGCTGGGAATCTGAATTCGGTGATAACGGACGTTGCATATGTCAATATCCGATGCGTTAATACGCATTTTCCCGTCGGAATGAATTAAATCAGATATGTGAACGGTGACCCCCTCCAGAGGATCTTCTGCCGGAGCGACACAAAGTTGGAAGGATTCTGATTCATTTTGCGCCAGACAGATCCTGTGAACTGGATTTACTTTGCCCGAAGAACGGACGCTGTCTTCCTGAAATATCTTTTCCAGAGATGATGCGAAGAAAATCCGGACGTCCCCTTCCACGGCAAGATCCCGGGTGATAATGCGCCCTTGTCTGTCCAGAAGAAAAGGCGCATCTGTCCAGGGGGCGAGTTTTTCTTTTCCCGCATTACCGACACTGAAAACAGCATCAATGCCACCATGAGGAGAGCCGGTGTCTTCACCCAGAGGCAGGATGCCGCTTTCTGTGCTGATCTGTGCCAGAAACTCATATGTTCCGTCGGCAGGCGCTTCCCACTCATAAGTGAAGCGGCTCAGATTTTCAGGGGAGGCGTTGAATTTTTTTCGCGGAAGTTTCCAGACTCGCTTGTTGGGTGCCACAATTCGGGCATCCAGGTACAGAGCATCCATAGACTTAGCTGGTGCCAGAAGGGCGGTCAATTGATTCTGGCTGTAATCAAGCTGGAGCGCAAATTCATCTGTTGCAAAGTCAACATGGGAAAGGCCCCGGGCAACATTAAGCCGGTAGATAGTCGTCCAGGCATCTCCCGGTTTTAAAAAGCGGGGTACATAGGCCGTGTGAATAGTATTCAGATGACCTTCATCATTGCTGACAGCGCCGAAAGCATGAACATGATCAGCATGGAAAATTCCGTAGACTGTTTCCTGCTTTGCCGTGTCTGTCAGGGAAGCCCAGTTCCTCGCAGCCGGCAAAAACAGTTCTGAACGAGGCGATTCCATGCCTTCCACTGTCGGCAAATCTACACGGGAGTCTTCCTGATAGTGAATGGCATTTCGCACCCACGGAGAAATCCATTGGCTTTCACTGCCATTATTTTTGATGGTCCAGGTAACTCGGATAGAGGATTCATTAATGATTGGTTCTATGAGTTTTGTTACGGCGAGCCCTTTAATATTAGGACCGTCACATTCATAGGAGGAGGAAATAAGCGGCGATGCTTTGCTGTCCAGAATTTCCAGACGTTCATTCAAGCGACGATTGGGATGATAATAACTCCCGACACCGAAGCCTTCCTGTAAAAGCCCTTCCGTATCGGAGAGATTATAGACACTCCCGATTCTGTTTAATCCGCTGAGAATTCCTCCGTCTTCAGGGAGGAAAGACCAGTCCAGATATTTTCCCTGTATATGCACTTCTTCATTGACAGCGGTTCCGCCTGAGGGGAAAGAATAAAGAAGAAAACAGGAACTGAAAAATAGTGCAAACAGAATGGGGCGCATGACTCTTCTTTCACTTGCAGAAAAGGATAAACAGGATGTTGGAGTATTATACCGGATTTAAAATAAAAGCCGATCGAGGCAGTCGATCGGCGTTGAGCGAAATTACGGGCGGTCAGTGAGCACAAATCAGGCGGGAAGGATGATAATCCGCCAGATCTTCCAGAATGAGATGTGCTCTGGAATAATCCTGCGCAGGCCTTCCCGGGCGGGACAGTGCAACCGCATACATTCCTGCGTCAATGCCGGCAGTAAGGCCTGCGGTTGAGTCTTCAAATACGACGCAGTTTTTCGGGGATACCCCCATTTTAGCTGCGGCGGCAAGGTAGCAGGCGGGATCAGGCTTTCCGGGATGGTAATCTTCATGACCCAGATAAAATCGCAGGTAGGGCATGATATCCATCAGATCAATCGCCGCCTTTACATCTGTGCAGTAAGAACCGGAAACAATGGCGACAGGATGCTCCTTCGCCAGCGTTTTAAGAAGCTTAATGGAACTGAGAATGCGCACGTCTCTGCTGTCCCGTAATTGAAGGAAATAAGGGGCAAGAATGTCACCCATCTGATCAAGGGTCCAGTCAATACCGGGAATTTCTTTTAAGAGTCCTTCATAAACGCCGGGCCAGGAAATGCCGTAAACCAGCCTCAAAGCGGTTTCATGACTCAGCGGATGTCCCATGTCTTTGGCAAGCATTTCTGTGGCTTCCACCCACAAAATCTCCGTGTCGACCAGAGTGCCATCCAAGTCAAAAAAGTAGGCGTCTATCATTCAAAAAAATCTTTCTATTCAGCGACTGCTTTTTCCAGTCCCCTGTGTTGTTCAAGAATATTCTGAGCGAGGGTATCCAGATTCTTGATGTCCTCTTCCCGCGGAAAACCTTTACACATGACAACTCCAAGTACGTCCACCTTAAGATGCGGAATCAGCTCTGTCAGTTGCTCGGCTGCTTTAGTGCCCCAGCCGTAGGAGCCGATAATAGCGGCAAAACGCAATTTTGGCCTGAGCGCATTTGCGAGGTGGGTCGCGGAAAAGACAAGCGGATGCGGTCCGAAGAGAACAGTGGGTGTCCCAATCACAATTGTGGCTGCATCCACGAGCGCCATCGCCAGTTCGCCTATGTCCGTAACGGAAAGATCAAAGGGATGGACTTCAATACCCCGGGCATCAAGCGCACTCACCAGATGGGTCACCATCGCTTCAGTGCTGCCATGCATGGAAATATAGGGGATGACTACTTTATTGGCAACGTCGTTTGAAATCCAGTTTTTGTAGGCATTCAGGATGAAGTCCGGTTTATTGTAAACAGGTCCGTGGCTGGGAGCAATCATAGAAAAATTCAGCGTTTGTATCTTGTCCAGATGCTTCTTGATAAAGCTCCGGAACGGCATCATGATTTCAGCATAATACCGCTTCGCCGCCAGTTCGACCTGCGGGTTTTCTTCCGCATAAAGGGCGGAGGTGGCAATGTGTGATCCGAAAAGGTCGCAGGAAAAAAGGATGCCTTCTTCCTCGCAGAACGTGCACATCGTTTCCGGCCAATGCACCCAGGGCGTATAGACAAAACGCAAGCTTCGATCACCCAGCGAGATGATGTCTCCGTCGGCAACTGCTTGAATGCGTTCGGGATCCAGATGAAGATGATCGATCAGCATGTCCCGCGCCTTATCTGAACACAGCACTTTTGCCTGCGGATATTTCTCCATGACAAGGGGAATTGTTCCGGCGTGATCCTGTTCAGAATGCTGGGAGACTATAAAGTCGATTTTTTCCACGTTTGCCAGCTGCGCCATCAGCAGATCCGATTTCGCTGGGTCAACAGTATCGATCAGAGCACACCGCTCAGAACCTCTGAGCAGATAAGCATTGTAGCTGGTACCTTCAGGAAGGGGGATAAGAGAATCGAAAAGACGCCGATTCCAATCTACAGCCCCCATCCAGGTGATGCGTTCAGATATTTTTTTTGCCTGCATTGCTGCCTCCTTGAGATGAAAGTTGCACTTCCTGACTTTACTATTTTAGGGGTTGTGGAGCAGCCTCCGCTTTACGGAGGTGCTCCAAAGGGACCTGCGCATCCGGGTATTTCGTGCACAGCCCTTTCCAGAACTCGCGTTGCTTTTCCTGATTATTTTGTGCCGCAAAAACCTGATCCAGCAAAACAGCGCTCTTGGAAGAATCCGGGGCTTCTTCAAGAATGCCCGTCAAATAGGGAAGGGCTTCCTCGTATTTCTCCTGCTGAACCAGAAGTTCTGCAAGACGAAAAAAATAGTACTTGTTTTCCTTTTCAAGCTGAGTTGCCGCATGCAGCAGCACTTCCGCCCGGTCAAATTTTTCCGCTGCAGCAAAGGATGTGGCAGTTTCATCCAGAAACGCCACCACATCAGGAAGGAAGGCGCTGTTAACGGTATTCTTCGTTATCAGAGCAAACCCGGCGTCCGGGTTGCCTTCTATCAGCTCCAGTATACCGGAAACGAGTTCAGAATCTCTATGTGCGGCGCTTTTCGTGGTATTGGTGTTCAGTAAATGCAGCGCATCGCCGGCGCTCGAGGCAAGCCCCTGATTGAGAATATGGTAATAAAAGGCGGGGGCGTTGTTTGGGTTTTCAGCGCTCCATTGCGCCCAATGCCGGTCGTCCCGTATTTTTAAAGACCAGTACAACATTTTCGCTGCTTCTGAGGCGGCAGGGGATAGCGGGTCTGCCATCAACGCTTTTTCGCAGAAATAGATCGCTTTTTCTTTCTGCCCGAGCGTGAAACACGCCCGACTGAGCGTAAGCCAAAGGAAAGAGTTGTCCTGTTGCAAAGAAGCGGCAGTTTGCAAAAAAGAAAGTCCTTCGTCTGATTTTCCGCTTTCCAGCAACATGCCGCCCCGTTCCTGGAACAGCGTGGAGGTTTCCTGAACGGCTGCAGGATCGAGTGTTTTAAGATCACGGAGCCAGAGATAATCCTGATCCGCACCGCTCAGCAAAGAAATAAAAAAGTCGGCAAGGATAAAGGCTTTTTCACTGAGACCGGCATTATTCAGCACTGTAATGAGGCGGAGGATATCAGCAAATACGCTGAGGCTTTCTGCCGGATTTAATTTTTCACTGAAACTGTGCAGTGCCGCACTCTCGTCTTGGTCGATCCGGATAAAACACGTCACTGCTTTTAAAAACGAATCAGCCACAGAAAGATGATCCGCACCGCTGCTGTTATATAAATCCGAGGCGGCTATAAAATCGCCTGAGAGCAGAAATGCCCGGGCTGCTGAAATTCGGATGCTTTCGCAATGATCTTTAAAAAATGAATTGTCAGGAAATTGATCTGAAAGCTGTGACCAGAAAAGGAACTTTTCTTTTAAATCATTCTGATGCTGTGCGATCAGTACAAGCCCTGACAATGCTTCCTGCATGAGCGAACCTGAAAGAAGACGGGTAAATCCATCTTTAGCGCGCTCATAATCACCGGCACCAATCCACAGATGACTTGCCTTAAGCATGCAGGATTCGGGATCGTCTGCGAGAGTAGCCGCCAGTTCGAGCAAGCTCGCGGCTTTTCCGAATTCTTTTTTTTGTGAACGGTAGAAAGCGGAACGCTCCAGGCGGCCTATTGCCAGCTTTTTATAATGGGCGTCTGAAAGTGTCATGTGCCGCATATCAATGGCAGACTGGCCCGTAGCAGATTCATCGGCATTGGCGGCGGCGGCATAGATGCTGATTTCCAGATTGGCAGGATCCAGCTGATGAGCGTGAGAGAAACAGCGTATCGCCGCCTCCTCTTTTTCTGCTCGATCATAGGCTTTGCCAAGATGAAGGAAAAAAAGTGCATGGCCGGGATGTTCGCGGGTAAGTGTTTCCCAGAACGCCTCGGACTGCTCCTGGGAGCAATGTGAGGACAGCAGGATTTCTGTCTTTTGTATACAATCCAAATCTTGAGGGTGGTACTTAAGATAGTCGAGCCAGACGGCAGACGCCTGTTCCCACGCAGCAATCCGTTCAAAGGCATCCGCTTTCATTGCGCGGAACTCAGCATCCTGTTCCGGATCCAGCTGTATGAGTGCATCGAAAGCCGGTACGCTGACATCGATCTTATCCTGATAAAGACCGAGGCTGGCAATCCACTCTAGCTTTTCAATCAGGATGCGCTTGTCTTTTTCTAGGGACACGTGCATGCGCAGCGCACCTTCTAATGCGTCTTCAAGGTCTCCCAGAGCAATCAGCTTATCCAATGCTGAAAACTGAATAGCCGGTTCTGTGGCTACCAGCAGTGCTGACGAGAAAAAGAGGCGGGCTTTATCTAACTGATTAAAACGCAGCGCAGCTTCAGCCAGCAGCGTACTGTTCGGTTTGCTTTGTTCTTCCTGATAATAATAAAGAAGATCAGGATACCAGCTCAGACGTCGGTACAGAGGGCGCGGCAATTCATCATCGACAGCAACGAACTGTATCAAATGTGTAACCTCTTCAGGCACGCTTACTTCGTATAATCCGCGAAAACAGGAGGCAGCTGCAGCTGGTAAAGCAAGACCTGTGAATTTATTGCGTGCCAAAGGGGTCTGTTCGAATACATCAATCATGAACAACTCATATGCCGGGAAAAAGTATTTTATGACCGTTCCCTTTTTACGGGAATGCGGAACTCTCATAAGCTGAGAAAAATTACAACTGTCTATAAGACTCTCATAGATATGCAAAAGGTAGGGAGAATCCATTTCGCCATCAAATTCTGCCATGAGATAACGAGATCGAACGTTCCACAGTCTCAGCTCGGGATTAAAACACGCTGCAAGAAGCGTATACAGCCCCTGGAGATCGGTTTTAGAGGATAAGTTGTGTTTTCGTGTCGGTGAAAAAACAGTCCAGCCGCAGCGTTCATCTTCAGAAACAAAAATAGGCGTTAGTGGAGCTTGCAGGCAGGCGTTAAGGATAGGCGCAATTTTTTGTGCCTGATAGATTCGGAGTGGAAATAGAGGGCTTAGTGTAATGAAGAAACTGGCAAAAAGAACAAAAATAGCAGCAAGGAGCTTTTTGCGTTGGATCGTACAGACAAATGTTTTAGAGGACCAGACCTTTGTCAGATAGCCTCTGGTCTGTTCCACGAGGAAAGCGGCGATTAACAAAGGGAAAAACGAAAGATGGAAGCTGTGCCTGCACGCTGTTTGCAATGAAGTGTAGCCCATAATATAGGCAGTACAGCCCAAGGCTACTAGTGCATATCCCGGGGAGCGGATGGCAAGGATCAGTAAAGCGATTAGTGCCAGCGGAAGACCGGCTGCATGGAAGAAGTGCCCTAAAAAGCGGTGCAACCCATACGCCGCCCGATGAAATGCGAGGGGCTCCCAGAAGGAAGGAGGAAAAGCATCAGCATAACGTAAAATTCGGCAGACAGCAGCCCATCCACGGGCTGCTATATCAGCGGGAAAAAGAAACAGGCTGTCAAGGAGCCACTGATGCCCGCTTTGTTGTGCCTCGGAAGAATTAAAGGCAAAATTATGGGGAAGACCGGGCTTGCGGTGTGCATAATCCTGAACTGTTGAGAAGACATATAAATCCGAACCGGACAGCAGAGTTTTATACGGAGCTTCTTTCATTCCCAGAAGGTCCATACGATTTTCTGCAAAGCCTTGAATCAGAACATGCTGCGGCTGCGCACCGCCTTCCATACGCCCGAGCATGGGTGATCCCAACAGTAAGAAACCAATCAGATAAACAGCGGGGGCTGATACCGCCTTCCAGCGTGGGCGGCGGTGATCCCGAAAAGCGATGAGACCGGTTATAAAAACACCCAAAGGCATGAAAACCAGCGGATCCTGACGAAAACCGATGGCTATTCCATTCATGGCACCCGTCATAAAAGATATAAAGACAAGTTTGCGCCAGGATAGCCTGGTTTTTAGGAGATAAAATAAATTAAAGAGAATTGTGAGAATAAAAGGTGCTTTGCTGAAGTCGCGTAAATCAGGAAGGATTAGCAGAACGGCAGGAGACAGGATGAATAGAAGAGAGAGGGAAGCGGAAAGTTTTTTCCCAAAAAAAAGACGCATAAAAGCGTAGAGGACAAGGGCGTACCAGGCAAGAAACAGGGCGATGAGAATTTCAAATCGTTTCCAGGAAACGCCGGTTATCTTCCAGAAATAACCAACCAAATATAATAAATAACGGTGGTATGCAGCAACAGAGGATGGGCGCTCGGTGATTGTTTCCGGAAGTAATTCCGGAGAAAAAGATTCCCGATTTCCCTTCAGGAAATTGTAAAGCTCCGGCAACAATTGAAGATCGGGTTGGGTAAAGCCGTAATCATAGGCAATCATGACGGCCGGACCATAAAGACTGTGTATATACTGCAGTGACGGCTGATTGTCTTTGCGCAAAGAACGAAGATGAAAAAGCCCTATGCTGAAGCTCAATAAAAACAGCAGCAGCAGAATCAGGAGTTCGTTGCGTTTTGCCGAAAAACCGGTACTCAGTTGTTTAGTCACCAGAAATCTTTTTGATTGAGGGATAGACCCTGCTTACTCAATCGTTTCTAAAAATACACGCAGCAATTGCGCCTGCTCTGTCAGCGCATGCTGTTCTTCGGGCAGAGCGGATGTCAATTCCTGCAGGTCAGACAGGAATAGAGTTTTTTCTTGAGCAAGTAATGAAAAAACAGCTGACAATTCAGCCTCCGTTTTCATCTTGAACAGAAAAGATGCGCTGTCCTGATACCACCTGAAGAGCCTGCTCTCTTGTGAATCAGGGAGACCGGTCAGATCAATCGCCCATAGTTCATTAAACCGCTGAGAAAGGAACATCTTTCTCGCTGCAGGTGCATACAGCCCGTTCAGGATATCTATTATTGCAGTTACATCAGGGTGTTTTCGATATTTAAGCGCCCAGTAGTTCAACTGCTCAGGGAAATCCATTGATAAAGTAGTTGCAACGGATAGGACTCGGACCGCTTCTTCAGCATAGTCTGTAGTGAGCAGAGGCACGAGTTGTTGTTCTGCTTCAATATATTTTCCGGCGCCGACCAGTTGCTGCGATGCTTTAAGTCGCACCAGATCTGGAGCAGGTGCATAGCGAATGGCGGCTATCAACAAATCCGCTGCTTTGTTATGCTGCCCTTTATCTGACAAATAAACTGCGGTTCGCTCCAGCCGCTCAGCAGCGAAAAGGCGCAGCGAGGGTTCGCTTTCACAGACATTGTCCAGTATTTGTTGTAGCTTTTCCAGATCCAATGTATCCAGAGTGCCGGCAGCATAAACGATTGCGGCTTTGTTATCCTTCGGAAATTTTCTGTGTGTCCCACGAAACAGTATCTGTGCTTTTTCATAGTTGCCCACAGCATCGTAGGCGTTTCCTAACTGGAAATAAAAATACGCCGAATCCCGAGTCCTTTGCAGCAATGTCCGCCAGAAGTCCACAGCGCGCTCCGGAGAAGATTTGTGAAAAAGCAGTGTGCTCACATTGTCTATAACCAAAGTGTCGTCGGGGCGGCTTTCCAGAAGAAGAGTGTAAAGGAAAAGAAGTTTTTCAAGTATATTGTTTTCAGGGAAGGGCGTTGCCATCTCATTTTTAGAAAACAGGCTGCAGCCCTCTTCCCAGTAGATATCTTCTTTATATTGCCCGGATAAAAACGACTGGCTTACCAGCAGAAGATATTTTTTTAGAAGAGAAAAATAATCTTCTTTCGGTTCATACAAATCGTAAAGACCCTGAAGGGTTGCGTCAAGTTTTCCGGTCAGAATTAATTCGTACAGAATAAAGCGTTTTGTTTCTTCCGTACGCGCAGTCAATGCCAGTGCCTGCATTGCCTTTCTCTTTTCTGTTTCCCGATTCATGCGGCGTGCTGCCCAGGTAGTATTAATATAGTCATGGCTGTTCTGTTCGTATTGAAAATAATACAGCGGGTCGGGAAAAATTGATTGAGAGTAATATAACGGGTCAGGGATTTTGCCGTCAAAAGAGGTAAAGCTTATTAATCTGCTGATAGATTGCGGAAGTTGTATTTCATAGAGTCCGCGGAAAGAGTCAGCCAGTTCGTCAGGAAATGCCGGACCCATATACCTGCCCCACCAGGACGTAAATGTTGTGTGGTCCGGTGAAGCAAGCTCGTAAGCGGGGAAAAAATAATAGCGTGTTTTCCCGGATCCCTTGGTGACGGGCGTCCGGATACATTGTGAAAAATCATTTAATTCAAGATAGGAACTGTATTTGTGCACAACCATGTCCAGTTCTGCGTTTCCATCGAATTCTGCAACGAAGTAACGCCCATGCACCTTCCAGGCCCTTTGAGTGAATTCATAACAATTCGATAATAATTTGTATAAAGATGAAAGATTTGTACATTCGACAGTTTTAGCACTGGGGGATATTCGGTAAAAAGTCCAGCCGTACCGCTTTTCCGGGTTTGTTTTAACAGGAATTCTTGGGGCATCCAGCAGACTCTGAAAAAGAGGAGGCAGTACTTTAGTTTGATACAGGCGTGCAGCGGACAGCGGGGCGGCAATTATCAAGGACAGCAGAGCAACGCCGGCAATGCACCTTATAAGATACTGTTTAACAGGCAGAGGATATTTTTCTTGTCTGGCTTCGGGTCTGAAAATTAAACCAGCCAATTCTTTCAGCAGGAGCGCAGACAGCAGAAGCGGCAGGAAGGCCAGATGAAAAGTATGCCGGGAATGGCATTGCAGTGCTGTATACCCCAGCAGATACACGGCACTGAAAAAAAGAACTGTTGCATCAAAAGGAGCTCTGCAAAAACGGAGCAGAAGAAAGCACAAGGCAATAACAGGCCCTGTTTTGTGAAATATATCGGATAAATGATGGTGGCAATTGAACAGAAATATGTGTATTGCCGACTGTTCTGAAAACGAAGGTGTCCATCCGTCGGCATAGCGCTGGTTTCTAAGCACAGCCGCCCAACCGCGGGCAATCAAATCAGCGGGGAAAAGCAGAACGCTTTCTCTGAGCCACATTTGGCCGCTTTTTTCCGCACCCTTGGAGTTTAAACCGGAATAAATGGGCATGCCTGATTTGCGAAGCGCATAGTCGGAGAGCATTGCAAAAGTGTAATGGTCGGAACCGGATAACAGGGACTGGTAAGGCGGTTGTGAAATTCCCAGCTGATCCATTCTATCAGCAGCAAATCCCTGTACCAGTATATGCTGCGGCTGCGCCCCGCCTTCCATCCGCCCGAGCATAGGCCAGGCAAAGAGCAGAAAGCCGAAAGCAAAAATAAGCGGAGGAAAAAAAACACGCCATTGCACTTTTTTGAAGTGTTTAATGGCAATAATCAGAAGGGCAAAAAGAAAAAAGGGAACAAGAACAATCAGATCCTGCCTGAAACCCAGCCCAATACCATGAATTATTCCCACAGACAGAGACATCAGGAGAAGCCGGCGAAGGGGCAGTCTGGTTTGATAGAGCCAGATTAAAATAAGGAGCAGCGTCACTATAAAAGGAGCTTTGCTGAAATCACGCAGGTCATGAATGATAGAGAGGACAGCCGGGGAAAGAATAAAAAAAACAGTCAATAAAAAAGAACAGATACGCCCCAGAAAAAGGCGCATAAAGCCGTACAAAACAAGGGTATACCAGACAAGAAAGAAGGCAATAAGGATTTCCAGATTTTTCCAGGAGACACCGGTTATTTTCCAGAAACAACCGACAACGTAAAGTAAATACTGGTGGTAGGATGCGACGCTTGAAGGCGCCTCCTGAATCTGATCCGGAAGCAATTCACGGGGGAATGACTCGCGTTCTCCTTTCAGAAATTCATGAAGCTTCGGGTATAGGAGAAAATCAGGCGAAACAAAGCCGTGCCCATAGGCAAGCATGACGGCAGGACCGTACAGATTGTCAATATACTGTAAAGAAGGATGCCCGTCTATGCGCATGGATCGGAGGTGAGCCACGCCGACAAAGAGACTGAAAAGCACAAGAAGCAGCACTGCAACGCCTTCAGCCAATGGAGGTCTTTTAGTGCTTAGCGGGTGCGGTTCCATGGAAGCATAGCCTTTTTATTCAGCAGAATATCCCTTCTCGATCATCGGTTCAAGAATAGCACACGCCATGTCCGCTTTTCTCTCAATACCTTTTTGAGTCAGGTGAAAACAGTCGCCAAAAAAAGCAGGATCGTCCTTCAGTCCTTGTTCCATGGGAACAAAGGGGATATGATATCGCGCGGCTTTTTCCTGTAAAAGAAGATTTTCTGTTTTCACAAAGCCTATGTAGTCGGAGAATGAGAATGCGGGAAAGAAGAGAGCGGATTTGCTTTGCCATTTAAGGAACTGCCGTTCGTCCCGAGTCACTCTGTCCGAATCGGGATATGGCAGAGCGAGCAGCATGACGGGTATATTTGTATGCGTGAAAGCAAAGCACAGGATTTCAAGAGCGGTCCCTTGAGACCGCTTGAGTGAGTCACTGAAAGAGGAAGCGGACGGTGCAAAAATGCCGGAAAAAAGCAGCCGGGCGGCGACGGAGATGGAGGGCAGAAAGTTTGTCCATCTTCTATTGTAAAGGTGCAGAAGATCACTCGCTCCCGGTTGAAGCAATACAAGATCCGGTTCCAGCGATGCATAATCAAAGAAGCGCTGTGTCATATCGGAAGCGGTGATGCCTGCAATGCCTGCGTTGATCACTTCAATGTTTTTGCCGGGGAAGGTGGCAGAGAGTTTTTGTTCCATAAGAGCCGGATATGTCCGGTTGTTATGCGATCCTTCCACAGTCGAATCATCACCGATGCACAGAATACGGAAAGTGCCCCTTTCTTTGGGCATTTTTCTTTCCTGATCGCGAAAACCGAGGCTGTTCGTGTCAAAAGTTCCTTCGCTGTCCTGCTGAAAATCCGGTTTGTAACGGAAGTGTTTCTTTTCCCATTCTGAAGCAGAATCAATTTCCGTGCTGTCCTGTCTGGAAATTTCATCCGGATGCATGCATACGAACAGATAGTCGTATGCCCAGCCTGAGCCGGTTCTGATGCCGGGCAGACAGTAAGCAGTAAAAACCGGGCTTCCGGGAATATGCTCGGACCAGGGGAGAGTCAAGGTAACTGTCTTGTTCGTGTGCCGCACTTCCTTTAGGGCTTCATAAATCCGTCCGAGAATTCCGGTCTGGTGCAGATATGCCAGCGTAATTGACCGCTGGTAGCCTTCAAAATAAGAAGCATCGGAGCCAAAATAGTTTCGGATGGTGTTCTCGGCATTAAAGACGATGACCGCTTCGTGGGTGAGGCAGGCGTAATAGTCCCGTGTCTGTGTGGACCAGGAGCGAAAGTCCTCCCGGAGCTTCATCCGCTTTTCAGGGGAAAAACCTTTGGAGTCAAGCCAGTCATTCAGAAGGATGCGGGTATCGGGGTGGAGTTTCGGTTCATTTTCATTCTTCCGGTCGCTTCCCTGCATTTTTGAAGAGAGGAGCGACTGAAAGTCGTTTTCTGTCCGCATTTCCCGATAGGGCAGTTCTTCTCCCTTATTTGCGGCGATAATGAAGGGATTGTGTTTTTCAATATGAGACTGATAAAGGCGTGCTGCGACTTCAAGGAAAAAGAACAGGACAACTGCCAGCAATCCGAAACAGAGAAAGATAAAAAGAGTTTTTTTAAACCATCGAAGCATGAAAGAGCTTTCTCAGACGTTGAAGCAGCACTACTTCGAAGAATCAGGGTGCGCTGCAATCATGTGAATTTCTTTTTCAAATGCCGCTACGATAATATTTCTGCCTGTATCCGTGATGTGGCATCTGTCACTGAAAAGGGTCTCGCCGGGAACACCATGAGGCTCAGCCTCCATGATCAGCTTCTCACCTTCAATGAGCGGTAAATGATGCTTTTCAGCAATGTCACGAATGATGCCGTTTTCAACGTCCGATGCCTGATGCCGTGCAGATCTGCTGAGGGTTTCTCTTGCCAGCGTGAGCCCCGCTTCGTATTGCCCCTGAGCATACAGGTCGGCTATTTCCTGTTGGATGATTTTCTGAGCCGGATGGAGGCCCGGCTCCCGGTAGTTGGTGGCAACTGTGCTTATCAGCACAGGGATATTGCTGTTGCGGAAGGTGCTGACAATAGCGTCCAGATTCTCTCTGTATCTTTCCATATGCGCACTGAGTTCTTCCTGAGAAAATTCGTAAGTGCCTGTACTCCAGTCCACTTCCGGTGGAAGTGTTTCACGGAGTTTCTGGGGATCCAGAAAAGTCAGCTGTACCGTTGCAACAAAGTCGCGCAAGGTTCTGAGCATGGCAAGAGAATAGGCGGTCTTTTGGATGGGCAGTGCATTCAGGTTTGTCAGATTTTTGTGGATTAACTCTTCAAACTCGTTATGTCCCGCGTAAATGAGAATCAGGTCGGGCGTATACTGCAGCAATTCCTGTGTCATAATCCGAAGGCGCTCGGAGCCGTAAGCGAGACCGCCGCAATTAATAATCTCAAAATGCCGCGTTTCTCCAGGGTACTGTTCCAGCCTCTTGCACATGACTTTAAGGTTCATCTGCATATAATTTACATTGGAACCGCCGAGAATGATCATCCGGTAGGTACCGGCAGGCTTGGGCATTAAAAAACTCTGTTTGACAAAAGAAATGACTTTTTCCGGGCGGGTGGTCATTTTGTTGCGCTGGATGCCCGCAGGAATAAAAATGCGACTGTCTTCATTGAATCCCCAGCCGCAATCCAGAGTCAGAGGCGGGTGCCATAATTCATAGAGCCGTGCACATGATTCCAGACCACCCAGAAAAAGAAACGTCGGAAGCAGGGAGTAAATGATGGTTTTGCGAAGAGTAAATGTTCTCGGGGTTTCCGGGACTGCAGTATCTTTTGAAGGCCGATCTTCCGGCATGGCGTCACCTCATTCCAACGTTCCCGCTGGGATCATCCATTGCGTGTAAAAGCTTTTCCATCATGAAGGGCTATCCAGCGACCTGCCCGCTGTGCCACAGTTTCATCATGGGTGACCACTACAAAGGAAACGTGACTGGACTGATTCAGCGTCCAGAGAAGTTCGATAATTCCTTCTCCCGTTGACTCGTCGAGATTTCCGGTAGGTTCGTCACATAGGAGTAATTCGGGTTTGTTAAAAAGGGCACGGGCAATGGCGACACGCTGCTGTTCGCCGCCGCTCAGCTGTCCCGGCTTATGGGTCATACGATCTGATAACCCGACCTGTTCGAGGAGATGCGCTGCCGGCTCCTGGCACTTTCGCCTATGCATTCCCTGACTGAGCGCAGGCATCATTACATTTTCAAGGGCGGTGAATTCCGGAAGCAGATGGTAGAACTGAAAAACAAATCCTATGTGCTGATTGCGCAGCCTGTTGATCTTTGCCTGACTCATGTCTGCCAGGGTATCTCCTTTAAAGTAAACCTGACCTGATGTGGGCTGATCCAGAGTGCCCATGATATGCAGCAGGGTGCTTTTGCCCACGCCGGAAGGGCCACTGATGGCAACAATTTCCCCTTCCGGTATTTCCAGCGAAATATCATCGAGGATGACCAGTTCGCGACTGCCATCCCGGTAACATTTCCGGAGGTTGCGGCAGGCAAGGATAGGGTGGACTTGATTATTCATAGCGCAGCGCATCCACAGGATTGAGCCGGGAAGCACTCCAGGCGGGATAAAGGGTGGAGATAAAGGTGAGGACAATTGCCGACAGCGTAATCCAGGTGATATCCCAGGCGACAATTGCCACCGGGATCCCGTCAAAATAGTAGATCGTGCTGTTGAAGAGGTCCATACCCAGCAGTCCGGCAATAAATTCGGCTACGGCATTAATGTTGTAGGCAAGAAGTACGCCCAGAATAAGACCGATCAGAGTGCCGCTTAATCCGATCATGAGCCCCTCGAGGATAAAAATGGTGAGGATGGAACGGCTGCTGGAACCCAGGGTGCGGAGGATACCGATGTCGCGGCGTTTTTCCATGACAATCATGATGAGCGTGCTGGTGATGTTAAAAGCGGCGACCAGAACAATAAACACCAGAATAATGAACATGACCACTTTTTCCTGCTTCAGCGCTTCAAAAAATGCTTCCTGACTCTGGTACCAGGTTTCAGCGCGATAGGGAAGGCGTTCTTCAATGAGCCGGGCTACGGGTTCTGCGATGAAGGCATCGGACAGACGAAGATGTATGCCGTCCACCCCCGGGCGTCCTGTCAGCATACGCGCCGTTTCAATATTGACAAAAGCATACAGGTTGTCGAAATCCGACATTTTTGCCTGCGAAATACCGCTTACCTTGAGGAAAACCTGATTGCCCGGTCTCATTCCGAAAGGGGTCACTGTTGGTTTGTCCGTAATGACGGCAATTTCGCTTCCCACCCGCGCCGCCAAACGGTGTGCCAGCCGGAACCCCAGCACAATTTCCTTGTCGCCGGGCATGTCGCCTTCGCCGAAGGTTCGCCCGCCGTTTCTTGTCAGGTTCTGTGCAAGGTCTGTGACACCCTGCTCTTTTTCGGGATCTATACCCAGCAGAAAAGCGCCAGTTGTATATTTGTTGCGTTTCAGGAGAGCCTCAGCCTGAATAATCGGCCCTGCTCCGAGAATCTCGGGGCTCAGGTCCATAAGATCTCCTATTACTTCCTCCACATTCTCCATGGGCCGCCCCATCGGATTGGCAACAGTGAGGTGGGCACGGTTTCCGATAATTGTTTCCCGCAACGCATTATCGAAGCCTGTCATTACACTCATGACCACGATCAGCGCTGTGACCCCCACACTGACTCCGGCAATGGAAATGATGGTGATCAGGCTGATAAATCGTGTTCTGCGTTTTCCCCGCAGGTAGCGGGCGGCAACAAAGCTTTCAAAGCGCACGGCTGAGATCTTTCTCAATGTCCAGTAGTAATTCGGTGAAGGGTCTTTCTGTCAGGCTGTCGATCCGTCGTTGGTACCCTTTTAATGCGGCAGCGCGGGTCACCTGATTGGGAACCGCTATGCAGTATATCCCAGCGGCGACGGCTGCAGCAATTCCCTGTGGTGAATCTTCCAATGTACAGACCTGCCCAGGGGTCAGATTCAGACGCTGCAACGCCAGCTGATAGACATCCGGCGCAGGTTTGACGGCATCAACTTCGCTGCCGCAGCAGATGGTTTCAAAAAGAGAAAGCAGACCGAGCCGCTCCAGATTGCCTTCCACCCATTCCTGTCCGGAACTGGATACCACAGCCAGAGGGAGCCCCATGGATGCAGCCGACTTCAAAGATTCACGAATGCCGGGGGCTTCGGGCAGCGCTGCCACTTTTTCCAAAAACCAGGCGCGTCGCCGGTCGTTCACTTCTGTTCGGTTCAGTGTGATGCCTGCTTCCGTTTCAATATGCGTGACAGGGTCAAAAATATGGTACTGGTATCCGCCGGCATTGGCTGCCCATTCTTTAAGAGGAAAGGAAACGCCGTACAATCCGGCAATATGGCACCAGGATTTGTAAAGCATCGTTTCCGTATCAAGAATAACGCCGTCAAAATCAAAAAACACAGCCCGAAGATGGGAAAATGAAGATTGCATATCAGGCATGAAGCTGTTCCCGTGCCTGTGTCAATGCCTCCGAATAGCGGCGCGCATTCTCAGTAAGCCCCTGATAATCTTTTGCCTCTATCAGTTTTTTACTTACCAGATTGCCGCCCGCTCCGATCAGCGCAACGCCTGCTTTGATGAAATCAGCGAGATTGCTCAGATCCACACCGCCTGTGGGAATCAGGGGTATCTGGGGGAGTGGGGCCCGGACGGCTTTAATATATTCCAGACCGCCGCATCCCGCGGGGAAGACTTTTATGATATCGCCGCCCAGAATCCAGGCAGTATAAATTTCAGTTGGCGTGTAAGCGCCGGGCATGCAGGGCTTGCCGTAGCGGTGCGCCATATTGATTACCTCAGCAGAAGCAATGGGACTGGCAATATACTGGGCGCCGGCAAGAATAGCAAGCCGGGCAGTTTCTCCATCCAGTACGCTTCCGACACCGAGAGAAACATCGGCCCCTGACAGCTTTTCAGAAGCTAATGCCAAACACTCAAGCGCACCGGGAGTTGTCATTGTAATTTCTATGCAGCGTACGCCTCCCTCCATGACAGCCTCAATAATCGGGACAAGGTTTTCTCCGGAATCAGCACGGACTACTGCCACGATGCCATGTTTGATCAGATAATTAATGATAGCGGTTTTATCCATACCCGTTACCCCGTCTTTTAAAGGTTTTGAATAGCGATGGCGGCGCTGCTGTTTTTTGCGGAGTCATAGATGGCTTGAATTACCTGCATATAATTCAATCCATCTTTAAAGTCCGGATGATAGGGGAGCCCCTGCCGTATAGCGTTAATAAAATCTTCTTCCACACGCCAGTTGTCAAGATCATACTCTTCTTCCGGCAGTGGCGTAACCGGTACGCGCTTATTTTGAGTGTAGAGGTACAGACTGTCCGACGCTACATCATAATGCAGAGCGGCGCGGTCGCCGTAAATATCAATTGTCTCACGGGCAAGGGCGGAAACACCGCTGATTTCATAAGTAACGGGCAAGTCTGTTCCGACGACAGTCCTTGCCAGAATCTGATCAGGAATTTCAATCTTAAAGTCAGTTCCGTCTGTATTTTTCCGTACAGGCGTATAGAGAAATGTTTCTGCTGATGCACGGGTTGTCAAGCCGAACCAGCGGTGAATTACTTCTATGTACATGCCCAGCGTCTGCATGTTCAGACCGGACAGATGGTGGTTTTTTCGCCAGTTGACCGGTGCCGCCGGATCTATCCACAAAGGCGAGAGGCTGTGCACATTCACCAGACGAATTGAACCGAGCGTTCCTTCTTGCAGAAGACGCGTCATTGTCCGGTCATAGCGCAGTCCGAAAGGAACAGGGCACAGGCCGGCTGTCAGCGTTTTCGCAGTCTGTGCGGCGGTATACATCCTTTGCGCTTCCTGTGCATTTCGTGCCATGCGCGCCTGACAGAAAACATGTTTCCCTGCCTTGAGTGCGGCGATAGAAGCATCATGGTGCAGATACGGCCAGGCACCAATTAGCACAAGGTCTATGTCGTCTGCCTGCACCAGATCTTCCCATTGCTCATAAATCTTTGGAATGCCGAACTCAGCAGCGGCTTTTTCTGAAGAAGCCCTGCTGCTGTTGCACACTGCACGGAATTCTATGCCCGCAATACGTTTTAAGCCGGGAACATGGCGCTGTCTGCAAATGCCGCCCAGTCCGATAAATCCAATGCGAATGACATCCATGCTGCGGCTCCTTTTATGCCCTGAAAAGGCTGTGACCGATCCCCATGGCTTCCCGGCATGCTTCCACCGTTTCCAGCGCTACCGGAGTTACCCGTTTGGCATTTTCACGAAGGAAATCTTCAATGAAAGCGTCGTTATGGGCGGGGTCGTTATATTTTTCGATAATGGGCGCATTGAATTCCGACACGAAGCGGGCAACTTCTTTTTTCAGGCTGCCGTAAAATTTTCCGCCCTGCCTGTATTGCTCCAGAAAGTCCAGATACACTTCTTCCGGCGCAAGAAGCGACAGCAGACGATAGAGCACGGCTACTCCCGCCGGCATTTTTGGAAGCACTATCTCCGGTGCATTGCTCTCGGTTTCCAGAGGAAGGGGATCTGTCGTGGTTGGCACCGCCTTGATCTTGCGGAGTACTGTTGCAGGGTCGTCCAGCAGATCCAGCGTGTTGTTCTCGCTTTTGCCCATTTTAGCTGATCCGTCCAGTCCGGGGAGGCGCAGGGCATCTCTGCCCAGAGGCTTCGGGATGTGCAGTGTTTCACCGAAACGGTGATTGAATTTTGTGGCGATATCGCACGCCATTTCCAGATGTTGGCGTTGATCATCCCCTACCGGTACCAGATCGGCGCGGACGATAAGGATGTCGGCAGCCATGAGGACGGGGTATCCCAGCAGACCATAGGAAAGCGGATTGCCCTCGCTTCTGGGATCATCCTGCAGACGACCGAGTTTATCCTTATAGGTCGTTCCTCTTTCGAGATGACCTATGTTGGTGACCATTCCCAGAAGCAGCGCCAGTTCAGCCGTGCTGGGCAGATCGCTTTGCCGGTAGATAATGGATCTTTCGGGGTCAAGGCCACAGGCAACATAGGTACGCAGCATGTCGAGTGTGGATCGGTAAATTTCCTGCCGATCCGTAATGGTTGTCAATGCATGGTAATCGGCAATGAAATAGTAGCAGTTGGCGTCCCGCTCCTGCAGCCGCAGAAAGTGGGCGATGGCTCCGAAATAGTTGCCGTAGTGCAGGCGGCCTGTGGGGCGGATACCGGATAAAATAACTTCTTTTGTAGTAGACATGGTTTGTCCCCTGAATTAAGAATGACGCTGGAAAATCAGCGGAACAATGAGGGATAGACTGGTTAAGAATACCTGAAATCGGGTATTTTGAGCAAGTTAATACGTTGGCAGAACAGGATCAGGGGTGTTGAACCAGCGTGCGAATAAGTAGAGCGGCCATAATCGCCAGCTGTGATCTCTCAGACCTGAACGATGCTCTGTTAAAAGTTCCCGGACCCTTCCGGGCTCGAAGAGGTCAACGGCAGTTGTTTCTTGCAAAAAGTGCTCCCATGCACCGGGCTTTTCAAGCCATCTGTTCAGCCAGATACTCATGGGTGGGTTGAGCCCTCTTTTTTTTCTGGATACTTTTCTTTCCGGAAGCTGACGGTGCAGGATCATGCGCAGCAGCTGTTTATCGGCAAAATGTTGCACTTTTAAGAACGACGGTGCCTGCAGAAGATGGGTAAACAGCGCACCTTCGCACAGAGGTGCACGCATTTCCACACCGTGGGCATGGCTCAGCCGATCTCCGTAACACAGCACATTCGCCGGAAGAAAAAGCGAGATGTCGGCATAGAGCGCCTGTGTAATGATGTCCGGGCTGTCACACTGGCGCATCAGCTGGCGGACAGGTTCCGTTGCATCACGCCCGCAGAGTATTCCGGTGAGATTGCTGTTGTATAGAGCCAGACGTTCTTTACTGTTCTGGTGCTCCATCCAAAGGGCATAACAGTCAACGGGGTCAAGAAAAGAGCCTTCTGAAAATCTTCGCAGCCTCCTCAATGTATGTAGTCCGCCCGCACGCTCGGGGAGCATATGAATCAGCGGATGCAGAACGTGACGGCGAAGACAAAACGGCATATGCCTGTAGAGCCCTGCCCAAAGGAGCCCTCGGTAGCGCGGATAACCGCCGAAAGCTTCATCGCCACCGTCTCCGGTAAAAACAACAGAAACGGATTTTGCCGCTTCACGGAAAAGAATGTCCGCGAGCAAGGCACTTGGATTTCCGAAAGGCTCATCAAAGTGCTCCAGGATAAAAGAGGCATTATTCGGAAGATCGGGGTGTATGAAAACTTCATGGCAGGCGCTTTTGAGAAGTGAAGCCGTGGTACGGGCAGCCCTTCTTTCGTCATAGTGCGCTTCCTCTTCTGTGAATCCGAGGGTAAAAGACGGCACACCGGAGAGATGCCGCGAGAGGTATGCGAGTACAACCGTGGAATCCAGCCCGCCGCTCAGCAGCGCGCCTCCGGAGGCTTCTGCGTCGGCATAGGTGTCGATAATGTTCTCCAGGAGCGTATCGGTTGAAACAACCCATTCCTCAAGCGGACAGTTTTCTTTTGGCTGGCAAATCGGGTGCCAGTAACGCTTTACTTCTAATTGCCCTGAAACCCACCGGGCATAGTGCCCTGCAGGGACCTGACGGATTTCTT
The DNA here is from genome assembly GCA_002070275.1 of Candidatus Hydrogenedentes bacterium ADurb.Bin170. GTDB lineage: Bacteria > Hydrogenedentota > Hydrogenedentia > Hydrogenedentales > CAITNO01 > JAAYJV01. The sequence continues at coordinate 149,604 of MWCY01000001.1, forward strand.
TGTAAAACGTCCTGGGCGGCAGGGGATGCAGAAATGCGAAATAGTCGTCCAGTCCCTCAAGGTCAAGCGTCTTTCTAATTCCTGTGTAGCCCAGCAACCCTTTAATTGTGGAGGCAAAGAAAAAAGTATCTTTCCGCTCATGGTAATAGAGCGGTCGTGACCCCGTGCGGTCGCGAACCAGATAAAGGCACGACTCTTGCGGATCCCATAAAGCGAAGGCATACATTCCTTCCAGGCGACTGAGCATGGAAATGCCCCGGGCAGTCCAGAGATGCTGCAGCAGGGCAGTGTCTGAACCGCACTCGTACGGATAGCCATCTGCTTTCAGTTCTGCCTGCAATTGCTTCCTGTTGGAAATAAAACCGTCAAGCACGGCGGCAACTGAGTGAATGCCGGAATCAGATGTTTCTGGCTCAAAATCCGACAGGGTGCAGTCCCGACGGGATAAAAAACGGGCGTGCCTGCTCCCGCGGCACTTTTGCTGATGCATCATGGTGTGAATCAGCCTTTCATCGGAACATCCCGTATAGCCCGCAAGAC
>MWCY01000002.1 GCA_002070275.1 Candidatus Hydrogenedentes bacterium ADurb.Bin170
GTAGCCGCCCATGCCGCCACCGTAGCCGCCCATGCCGCCACCCATCATGCCGCCACCGTAGCCGCCCATGCCACCACCGTAGCCGCCCATACCGCCACCACCGTAGCCATAAGTATCAGCAACACCGCCCAGAACGTTACGCAGCACAACTTTGAACAACGTTTCAGAACCTGCATTACGCAGTTCATAGTACCGTGTCTCAAGTTTTTCAAAAGATTCCCGGCGGATCACGGTCGGTTTGCTAATCCAGATAAAACCGGGCTGTACGGCATAGTCAAGACCCAGCGGGCGCAATAACGCCTGCAGACCCTCACCCAAGGTGACCGACTTCAAGTTGATATAGGGAACCCTTCCATCGGTCTTTTCTCCGTACACGGGATCCACTTCAATTTCAGAGCCATAGGTGGAACTCATTCCTGGACCTGCAGCGACACCGGAGGGTCTGGCACCGGGAGCGCCTGGGGCCTGTGGGAAGGCACCGGGAGCGGCACCAGGAGCGCCGGGAAAAGCGCCGGGGGCACCGGGAGCGCCGGGAAAAGCGCCAGGTGCGCCGGGAACAGCGCCCGGTTGAGCAGCCACTACGGGTACAGCTCTGGGCGGGGGCGCAACCACACGATTATCAATAACAATATTTACGTCATAGCTGTCCGCAATAAAGTCAACGATTTCGTTGATATGGATATCTTCAAATTCGATACTGACGGGAGATTCGAGGATTTTCTCGATCTCACTCATCTCTTTTACTTCCTCCCGTTCTTCAGCAATTTCCGGCACAGAAAAACGGTAGGGCTTGATACCCCGGGCATCGGCACCTTCGGGCAGCCGCTTGGAAGACTCTATAAAGCCCTGAATCATACCGCGGTCTTCTGCGACCCCGCTCTTGTTGTCTTTTATTTTGGTATCATGGGCACCCAAAGTGGCTTTATGCAACCCGTCTTTCGCTGCCTGATTTTCCGGGTCGATCAGCAGAACATTGCTGTAAATTTCCACAGCTGTGGTGTAATGCTCCGCTTCGAGATACTTGGCGCCGTGGCTCATTAATTCGCGAACCCGCTCCTGCCTGATTTCGTCGGCGCTCAAATCCATGCGCCCCTCGTTGGCACGAAGCGTCGTGGGTTCAATGGTTTGAAAAACCGGAGTTTCCGCAGTAGCAGCACCGACAAGCGCCTGCTGAAGTTTTATATTGGCTTTGCTCTGGAATTCTCTTGCCTCGGCAAAATTCGGATCCAAAGCCAGAGCGCGGTTAAACTCCGTCAGCGCTTCTCTGAACAAGTCCTGCTTGTAAAGATCAACGCCGCGCCTGAAATAGCCTTCTGCCTCGGTGACAGTGGCGTCAAGCTTCGTAGTTTCCATGACTGGTGCACCATTGACCGCAGGCTGCGCATCTTCGACATCTTGTCCATGAGCCAGCGGCATGGCAATATATGCAAGGAGCATAACGCAAAGCAGTGTCACTGTCGCTGTTTTTTTACTATTCATGACGGTCTTTTCCTCCCGCGGTTTGCGGCATCTTCTCTTTACGGTCATGCCTTCATGCTTTCTTCGGGTTAACTTCATTGTTTTTCCAGGGTAAAAGATTTGGAGTAGCGTTGCGAATAAACAACAACACTTTGATTCTCCGCATCAATACTTGTTACTTCAAACTCTTCAAACTGCTCGTTTTCAGAGTACCACTTCGTTGTCCGTGAGGTCTTAAGTCTTGCCCGGGGCTTTCCGCGCACATTCTGAATGTCCACCAGTTCAATATTCAAATCGGCGGCACTTACCTGCTCCGAAGCCGAACTTGTTTTCTGGCCGGAATAGTACCAGAAAGGATTGCGCTCATAAAGCGACGTATACACGCCAGGCAATCCCGAGGGTGCCGGTAAAGCCGGCAGATTCGGCAAACCAAGTTCCTGCCTTTCATCGTGTTCTGTCGGCAGTTCCAACTTCGGCTGGGGCAAACGTGCCCAGGCCTCCTCCGGAGGCGGATTAAAAATTCCATAAACACGGTAAGCAAGCACAGCAAGCATAACAATGAGCACCATGCGCTCTTTGTTACGCCACAGCCAGGCACCGAGTTTTTGAAGTTTATCCATTTACTTCAGTTTCCTGAATCAGGTTAGTGTATACCAATACATGACAATTCACAACTTTTTTATCAATTCATATAAAGAACTGTCCGTTTAAACCACTTCCAGAAGCGACCGACAGGACCGAGTTCTTCAGGTTTTACCGTGATCCTGTCCGGATCTATTTCACGCGGCGGGATCACCATGGGACTTCCGCCGGGACCAAAAGCAGCACCGGGTGCTCCTGCTACTGCGGCACCAGGAGCTGATTCTTCGTGCGGCGGTCTATAATTAGCCTGTGTCAGCAATAACCGGACATTCAACTGAGGCTCACCCGCATAAGATATATAGGGATAGGTCACGCGCAGCGCATCTACAGTAAAGTACCGCTGCTCCTGACGTAAAGATTCAAGAAAACGCACAAGATCCCGGGCAGTCATGGTAAAGTTCAGCCCCACCGTCTGTAGCCCCAGCATCTGCTGATGCGCTTCGGGAAAACGCCTGGGCCATACCGCTATTGTGGTCAGACTGCCGATATTTGCTTTCAGCAGAAATTCCGAAATCTGAATACCAAACTGCAGTTTGCGAAGTGACAGATCAATTTGTTCTTTAGTCACATTCTGACCTGACCAGTCCTCTTCTTTCGGCACATTCAGCATGGCACGAAGATCAAGAGGGAAGCGGTCATAACCACCCATTTTTTCGTAGACTTTTTTGTAAAGCTCCATAAGCATGGTATTGGTTTCTTCTGTATACCAGAACTTAAGGATGCGGTCCTCCTGCGGTTTAATTTCAATGTCATACCAGCCGCCAAAATTAAAAAACTTGGCTCGCTCTTCACGGGCATTACGCCAGGGCTGCACCATATTCTGCCATTCATCGATCAGCAGTTCCGGTTTATAGCCGCTGAAGTTATCTTCCATTTGTTTTAAAGTCGCTTCAAGAGAATCTTTCAGCGCACTGTCTTGTTTATATCCTGCGAAAAGCTCTTTAAAGAAAAAGTGCCAGACACCAAAAAAACCGCCACCTATTAAGGCAAAGATCAGGAGACCCGCTATTTGCGCTTTATACTTCATACAGTTCCGTCCTCCGTCGGAGTTGGTGGGGACGGCTTATCCGCCGTATAATGAAGAGCGACTTCAATGGTAAAGGTAAAAAGGGATTCCTTTCCCTGAGCGCCTGCACCGCCCGGAGCACCGCGATCTGTAATCCCTCCTTCTGTGGGCGCATCATTGAGAATACTCCAGGGAACGCGTCTCACACTGCCCTCGCTAAAAATCACTCTGCTTGCACTCACATACCAAGTGTTGGGCATCTGACGCGAGGTAGTTCGAAGCCCTTTAACAAACTCGTTGATTACTTCATCGGATTCGGCAAAACCATGAATGATCACGCCATTTGCCCTCGGAATGGCGTAATCGTTGACTTTCTCCTCGGCTTGACCGCCCGGTCTCCCGCGCCCCATTCCCTGTTGATCAGAAGCAGCCCCGCTCGCACCGGGAAACTGCAGCCCCGGAAACCCTCGGCGCTGTGGCGCAACACTGGATCCTTCCTCATCAGAGGGCGGGCGCATTGCAGGTCCATGCTGCTGCTGGGGTTTCTCTTCTTCCACGACACAGCTTTCCATGGAGGAAAACCACATCTGACCCAGCGTAGGCCGGGCTTCGTTGATAAAGGCAAATTCGTCCAGCCAGAAGCGTCGCTGGCGTTTTGCTTTTTCAAGCACATCCACCTGGCCGACAAGGGTCTGAAGCTGCCGCTTACGGACATCCAGCTGGGAACGAAGCTCCGATTGCGGAACAGGCACGCCCACCCGGATCCGCTGTACCAGTTCAGGATCATAAGCACGAATTGCGCTGCGCAGTTCATCGATGCGCTGCTTCACCCGCTTGTTTTCTTTGGCAGCCGATGGAACCATGGAAGCAAAAATGAGAATCAGGGCGACAACTGAAAGCCCCCAATAGAGTGCCTGATCTTTTCGGCGTGCCGTTTCAAGAATGCGTGGCGGGATCAGGTTGATATTAATCGCTACGGGTTCCCAGCACCGGGCAGCCATCCCGAGTACAACACAGGCCTGTTCAGGGGCCGCTTTAACGGACGATGCCCCTTCGCCGATGGAAATGTTATTGATCACCGGTGCAATACGCACATCCATGCCCAATTGCGACCGAAGGTAAGGCACGATGTTTTTTAAACGGGCGCAGCCGCCGGTCAGAAGAATTCTGTTGACCTGCCCGCCGCCGGGAAGTGAACGGAAATATGAAAAGGAACGAATAATTTCGGTTGATAAACGCTGCAGCACCTGACCGATCACTTCACCGCTTTTCCCGTCACGTTGGGGATCACCTGTCGGTGCGAAGGCACGTTCGCGTTTGATTTTCTCCGCCGAGATAAAATCGAGATTAAACGCTTCCGCCAGCGCACGGGTAATGTCATTGCCTCCGATATTCAGAGGACGGGTGAAGCGAAACTGATTGCCCCGTTCAATCACAATGTCCGTAGTGGACGCGCCAATATCGATCAGGGCGACACAGTCTCCCTGCTGTCCCATTTCTTTTTGATGAAGCAGCCAGTTGTACGCGGCAATGGGCAACACATCTACTGTATCCACAGACGCTTTTGCAGCCTTGAGGATTTCGAGATGTTTTTCTACAACATCAACTTTGATGGCGGCCATCATCACATCATAGCCGCCTTGCTCCGTCTTCTGCAGTACCTGATAATCCATTGCAATCTGATCAAGTCCGAAGGGGATCTGCTGTTGAATTTCATATCGGACGATCTGATTTACTTTGAACTCCGCAACAGGCGGCAATGTTCTGCAGCGGGTAAATACGGATTGACCCGGCACACCCAGCACTGTTTTCCGTCGTCGGATTTTGGATTCCTTCAGCGCTTCAAGCAAGGCATTGCTTCGCAATTGATTACGTGCCTGCTCCTCCAGTGAAGGATCGGAGTTGTACTCGCGCTGGACGTATTTGCTGATTTCATAGCCTGTTTTTGTCTTTGCCAGTTCGCATACACGAACGGCACTGGTGCCAACATCGATCACCAGCCGTTTCTTACCGGCAGATTTTTTCAGGCCTGACCACATTCTGGCCATATACGCACCTTACTTTTTTAGGCGGCGTCGAAATGATCTCCGCACAAGCTTAACCCACATTGTCGCACAGTGAACATCGGGACAGTGCTTTATCAGCACAAGTAAACTCTTGACAAATATTGTAGTAAATATTAATTCAGATGTCAAGACTTTAAATGATTTTTAATTATACAGGAAACAGATGATTAAAAGACAATACTTTTCCCGTCTTTTCAATCCCTGCCGGAAAACCAAAAAGTGCCGTTTTATTTGCGTTTTCTGTCATAACTTGCTTAGCCCGTCAATATCACCGTTATCCATTATTTTCTTTTCCCTGCATGATTGTCAACAATTAATGATATGAAATTTCCCCGGTTCAGAAAAAGAAAGTGCACCTGGTTTGCCATTACCCGCTTTTTCATATTACCATGACTCTGGCTTTGAAGAATTAAAAAGCATGTTTCTATGGTTGCTTCCCTCATTCATTTCCGGAGACAGCGCTTCAAAGTTGTTCCATTCTTTTCTACGGCCCTGTCCGTGATTTCAGGAGAAGGCAATGATTTTAACTGTGTCACTCTTTGTACTGAATGCAACATTATGCCAGTCGGGCACAATTGCTTTTATCACCGGTGAATCTCCTTTCGATTATCAGCTGGCATGCCTGGATCTTGGATCGGGCGAGGTACGGACGCCCGGCCGGGGCCTGAGTGACAGTGCGCCCCAATGGTCGCCTGACGGCAGCAGGGTCGCATATCAATCCAGAATAGAAGGGGGCTATTCCGTCTGTGTTTATTCTGTGGACACAGAAACGACTGAGATTCTTCCTCATACATATGCCTGGAACTATGAGCCTGCGTGGTCGCCCGACAGCCGCAAGATTGCGTATTGCAGCGAGGTCGGGGACACACCACTGCGTTCGCTGGCTGTCTATGATCTGGAATCACAACGTGAAGAACTCTGGGGCGGCGGGCACGAAGGCCTTTTGTCACCCGCATGGCTCCCATCAACGGATATGCTCAAAGCACTGGATCCCGATGATCAGTTGGCGGCCGACTCCCTCGGCCTCTTTGCTTTGAAGGAGGAGGCTGAAAAAAATGGTGCCCTTCTTGCCATCGGGGTGGCGGGCATGCCGCCCAAGCTGAGCACGGAAATCTTTATTGTGACCCGCGATCAGGTGATCCCCCTTTTGTCTCTTCTGACCGGACAGAGTACCCGTTATGTCCGGTATGCTGTCACTCCGGACTTTAAAGGAAGGCAAATTGCCTATGAATGCAACGAGGGCGGAGACCGGGAGATTTTCATGATCGGCCGTCGCGGCATTGCAAACTTAAGCAATCATCCCGCTGCGGATTGGAATCCCAAATGGTCTCCTGACAACAACTGGATTACTTTTGAATCCTTCAGAAACGGATACAGCGGTATCTACCTGATACAGGCGACCACAGCCGGTGTTACTGCCATAGCAGGCGCAAAAGAGTATCAGTGCTGGTCCCCTTCCTGGTCTCCTGACGGCAAATGGATTGTTTATGTATCGAACGAAAGCGGTATGCCCCAGCTCTATGCCTCTTCTTTCGACGGGATAACACAAAAACAATTGACGCACGAAAAGTATGGTGCGCTGAATCCGGTATGGCGTCCGGCTCCGCAAAAATCAAAGGATTGAAAACTATGTGTAACTGTAGATTTGTTTTTCTTGCCGGATGCTTAGCATTCTGCGCGCTCACAGCGCAGGCGCGAAACACGGAAGGGGCCCTTGATCTTATCCGAGTGCCCAACAACGGTCAGCCAGTGCAGGTTCTTCGGGAAAGCACTTTTGAAGTGATTGTGCGGGAAGCGTGCGAGTTAAGTCTCAGCGGAGAAACAGGCGTCTATCCTATGGCGGTGACCTGGCATGACAAACGCGGTGACAGGGTCTCCGGCAGTGCTGTTGTTCCTTCTCATGTCCCCAGCGGCACCTATGCTCTTCAAGGCGAATGTCAAAACATCCGGGATGTTAATTTGCGTTCAGTCTACGTTGTGGATGCGTTTCCGGATGCCTATGCGTTAGCCCATATCACGGATATGCACACCGGTTCCGGACGGCATAAACGCTCGGATCGTGATATTCTTATAGAACTGATACAACAGGTCAATGCGGCGGAAGCGCAGTTTGCACTTATAACAGGGGATGTGACCGACGGGGGCACACCGGAAGAATTCCGGCGTTTTCTGGACATTCTCGATACCTGCCGTATGCCTACTTATATCACTCCCGGCAATCATGACCGCACAGGCACGCATTACGCCGACTATTTTGAGCGATTAACCTACGCTTTCCAATACGGGCGCGACGGCTATCTGTCTTTTGATACAAAAGATTATCTGATTGCCGATGAAATGGGCGTACAGAGTGCACATTTATATTTATACAGACGGCAGCTCCGCCCCTGCAGATGGAGTATCGGTCTTACCCATCGCTATGATCCGGGGATGGGCATACATGCCCAACTGACGCTCTTCGTCGATGATCCTCTGGATTATCTTCTGGTGGGGCACACCCATCGGGAAGCGCGAATGGACGACCAGATACCCTGGGGAAAAACCGACCTTATTATGACACCAGCGGCAATCAACGGCTCCTGGCGCCTGATACGCGTTGACAGTCAGGGGCTGCATCCGGAAGCAACGGTCAGTACAGTTTCTGTCTTTCAGGAAAAAGACGAACTGCAGGATGAGGAAAGAGAGGATCAGTAGAGATAGAGTGCCGCCACTTCGTTCTGGCAGGTTTCGTAGTTGCGCCGATAAATGGACTTAAAGGCACTTTCACTTTCCTCGCCCCGTGCGAGGCTGCGCAGAAAAACGAGCATTTTGTTGCGGCCGTAGCGGTTCCATAACAGATCTACTGTGGCATGCGCCTGCAGATAAGCCCTCCGCAAATCGTCGGCACTGCGATGTTCCATCTGGGCACTTTCCATGGATGCCAGAGGAAGCGCCTTGTCTTCGTTGTAAATCGCTTTCAGCTGATCGATATCACGGGAGACTAAAGATTTCGAAAGGGTTTCCGCGAGCCCTTCATTAAGCCACCAGGGAAGGCGGTCTCCGGCAATCTGCCGCGCTACAACATGTACATACTCATGAACTAACCGTCTTTTTAATTCATCTTCGGCAATCCATTCGCCATCGGTATCTGTAAGAGGGCTCCGGATTTTTCCGTCATATACCGCACCTATATGCCCCTGCATACGGGTCGCTTCTCCGAATTGCTCAAAAGAATAAAGCACTACCTGCACAGGCGACGGCGGATAGGTACCGCCCAGCGCTCTGCCAACATCAAGGTACGCTCTCTCCAGAATCGTCGTGATTGCCCCTCTCAGCCGTGCCGGTGTATCTTTAGGATAATTGATAATGAAATGATTGGCTTTCCATCGATTGAACTCCTGTTCGACCGATTCTTCCCGAAATGCCTTTTCATAACGGGACGCCAGCCCTGGTCTTTCCGGATCTACGGCAAGTACATAATCCCATTGCACCCGGGCAGAATATAAGTCGTTGTCTTCATAATAGGCCTGCCCGAGCAGTTCATGAGCCATGAGGTTCCCCGGTGCCAGCCCGATAGCCTCCTCCAGCGCATCGATGGCATCGGCGACTTTGTCCTGCGAAAGGTAATAGGCGCCCATCTGCATGAAGGGAGAAGCGTTTTCCGCATCAACTTTTACAGCCTTGCGCAGGATCTGAGTCGCCAGGGTGAACTCCCGTTCCGCCGCCAGCAATTCCGCTTTTTTTTGATAGGCGTTACAAAGATTCCGGCGGATAGCAGTATTGGAGTCGTCCAGTGCAAGCGCCTCTTCCAGCAGCATGACCGCCCGGGAAAAATCGCCCCGATTAAACGCATCCACCCCTTCATTATTCATTACAGTCGCTTCCTGAGCATGCAGCGGAGCACCGGCAAGACACAGGAAAAGAACCACGCCCACAAACTGTAAAAAACCGCGTCTCATTATTTTTCTTCCGGAAAAGCGGCGATTGCCTCTATTTCCACCTGCATACCCAGCGGCAAACCGGCCGCTGCTATGCAGGTCCGTGCCGGACAATCCCATGTAAAATATTCTTTATACAGGGTATTGAACCGTGAAAAGTCTGCCATATCCCGGAGAAAGACTGTAGTTTTCACCACATTTTCCAAACCAAGGCCGGCATCCTGCAAAATAACCTTCAGGTTTTCCAGAGCGTTACGGCTTTCTTCCTCAATTGTTCCGGCAACATAACCGCTGCCATCCCGGGCAAGCGACCCCTGCCCGGATATAAACAACAGATTTCCTGCCCGTACGGCAGCAGAATAAGGCCCGGCAGCAGGCGGTCCGTTGGGCGATACAATACACTGTTTCATCTTGCTTTTCCTTATTATTTCGTGCCAGTCATCATAGCAGGAGGAGGGGAATCATCACAACGCTGACAGCTCGGGCTTCATTTACTCAAAAAAAGGCCGTTTCTGAAATATTTATTCCTCTACGGTCGTCTTGCCGGACCATCTCAGGACTTCATTCCTGCCGCTGCCATAGCGGTGATGTGCCGCCCGGGCTCCCCGATGGCGTTCATAAACCAATACACGGCGGCAGCTGTGCCCGTGCACACGCATGTCCAGTGTATGGGAGCGGCAGGTGCGTACATAAAAGGGCATGTACAGTTCTGCCAGCCAGTACCTGAAAGAAGAACATTGCAGGCCGAAATTTTTTAACAGCTCCGGGTCATCCAGCAGAAAAGCCAGACGGGCAAGGTCATATCCTTCTCTGTAATGCCTGGCGCATTCTTCATCAAAATTTGATGCCCGCCAGATAAAAGCCTGAATACCCGGTAATCGCAGGGGAACACAACGCTTTTCGATCAGCTTCCGCATCAGAAGAATATCGGCCGCACGCATAGCTTCGAAATCTTCCGGAAATCCTTTCTCTTCCAGAAAAAGGCCGCGGGACAAACTGCAGTGGCGGCTGGAAAGAGTGTAGAGAGACTCGGGCTTCTCCACATTCATCAGAGCGTGATCCTGTTTCACAAACCAGCGGGTCAGCAGTCCGCCTGGAAGCGCACTGTGAGGCGCCGACTGACCGAAGGCAATCACCGGTTTGCCCGTAGTGGCGTGTATCTCCACATGACGCTCCAGCAACTCCGGTCCTGCCAGCAAATCCGGATCGAGAAAAAGCAGCAAAGCGCCTGAAGCTTTGCGCGCTCCCACATTCTTTGCCTTCACCTCACTTGAAGAGGGCTCGTGATAATGTTTAACGGAAATAGAGGCGCCGGTCAGACACTTTGCAATGCGTGCCATTGCGTCCGGCTGCGCTTCCCCGTAGGACACAAGAATAAGTTCATACCGTGCCGTCGGCATGCTCTGCTGTTCAAAACAGGTCAATAATGTGGGCAGTGCATCTGTTATGTCTTTTGCCACAACGATTACACTGATCTCAACGTTTGCCATCTTTTCCATTCCACATCTTGTGCTTCGAATCACCGGACTGCAGGCAACAGTCTAAGACACAAGCAAATTCCACGGATTATGGTATCACAAAACAAGATAACGAAAAGCAGGAATAGAGAAGCGGGATCCGGCGATTAGTGCGTCAGATGCCGGTGTCCATCATCCGCTTCTGAGCAAAGGCGTCCTCCGCCTTTGCAGCACAACGATTCGCCCCGGGCACCCCGCGTCGGGCCTTTGCAGCCCTGTACACGGTACCCCAGTCTTTTTTCTGCCAGCAGCTGGGTGCCGGTCCAGAGACCGAAGATAATCGCCATAAACAAGAGTGCGACCAGAGGTGTTATTAAAACAGCAGCCATGTTTCAGCCCTTTAAAAGTCACGGTTTTATGTCCTGTTATGAGAACATTTTTCGGAGAAAAAGTGTTCCAGCCTCATCGGATCGTTTCGTCAGGGCATTTTTCTCCTTCTGTATTATCAGCTTCGCTTTGAGGGCGTGTGCTTTTTTCCAGCCGGGTAAGCGTATACTCCAATTCCCGGACTCTGCTGCGTATATCTTCCAGCAGCTGCCGGTTCACACCTATCAGGTCGGCGATCAGCCCCACGACCATGAGCGCCAGCCCTGTTCCCAGGAGAAGCGCACTGAGCACAACAGACTGAATATGCCCTGCTCCATCGCCCAACCAGTATAAAAGGAGGAAACGCAGGAGCAGCAAAGATCCTGCACCAAAAACAAGCAGCCCGGGCATGGCAAAGAAGCGGAACGGCCGATAAGTCATAAAAATCCGAACAACAGTAAAAAGCGACTTGCGGACATATTCGGGGATGCTCTTCATCAGCCGGGACGGACGCAACTCATCATTGGTTCGGATAGGCACCGACATGACGGGAATGCCTTTGCGCCCTGCCTGTATGATGGTTTCCAGTGTGTAGGTGTAATTATCGAAAACATTCAGCCGCACGGCAGCTTCTCTGCTGATGGCACGGAATCCGCTCGGCGCATCGGCAATTTCAGTGCCGCTTGCCAGGCGCACGACTTTTGAGCCTATTTTCTGCAGAATTTTTTTCTGGAGAGACCAGTGGCGGATGTCATCTATAGGCCGTGCTCCGATCACCATATCCGCCTCACCTGTCAGTATGGGATGAATCAATTTCTGAATATCATCTGCACAATACTGGTTGTCGGCATCGGTGTTTACAATGATATCGGCGCCACGCTGCAGACAGGCATTGAGACCGTGCAGAAAAGTATGAGCAAGCCCTCTATTGCGCCTGTTTCTGACAATGCAGTGAACCCCCTTGCGAATGGCAAGATCAACGGTACCGTCCGTGGAACCGTCGTCTATAACAAGCCATTCAACCGAGTCAACGCCTTCCAGCGTACGAGGCAGCGCATCAAGGGTAATACCCAGCGTCTTTTCTTCGTTGTAACAGGGTATTTGAATAATGACCTTCATGGCAGCAAACCTCAGGGTTGAAATGCACAAGATGGCGGTGATGCCATCATCTCAAAACCGCCGGGCTTTTAAGCAGACAATCCTTTAATCGGGTACCTTCGTTCATCAGTCTGAAACAAAAGAGATCAGGGAAGGGGCACCTTGATCTCTTTTCCAAGGACAATTAGGTTGGCGTCCTGGATGCCGTTGATTGCCATTAAGTTTTGCACTGTTGTGTTGTAGCGCTTTGCGATGGAATGCAGCGTATCGCCCACTTGAATCACATAAGAGCCGAATTCCGGTGTCGCTGTATCTTCAGTCTGCGATGAAGCCTCTTTATTTTCATCCGCACTGTTCTCCGCCTGCACGGGAGCGTCATCCGGTGCCTGAGTATACTCTACAGGAGGACTCACGGGAGGGATCATACTTTCCGGACGCTCGTCCTGTTTTTCATCGGAGGGCTCCAGCAGGTCTGAAGCAGGCTGAAAGTCGGTCTGTGAATCCAGATCGCTGATTACATCCGTCGCTTCTTCAGGAAGCACTTCATCAGCCGAATTCTTTTCGGTTTCTCTGGAAGGTGTCAGCGGAGGGGGTATTTCTTCAGCTTCAGGTACCGAACTGGTATCCTCGGCCGTTACGGGTTCAGTTTCCACCTGCTCTGTCGTAACCGCTTCAAGCGCTGCTGCTGTTTCGGGGGAATTACCCGCCGTCTCCTGCACCGGAGCAGCCTCCGCAATACCTTCTGATTCTGTTTCGGCTGCAGCAGCATGATCCGGGCTGATAATTTCTGTCACCACATCTTCAACCGTTTTTTCCACAGAAACTTCTGCACCGGACGGTTGACTCTGCTCCGGCGCATTTCCTGCCTCGGGCACATAGATGGTTAATTTTTTTCCGAATTTGATGTCTCCATTTGTCAGCCCGTTCCATTTCATCAGATCTGAGGAAGAAACCTGATGGGTTGTGGCGATTTTACTTAAAGTATCACCGGGCTGTATGGTGTAGGAAAGCATTTTGGTGCCTTGCGGCTGGGGACTGGGGGTATCCTTTTTCGTCTCCTGTACAACGGCTTTCTCTTGAGGTGCGGCGGGTTTCTCCTCCTGCGGCGGTGCGGTTTCTTCGATCACAGGCACCGCTTCCTGCACCGCAGCCGGAGTTGCTTCGACCTCTTCGGGCGATTTCGCTTGGGGCTGCTTTTCTTCCACCAGTTCGGGGACTGCCTCCTGATCAATAATGGTTGAACGAGGCGGAGCCGTCTCTGAAGAGGGCGCAGGCGTTTCCTCTGCACTTTCTGCGGCTTCTTTTTCCGCCGGAGCGGTTTTTACCGTTTCAGGCACAACATCCGCTTCCGGCACTGCAGGGGCGCTTTCCGGAATCGTTTCTGTCACATCGTGAGGCTCCCCCTCCACCTCCACCATGACTGCAGAACGCTGGCGGGCAATTTGTTGACGCCAGCTGTCCAGACGTCGCGCCGAAGCATCAAGTTCACTCTTATTCAAAATGCCCCGATCCGCCGCCCGCATAACTTCCTGAGCAATACGCCCGAGTTGCTCTGTATTTGCAGATGAAATCAGGACAGCATCACAGCCCGCTTTCAGCGCATCGACAAGATCAGTTTCCGGCTCGTTACCGGACCAGACGCCTGCCTCGATAATGTCGGAGGCAAGCACTACACCGGTATAGCCGAACTGACGTCGCAACACTTCACGAACCAGCCGGGGTGATAAGGAAGCGGGACGGTCGGGGCGTTCCTTATCCAGAGCCGGCACAGAAACATTTCCTACGAGTATCCCGGAAATATCATAGGCGGCAGCCTCGGCGAAAGGCAGCATGGCCTCCGCCAGTTTTTCAATATCCGTTTCTTCCACAACCGGAAGCCTTCGCGGTTGATGCACGACGCTGCCCATGCCCGGATAACTGCTTACGACTGACAGTGCGCCCGCCTCCATGAGCCCTCCGGCATAGGCAAGCCCCGCCTGAATCACCGATTCCTTATTGTCGCCGAAATAATGCGGGCGGTCTTCTTCACGGCTTCGGCCGGGGAAAAAAAGATCCAGGCGCGGGGCAAGCAATACACCCACGCCGGCACTCAAAGCCGTTTCCGCCACCTGGCGCCCCGCCTTTTTGATGGCGTCCAGGCTGTCCAGCGCCGCAAGTTCCTGGCAGGTCAGTGCGCCGTCTATCTGAAGCAGGTTTCCGGTCTGACCGCCTTCCTGCGCCATGCAGATAAGCGGATTTTTCTCGCGGGAACCGTCGAGCGACGCATAGAGATTGATGAGCGAAATCATCTCTTCGATCTGACGGGGGTTTTCCGTATTGTTTTCACGCAGCCAGACCCCGGCGGGCTTCCAGGCATTCAGCATTTCGATGGTTTTGCGGGAGAGATGGGTGCCTTCCACACCGACAATCACATGACGCAAAGGCCACATGCTGTCCATGTCTGCAGGGATCGGCTCAATGGCATACTCCGGCTGTACGGGGGGGACAACTTCAGGGACGACGGCTTGAGCAGGGATCACCGGTTCAGGAGAAGTATCAACTTGTGCCGTCGGCTGCTGTTCCTGCACTTTTTCAGAATAGATTTCGGAATAGGCATAATACAGACAGGCACCCACAATTGCGCCAAGCGTGAACGTGACAAGTTGACTGAAAAGGGAAGAACGAAACCAGGATTTTCTACGGGTGGCGCGCCTGCCATATTGACTAATCATAATTTAATAGAAACCTTACGACAGAAAAATGTGTATTTTCAGCAGAAAAAGTTGTCCAACAAATCTTATTGTATACCAAGGGATGGCTCCGGTGCATATCTGCGGCTCACAATGTCTTCAATCAGTGCCTGGTACTGCTGCCTCAGAATGCGGTTTCCTTTTTCATTGAGATGACAGTGGTCGCTGAAAAGAGTTTCTCCCGGTATGCCGTGCGGCTCTGCCGAGGCAACAGCAGTTTCAACATCAGCCAACGGCACTCCGTATGTCCGGGCCAGATCACGGATGATGCCGTTTTCAACTGGAGACGATTGGTGACGCGGAGAGGCCTGGGCAAGGATCTCAGCACCGCGCCGTTTCGCTTCGTCAAAGTCGCCCGCCTCATATAGCTGCACCACTTCCTCATAAAGCTGCCCTTCTTTTCCCGGCAGATTGGGTCTGATCAGATTGGACGGCACGGTACCGATAATCAGCGGTACTTCCGCTTCTCTGCACTGGGCAATAATCATGGTCAGGTTCTGCCGGTATGCCTCCATACGCCCGTCGATTTCTTCCTGAGTGAACACCATTTCCCAGGTTTTTGAGGAGTCAGGGATAGACTGCGCCAGATCCCGTGCCTGCCTGCTCTCTTCGAGCCGGGCAATAGCTTTTCTTGCGCGCATCTCCCGTATCAGACGGTAGAACGCCGATTTCCCCAGATACTGCTGCACTTTTCCATAATTTTTCAACGAGAGATGCAGCTGCTGCAATTCTTCGAATTCGTTGTGACCGCTGTACAGCAGAACAATATCAGGCTGATAATGAAGAATTTCCGCCGCAATCAGCACAAGCCTGTGGCTTCCATAGGAGAGCCCGCCGCAATTGATCACCTCAACAGCATCGACAGACGCATGAAAGCGGTGTTCCAGTTCTTTTTCCAACTCCGAAAACTCGTAATCCAAATAATTAACTGAAGAACCGCCCAAAGCGAAGATACGCAGTACGCCCGGCGGTTTGGGCATTTTAAAACGCTGCTGTTTAAAAGACACCGTTTTTTCAGGACGGGTTTCCATCCACCCGCCTGGTACAGGCGCAAAAAGCAGGCTGCTTTCGTCAAATCCCTGCCCGATATCGACCTGCAGCACCGGATGAGCGGATTCATAAAAACGGGCGATAATTTCCAGACCGCCGAAGAAAAGCAAAAGAGGCAGGCAAATTAAAAGGAACTGAAACAGACCTGAGAAAGGTCTTCCGGGCAGGGAATTGTTTTCGGATTTTGCTACATTCACATCAATTCCGCACCTTTGCTTTTCCCGTCTGAAAAAACTTTAGGCGTTGCAGGCACCATGATCCAAGAAACTGCGATGTCCTTGTGGTGAAAGTATTTTTAGCGTCGGCTTTATTCCAGATGTTTCAACGCTTTCGCCCCTATATCACGGCGATAAAAAGCGCCCTCAAAATGGATGCAGCTGACGGCCTGATACGCCTTTTCCATGGCGGCACGCTGTGTATTGCCGAGCGCCGTGACATTTAGCACGCGGCCGCCGCTGCTGAAAAGCTGATCTCCTTTCCGTTTCACGCCGGCAGCGAACACAGCAACGTCTTCCAGCGCCTCCGCTTCATCTACGCCGGTGATTTCTTTCGCTTTGGCATAGACGCCGGGATATCCTTCGCTTGCCATGACTACGGAAACGCAAGGGCGGGGGGAATAACGGATTTCGCAGCTGTCCAGTGTCCCGTTGCAGCATGCCAGCAATGCCGGAACCAGATCCGTTTCCATGCGCGGCAGGATCGCCTGCGTTTCCGGATCGCCAAAACGCACGTTATATTCAATGACTTTCGGGCCGTTTTCCGTGATCATCAGACCGGCGTAAAGAATCCCTTTATAGGGCGTGCCTTCTTTCGCCATTCCTGCCGATGTGGGCACCAGAACATCCCAGACAATCTCTTCCATCAGTGCATCGGTCACGACAGGCGCCGGAGAATAGGCGCCCATGCCGCCTGTATTCGGTCCTTCATCGTTTTCCCCGACTGGTTTATGATCCTGACTGGAAGCCAGCGGTTTCACTGTTCTACCATCACAAAAGGCAAGAATGGAAGCCTCTTCTCCCGTCAGGTATTCTTCCACTACCACCCGGGCGCCTGCTTCGCCGAAAGCACCTTCAGCCATGGCGGCATATATTGCGGCTTCCGCCTCTGCCTGAGAAACAGCAACTGTAACACCTTTTCCGGCAGCCAGCCCGTCCGCTTTGATTACAATCGGCGCAGGCTGTGAGCGGACATATGCCAGCGCTTCCTGCAGATCGTCAAAGGTGCGGCTTTCCGCTGTGGGAATTCCGTGACGCGCCATGAACTCTTTGGCAAAGCTCTTACTTCCTTCCAGCTGAGCGGCTTTTTTTGAGGGGCCGAAAACCCGTTTGCCCCGTTCCTCAAGAAAATCGACTATGCCATGCACCAGAGGCACTTCAGGGCCGACCACAGTCAGGTCAATGCCTTCTGCTTCAATGTAGGTATCCAGCGCCTCAAAATCATTAACGCCCACATTGATGCACGCCCCTTTTTCGAGCCTGTCAATACCGGGATTGCCCGGTGCACCGTACACTTTTTCCACCAGCGGGCTCTGAGCAATCTTCCACGCAAGCGCATGCTCGCGTCCACCGCTGCCAATCACCAGCACGTTCATGGTATCGCTCCTCAGACAAACCGGAAGCACACCGGTTTCTGATCAGTTAAGAATTTTTATAATTTCTGATTTAGTTGAACCGACCGGACAGACCGGCCGGACAGAATACAGCCTGTAAAAAGAAATAAATCGTGTATCTACCTGAAATCTGCCGGAAACCCAACCGGCACTCCCGTGCATCAGTATACGAAAAACGAGGGGGTCGGAACGAACAGGCAGGGTATCTCCTTCCAATTAAAGAAGATCGCCGGCAAGCAGCAGCGCCCCCACCACTACCACATCTTCCTCAAGCTCACAGGCTACAAGCTGCACTGTATCGTTAAAAGGCGCAAAAATGCGGGCAGAGAGCGCCGAACGCAGCGGCTTCAGCAGCACATCGCCCATAAGCGCCACACCACCGCCAAGAGCGATACGTTCCGGATGAAGCAGGGTCACCACATTACCGAGAGCCATGGCTGCAGCTTCCGCCACATGCCCGATCTCATCCAAAGCAGCCTGATCCCCTGCCTGTGCCGCCTGTGCCAGCATGGGGCAGCTCAAAGGAGCGGCATCGCCGTCGCATAATACATGAAGCGGGCTTCCCGGTTCCGGCAGCATCGTGCCGCGTATGCGCCTTTCAATTGCCCAGCCAGAACATAGATTTTCAAGCTTATCCGCCGCGCCCGGTTGGGCAGATGTCCAGTCCGGAACCCAGGTATGCCCTATTTCACAGGCACCGAGGCCCTGTCCGTCGTACAGTTTCCCGTCAACAATCAGTGCACCGCCGATACCGCTGCCTATGTTCATGTACACAAACGTACGGGTTCCCCGTCCAGCACCGCAGCAATATTCAGCCCAGCCTGCCGCATTGGCATCATTGGCTACAGCCACGGGCAGGTGAAACCATTCTTCAAAACAGTGTTTCAGCGGCGCATTCTGCCAGCCTTCTATCTGGTGCGATACAAGCACTCTTCCCGTGCTGCTTTCCACGGGACCGCCGAAACCGACCCCTATTGCCTGCACGGCTTCTTTTGCTGAAGCCAGCGCCAGCAGTTCGCCGCACTGCTCCCGCATCCATCGGAGAATACCTTCCGCACCGGCTTCCGGATTCACCTGACCGCGCCGACGCTCGAGAATCGTGCCGTCGGACAGCCCCAGAACCGCCTGCAGCTTGGTGCCGCCGATTTCAACTGCCATGAGAGATTTCTTTTGGTGATTCATTTCAGATCCTTCCAGTCCGGCAGGGAAATCAGCAGGATTTCCCGGGCGCCGAATTTTGACGAGGAAAAAACAATTGCACGACTATCCGGCGTAAAACTGGCATGAGGGTGTGTTTTAAAATCGCCGGAAGTATGTCCCGCAGTCAGCAGCCTGCGTTCTTTTTCCTCCCCGTTGATCAGCCAGAGAGAACGATCAAAATCATCTCCGAGCAGCCATTTACCATCGGGGCTGCCATGGGTGTGCCAGGCAGGATAACGCACTATTTCTGTCATTTTTCCCTGCGGTCCGCTTTCAAGATCCGCCATCATGATCCCATGAGGCTTGTTTTTTCGTTCTTCATCATAAGGCCAGACAGTGAAAAGAAAACGGTCCTGCCCCCACCAGCATTCGTGCGTGACCCATTCCCAGCCCTCCTCTTGATAGAGCGGTTTCATCGCTGAGCCGCCATCCTGAATATGCCAGATGCGCTGATTAGCGTCGCCACCTGTTTCCTGGCAGAACATCAGGGAACCCGGGCGATAAGGGTTTGCCTGAAAGTGTCCGATACGAAAATCAGTTTTGCATAAGAGACGGCTCTGACCGTCTTTCAAGGATAAAACATAGATGCCCCACTCCCCTTCCGAAACCAGAGAAGCGCCGAAATAGAGCGCTTCACCCGAAGCATCCACGGTAAGTGCCCCGGCAAGCCGGGCACATTCCGGCGGCAAAGCACCTAATACACGGGGCTCTCCTCTGCCCTGAAAGGAATCAACGACGTCCGCTTCGTGAAAATAACCATCTGCAAAATAATAAAGGCTGCGGCTGCGCCACGCCATGGCGGCAAAGTGCACATTGCCGTCCAGAAGCAGCCGGCTCTCTCCTGTTCTGATTTCCAAAAGATGAGGATGTAGGCCGCCCTGTTCCGGTCGTGCCATGAAGAGAAAATAATCCATCTCCGGAGTCCACATGGGATGGGTCTGATAGACCACTTCACTCTCCGGAACCCCGCGTACAAGTACAATGCCTTCCACACCGGTCACTTCGTCCTGCCACCGGGGATATATGCCGTCGGGCAGCCAGTGCAGTTTTTCAGCGGCACACAGTTTTTTTGCAGTATTACGGGGCATGAACATAGTCGCTCCGGCTGCTACGGTACCGACCAAAAAAGAACGGCGGCTGACGGTATGTTTTTCAAACGCTCTCATGCGAGCCTTTCACAGTACAAAAACAGTTTCGGAGGGTATTCTGTTCAAATCCGGGTTAAAAGTCAATCTGAGCGATGCAGGCATTCAAGGGTGCGCAGAAAAGCCCGTTCGGCGGAGAGCACACAATCATTCAGGCCGATGCCTCTGTAGGCATTTCCGGCAAAAGACAGTCCGGGGTGTCTGCTTTCTGCAGCCTCAATGGCTTCCAGCCGCTGCTCATGTCCGATTGTATATTGAGGAATTCCTTTTTCGTGGCGTTTAATCCGGATGAATTCGGCTTTTCCCCCTATATCCAGCACAGGCGTCAGTTCTTTAAGTACAAGGTCTGCCAATTCTTCATCGCTGAGATCCAGCACTTCCGGATCGGTAGAGCCACCTGCCATGACTCGTAAAAGCGCCATATTTTCCGGCGCCTGACGGGGAAATAAGGTCGATGTCCAGAGGCAGCCGAGGGTGCGAATGCCTTCGCCACGGGGCACAAGAAAGCCGAAGCCGTCCAGATCCCTGCCGATAGCCGCTTTGGGAAACGCCAGTGTCACCACAGCAAGCCCCGCATAAGGAATGGCGCCGAGCGCCCCGGAGAGGGCGGCATCAAAATCCGACGTAAAGGCGGCAGCGGCATAGGCAGGCACGGCGGATACAACTGCACGACAACGAATAACGGAGCCATCCGGGAGGATCACTTCATAACCATTGTCCCCGCGGGCAAGCGCCGAAACAGGGGTGTTAAATCGAATGCGATCCTGAAGCTGTGCGGAAGCGCCTTCAATGAGGGTGCCTGTGCCGCCCTGAAAGGAGGTCAGCGTTCCGGGCGGGCCCATAGGGCTTGCTTTTCTTTTTCGGCGGATAGCGAGCAGGGCCTTCATCAGTCCGCCATAATCCCGCTCCATGGCGACCATTCTCGGAAAACAATGCGTCATACTCAGTTTTTCCGCATCGCCCCCGTATATGCCGAGCACCATGGCACCCACCATTATCCGTGCCGCTTCCCTGCCGATTCTTCTGGAAGCAAAGCCGTAGATCGTTTCCGGACTATTGTCCTTTTTGGGGGGGATAAACGGCTCCAGGCACAGGCGCAAGCGTCCCATGACGGAGAGAAGGGGCGAAAAGAAAAATCCGGGCGGCGCTTTAATTTCATGAAGAACACCGTTCCGGCAAATAAAGCGTTTGGCTGCCGCCGTATTTGCCCGCACCAGCTGATTCGTGAGCCCCAGTTGCTCGATCCATTCCAGGGTACGCGGCTCCCGATCCAGAAAGCCATTGCCTCCCCAGTCCATCACAAAACGCCCGTCTCTGTCGCTGCCTGTCGTTCCGCCCGGATGCGGTGCTTTTTCCAGACAGAGCACAGCTTCTCTGCCAAGTTTTTGCGCCAATAAAGTAGCGGTGCACAAACCGGTTACTCCGGCACCAATGACAACAACCTCTGTATCCATAAAAACTTTCCATGTCATGCACAAGAAGGGAAATACATCCGGCGTTGAATACGTCATTTCCGGACAGAACAAGCATACTACTGCAGCCCGCCTTCTTCCAAGCGCGACACGCCCGAGCCGGAATTTTTCTCTGCTAAATATTGCATCCTCTCCGTTTTTCAAGGATAATACCGTTTTATCCTAATCCCTCCGGTTGTGTCCGTTCAGGGACTTCCGGAAGTCATGTCTACTGCTTCCACAGGATGCTTCATGTTTTTCACTTCTTTGTTTCTACTTTTCGGGAACAGCCTCATGTTTGCCACTACTCAGGATCTCATGTTCAGTCCCGCTTTTTACGAAACAGGTACTGGATGCATCTGGACACGTCCGCATTCCGAACTTCTTTCCATGGATGAATGGTTCCTCGCCGGACCTGCTCCCGGAATATACCGTGACGAATGGCTGGAAGCCGCTGCGGACTACCGCGACCAGGTCAGCCAGGGCGGCAAACGATTTTTACTGCTGGACACTGCCCGCGGAGTCGCCCGTGTACAGCCTTCTTCAGCACTGACCCGGCTGCTGAAACTCCAGCCGGGGGACGAACTTTTTTACTCTTTCCGTGCACGGAGCGGAAAAGAATCTGTATTTTCTCTAACCCTGGAAGAAATCACCCACGAGCAGGGGTCGCCGGACAACTGGCAGAAGACATTGCAGACACTGCACCTTCCCGGAGACGGGGAATGGCATGAGCTTTCCTGGTCTGTAAACATCCCTGAAGACGTTCCGGAAACCTGTATCGCAGCCCCTGTCCTGACTCTGATGCCCGGCTCTGACATGTCCGCTTCCGCGGAAATCGCCGGCATTCTCTTCGGCATCGGTGACACGGAGCGGATGTCCCTGCTGGGGAATCACTTGCGTTTCATGAACAGCACCCATATGTGCCGGTGCATTTACAACCGTGACGATCTGGAATGGGCAGGCAGTGCCTTTTCCGGTTATTTTCTTTTCGCCTATGACCGCCGGTTCTACACCCCGGAAGAGGGATACAAAACCCAGGCACTGATTGAGGATTTTCAGGAACGGCTGGGCGGGGTGGATACTGTAGTCTTCTGGCCTTCTTATCCGCAGCTGGGTGTGGATGACCGCAGTCAGTTTGATTTCTTCGACGATATGCCCGGCGGTTTGACGGGGCTGCGGGAGCAGTTCCGTCTGATGCAGGAAAAGGGCATCCGCATTCTCCTGCCTTTCCTGCCCTGGGACACGGGCACCCGTCGCGAAAATGATGAAGCGGAAAAGCAGCTGATCGCACTCGTTGCGGCTCTGGAAGCGGACGGAATCTTCATGGACAGCCTGTCCGGTGCAGAAGACCGGCTCCGGATGGCGACCGACTCGGAAAAACTGGGCGTGGTTTTTGTTCCCGGCGCATGCCCCCCTGTGGAGCAGGTGAGTGTATGCAATCTGTCCTGGGCGCAAAATGCGGAGTATCCCATTCCTCCGGGAATCCCTTTGCTGAAATGGGTGGAACCACGGCACATGCAGCATTTCGTGCGCCCTTTCAGCCTGGATCGGCGTGAAGAAATCGAGCAGGCTTTTTTCAACGGATCCGGTCTGATGATCTGGGAAAATGTTTTCGGCTTTGCCAATCCTCTGTCCGAAGAGGATGCCGCACTATGGAAACGCTGTGTATCCATTTTGCGAAGCATGCATAAGCCTTTCACATCCTCCCTTTGGGATCCTTTTTTCCCGTCCCTTCAGGAAGACCTCTATATTCACCGCTGGCCGGGTGCGCCGGGCACTGTCTTCACGCTGATCAATAAAGGGGAGCCTCTGGAATATGTGCCTCTTATCCGATGGAAACTTCCTGAATCTCTGCGTGCCGATCAGATGGTCGTCTATGATCTGTGGAATGGCGGTACTCTCCGCTGGGATATGAACGAATTCGGTGCCGTTCAGGTATGGGGCGACGTGGAGCGTCTGGGCTGTATCGCCATCAGTTTTTCGCCTGACGAAAATCTTGAAAATCTGGCGGCACAGCGGAAAAAAGAACAGCTTCCGGAGGCATCATCCCGCCATCAATACCTCGCACTTCCGCAGCGTCTCGCAGCGCCGGCAGCGAATGCATCTTCAAACACGGGCGGAACAGACGGAATGCGGTTTATCTCCGGTGGCGGCATTACGCTGGCAGCGGCAAATCCGGGCAATCCGGCAGATGAGCGTCTGCTTCCTTTACAGAAACAGGCAGAGGCAGAAACGCATCAGGTCAATCCTTTTTATATGGACGAAGCACAGGTCAGCAACGGAGCGTTCCAAGTGTTTCTTCAGGAAACGGGATATCATCCTGAAAATGATCAGAATTTCCTGAAACATTGGGGCGGCCGTTCCATGCCGGATGCGCTGGCGGATCTTCCTGTCGTCTATGTTTCCCTCGAAGATGCCCGGGCATATGCAGCCTGGGCGGGCAAACGCCTTCCGACGGAAGAAGAATGGCAGGCAGCCGCTCAGGGAGAGGACGGACGCTGCTGGCCGTGGGGCAACGATTTCAGCAGTCAGCACTGCGCTCCGGCGGGTACAGCACCTGCATCGGTTCGCAGTTGTGCGTCAGGCAGAAGCCCTTACGGCATGTACCATATGACCGGCAATGTGCGCGAATGGACGGAAAGCGAATACAGCGACGGAATCACCCGTTTCTGTATACTCCGGGGCGGCTCCTGCTATGAGGCAAAAGGCAGCCGGCGTTATGTTCCGGGCGGACCGCAGCCGGTAACAGCCCGCACAAAATATCTGCTGATGCATCCCGGCCTCGACCGGTCGTCGCTGATCGGGTTCCGCTGTGCGAAAGATGCGGTCAGCGCCGGCTGAAGAAGGAAAATTTTCCGAGCGCAACGCTCTCCGACGGCTTGTAATTTTTACAATTTGACTGCTACACTCTTCAACAATGGAGGACACACCGTGAACGTGCAGAAAGCTGTAATTACCGCCGCCGGTCGTGGAGTCCGGCTGTTTCCCGTAGCAGATACCGTGCAGAAAGGCATGCTGCCGCTGCAGGACAGAGACGGTCTGGTCAAACCTGTGATTCAGATCATCATCGAGGAAGCGCTGGAAAGCGGCATAGAAGAACTGTGTATTGTCTGTGCTCCAGGGGACGAAAGCCGCTATAGGCAACAAATGCAGCAGATCCGCGACAATCTCCTGGAAGGCTACTCAGGGGAGCAGTGGGCGCAGCAGCAGGCGGCAAGGCTGGAAGTTATCCTGAACAAACTGTCTTTTGCCGTTCAGGAAGAGGCGCTGGGCTACGGTCATGCGGTTTACTGCGCCAAAGACTTTGCAGGGGATGCTCCTTTTCTGCTGCTGCTCGGCGATCACCTTTATGTCTCTCATCTTGAAGGGAAACGCTGTGCTCAGCAGCTGCTGGCGCTGGCTGCACAGGAACAATGTGCCGTTGCGGCAGTTAACCCCACGAGAGAACATCTCGTCGGCAATTACGGTACAGTCAGCGGTAAGCGCGTCCCTGCCATGCCCGGCGTGTACACCCTTGAAAAGATCATCGAAAAACCCTCAGTCAGCCTGGCGGAATCAGTTCTGCAAACCCCCGGTCTCCGGGCAGGTCATTATCTGTGCTTTTTCGGGATGCATGTACTCACACCGGGGATTTTCCCCCTTATTGAAGAAGAAATGGCGCAGTCGAAACGCAGCAACAGCAGCTGCCAGCTGACTCCGGCTCTTCAGGCGCTGGCATTGCGGGAGAAGTATCTGGCTACAGAGGTTCAGGGAAGTCGCTATGATATCGGCGCCCGCTACGGACTGCTTCTGGCTCAAATGGCGCTGGGACTCGCCGGACAGGATCGGGACGTCATGCTCTCCGATGTTGTGTCTCTTCTGGCGGAATGTCGCTGCAACAGCAGCCCTTCGATGGAAAGACAGGTATGAACGCTTTTATCGAGACCATCACCAGCCGTGACGAAGTTCTGCGCAACCGCCCCTTTCGCACCCTGTGCGCCGGCAGAAATTCTGCTGAACTTCTGGCGGCGGCACGGGAACTGGAAGCCTTCCGGCAGTCTTCAGAAAATCTTTACGAGCGGGTGCGGGCATCTCTTTTTCTCTACGCCCTTCACCGTTTTTACCTGAGTGAATCGGCAGACTTCCCCGCTTCGGGCACACTCCCGCCTTCCGGTTTCTATGATCTCATGGAGCGACGTTTTGAAGAAGCACTTGCCTGCTTCTGGAAAGAGGTGAATGAGCAGGGCGCTACAGGAGCACTTTGCAGTGCGCTGGCGGAAAGCTATCACCATCTCTCTTTTGACACGCTGAGCGATCAGGTGCGGCGCAGCGTGCGCTCGAGCCGTGGCAATCAGTGGATGTTCCGGGTCGGTCACCCTGCAGAACATCCCCTCCGCTGTCGCCCTGAGCTGCAGCGCCGAGCCTCAGGAGAAAGCCTCTACCCTGTCCTTGTTGAGCGGACACCAGTCCGGCTGGATCTAAGCCACAGCGGATGGTCCGACATTTTCTTTCTCGGCATGGACTACCCTGAAGGGGCACGCGTGCTCAATATCAGCGTGGATCTGGGCGTATACGGTCGCGACAGCAGCACCCGCCCTCCGGTACAGGCCTATGTCCGGGTCATCACCGAACCGGTTCTTCGCATCACCAGTCTTGATCTGGGAACAAGCAAAGACATCCGGGATCTGGGTGATCTCTTCAATTTCGGTAATGACTATCTGAGCCTTTTAAAAGCCGGGATCATCGCCTCCGGCTTTATCCCGCCTTCTTTTGAAGGCACGGACATACCTCTGGCCGGGATTCTGGGTGAGGTTATCCGCCCCGGCATGGGAATGGAACTTGTCACTCAGGTGAACGATATCCCCAAAGGATCCCGCCTCGCTGTTTCCACAAACCTGCTCGCCTGTGTCATTGCGCTGCTCATGCGCGCCACCGGCCAAACACAGTCCCTCACAGGTTCACTTACAGAAGAGGAACGGCGCCTTGCCGCATCCCGAGCCATTCTGGGCGAATGGCTGGGCGCTTCAGGCGGAGGCTGGCAGGATTCAGGCGGCATATGGCCGGGCATCAAAGTGATCCGCGGCGCCCTTGCGGGAGAATCCGATCCTGAACACGGTATAAGCAAGGGGCGGCTCCTGCCTGAGCATCAGATTCTGGGCGATCAGGATCTGCATCCGGACATTACCGAACGGCTGGCGGCATCGCTCGTGTTAATTCACGGCGGCATGGCGCAGAACGTAGGACCCATTCTTGAAATGGTTACCGAAAAATATCTGCTCCGCTCCCAGCCCGAATGGGACGCCCGCCTGCGGATGGACAAGATTTTCAACGGCATCCGCAGTGCCCTGAAAACAGGAGACATTAAAGCGCTGGGCGCCTGCACCACACAAAACTGGAATGATCCGCTCAAAACCATTATCCCCTGGGTCAGCAATCATTTCACGGAAAGCATCATCAGCCGCGCACGGGCGGCACTTGGGGACGATTTCTGGGGCTTTCTCATGCTGGGCGGCATGTCCGGCGGCGGTATGTGCATGATGGTGGCGCCTGAACGGCGGGAAGCCTTCCGTGACATTATTCTTGACATCATGCAGTCAACAAAAGAGGAGCTGGAAGAAGCCCTGCCCTTTGCCATGAATCCTGTCGTCTATGATTTTACGATCAACAATCAGGGAACACAGGCGGCGCTGCTGACCGGAGAAGAAGCACTGCTTCCCATGTCCTATCACATACTGCTCACCCCGGATCTTGCCCGAAACTGCCCGGAGAATCTCCCGTTGCAGCGGCGGATAGAACTGGATTGCGCCATCGCCGCCTGCCCAGAACCGGATAAACGGGATCAATTGCTTCGAACACTTGTGGGCAGCCTGTTCCGTGTAGGAGATGCGCTGTCACGAAGCGAGAAGAACCAATGGGACGAAGAAGCGGAAGCGATCAAGGCACAGAACGGCTTTGACAGCATTCAGCATGAAATGATCCGGGATGATCTGCGGGGGGGCCGCATCGGGCTTTCCCGGAACCGCCTGCCCGCCGATACGCTCATCGAAGATGTTCAGGATCAGGATATCCTATTTCTTAAAGCCGATGCCCGAAGCAGACAGTCGGGCGAAGAAGCGCTCAGAGCGGGCACCGTTGCTGTGCTGTCCCTGGCTGCCGGCGTAGGCAGCCGCTGGACAACAGGTGCTGGCGTAATCAAAGCAATCAACCCCTTTATTTTTATGGCAGGCAGGCATCGCAGCTTTCTGGAACTCCATCTGGCAAAAACACGGGAAAGCATGCAGCGGTACAGCTGCGTAATCCCTCATATAGTGTCCACCAGTTTTCTCACCCATGGGCCTGTCGTAAAGCATCTGGAGCAACAGAAACGCTATCAGCATCCAGGCCCCCTTTACCTGTCGCCGGGCAGATCCATCGGACAGCGTTTTGTGCCTATGGTGCGGGATCTTCTTTTTCTCTGGGAAGAAACGACTCAGGAAAGCCTGGATGAACAGAAACAGAAGGTGCGCGATGCCGTCCGGGCAGCACTGATCGACTGGGCGAAAGCCAAAGGGGAAGGAACGGACTATACGGACAACCTGCCTATCCAGCGGTTTAATCCGCCCGGCCACTGGTACGAGGTCCCCAATCTGCTGCTGAACGGCGTACTGGCGCAGTTGCTGCAGGATCAGCCTCAGATCAAAACCCTCCTGCTGCACAATATCGACACGCTCGGTGCCGATCTGGATGCAACTGCTCTGGGCATGCATCTTCTGTCGGGCAATGCGCTCAGCTTTGAGGTTACACCCCGGCGTATTGCGGATCGGGGCGGCGGTCTTGCGCGGGTAAACGGAAGACTCAGGCTGCTGGAAGGGCTGGCACAGCCCCGGGAAGAAGATGAACTCCGGCTGCGCTTCTACAATACGATGACCACCTGGATCGATGTCGATGCGCTATTGCAGCAGTTCGGGCTGGTGCGCGAAGATTTATGCCGGTCACGGGATAAAGTCGCTCAGGCTGTACGCATGATGGCAAGGCGCATGCCCAGTTATGTCACGATTAAAGATGTGAAACGACGCTGGGGCCGCGGGCAGGAAGATGTTTACCCGGTTGCTCAGGTGGAAAAACTCTGGAGCGACATGAGCGCACTCCCCGACCTGTCCTGCGGTTATATGGTTGTGCCCCGCTTCAGAGGCCAGCAGCTGAAAGATCTGAACCAGCTCGACGCCTGGGCAAATGACGGAAGCAAGGACTGGATCGCCCGCCTTTGCGGACTTCAGGGCTGACTTTTCCGGTCACGCACCTTGCGGTTGTCCAGAATTTTTCCTACAAGGAGACGCTGAAAACTGAAACAGCTCCACCGGAGACTATGCTACCTGCCTTTATGAATCCATCTTTCAAAGAAAAATACGCCCGAGTGCCCGCCTCGCCTCTGCTGTGGTTTTTTCTTCTCTGCGCCTTCCATTTTTCCTTTAATATATGGTGGCTCCATGCCGACCGCCACGCCATCAGCACAGACGAAGAAACTCATATGATTATGGCGCGGGACTACTACACCGCACTGTTTCTTCCGCCCGGCAATGAAAGTATCAGCGCCCGTTTTGAAGCACTGCGACATATCCGCGCTGATGTGGGCAATCCGGTACACCCGCCGCTGCTTCATCTTGCCGGTGCCTTTCTGGCAAAAATCCTGGGCTACGGAATAGACCGCATCGCTTTTGCCAACACCTTGGCATTTCTTCTGTCACTGGCAGGCTTTTATCTGCTGATGGGCTCGTTTCTCTCGCAAAAAAACACGCTTTTTGCCGTCACTGTCTTCAGCATGACGCCCATGGTTTACATGGCATCCCGTTATTTCATGACAGACTTTCTTTCCATGGCGCTTGTGATCTGGGTGCTTTACACGCTGTGGAAATCAGACGGCTACGCCCGTATCGGCTGGACTGTGCTTTTCGGCATCTGCAACGGACTCGCCCTGCTGACACGGACAACGGCAGTACTTTATTATGCGTTGCCCTGTTTTCTTGTCGGATGCTTCGGCGTGTACCGTATTTTTCAGGAAAGCTCCGGTTTCGCCAGTCGCTGGAAGGAGCTGATGAAAATGAGTGCCCGCATGGCACTGGCGGCAGGCATCACGCTGCTTCTTGCGGCACCCTGGTACATCATGCACGGGGAACAGTTCTACCAGCACTGGATGAAGCCGCAGGCTGTCCACGAGGAAACGCCGCTATCTATCCTCCGGAAAACAGCACCGCCTCCGCAGCAGACAGCCGCTGCATCGAAAACAGAAGCGACGGCATCCGCAGCGGATGGTCAGAAAGAAAACAGCAGCCCGAAAGGGGAAACTGGAAAAGCCGGATGGCGCCTGCGTCTGCACAGACGTATCCCCTGGACACGCTACCCGGTTTTTGTCATCAACAACGCTGTTTTTTTGCCCATGTTTCTTTTAAGCCTAGCCGGCATGATCTGTGCCTGCTGCAGCGGTGCTTTCATAAAACGAAAAGAAATCTGGCTGCTCCTGAGCTGGCTGTGGGGTTCCTATGTTCTCCTCACACTGCTGCTCAGTTTTTCCACACCGCGTTACGCTTTGCAGGCACTGCCCGCCCTTGCGTTTTTTTCCGCCCTCCCCTTCTTCCTGATTCAGGGAGGCAAACTTCGGCGGACACTGCAGGGGGTATATCTGGCACTGCTTCTCTTTCAATTTGTCACCCTGTCTGTTCACGCCTTTTCGCCGCTTCCCGAACTCAAACTGCCCCTTCAGCCGGATCCGGAATTTCAGGCTGTCTATGATGATCCGGGTCTGTACATCTATAAATCCGTGCTCCATGCGTCAAGCGCCTACGGCCGCATGCAGGCACCTATGCAGGACAATTTCAAAGACCGGATTTTTGAAGCCATGCTGCAGAACGAGCAGAAACAACCCTATTTCGGGGTGGAAGCTCCTTATGCCCGCCTCAACATGAGAGGCATGCTCTTTGAGGAGCAGCATTACTGGCTTGACAGCTCCCGCCCCAATCCTTTCCGGCGTACCGACATTCCGGCTGATCTGGAACCCTATCGCAACTTCCGACATTACGGCTGGGGAAGAGACATGGAGGAAATACAACCCATACTTCCCATGGTGGACTATGTTGTCTACACGACGGAAGATATCAGCGAGGCAAAGGAGCAGGAATGGCTTCACATTCTCGACAGCCACGACTTTGATCTCATTGAACGCTTTTTCGAAGCGCGTTTCGGACAGGTTGGCGCACGTTATTATGCAGTGGCGGCACGCCGGGAAATCCGTCCCCTGCCGGAAATTAAAACACAGGCAGACATTGCCGCTCTGCCTCTGGAAGCTCTGTACCGTTTCCGCCATTCGGGCAAGTGGCGGCTCCTTTCGCCCCCTCTTCAGAATATGCTGGAGCAGCGCATACAAGCACTCTTTGAAGCCCGTGGAAAAGGCGTTACTCTCAATGACACCGTCACGTTTCTTGGGGCCACTGCATCCCGGGCATCTGAGGATCGCTACATCCTGAACCTGATGTTTAAATCAAATGATCCGCCTCCGCTCAGCTGCCGGCTGCTGCTGCAGGGCGTCGTGTCGCCTGAGGATATGGCAGTTCATTTTGGAACGCCGGGTGAAAAGTACGGTCAATTCCGGTGGTCTTTCGAACCCAGCCCGTCACTTGTCTTCTGGCCCGAACAGGGGCATGTGCTGGTACGCTTCCCCTTTTCCGCCAGGCCCATACCTTACGAGCTGAGCCTTGCCTTTTTTCTGCCAGGAAAAGGACTGTGGGATCGGGCGGTCAATCTCGGATCAGTGGACTTCAGTAAAGTACCCGATGAAAATGCAACCCGGTAATTGCGAAAGGCACCCTGCATGACAGTATCTGCCCGTCGACAGCCTGCCTCCGACAACGATCCGGATTTTCGCCGCCTTGTTCGCGGTGCATTTCTGTCAGCGATCAGCATTCTGATTTCCATGGCGGCTTTGCTGATTACAGGCAAACTGTTCACCAATGCCCTCGATCAGGAACAGGTGGGCATCTTCGCACTGCTGCTGGTCTGTTCGGATTTCATCATTTATGCCGCCGGGCTGGGCTTTGCCGCATCCATGCCCAAACTGATAGCGGCAGCCGGACAGGAAGACCGGAAAAAGATCATTGCCTCCGCACTTGCCGGTCAACTGATGCTGCTTTGTGCTGTCAGTGCAGCGGTGTTGCTCCTTCAGGCAGGAATCACGCATCCTGAACGCATATCCACGCATCGGGGGTGGCTGGCTGTTCACGGCGGGCTGCATCTGCTGCCGCTGCTGTTTGTGACAGGCTGCCTGCGCGATCTGATCCTCGCCATGCTTGCCGGACTCAACCGCTATGGCTGGAGAGCAGGAGGCATCACGCTGGCTTCCCTGACACAGGTGGCGGCTGTATGGGTATTCATATGGCAGGGAGGCGGCGGGCTCACAGCTCTGGTGATCGCACTGGCAGCCTCTTATGCATTGGCGCTGGCGCTTCTCTGGATCGGACTGGGATCTGCCGCCGTGCCCCGTTTCTCACAGCGCCATTACAGAGAAGCCGTCTTGTTCAGTGCTCCCTTGTATCTGAATCAGGTCATGAATTTCTTCCACCAGCGCTTCGATACGGTTCTTGTTTCTCTTCTGGCAGGCGTAGGCTATGGTGCTGTTTATGAAATGCTGAAACGCATCCCTCTTATTGTAAACCGCACCCTGAATGCGCTGCTAGTGCCCTATCTCCCCCACATCTCCCGGCTGATTGCCCGGGAAGACCGCACGCAGGCAGCAAAGGTACTCAATGAAGCGGCAGCGCTTTCCGCCTTCATCGGCTATGGTGCGGCACTTTTCTTTACTGCACTGCAGACAACGCTAATCCCCTTTCTGTTTAATAAGGAATATCTTACCGGCAGCACAACACTCTTTCTGCTGCTGCTTGCCGCCAGTCTGGCACTTCAATCCGGCGTGATGGCGCAAATGCTTATCGCCCTGGGACGCAATCTTTCCGTTCCGATCGTAAACATGAGTACAATGGCACTCTGCCTTTTTCTGGATCTGCTGCTGATCCCCCGGTGGGGTCTGGCGGGAGCGGCGGGTGCTGCCGCTTTTTCTTCCGGCTGCAGTTATGCGCTGATGGTCTTTTGGGCACGGTACAATGGCATCCGCATCTCCCTGCGCAGCTGTGCACTGCCTCTGCTCTTGCTTTCCATCAGCGCTTTGTCGTTATATTATGAGATGCAGAACGCACTGTTCCGGCTGCTGCCGCCTGTACTTTTTACCGTGCTGTGTCTGATGACCGGTGTTACATCTCCCGGTCGCCTCCACGCCATTACAAAGGCACTGCTTCCGGGCAGCTTCTCTGCATCAGACTGATACCCTTTATCTACTGTCAGGAAAAGAGGAGTAGCCGGTATGACACAATCACCCTGTCGCATCATTAACGCCACGGCACCCATCCGCATCTGTGATCTGGGCGGATGGACAGACACGTGGTTTTCAGGGCACGGAAGTATCCTGAACATAGGCGTCTATCCCTATGCGGAAGCCCAGCTCTTTGTCCGTCCCGGAGACCGGCCGGGCAAACGGGAAGTAATGATTCATGCCGAGAATTTCGGCGAGCGCTATGCCTTGCCCACGCCAATCGAATACGACAAGCATCCTCTTCTGGAGGCATGTCTGGATATCATGGAACTTCCCGACAACCTGGATTTTGAGGTCAATCTCTTTTCCATCGCTCCGCCGGGCTGTTCCACAGGCACTTCCGCCGCCATCAGCGTCGCTTTGCTGGGTGCGCTGGATCTGCTTACACCGGGACGCATGACACCGCATGAAATCGCTTTGCTTGCCCAGCGTGTGGAAACAGAAAAACTCGGACTCCAGTGCGGTATACAGGATCAGCTCTGTTCCGCCTATGGCGGCATCTGCTACATTGACATGTACGAATACCCCAACGCCTCTGTATCCCAGTTGTGGGTACCCAACCGGATCTGGTGGGAGCTGGAAAGGCGGCTGGTACTTGTTTATCTGGGCAGATCCCATTCGTCAAGTGAAGTGCACGGGAAAGTCATTGCAGGTTTTGAAGCGGCGAACTCCGATAAAAGCGCTCTGGAACCGCTTCGGCGTGCGGCAACAGCAGCAAAAGATGCGCTGTATCAGGGCGATTTTCTTGCATTCGGCAAGGCGATGAAGGACAACACGGAAGCACAGCGCAACCTGCATCCAGCTCTGATCTCGGCTGAAGCCGAAGCGGTTATCGATCTTGCCCGGAAGCATGGAGCACTGGGCTGGAAGATCAACGGTGCAGGCGGTCAGGGCGGCTCAGTCACTATTTTGTGCGGCCCGGAAAACACAGGCAAGCGGAATTTTATTAAAGAACTTTCATCAATCAATCCTGCCTTTGAAGCACTTCCTATTTATCTGTCACGTTTCGGACTTCGCCAATGGAAAAGCCCCATGCAGGATCAGTCTTCTTTTTCAGGATCATCATGATTCCCATACACTTTATTTCCATTGCAACGCCTGTTCCCTACGATGCCATGCTGCAGCGGCAGGAGCAGATGCGTGATTCCGTACATGCAGGCGACGACGACGCATCCGTTTTTCTGCTGGAGCATGAGCCGGTAATTACCTTGGGCAGGCGTGCTCAGGCGGAACACGTCCGCGCCACCCCGGAACAGCTTCACGCATTGGGAATTATCGTGCACAAGAGCGACCGTGGCGGCGACGTCACCTACCACGGTCCGGGTCAGCTGGTCGTGTACCCTGTTCTCGACCTGAAACGATGGCATCTTTCTGTTGACTGGTACCTGCGAAGTCTGGAAGAGGTGGTGATTCGATTTCTTTCCTGTTACGGATTGCAGGGCAGGCGCATTGACGGACTCACGGGCATCTGGATCGGCGAGCAGAAAGTGGCTGCTATCGGCATCAGCATCCGTCACTGGATCTGCTGGCACGGGATTGCGCTGAATGTTGCGCCGAAGGAAGAGCACTGGCAAACCATAATTCCATGCGGTATACGGGATCGGGGTATTACCAGCCTTCGCGCCCACCTTGCACAGGTACCGCCCATGCAGGAAGTCAAAAACACCATGATCACCTGTTTTAAAGAAGTTTTTCCATGTGCGGCACGAATCAGTCAGGAATAACATGAAAATCGGACCCCGATTGAGAAGCAGTATCATTTTTCTGGCGGCAGCCCTCCTGCTGGGCATCGCTTTCAGAACCGGAAGCACACATCTGGCTTTCAGCATTTACGCTTTTCTCCTGCTTCTCGCAACTTCCTGGATGAGCACTGCGCTGTGGTTTCCGGGGCTGACCAGCGAACGGACGATCGACCGGCTTATGGTTCAGCAGGGGGAAAACATTCAGGTCACTGTCAAAGTGCTGAACAAGCGGGGGCTGCCCGTGCCGTGGCTTTTCGTGGAAGACCCCTGTTCGCTGCCTTTTCCGGTACGAGGCGAATCAAAGCGGCTCTGCATGCTGATGCCGGGACAATCCGTGACCCTGAGCTACACGCTTACATGCACCAGACGCGGATACCACCGCATCGGTCCGACCGTTTTCGAGTCGGGCGACCTGTTCGGGCTCCATAAACGCTTTCGTACGGCGTCCAAACGGGACTATGTCACTGTGCTCCCGACCATTGCCTATATTGACACCTATGCTGTTTCTTCCAGACGTCCTCAGGGGCCGGTCCGCATTACGAACCGGATTTATGACGATCCGTCGCGTATTAACAACCTGCGGGAATACCAGCCGGGCGATCCGCTCAGCAAAATCCACTGGAAGGCAACGGCTAAAACAGGCGAACTGATCGTGAAGACTTTTGAAGCGACCAGTGTCACCGGCGGTACACTGGTGCTGGATCTGCATGAAGACAGCTATCTGGAAGAAACGCGGGAATCCCGCATGGAACTGGCAATCACCACCACCGCTTCTATTGCCTACCTCCTTCAAATGTCGGGCGAACAGACTGGTCTGCTCACCAACGGGCGGGATGCGGCAGAAGTCGCTCTTTACGAGGGCAAGACACTGGATGCACGAAGCCGCTTCGAGCTGGAGGAACTCCGCCGCCTGGAGATGGACAGCACGCGCATCAGTCCGCTTACCGTACAGACGCAACGCAGTCCGAATCAGGCCATAAAAATCGCAGAAAATCTGGCGCGCATTCTTCCCGGACAGGCGCTCGATCTTCCCGCACTGCTGACAGCGCAATGCACCGGACTCCCCCGTGATGCCACGCTCCTTCCCGTGACAGGACAGATCACAGACCGTCTGGCATTGACTCTGGGCATGCTGAAGCAGGCGGGCTTTCAGATCGCCGTCTTTCTGATCGATGCCGGAACTGCCCGGGAGGAAGCGGAAAAATTACTGGCACAGCATTCCATTTACATGTTTCATATCGCAAGCGAGCGGGATCTGCACAATATCTCTCTGTCGAAAATCTGAGAAAGGGGCAGCAACACCGCAGGTTGTCTATTGCAGGTGCGGCAGCACGACCTGACCTTCAGCCTGTGCCACCAGATCGTGATAGGCACCATAAAAAACGCTGTTCCCGTCTATCCACAGAGTAATACGGCGCAGCTCTTCGGGTGAAAGTGCCACACCGTAATGCCCCGCTTCCAGGAGAGCCAGCAGAGGCGAAGCGTGGGCACCTACTTGACCCGGAATATTATAGGATGTTTTATTGCGCTTCAGTCCGATCCCATTTCCACCGTGACGTACCCAGACGAAAGGCCGAAGCGACTCGAAGGCCTGAGACCATCCGTAGGCACCTCCCGCCTCCCTTCCGAATTTCGGCGCCTCTTTTTCCCGGGCATGGCAGTCAGCACAGTGCCTGTCCAGTACAGGCTGCACCAGACGGGAAAATTGGAGCGGCCAGGAACCGTCCGCTTCCGCTTTCAGTTTATCCGGTGCCCGTCGCAGGGCAAGAGGCAGCCGCTTGGGCACTGCCGGAGACTGTCGGACCGGCTCATGGCAGCCGGCACAGGACAGATGTTCGCCCGGATGCAGATAGGTTGCGGAACTCATGGTCTGCACTGCCATACCCCGTTCATCCAGTGCCTGAAAATAGAAAGGTACCCCCGCCGGTGCCATGAAATGAGCGCTTCCGTCTTCCTCTACAGGCACGGTACCCAGCACGCCCCGCGCCACCGATTCATCACCGGCACCGATATTCGGTTTTTCCGGAGCCGGCGTTGATTTCGGAAACATCTGTATGAGGCGGAGCTCTTTAATTCTGGTGTTTTCCGGCCACTCCCGGCGGGTCTCGTATATATTCATCACTGAAATCACACCTGTCGGCGGCTCAGCCTGCGCAACTGTTTCATAATGTGTCTGCACGGGAATAATCGGCGGCCTCGGCCGTGCACGGAAAGGAATGGGAGTGGAACAGCCTATGCTGTCATCCCGGTACAGAATTTCCCGGTTGCCGAAGGAGTCGACAAGATATAAATCATGCTTGCTCTGGTCAGGATCATACACAGCGAGATAAAAGTCTTCGCTCAGAGGCCAGGGCGTCCCGTACACCTGCCCGTCACCGCCGCCGCCCTGAGGACTTCGGGGTACCCCCGGCGCCGACTCCGCTTCCGGAAATTTAGCTTCCGGCGTTACACGTCTGATCTGTCCTGTGGATTGATCATCTTCAAGGTGAAGATCAATAGTAATGATGGAGCCGAAGAACTGGCCGTGATGCGTGGCGGCAGTTGCAGCGTATTTGTGCGAGCCGGGAATGGCACGAAGAGACATTTCCATCCACGGACGTGATTCCCGGACAGCCGGGTAATTGCCGTGGGGGCCGCGCGGGTCTCTGCCGTCCGGATAGACAAGCCACAGATGATGGGCAATGTCGCTGTCCCGATCCACGTAATCCCAGCGGGTATACACGACCATGCCGTTATTATCCACACTGGGCAGCCATTCATGGGTCTCGTGATAGCTGAAGGGCAGAATTTCTTTCAGGGCACTGTCCATCTGAAAAAGCGTATAGGTGGGGCACACGCGTCCGCAGCGCAGAAATCCGCCTCTCCGCTCAGAAGTAAACACAATGCGGCCGTCGGGAAGCCAGCAGGGATGCATGTCATTCCAGGGCCCGTCAGTCAGCTGGGTCAGCCCTGTGCCGTCCGCATTCACACTGAATAAATGATAGGCCCTGCCTGGATCCCAGGGCTCTTTCCAGTAATTTGCCTGATCTTCTCTGTGGTACTTGTGGCGCTTGTCGCCGCGGCATTCCACATAGGCAAAAAGAATCCGGGTGCCGTCAAAAGAAAGATCCGGAGATAGGAAGGCACCGCCTCCCGCATCGGCTCCCTCCGTCAGCAGCCCTTCACCGTCATAATAAAGATCCGGTGCCGCCGTGCCACCGTGCAGCTTTTCACCTGCCAGCCTTCCCGATTCAACAACGGAATCGGCAAGCAGATCTTTTGTGACAGGAGCATCGGTAAACGCATTTTCCAGAACAAATAGTCCGCCGCCGGGCCGGGCGGCTATGCCGTAGAACTGATCGCACATATGCTCATAAATAGCACGGTGTCTTTTCAGAAACAGGATGCGATCAAAATTCAGCAGCGGATTGGAAAAAGCAATCTCCCGGCGCAGTGCACACAGACGGTGAAAACAGAGCCGCTCCTCCTGCAGCCCGACAGCCCCCTGCCCTTCTTCAATCTTCGCAACAAGGGGCGCCAATTCGGAAAGAGCAGCTTCCATGCCGCTGTAATCTCTGTCCGGATAGCGTGCGGACAAATAGTCAAGAAGTGCCCGGGTGCGCCGCCAGACAATGCCTGTCGGAGAGCGGTCCGTGTCATGAATCAGCGAATCAGGACGCAGCGCTTCCCGGGCAAGCCGCTCATTATTCCATTCCGGACGGGCAGCAATCTGCCGCCTCAGTTCTCTGTATTCGGCATCCCGAACCGCACTGAGCGGAAGCGTCTCTCTCGCACCGGGAAATTCCGCAATGATCACGACATTATCATCAAACTGCGGAATATAGATCCGGTTCTCGTGCCACGCCGTCCCGATATCAGCAGGCGATTGAAGCGTATGCAGTGTGCGGACACTCTTCCGGTCTGCTGTAATGATACAAATTTTGTTGCCGACAAAATCCGAGACGATAAAGTCACCGGAAGGGGTGACTTCTATGCCGTCCAGGTTGGTGAAATGTTCGGCAAGGCCGAAAGGCACCGGAGCATTCTGTCCGGCAGGATCCACCTCATAGATTTCATGAAGTGTCCAGGAAACGGCGTACAGTTTTTCCCCGTGAACAGTAACACCATTCACGCCCTCAATTTCTCCCACAAGGGCATGATTGCCCGCCCCACTGATATCCACCCGCCAGATGTGCCCCTTTTCGACATCAGACACATAAACAGCACCATCGCCCGCAGCCATGTCGTTCAGCCTGCCCGCCCCTGCCGGTGCATAACTTTTTCTGAAGGATCCGTCGGCGAGAGAATAAGCAACAACACGACGGTTGTCTGCTGCATAAAGAACTCCGTTGAGGATTGCCATGCCTTTGGGCTGATGCAACGGAAATGCCTCAGTGCTTTCCACCCATTTCAACTGATCAAGTTTTCCGTCAGGGCTGATTCGGGAAATGAAGCCGGCCCCCGTATCTGTCCAGTATCCTTCAGGTGCCGACGCAATATTCGATACATAGGCGAAGCCTGTTTCGGGATCTGCAACAACACATTCCGGTGTGGAAAATCCGTGAATAGCGTGCAAAGGCTGCAGTTCCTGTGCCGGAAGCCCGGCGGACAACAGAAGGAAACAAAGGGAAAAGGACAAAGACAGGAACGCTGAAGAACGCATGGCCGACTCTCCTGAACTTGAATATTTCCGGATCTGAAAAATGAAACGATCCGGTATTTTGGTGCTCATATCACTGCTGTGGTATTGTGTAGCTTCTTCCTTTTTTTACGCTGCCATTTTAACAGGAACCTCACGCTGAAAGGAAAAAGCATGTTAAAACAGTTTCAGTTTTTTGCGATTTTTCTCTGCCTGTCTCTTCTGGCAATTGCGCTGCTGTCGAGGCTTCCTGAAACAGCTGAGGAAAATCGGGAAGCACCCGCACAGGTGCTGCGGCATGTGGTTCTGTTTCAATTCAAGGACAGTGCCACGGCTGCACAGATCCGTGAAATTGAGACCGCTTTTTGTCGCCTGCCCTCCTCTACCGGACTGATCCGTGATTTTGAATGGGGGACAAATGTCAGTCCCGAAGGGTTGGATCATGGTCACACACACTGCTTTATCCTGACTTTTAACAGTGAAGCGGACCGCGACAGTTATCTGCCCCATCCCGATCACAAAGCTTTTGGTGAACTGCTCGGCCCCTGCCTTGAACAAGTGACCGTAGTGGATTACTGGACAAAACCCTGACCTGAGGAAGGGACTCCGTCATGGCAAAGCATCCCGAATCGGATAAAGCACAAAAAGAACTGATGCAGACAACCGCCGGTGACTGGGAACGGGAGCGATGCTCACGCCATTGGAATCTTGCGGAAGGGATGGGCGTCATGTGCTTCATCCTTTTCGCCTTATGGGGTGTTGCCTATCCTTTCGGCGTGATGGCAGGCAGCGCCACAGCAAAAATACTTTCAGAAGTGATGCTGGGGCTGGGTGCCGCGTTTATCTTGCTAGCGGCTCCCTGGCTCCATAAGGATACAGCCTCTTCCTGGGGGCTGGGAAGTCCGGGAGCATTACGCCGCCTTCTGTCTGAGAGCAGCCCTGTAAAACGGGCACTTTTTGTGCTGCTGATACTGCTGCTTTTCATCGGGCTCAACTACATCAATTACCAGCAATGGCCGCGGGTCGTAAAATTTTTCAATCTGCATAAAACTGCCATGGCAGGCTGGAACACCTCCTTTCCCGGAATCATCGGACTGTTCCTTTTCGGCGGGCTGCTCTCTTCTGTCATCGTCATCGTGTGCATCCGTTATGACAATTTCCTTTCCGCTTTCAGAACCGCCATGAAAATTGCCCTGCCTCTCTTTGCCCTCATTGTGCTGGGCGCGCTGGTACAGCGGGGGCGACATGCCTTTGACCATTTCACCTGGAATGCGTTTTTTACCGGCGTTTTCGGCTATGTTTTCTGGGGTTTTGTACAGCAGCTTCTCTTTTCCGCCTATCTGGGCACCCGATTGAGAAAAGCCTTTGCGCCGACAAAAAACGAAGGTTCCGCAACTGCATCCGGGACAAAGATCGTGGCGGGAGCATTGATTGCCTCGCTGAGTTTCAGCCTGCTTTTATATATCGTGATTACGAACTCAAATGGTACTGTCCTGCCGTGGCAGGTAATTCCCGGGCTCACTCTTTTTCTTTTTCCGCTGTCCACCCTTTATCTCCGGTTTTACTTTAAAGACAAAAAACGGATGCTGGTTGCGACACTCACCGGATCCTGTTTCGGCATGATTCACATTAATTCATACGGTCTGGTTGCGGTTACTTTTCTTCTGGGCATTTTTCTTAGCTATGTATTCATGGAAGAACGCAACCGGAATCTTGTGGCACTGGGTTTCATCCATGGACTGCTGGGCTCTTCTTTCAGTCAGTTTTTTTCCAAAGGCCGAGCCGGGGCACTGAATGTGGATTACGGCGTTGGTCCCTGGAATGTGGACAATCCTGGCTGGGAAACACTGATCTTCCCTGCCCTTTGCCTGCTTTTCTACGGAGGAATCATTGTGTGGTACTTCCGGTCAGCCTCTTTTCATGAAACAGAAACACCCCGGAATCTGTTATCGTAAAAAGCCGCCAATTGGCAAGTTTTTTTCTTCCTGTGTTTTCAGAATTCTGAAGCACTTGACGTGTCGTCCTGTTTGCAAACAATCTCCGGTGCGGATACAATGACTCCGGAATTTTTAGCGCCCGCCGCACACCGGAATCTACTTTTTGAGAGTGTTTATGAATAAAAAGAACCTTGCAATCGCTGTGAAATTGTGTGTTGTCGCCGCCCTGTTCCTGCTTATTTTTCAGCCGGAGCTTTTCGGACTGAAAGGACTCTTCGGAGACGTTGCGCCACTGGATGTCTGGAACGCCCTGAAAGAGGCCAGCAGTACGGGTCCCGCTACTTTTCTTTTTTTTATGAGCTGTGCAGTGATCGTAAAACTGGCAGGCATCTTCTCAGGCATTATTCGATGGCGGCTGCTGCTGGCAGGACAGGGACTCAAAATCCCGTTCACCTATCTGACCTATCAGTGGTTCATGGGGCGGGCGATCGGGCTGTTTCTTCCCGGCACGCTCGGGCTCGACGGCTTCCGGCTGATTGAATCATCCCGATACACCCGGGAAGTAGTCAAATGCACGACAGTGATCGCTGTTGAAAAACTGACGGGCATCATTGCGCTGGCGCTCCTGGTCTTTCTGACTTTTCCCCTTGGCTTCAAATATTTGAACATCAATGTGGCAATGCTTGCGATCATTATGCTCTGCCTTCTCGGCGGTGTCATTTGCAGCCTTCTGCTGCTGCTCAATCCCCGGGTCATTCAGGTGATCGCAGCGGTGATGCCTGTGCCAAACGTTGCCAGAGGACTGATCAATAAGCTGGGCAGGGCGGCAACAGCATACAGCAACTCCAGAAGAACCCTGCTCACAGCACTCTTTTTCGGCGTACTGGTGCATCTGGGCTCCTGCTCCAAATATTTTTTCACATTCATGGCAATCCGTGCCGCCCATGTGTCCCCGGCAGATATCTTTTTTGTGAGCCCTCTTATGATCACCGCATCTGTGCTTGCCTTCACTATTTCAGGGCTGGGAGTGCGTGAAATGGCATTCGGTCTTGTGCTTGGCGGCAGCGCCGGGCATGCCGTCGCCATTCTGGGCGGTCATCTGGGGTTGTGGGCGGGTGAAATTCTTCCCTTCATTCTCAGCGTACCGCTGCTGCTTTTCAGCGGGCGACCCAGCAGAGATAAGTTGGAGGAAGACCGCGCCTATGTGGAGCAGAACCTTGCCGACCGCCAGCAGGCACTGCAGCCTCTTCTGAGCGAAGAAGAAAAAACGAAATACAGAAAACGACTTCTGGAAATGCTTTTCTGCGGCACGGCGGCGGGACTGCTGGCAGGCGCCGTCATTGCGCTTCTGGAAGGCGCCTGGATTCTTTTTCATCTGCAGGGACTGCAGGAGTGGTATTTTCTCGGATGGGGCACTGCCGCCTACAGCCTGCTCTTTGCCGGGCTGGGCTGCGGAATTGCCGGTGGACTCATGTTCATCTGCCTTCTTTTTGACCGTTTCATGCCCTGGCCTGTCACAACAGCACTAATCTATACAGGGACAGCGGCACTTGGCGGTCTGGTAATCGGTATGTTCCGCTATCAGCGGGATATTCTTGCGGGGCATGCAATGACACCTCGCGATCTTATCATGGTTGCCGCTTTTGTTCTGGGAACGGCACTGATTCTGGGAATTCTTGCGTTTCTGAAGTCGGAATTCTGCCGCCGTTTTCTGAGTCTGCAGGTGCCCGGGTTCATGGCTGTATGTTTTCTTTCCTGGCTGCTGCTGATCACCTGCGCTTTCGCTGCCGGAGCATTTGCGGCACCTCAAAAGGAAAGTGCCCCGATGCTGACCGGAACCCCCGCAAAGGGACCGAATATCATCCTTTGTGCCGCCGATGCGATGCGCGCTGATTGCCTGCCTTTTTACAACCCGTCAATAACCACGGAAACGCCCAATCTCACAGCGCTGACGAAGGATGCCATCCTTTTTAAACGCGCTTATGCACAGGCGCCCTGGACCAAGCCGTCCTTTGCGACCATGTTTACAGGCCTGTATCCCGGCGCTCATGGTGCCGCCAGCAAAACAGCGT
Source organism: Candidatus Hydrogenedentes bacterium ADurb.Bin170 (assembly GCA_002070275.1). Lineage (GTDB taxonomy): Bacteria > Hydrogenedentota > Hydrogenedentia > Hydrogenedentales > CAITNO01 > JAAYJV01. The sequence goes on from MWCY01000002.1 coordinate 42,935, forward strand.
CCCTCTCTGCCGATGCACCTGTTGTGGCAGGTCTTCTGCAGGCGGGCGGCTATTTCACCCGGGGCTTCTCCAACAATCCGAACACCACCGCTCTCTTCGGCTTTGACCGCGGCTTTTCCCAGTTTACAGACCTCAAACCTGACCCTCTTTTTGGTGCACCTCAGTCCGCCATGCATCTGTCTCTTTACGGGTTGATGCGCAAAGTTTTTCTTACTGCTGAAGGCAAACTGCGGGGGGGCAGACTGCGCATCACCGACTTTTATCAGCCCGCCGAAGTCGTTACTGACACTGCTCTTGGCTGGATAGACAGCCGGAAAGAAGAAGGAGACCGCCCCTTCTATTTATATCTGCATTACATGGATACCCACGACCCGTTCATGGATCATGCCGATCCGGGGAAAGGCTATGCCCGTGCACGTATGGAACACCCGGACCCCGACAGATATCTGGAACCCATGCGCCAGGCCTATCTGTCGGAAATCGAATATATGGATAAACACCTCGGACGCTTCTTCGACGGTCTGAAAGTGCGGAATCTCTACGACAACACGCTTATCATCTTTGTTTCCGATCACGGCGAGGAGTTTTTTGATCATCAGGGCTGGTGGCATGGACAGACCCTGTATGAAGAACTGCTGCATGTTCCCCTGATCATGAAATTCCCCGGAAATACTCAGGGCGGTACTGTTACTGATGATCTGGCACGGCTTGTGGATCTTGCGCCTACTATCCTGCAGACGGCCGGGCTTCCTCTCTGTCCCGATATGTCCGGACTACCGCTCACCGATAAGACCGGTACCCCCGCCAACAGCAGTATCCGGTATAGTTATGCGGAAAATGATTTTGAAGGAAACAGACTTCAGGCACTGCGTACCGGAGAACGGGCAGTCATTCAGGCAAATGAAAACAACACGCGCGGGCTTGCTCCTGTGGAATTTTATAATATGGTTCAGGATCCGCTGCAGCAGCATAATCTGGCAGAACGGTCTGATGCGGCAGAAGAAGTGAATAGCCTGCTCGAAGTGATCGTCCAGTTCATGAAGGCTATAGCCGACAAGGCACCGCTGCCTTCAGGCGAAACAGCCATTGACCCCCAATTGCAGCAGCAGCTCGAAGCACTCGGTTACATGTAAGCCGACGCTTCTGCCTAACAAGGATACATGCCATGGTGTTTTTTCTTCTTCTGTCTCTTCTTGGCGCCGATGAAGCCCTTTCTCCGGCTGAGAATGAGCCTGCCGAAAAAATCTATACCCGCGAAGAATGGCGCCCTTCCATAGAAGCCACTCAGGAACAGCTGGAACTGCTGGATCTTTTTGCTGCAGCCACCAAATTCGGCGGCATGAAAATCAAAGTGCCGAAAGAGCTGCAGTCGCTGCCCATGCGCATGATAGAAGGCGCCGACGAACTGAAAGACAAAGGGATTGAACTGCGGGTGACGGAATTGGAATTCCGTAATCTGAAAATTGTCCGGGATGCAACGCCCCAGTGGCAGGAAAACCGCCCCCGTATGCCTGTCCGTCTGGAATTCGACAAACTCGGTGTTTCGGCAGATGCAAAAACTAAACTGGGTGTTATCCCTGTCGGCGCGATTTTTGAACAGGGCACTATGCCTGCCGACTTTCTGCCGATCATTCAAAAAGGATTCAATCTGGAAGTACTTCCCGAAAAAAGGCTGCAAGAGACCAATCTTGATAAGGTAAAGCTGAAAGTCGGCGGCGCTTTAACCACCGGCATAGCCAATCATTTTTTCAGCAAAAAAGTTGCCCGCATGATTCTTGAATACGGCGTGGGACAGACGCTGCAGATGGGCCAGGAAAGCCTTATGGGCGGCGGTATTGCGGGCAAACTCATTGACGGAGGCAAAGACACTCCTGCCAGCCGTGCGGCAGGTTCACTCATTGATCAGCTGCTGAATTGAGTGCCTGAATATCAGGAAGTGCCAGTGGGGGCAGGCGCTTTACCGGAATCCTGTGCCGGGCGACCTCCGCGACCTCCCCGGGGTGCGCCGTCCGGCCGATTGCCTCTTCCCTGCCCGCCCCGTCTGCCACCCCAGCCTGGCAAATTCCATTCTTCGCGTTCACCCGGAGTTTTGTACCATTGTATGCGCGGTTTCGCCGTGGCAAAGCCCTCCACCCGTTCCGATCTCAGCCTGCCCAGCGGCACGCCGTTGGCATCCACAATCTCCGCTTCAATTGAAAAAGTACGGTCATCCCGTTTTTCAAATTTTTCCAGACTTTTAATATAGCCGCCCCGCTGGATCAGCTCATCCATGGCATTGAACTGCGCCATGACCTGCTTTTCTTCGGATGAAGGGCCACACCCGCTCAGGAGCAGGAGCGGAGGCAGCACAAACAATAATGCGATCCCTAAAGCATAGTGCTTCATATTCAGTTTCCTTCCTGCTTACAGGGTTCAGCCCCGGGTACGATCCATCAACGTGCCGAGAAACAGCGCCATGCCTTTATTCGCCGGTGCTTTGGCGGACGGATAACGGAGAAACTCCACATGACCATCCATATACAGCACATTGGCACCGCCGGGCACATGGTTAAAATATTTTATATTGCTTGAAATCGCATCAAACATGACCCATATATCGCTCTGCGCGCGGGCACTTGCTGCCGGGTTGTTGATATCCGTAATGAGAAAACGCTCTATACCTTCCCTCAAACGGTTAATCGTATTACTGGAACCGTTGCCCATAGGAATCAGACCCAGACTGTTGGTCTGCACGGGACTGACTTCCTTGTCTTTATCCACCACCTGAAAACTGGCAACTACCGGATCTTCTCCCGCACTGCGCCGGGCAATGGCATCACCGGCAGTCGTAAGCACCAGCGTCACAAACTGGTAGGGCCCCGATGCGTTCGGATCATCGAGAATAAAGCGGTTGGACAACTGGGGAATAATGGAAAAAACACCGCCCAGCGAAATGAAGGCTTCGTCCGGCTGATCATCGCCGCATTTATCCAGAAGAAACCCCACATACCCGTAACTGGTGTCAATAAGGTCGGGATGAAGATGCAGGATAAAATCGCCGGTATCAGGATCTTTCAGATCAGCCAGGCTGCTGGATGCATCGGAGGGGCACCAGGCAATGGAAGGATCCGTAAGATACTCGGGATAGATTGATTTCACCATGGGACCGATGGCAATATCGGCATTGTGATGGCTCCGGGCTTCAAACTGCATGGGAGGGTATTTTTCGCCAGGAGATTCATTGGCGTACATCTTATATACCAGGCCCCATTGTTTCAGATTGTTCTGACAGCTCGAGCGACGGGCAGCCTCGCGTGCCCGTGCCAGTGCCGGAAGCAGAATAGCGGCAAGAATACCGATGATGGCTATCACAACCAGCAATTCAATCAGGGTAAAGCCTTGCTTGTTCTTTTTCATAACTGTCTCCTTGAGAGCGTGAAACCTGTTCCCGAATCTGTACACGCTTTTCACTGCATGTTTTTAAAAATAAATTAACCTTAAATATAAAACTTTCATTTTTATCAGTCTATTAATAAAGACTTGAACATTTCGGAACGGGTTTCAGGTGCAGCACAGCCGCCCTTGCGTCCTGTAAATACGCTGCAGGTGCGCCATTTTCCACTTTTCTCCACCCGACTCATCAAAACAGCCTCAGAAGACTGCTTTCTCCTTCCACAAGACCATCTATCTATAGTGGGTGTATTGTTTCTATCCACAACATACAGTGGCTTTCCCTTTTAGTCAAAAATGATCTTGCAGAAACGGTTTTTTAAGCAAAAAAGGTATTGACTTTTAGCCTGATAGTGGTTTAAAATGGAGTTACTTGGATAATTTTGGAAATTTAGGGAAGAAGCGCATGTACTACGGAGAATCTTTTACAATCCTTGACGGTAAGAAGCGGCTGGCTATCCCGGCGACGTTTCGCCGTGTGATGGAACAGGAAGATCATCGTGTCTGGTACATCACCAGGGGGTATGATCGTGCGCTCTTTATGTTTCGTGAAGAGACCTGGGAGCAGCTGCTTAAAAATCTTCCCAATGCGCCACTCGATCCTCAGGTTCTTTCATTCCGTCGTTTTTTTCTGGGTGCCTCTATTCGGGTTGAGCCGGATGCGCAATGGCGCATTGCTCTGAGCGACGGTCTGAAAGATTTCGCACTGCTTGAGCGGGAATGTGCGATTCTCGGTGTTGAAGATCACCTTGAGATTTGGAATAAGTCGCGGTGGACAGAATACAGCTTACAAAATATGGATGACTATAAAGTACGGGCTAGCGAGATTTTTTCGGGTCACAGCGCATCGACAAACATTCAGGAGGAAGCGAAACATGTTAACGATTGATCAACAGACCAAAGATGCAGTGGCAGTGCTGACTGCTTCGGGCGTGCTCGACCAGGCTGAAATTCACAAACTCCGTGAGGCCGTTGCCCGCAACATCCGCAAACACCAGTTTCATCTGGTGCTGAATCTGCGGCACGTCGGCATGATTGAATACCCGAGCTTCGGCGTTTTGCTGGAACTGCTCAGTGAACTCCAGCAGTATGGCGGCGGTCTGAAACTTGCCTGCGCCAATCTCCATACGCAGCGCATGCTGCGTCTCATGGGTCTCTGCCGGGTTCTCATGTGTTTCGATACGGAAGCGGAGGCAATCCGGCAGTATCAGAAAGAAGCAGCGTAATCATATGAAGATGCCGGCTGGGCGGCAGCAGTCGGGAGACAAGCGCATGTCCGATTTCCCCGCTCCTCACGCACCGGTGATGCTTGAAGAGACAATCTCCTTTCTTCAGCTGCGCAGCAGTGGCATTTATGTGGATATGACGGCGGGTGCCGGCGGTCATTCGGAACAAATCGCCCGCCATCTGGGTCAAGGACGGCTTATAGCTATTGACCGCGACAAAGAAGCCGTTGCCCTGACACGCAAGCGGCTGAGCCCCTATCCGGCAGCCACTGTGGTCCGGGCAAATTACAGTGAGTTGAAGACCATTCTGGAGGCGCAGGGATGCCCCGCTGTTGACGGCATTCTTCTTGATGCCGGTGTTTCGAGCATGCAGATAGACCGGGCGGAACGGGGATTTTCCTATTTGAAAGAGGGCCCGCTGGACATGCGTATGGACTCTGATGCGCCTCTTGATGCTGCTGCCTGGCTGCAGTGTGTCAGTCCCCGGGATCTTGAGCAGGTGCTGAAAGAGTTTGGGGATGTCCGGCCTGTGCGCCGTATTGCACGGCACATCTGCAAGCGCCGTGATCAGGGGCAGCTGAAAAGCACATCAGATCTGGCAGAAGCGATCCGGGATGCATTAAACCATGTTGTTCCCAATCCTGTAGAGCTTCGCCAGGTGTTTCAGGCCGTCCGCATGGCGGTCAATGACGAGTTGAATCATTTAAAAACCGGACTGGAGCATGGGGCGGAATCCTTGTCTCCAGGCGGCAGGCTGGTAGTCATTTCTTTTCACAGCGGTGAAGACGGCTTAGTAAAAGAGCTGTTTAAAAGGCTCAGCAGACAGCAGACAGAATTGCGTCCGGACGGGCGTATTCTGAAACGTGTTCCAGCCCTGTATAAAACAGTTACTGCCCGTCCTGTCCTGCCAACCCCGGAAGAAATTCAGCGTAATCCTCGCGCTAAAAGCGCAAAAGTCAGAGTACTGGAGCGGCTTCAATCCGCGGAGTGAAGGTATTAAGGAGTGAGAAAATGAAGATTTTCTGCAAAGTCGGTCAAGATCAGAACATTTGGGCATGGATTTTTCGGCTCTTCTGCCTCGCAGGTCTGTTTTCTCTTCTCTTCATTGACGCCTACTTCAATATTCAACGACGTAATAATGATTATGAAATCGGGCGGCTGGGCGCCAGGCGGCGCGCACTGGAAGACGAGCTGACACAACAGAACTCGTTGCTGTCACAGGTAAAGCCCAAAGAATTTATGGAAAAAAAAGCCGAGGAACTGGGATTGCAGAATCCGGACGTGTACCAGTTTCAGGTGGTTCAATATCGTGAAGTCCCCCGAAAAGCGCCCATTCTCCGGTTGGATAATCTGCAGAGGCCTCTTGAAGGACTGAATCCTCCCGTTAAACGGATAGAGATGGCGAATCGTCCTGAACTGGAAGCAGCACCTGCTATCCCCGTGCAGACCGTACCGGCTGTTGAAGCCGTTGAACTTAAGACCGTTCCAGCGCCGGCTGAGGTAGAGGATCCGGAGTTGTCTTTCATGTCGGTCGGTGACATGCTGGCATCATTATAAACGGCGGCGGAACGGAGAGAATTGCAGGCTCTGCCGTTCCTGAAAAAAAGGGAGGTACCATCTCATGGCATTTCTGCGGCGGTTTCCACTGCACCCTGATCCTGATTTAAAACGGAAGGCCATGCAGCAGCATCAGCTACGCGCCTGTTTCGCCGGTGCCGGACTTCTCGTTCTCGGTACTTTCATTATCGGTATGCTGGTATATTCCAACTTTCATCCTCAGGAAAACCTGGCTTCAGAGGATGAAACACATATCGGGCGTTTTTTCATTAAAAATCAGCGCGGCGAGATTTTCGACCGCAACGGAACAGTGCTTGCGGTAAACAAGTCAGCACCGACACTGCAGGTCGATCCGCGGAAGGTGGAAGATGCGGATGCACTTGCAACCTTTCTCAGCAAGCACATTGATATGTCCTGGGAAGATATTTTTGCACGCCTTGCCAAACTGGACGAATCCGGCCAGGTGCGCAAAATGAACACCATCAAGCGCTGGATAGAAAAACCTTCCAGAGAAGAACTTGAAAAGATTATTGCTTCCGAACCTTCTCTCTCGCTTCGAGACGAACCCCTGCGGCACTATCGCTACGGCGACAGCGCAGCGCATCTTTTAGGCTTTGTAAATCGCGCCGGGGAAGCCAGCGAAGGGCTGGAACTGGCCTTTGACAAATATCTGCACCCGCGCGCCGGAGAAATCCGCGCCAGAACAGACAACGGCAGACAGCTGCTGCCTTCGGGGCTTTTGTCTTATCAGGAGCCTGAAGGGGGAGACAAGGTACAGATTACTGTAGACATCAACATGCAGCAGACGCTTGAGCGCTGTCTGGACAAACGCATGGAAGAAGTGGGCGCAAAGGCAGCGATGGGCATCCTGATGGATCCTCATACGGGCGCCATCTTTGCCCTTGCCAACCGCCCCGCTTTTGATCCGAACCATTACGATCTGTATGACCCTGCACTGCGGAAAAATCGTGTCGCTCTGGATCGTTTTGAACCGGGCTCTGCTTTCAAAATCGTCGTTTCCTCCGCGGCGCTTGAAAATCATCTCGTCTATCCGGAAGAAATGATTGACTGCGAGAACGGCGGATTCAATCCTTACGGGCATTATATAAAAGATTTCTACAGGCTGGGCGTAATCCCCTTCTCTTATGCCTTTGCCAAATCCAGCAATGTCGCCATGATCAAACTGGGCAAACGGCTCGGTCCGGAACGCATGGACGAATGGATTCGCCTTTACGGATTCGGCGAAAAAACGTCCCGTGATTTTAAGCATGAAAGCACTGGGATTTACCACGCCCGTGAGAAATGGTCTCGTCTGTCCATGGGCTCCCTGCCCATGGGCCAGGAAATTGCCGTAACCTCATTACAACTGGCGCGTGCCTTTGCGGTGATTGCCAGTGGCGGCCTTCTGGTGGAACCCTATTTTGTTGAACAGGCGGTGAACCGGTACGGGGAGGTGACCTATAAGCATGATCCCCTTCCACCGAAACGCGTTCTGTCTCCGGACACAGCAAAGACCATGGTGGAACTCTGCCACCAGGTCGTGCTGCATGGCACAGGTACGACCGCAAATATCCCTGAATTCCGCGTGGGCGGCAAGACCGGCACAGCACAAATGGCAAAAAGCAACGGACGCGGATATGATCCTGATCGTTACACCGCTGTCTTTGCAGGTTTTGCACCTGTAGCGTCTCCCAGTATTGTGGGTGTCATCGTGGTTCAGGAACCGGCAATCCGTCAGCGCTGGGGCGGCTTTGTCTGCGGGCCTGTTTTCCAGGAAGTGGTAAAAGATGCGCTAATCCGTCTGGGAACGCCGGAAGATCCCGTCGTTAACCCGGACAACCCCCGTATGGAACCCGTCAAAAAGACAGCACCGAAAGAGCAGGCACCTGCGCAGAGCAAAGACAAAGAGAGAACACTTATTGCCGATCTTATCGCCGAAGAAGATGCCGACACCGTCTCTCCTCCGCCTGCACCGGAAGACATCGATGAAAACTTTCAGGCATTGATCACACCGCTTGACGGCATTTCTCTGGTTGCGCGGCCCATGGCTGCCAAAGGTGATGAGAAAGCAATGCCTGATCTGACGGGAAAAACAAAGTCTCAGGTCAGAATGGAACTGCAGCGGATGGGTATTGTTCTTGATGCACAGGGTGTCGGCTGGGCCGTGGAACAGGAATTTGCTCCGGGATTATCGGTAGGCGATGTGAAGGTCTGCAGTATCCGCTTTTCCGACAAAATGCCGCCCATGGAAAAAGGGAACCCCGATGACGCAGGATGAACTGAGCACACTGCTGGATATTCCGCCGATTCACCGGGAATTGGAAATCAATTCTGTTACGGAAGATTCTAGAAAAGTGCATCCCTGCTCGTTGTTTATTGCAAGAGCGGGGCAGAAATCTGACGGACATTCCTATATGGAACAGGCTGTTGCCAACGGTGCAGCAGCCGTTCTGGGTAATCGTAAAGACATCGCTGACGCTTTCGGGAAACCCTACATTTTTTATGAGCATCCCCGACGGGCAGCAGGACTCATTGCGCATGCTCTGGAAGGCAACCCTTCCGAAAATCTGTGTGTGATCGGCGTTACGGGCACTAACGGAAAAACAAGCACCTGCTGCCTGATACAGCAGATCCTGAATCATTCCGGATTTTTGTGCGCCAACTTCGGCACACTCGGATACAGCCTGCCGGAAGAAGAAGTGCCCGCAGCACATACGACCCCTTTTGGCGAAGACCTGGCTCAACTTTTTTCCCGGGCAAAACAGCAGGGCTGCACACATGTCGTCATGGAAGTCAGCTCTCACGCCCTGGAGCAGGAACGTGTCGCAGGCATTCATTTCAATATAGGCGCCTTTACGAACCTCACACAGGACCATCTGGACTACCATCAGTCCATGGACGCTTATCTTGAAGCCAAATTGCTGCTGTTTCACAAACTGCATGCTGTTTTTCAGGATCCGCAGGGCGCCCGTCCCTGCTTTTCAGCCGTCAACCGGGAAGACCCTTCGGCAGCGCGTTTTATTGAGGCTTTTCCTGAAGCCTGCATCTCCTATGGAAAAGGCGGAACCATTCATGCAAAAGAGGTGGTTCTCGATATTCACGGCGCACAATTTACACTGGTCACCCCCGAAGGCTCTGCAGCGGTCACGCTTTCTCTCGTCGGCAGGCATAATGTGCAGAATGCACTGTGCGCTGCAGCGATCTGTCACGGAGCAGGCATACCGCTGAAAGCAATAGCCGCCGGACTTGCTTCCCTGACATCGATCCCGGGGCGCATGGAAGCTGTCGGCGAAGGTTTTCCTTTTCAGGTTGTCGTCGATTACGCTCACACCGATGACGGATTGCGCAACGCACTCAACGCCGCCCGGGCTGTCTGCAAGAGAAAAGTCATTGTCGTATTCGGCTGCGGAGGCGACAGGGATAAAAGCAAACGTCCGAAAATGGGTGCTGTTGCGGCGGAGCTCGCCGACTTGGCCATTATCACCTCGGACAACCCCCGAACAGAAGATCCTTTCCTGATCCTGCTGGATGTGGAGATTGGACTGCAGAAACGGCAGAAATATAAAGGCGATGACTATCTGGTCATTGAATCCCGTCAGGAAGCAATAGAAAAAGCTGTATCAATGGCAGCACCGGGCGATCTTATACTGATCGCCGGCAAGGGTCATGAAGATTACCAGATTATCGGAACCGAGCGGCGACATTTTGACGACCGGGAAGCAGCGCGCGCCGCTCTGAAAGCTCTTTCATTATGAGCATGCATTATACACTGCAGGAAGCCGGTGCCATGATGGGGCTTTCTTTATCGGGAAGCATGCAGGACGCTCCGGTGATCACAGGCGTGTCCACAGATACCCGGACACTGCAGAAAGGCGACCTCTTTTTCGCACTGAATGGAGAAAACTTCCGCGGGGATGATTTCGTGGCGGCTGCTTTTCAAAAAGGCGCTGTTGCGGCTGTAACAGACGGATCGGGCTATAAAGATCCTTTTTTTCAGACATCCAACGCACTGGAAGCACTGCAGCGGCTTGCAGGCGCACATAGAGACCGCTGCCCCGCACGCATTATCGGCATCACAGGCTCCTGCGGAAAAACTACGGCAAAAGACATGCTCGCCTCTGTACTCTCTTCTGAATATGTGGTGGAAAAAACACAAGGCAACCTTAACAACGATATCGGATGCCCTCTTTCGCTGCTGCGCCTGTCTCAGGCAACTCACTTCGGCATTATAGAAATGGGCGCCAACCATATCGGCGAAATCCGGGCGCTCTGCGGGCTTGCAAAGCCTGATGAGGGCGTAGTTACACTTGTGGCGCCTGCCCATCTTGAAGGCTTCGGATCACTGGAAGGCGTGGCAGCAGCCAAAGCGGAGCTGATGGAAGCACTTCCTGAAAAGGGATGTTTTTATGTGAATATGGATGACCCGCTCTGCAGAGCGATGGGCGAACGTTTTCGGGGAGAAACGGTACGTTTCGGTACGGGCGGGGATGTGTATCTGAAAGAACTTCGGTTTGATGATGAGGGTGAAATGGTTCTGAAGGTGCACCCTGTGGGAACACTGCGTCTTCCGCTCCGCATTCGTGCCCATGTCTCTCATGTGCTGCTGGCGGTAGCTGCGGGGCTGCGCCATGGCATCATTTCTCTTGAAGCTCCTCTCCGTGACGCCTGTAAAAAAGCAGCGAGATTCAAAGAAGCCCTTTTTCAGGGCGTGCATGTGCTGGATGACAGTTACAACGCCAACCCGGCAAGCATGAAAGCATCTTTGGAAGCGCTCCGGGACTATCCCGGGCAGCGCCGCATAGCAGTGCTGGGAGACATGTTTGAACTGGGAAAATCAGCGGAAGCCCTGCATGCGGATATCGGTCGTTTTGCGGCGTCCCTGTCTATTGACTTCCTTTTATCGCTTGGCGGGTATGGCGGTATCATGGCGGAGGCGGCACATCGGGCAGGGCTGGATCAGGCATTTGCCTGTGCCAGCCACCAGGAGGCTGCAGCCTGGCTGCAGAATAACACGGCGGCGGGAGATGCGGTTCTGCTCAAAGGCTCCCGGGGCATGAAAATGGAAACAGTATTTGAGCAGTGGAAAAGTATTGCCCCGGCCGGGCAATAACGGGTGGATTTCATGGCATATTGGCTGTCTGTTCTTCTGAAAGATGAGGTGGGCTTCACCAACGTATTAAGCTACCACAGCGTCCGTGCGGGCGGTGCCGCTTTCACCGCTTTTTTTCTTTCCATCCTTTTAGGTCCGGCAATTATCCGGAGGCTGCGCCAGCTGAAAATCGGACAGTATATCAGAGAAGAGCATGTCGAAAGCCTGCACGAACTTCATAAAGGAAAAGCAGGAACACCCACCATGGGTGGCCTGATGATCATCGTTTCCACCCTTGCCGCTCTGCTTCTGTGGGGCAGACTGTCGAACCGCCTTCTATGGGTTTCCATGATTATCCTCCTGGTCATGGGCGCTTTGGGGTTTATGGATGATTTCATCAAACTGAAACGCAAACATAATGCAGGCTTGAGCGCCCGGGCAAAATTCGCCGGTCAGATTCTGACGGGTCTGCTTCTGGGTATTTATCTGGTCAATAACCCCATTACTGTCAGCGAATCCTATGTGCTGCATCGGGACGTCATCAACTGGCCTCTTCTGGAATCGATGCTGGCAGGCGCACACGAGCGAAGCCAGACCCCGGATGTAAAAAAAATCTGCAGTATGTTGTCCCCGGAGTGCAGGAGCATCATCAGAGGAAATGTAAATGAAGCACAGATCACCGATGAAGAACAGCAGACAGTGCTGAAAGAACTCAATCTGGCACTTCGCAGCACAGAGCTCTACGAGGAAGCACTCTGGCACGACATTGTAAAGAACCCGGAAGCAAGACGGCTCCTCCAGTCTTCCCCTGAGAAGATGAGTGAACGGGATCTGATCCGCTTTAACCGGCTGTTACTGGAGCAGAGTTTCTCCGGAATGATTGCGGAAAGCGTTCCGAACCTTCATACCAAGCTGGGGATTCCGGGATTCAAAGAACTATTTATCCCCCTGGGCTTCTTTTACATCTTCTTCGTCACACTTGTCATGGTCAGCATAACCAACGCCGTCAATCTTACCGACGGGCTGGACGGGCTTGCCGCCGGCGTTTCCATCATTTCCATTCTTGCCTATGCAGCCATCGCCTATATCATCAGCCGGGCAGACTGGTCACGCTATCTTTTCCTAACCTATGTTCCCGAGGCAAGCGAACTCTTCGTCTTCGGGGCGGCACTTCTTGGCTCCGGCCTGGGTTTTCTCTGGTTTAACGGACATCCCGCAGAAGTCTTCATGGGCGACACCGGCTCTCTGGCATTGGGCGGAGCCATCGGTGCGCTGGCGCTGCTGACCAAACAGGAACTGCTGCTTCCCGTTGTTGCCGGTCTTTTTGTTCTGGAAGCAGCAAGCGTCGTCATTCAGGTATTTTCATTTAAACTGACAGGGAAACGTGTTTTCCGCATGTCGCCGCTGCATCATCATTTTGAATTGTGCGGCTGGAAGGAAACCAAAGTAACCCTGCGTTTCTGGATTCTTGCGTTTCTGTTTGCGCTTCTCAGTCTGGGCGCATTAAAGCTTCGTTGACAAACACCGGGAAAATATGGATCTGACAGGTAAACATATCCTTCTAGTGGGGCTGGGCCGCTCTTCGGTGGCAGCGGCGCAGCTCATTATGGAAAAGGGAGGGATGCCTTTTATCAGCGAGCGGAACGACGGACAATCGCTGGAAAACTGGCTGGAGATCTGTCGCACCCGGGGAATTCCTGTGGAAACGGCCGGGCATACATCTCCCCTCTTTCAAACCGCCGATCTCGTTGTAATCAATCCGGGTGTCCCCTATAGCGCCCCCTGCCTGGACATACCGAAAGAAAAAGGCATACCCGTCGTCGGAGAATTGGAATTCGCCTCCTGGTTCAATCACTCCACCGTTATTGCCGTCACCGGAACCAATGGAAAAACCACCGCTACCAGTCTCCTTTACACCATGATCCGCACCTGTGGGTATAGTGTCGCTTTGGCAGGCAACACACATACCGCATGGTCGGAAGTTACTGCAAAAGAAGAACAACCTGAATATACCGTGCTGGAAGTAAGCAGTTATCAGATGGAAACGGCAGATACATTTCACCCGAAAGTTGCCGTCATTCTCAATCTTACCCCGGATCATCTGGGCAGGCATGGAACCATGGAATGCTATGGCGCAACAAAAGCACGTATATTTCAACGCATGCAGTCAGGTGACACAGTCATTCTAAATAAAGATTACGCCGCTTTACGCGCCTTGCCTCTTCCTTTTCAGGCAGAAACAGTCTGGTTCGGAAAAGCAAGGGATGGCGATAAAACGGGTTGGAGCTATGATACCGCCCACTTCTATCAGGACGGCGAAATTGCCGCCGATGCAAAAGACAGTCCACTGCCGGGACTGCATAATAAAGAAAATATTACTGCCGTGCTTGCTGCCGCTCATGCACTGGGACTGGACTGGGGCGGAGTTTTACAGGGACTGCGGCAGTTTGCAGGTGTTGAGCACCGCATTGAATATGTCGCTTCCATCAACGGGATCGCATTTTTCAACGATTCAAAAGCCACCAATATAGACAGCCTCCGGGTGGCGCTGGAAAGCTTTGTGCAGCCGGTGGTTCTGATTGCGGGAGGAGAAGGAAAAGGCAGCAGTTATGAACCGCTCCGTTCTCTTATCCGTGACCATGTCAGTACCCTGATAACTATTGGCGAGGAAGCGCCGGCTCTTGAAGCATGCTTTCAAAAAGACGTTTTCATTTGCCGGGGAACAACCATGAAAGACGCCGTTTACAAGGCATATACGGCGGCTTCACCCGGCAGTGTTGTCCTCCTCTCCCCTGCCTGCGCCAGTTTTGACTGGTACAGCAATTATGAGGAGCGGGGCGGTGATTTCAAAAACTGCGTTCATGCGCTTAAAGAAGATCTGCATACAGGCGAGGAGAAAGGAAAATGAAAAAAGAAACCAATACACTGATCATGGCTGTACTGGCGCTGGTTCTGCTGGGCACACTGATGATGTACAGTATTGATGCCGTGCGCGGGCCCAAATCCATGATTCTCTATAAACATCTGGCGTTTCTCGGCTTAGGGCTGATCGGTTTTTTCTTCACAATGATACTTGATTACCACGTGCTCGGAAGTCCGGCGGTTCGGAAAGCATTTCTGATTGGCACGCTGATTCTCCTTGCGTGCACTTTTATTCCCGGTCTTCGGCTGAGCATGGGCGGCGCTTATCGGTGGATCGGATGGAAACAGCTGAGTTTTCAGCCTGCTGAACTGGCACGTTTCACCCTTGTACTCATGCTCGCTGTCCGATTATCTAAACAGCAGGATAATATGAGCTATTGGACAACCAGCCTTGTAAAGCCGGGATTTTATCTCGGGCTTTTCGCCGGGATAGTTGTGCTGCAAAAGGATCTCGGAATTCCTGTCGTCATGTCCGTTGCCACGTTCATCATTATATGGACTGCCGGCGCCCGCATTGCCCACCTGGGTCTTGCAGGTGCGGTAGGTATCACCGCAATTATCCCGCTTATTGCCATGGAAGGGTACAGAGCGACCCGAATTAAATCATTTATGGATCCCTGGGCAGCACGGGATAGTCACGGCTATCAATTAATTCAATCGCTCTCTTCTTTCTATCAGGGAGGTGTCTGGGGGCGCGGTGTAGGTTTCGGAGAGCAGAAACTCGGTTATCTCCCGGCTGCACATACAGATTTTATCTTTGCCATGATCGGTGAAGAACTGGGGCTGGTGGGAACCATTGTGGTAGTGCTGCTATTTACAGCCATTCTCATTGCGGGCATTCGGACTGTGGTGCGGGCGCCTGATCTGTTCGGGTCTCTTCTGGCTGTCGGAATTACGACGCTCATTGTCTTTCAGGCCTTCTTCGTCATGTTGGTTAACCTTGGGTGGCTGCCGACCAAAGGGCTTCCTCTCCCCTTCGTAAGCTATGGCGGCAGCGCCCTGATGACCAATCTGTGGATGGCAGGCGTGCTGATCAACATTGCTTCTCAGGCAAGTGAAAAGGAAAAAACGGCGAGAAGCAGTGTTTTTACTCATTCACGACTGAAATACCTGTTCCGCATTTTCCTTCCTAAAAAACCGGCGACAGTACGTATCTGACTTTCGGTGTAAGGCGATACAGACAGGCTGGAATCAGACATGCGACTCAGCAAAGCATGCTGCGTCCCTCATTCGGTTCAGCGCCTCCACGATCGCATCCGCCTCTTCAAAACCATAGGAAAGGCGCAGCTGCCGCATTCCGGCATCCTTGAGGCTTCCCCCGGGATGTACACAGAATTCTCCCGGGATATAAACGACCCGCGGATAAGGATCTCCGGAAGGACCGTCATATTTTTCAATGCCTGTGGTTCGGGCAAGATAGCGGAAAAAAGGGGACGTACTGTCGGTGCGGATGTTTTTAAAAGTCAGATAATAGTAGAAACCGGCTGTACCGCCGCAAACTTCTTCCAGCCAGGGGTGAAGCTTCTCCCGGATTGCCTGTCCGACAATCTCGCTTTTTGCTCTGTAGCCTGCCTTCACACGGGCCACTTGATCGTGCATATAACGACACAGCATCACCGCTGCTATTTCCTGATTGAGCAGTGGCGCGCTGAATCCCACATCGCTGGTTTTTTGTACAAGCGCCTGCATCAGAACGCCGGGAGCGCCAAGCATAAACCCGATGCGCATGGCAGGAGCCAGCACTTTCGATAAAGTGCCGATTTCATACACAGGTGCATCCGGAGTATCGACCAACGCTGAGCGGGGCGGCTCCGCCTCCGGGTCGTGGATCAGCCATTCATAGGCCTGATCAAAAAAGACCGGACAGAGACGACCCAGCCGCGCTGACCACTCTTTTGCCAGCTGTGCAAGCCCCCGGCGATAGGCATTGCACAACACGTTCCCGCTCGGATTATTCACAGTCACCACGTAGAAAAAAGAAAGCCTTTGTGCCTGATCACCCAGCGATTCCAGTTTTCGCCGGACTGATGCCGGGTTAAGCCCCTCTTTCTCTTCCGGCACTGTAATCACCTGAAACCCCTTGCGCTCCAGATGATTGCAGTAGATGTAATACATGGGATCAGCAGTGATGACAATGCCCGGCTCAAAAATATCTGCCAGCGCTTCCAGAATGCTCGTGGCACCGCTCGGGCCGATGACCACCTCCTGTGCTGACATCACTTCTTCAGTCATCCCGCCAATGGCTTCCTCCACGTAATAATCACGCAACGCCTGAATCAGACCGGGAGCACCCTGTGGCCCGCCGTAATTAAAGGCCTGTCGGAAGTCCTGCGGGCAGGAAGCAATCTCTTTCACCACCTCAGCCAGCAGCTCTGTCGGAATGGTCTTTTCATTCACATAACCCACCCCGAGGTTGATGTCTTTTGCATCCCGAAAATCTGTGGCAAAAGCTGCCATCATGCGGTTCACCGGCGACGGCTCCACCGATCCTCTGCCATAACTGGAAAAAGAATAGTTCATAATCATGCTGCTTTGTTTATTGAACGATAAATAAAGAAAACGAACCTTCCGCTTTCTCCCTAAAGATTATGGCAAAGAATCTCCACCGACGCAAGAGAGAAACAACCATCTGGGCGTCTTGAATTACCGGCCTGCATCGCCTGCGCCCACAAAAAAAATCCCTACCCGTTCTGCTTGGCAGAGCGGGCAGGGATGAATGATTAAATTCAGGGGGAAGCTCAGGCCTGGACGTTGCGGCGGCGGGCTTTCACGCGGGCAGCCTTGCCGGAGCGGTCACGGAGGTAGTAGAGTTTGGCACGGCGGACACGACCTTCGCGGGTCACTTCCACTTTTTCAATGCGGGGCGAATGCAGCGGGAACACACGCTCCACACCCTCGTTGAAGGCAACACGCCGGACGGTAAAGGTAGCGGTGGGGCTATCTTTGCCTTTATGGCTGATAACAACGCCTTCATAGACCTGGACACGCTCTTTTTCGCCTTCGACAATGCGAAAATGCACGCGTACATTGTCCCCAACTTTGAATTTGGGGAGTGCCTGGCTTTCTTTGCAATACTGGCTTGCGTATTCCTCGACTAAATTCACGGTAAGTTCTCCTTATTGGACGGCGGCAGATGCACGCCAATCTCGGCAAGTAATTCCAAGTCTTCTTTGCTTAAGTTAGTCAATAATTCAGGGCGTCGGATCCAGGTTGCCCGGAGCGCTTCCCTGCGTCTGTATTTTCTGATAGCCTCATGGTTGCCTTCGAGCAGCACCCGAGGTACTTCTTTTCCTCTGAACACGGGCGGGCGCGTGTACTGGGGATATCCCAGAATGCCATGGTAAAAAGAATCGGTATCCACAGATTCCCAGTTACCCACTACGCCGGGAGCCATGCGACTGACGGCTTCGACCAACACCAGTGCGGCCGCTTCGCCTCCGCTCAGCACATAATCACCAATGGAGATTTCTTCGGTCACCAGTGTTTCAGCAATGCGTTCATCCATGCCTTCATATCGGGCGCAGAGGAGCACCATGTCTTTCCACCCTGCCATTTCCCGAACCAGATTCTGATCCAGTTTCCGGCCTCGGGGTGAAAGAAGCACCACATGTTCCAGAGAGTTTTTACTGATTAAACTTTCGACTGCCTCAAAAACGGGCGGACAGGTCATCACCATGCCTGCTCCGCCGCCATAAGGCGCATCATCCACAGTCCGATGCCGGTCATGGGCGAAATCTCTCGGATTCACCAGATTGACCGTCAGTATATCTTTGGCAATCGCCCTGCCCAAAATGCCGATACGAAGTGCCGGCTCAAGCATTTCCGGAAAGAGCGTGAGGATGTCTATCCGCATGACACTGTCCAGTTCTGTACCCGAAGGCTATTCGTTTCCCAGGGCATCGTCCATCACCAGAAAAGGCTCCGGATCGACAACAGCGATTCTTTTTTTATTTATATCCACAGAGGCAATGACTTCCGCAATCACGGGCAGTGCAGCGGTGCGCCCCTCACCGGTGAGGAGACGAATTACCCCGCCTGCCGGAGTATCGATAGTTTCGAAAACCACGCCAAGAAGACGACCGCCGGGAGCAATGACTTTAAAGCCTTCGAGCTCTTCCAGATCGGGCATGTCTGCCGAGACTTTTTTGCAGTCTCTGCTGTCCACCGCAACTTCCGCCCGGTGCAAGGCCTGCATTTCATCACGGCAGATACCGGCGGTTAAAGCCACACGGGCAGATGTGCCGTTGCGTTCGCAAGTTTCTATTTTCGCCCGAAGCGGGACTCCGTCGACCGTGGTAAGCCAGATGCGGTCGCAGTCATCCAGCGACTGAAGATACTTATGTTTCAACTGTATGCGCAGGCTGCGTCTGGCAGCCTCCACAGCAAGTACCTGACCGATCACAATCCGTTCAGGCTGATTCACTGCGCTTCTGTCTGGTTGGTAATTTCCAACCCGAGATTTTTTTCGCTTTTCGTACCGGCAGCGTAAAGGAGTGTACGCAGGGCTTTAATGGTTCGTCCATTCTTTCCGATGATACGACCCATATCCGCTTCGTCCACTGTCAGCTGCACGGTTTCGCCGGTATCGCTCTCAATAAGCCGCACGCTGACTGAATCAGGACAGGTAACCAGTTTTTTGGCTACAAATTCGACAAGATCTTTTGCTGACATTATGCCTCTTCCGCAGGGGTCTCTTCAGCCACCGCTTCAACGGATTCTTCGACGGCTGCTTCTTCTGCTTTTTCTTCTACGGGCGCTTTGGCAGCCTTGGGCGGCGGCGGGGCATTGTAACCTTTGTCCACAACAGCCTCACCCTTCCGGGTTGCGACAGCCTCTTCGGGCCGTGTTCCGTCATGGAAGTGCTTCAGCACACCGAGTTTGCTCATGACAGAACGGGCGGTATCGGACATTTGAGCCCCATGTCCCAGCCAGTCGAGCGCACGGTGTATATTGATTTCGCTTATCGGCTCCGGGCGTGCCGTCGGGTGATAAAACCCGAGAATGTCCAGTTCCCGCCCGCGGGTGCGTGTACGCGAGTCCTGAACCACAATACGGTAGTAGGGCTGTCCCTTGGAACCGCCGCGTTTCATACGAATCACTGTCGCCATGATGATCCTCTCTGTAGCCTGGCTTATGCTACGCATTCTTTAAACGTACGTCAGAAAACTAAAAACAAGTACCTGTATATATGAACCTGCCTTGAAGGTCAGACAGGCTGTTGCACTGAATTGATTCAGAGCCCTGGCATGGGAGGCATGGGACCGCCGGGCATTCTGCCCATTTTCCGGCCTTTGCCGCCTTTCATCGCCTGTTTCATCATCACTTTCATTTTTTGAAATTCTTTTAAAAGGGCATTCACATCCTGCACGGAAAGACCGCTCCCGTCGGCAATGCGCCTGCGTCTGCTTCCATTGATGATATTGGGATTGCGCCGCTCTTTGAGCGTCATGGACAGAATAATGGCTTCTGTATGCTTCATCTCGTCTTCAGCGAAATCCA
Organism: Candidatus Hydrogenedentes bacterium ADurb.Bin170; assembly: GCA_002070275.1. Lineage (GTDB taxonomy): Bacteria > Hydrogenedentota > Hydrogenedentia > Hydrogenedentales > CAITNO01 > JAAYJV01. The sequence continues at coordinate 62,657 of MWCY01000002.1, forward strand.
TCCCCTGGGGCATCATCTTACTGATGCCGGGGATTTTCTGCAGCAGTTCGGTCATGCTGCCCATCTTCTTCAACTGTCGCATATGATCCAGAAAATCTTCCAGATCCCAATCGCCTTTGCGCACTTTTTTCTGGAAGTGCAGCGCCTTTTCCTGGTCGACGACCTGCTGCGCCTTTTCCACCAGAGAAACGATATCGCCCATTCCCAGAATCTGGTCAGCCATGCGCTGGGGATGGAAGGGCTCAAGGGCTTCCAGTTTTTCACCGGTACCCACAAATTTTATGGGGCAGCCTGTGACATCGATGAGACTGATGGCAGCACCGCCTCTGGCGTCACCGTCCATCTGCGTCAGAATAACCCCTGTGAGCGGCAATGCATCATGGAACTGCCGGGCGGAATTCACCGCATCCTGACCGGTCATGGCATTTGCCACAAACAGAATTTCATGCGGATTCAACTGTTCAGCGATTTGACGTGCTTCAAGCATCATCTCTTCGTCAACGTGAAGGCGTCCGGCAGTATCCAGAATAATCGTGTCGCAACCGCGAAGACTCGCTTCGCCCCGCGCCATGAGACAGGTTTCCACCGGATCGGCATGCTCGCCCAGACTGAACATTTCCGCCTGAGCCTGCTTCGCCACAATTTCAAGCTGTTTTATTGCGGCGGGACGATATACGTCCGCGCCGACAAGCAGGGTCTTATGCCCTGATTTTTTCAGATGCACCGCCAGTTTCCCGGCGCTGGTTGTTTTACCCTGCCCCTGCAAACCGCAGAGCATGATAACAGTCGGCCCTTTGGAAGCACGGTTCAGCGGCTCGTTCTTCTCGCCCATGGTCCGCACGAGGGTGTCATGAACGATCTTCACGATCTGATGACCCGGGTGAATGCTCGCCAGCACTTCCTGGCCCAGCGCCGCTTCCTGCACTTCTGCGATAAACTTTTTGACTACCTGGTAATTGACATCAGCTTCGAGCAATGCGGTGCGGATCTGCTGCATCGCATCGCGCATATTGGCTTCTGTCAACCGCCCCTGGCCACGTATTGTTTTGAATACGGAGTCAAGACGTTTTGCCAGATTCTCAAACATATTTACGAATACCTATGGATCTGCCGGAAAAGACTTGAGACCCTCTGTCCTCCTGAAAAACACAGACCAGCCGTTCAGATAAATCTGAGGGAAGGTGCTGCGGAGTACACTCCAAATGCAGGGAGCGACAGCCGTTTCTTACAGACACGACTACGCACAGAGACACATTGTAGCAAAAGCCAGATTAAAATAGCAAATTAGCACAACACACCCGGCAGACAGCAACGGCAAAAAAAGCAATGGAGCGCAGACCGGAAGCATACCTTATATAATGCAACCCGGCAGGAAAAATGAAAGTAAAGAAACGCTTCCGCTATGAGCACTGCATCTGACGTGAATCTTCTTCCTTTCAACCTCTTGCCAAACTGCCACGGCTATGTTATAATTACCACGATATAGATCAATCAACATCTACGCAAAACAATAAAAAGGAGATAAGTCATGAAAACCTTTATGAGACAACGAAAATATACTGTTGCTGCGTTGGCTGTACTGTGTTTTCTTATCGCCCCGGCAGTCAGGGCTCTGGATGAGGAAGCGATCCTGGCTGCTTTTCGTGACTCCTACGGATGGCTGGGCAGCGCAGCCATGCACATCAGTTCCGTAGGCGAAAAGATTGTTCCGGAAGGAAAAAACGACACAGAAACCAGGCAAAAACTCCGTGGCTATGAGGATGTCAATTTTTTCATTGATGATGCAAAGGGGTGGCACGCCTCCTGGGATAGCCGAACCATCGACGTGGCTACGGGTAAAGTAGCAAGATCCGAAAGCGGTTCCCTTCGCCAATTCTCCCGGGAATCCGGCCTGTTTAAGGAAGCGGGAAATTGGGCGGTGGAATACGGCTACGATAAGGAAGGCGGCCGCTATCTTAATCTGGATCCGAAACTCGACGGCAGGGCGTCCTTGGATGCTTCTTTCGGATGTACCGCCGTAGTAACAGGTCACAGTCTTTCCTTAAGTCATCTGCGAATACCTGAACTGCTGGAGTCCTATGCCTTTCAGGTAAGCGACGGGGAACTCGACGGTGCGGCGAGCTGCATCGTGGAAAGCGATACTGAATATGGACAGATAAAGCTGTGGCTGTCGCCGACAGAAAATTACAGCCTGCAAAAGGCTGCCTTCAGCAAAGAATACGGCAAAGACCTCGGCTGGCGCGGTGATAAAGTCTTTGCCAAAGACTATCAGGGAACGATTCCCTCTCACTACGTGCAGGAAATCCGTGTACTGAAAAAAGAAGCCCGGGGCGCTTATTATATCCCTGCAGAAGTGGAAGTGCTGACCTATTCGGAAACAGGCGGTACAATGCGTGATGGCTGGAAGGAACGGATCACGGTGTCGGATGTCATCCTGAATCCGGACTTTGCCGCCTTGAAGGGATTTGTGCTCCAGGTTCCGCAGGAGAGTTGCATCGGCATTACGAATCGCTCCGACATGCTCTTTCACACTGCTTCCTGGAAAGAAGGCAAGCCGGCGTTTCATCTTGAAGACGAAGACCTTCAGACACGAGGCCAGCTTTTCCTGAGTACCATAGAAATAACAAAAACATCCTTTGTCGATAAAGCACTGCGCTGGCTGAACAACAAACTCAGGAAACAAGATACAGGCATGTACTACCTAAAAAATTCCTTCGTCTTTAATATTCAGACCGTGCTTCTGCTGGTACTTACCGTTCTTGCCTCCTGCTGGCTCCTGTGGCGGTTTATAACACGTTTAAGGAAAGGCTTCGGTAAAGAAAGCTGCTCTGCAGGGATCTGAAATGACTCTTTTTCATGCATGAAAACAATAGCACCGCTGCCGCCGATTCAGAGCAGATAGATCACACCGGTTTATCTGCTCTTTTCTTTTTATGTTTAAAGCGATCGGTGCTTCCTTTGAAAAGTCCCCTGCTCTGCCCTGTCTCTGGTAAAATAACAGACCGGGACTATAAGAACCAGTATGAAAGATAAACCAGAGAACCGTAACGCACCAGAAAAAAAAGAAAAGCCACCGGCGATCAGTGCAGCAGATGCGCCTACAGAGCCCGGCTGCTATCTTATGCGCGATGAAGACGGGGTGGTGCTTTACGTGGGGAAAGCCATCAACCTCCGAAACCGGATTCGCAGCTACATTCAGCTGACAGACAGCCGGTACAGCGTCAAGTTTCTGATGCGTCGCGTGGCTTCAGTGGAATATCTGACCGTCTCCAGTGAAAAAGAAGCGCTGCTTCTTGAGAATACCCTGATCAAGCTGCACAAGCCCCGCTATAATGTGCGGCTCCGGGACGATAAAACTTTCATCAGCCTTCGCATCCATCCGGGAGAACGTTTCCCGCGCCTGACCGTGGTGCGCCGGAGGAAGAAAGACGGCGCCCGCTATTTCGGTCCCTATCACGATACGAAGGCAGCAAGAAAAACCCTGAAACAGCTGCAGAAACTTGTGCCGCTGCGTACCTGCTCCGACAGTGTTCTGAACAACCGCAGCCGGCCCTGCATTTATTACCAGATCAAGCAGTGCAAAGCCCCGTGTGTCGGTTTTATTAACGAAGAAGAATATGCGGGGCTCGTGGAACAGGTACTTATGATTCTGGAAGGTAAAAGCCGGAGCCTGGAAAAACAGCTGCGCGAAGAAATAACGGCACTGGCGGAGCAACTGCGTTTTGAAGAAGCTGCCGTACTGCGCGATCGCCTGGTTGATCTGCAAACCACTCTGCAGCCGCAGCACACTGTCGCACTGGAGGGCACGGAAGAACAGGATGTCTTCGGCATGTATGCGGAAGGGCGCTTTGTTGAATTTCAGGTGCTGTATTACCGGAACAATGCCATGACCGGCGGCGACACATTTTCTTTTGACCATGTGGAAGTGCCGCTGAACGAATTGTTCAGCTCTTTTATTCTGCAATTTTATGAAGCGACTCCAGTGGTGCCAAAAACAGTTGTACTTCCCGTAGAACTGGAAGATCAGGAAACGCTCACGGAAATTCTTTCCGAGAAAAGGGAGCGGGCTGTCACATTAACGGTGCCGAAGCGGGGGCGCCTGAAAGAACTGGTCAAACTGGCGGAGCACAATGCGGAAGCGTCTTTTATCAGCCGTCGCGGCCGAGAAAAAGCACTGCAGGACGGGCTGGAGCAGATTGCAGCGCTGTTCAAACTGCCCGCTGCTCCGACAAGAATTGAATGCTTTGACATTTCAACCCATCAGGGCGACAAAACTGTTGCCGCCATGTCCGTCCTGACCCATGGCGAGCCGGACAAGTCCCGGTACCGGCGCTATCAGATTAAGAGCCAGGTCACGCAGGATGATTTCAATGCCATGCGTGAAGTACTGACACGGCGATTCAGCCGCGCCATCCGGGAAGCGGACCTTCCGGATCTTGTTTTGATTGACGGCGGGAAAGGGCATCTGAATATTGCCTTGTCTGTTTTGAGAGAACTGGGGCTTTCTTCACTGCCCTGTGTCAGCATCGCTGAAGGGCGCACCGAAAAAGGCGCCGTTCTGCCCGAACGTTTTTTCCTGCCGGGCAGAAGCAATCCGCTGGTGCCGCCTCAGGGAAGCCAGGTTGTCCGGATGCTTGCCGGTCTGCGCAATGAGGCGCACCGCTTCGCGATTACCTATCATCGCAAAAAACGAAGCGGTGCTGTCCTGAAATCTGCCTTAAATGACATCCCCGGCGTCGGCACCGCACGCGCCCGGGCACTTCTCGAAACATTCGGGTCTGTGAAAAATATTATGGAGGCGACTTCTGATCAACTTGCCCGTGTCCCGGGTATTAGTGCTAAACTAGCAGAAGTTGTTCACAGGCATCTGCATGCGGAAGGCTGAGCCACGGCAGCTGCCAATGATCCGGCAAAAATCGGAGCACATGGTTTTTATCCGGTTCCGTTATGCATCGGGCTCTGTCCGCCCCGGCGTGGAGGAAAAAAGATGATCAGTGTATTGATTGCGGTGGTGATCGTTTCCGGCATAGTCCTGCTCCTTTCTCTTTACATGACATTGTTGGATTCACTCTATCCTGAGCAGCTGCGCACCAATGAAGTACTCCACCTCCGCACACACGATCTGTGGATGCTGCGTCTTTGCCGTTACCGGAAAAGCCGCGCCTCAGGAGAGCCCGTTCTATTTGTCCACGGTCTGGGCGCCAATCAGCATAACTTCACCAATCCTGAAAACGGATGCCTCGTCGATTACCTCAGCAGTAAAGGCTACGATTGCTGGACTGTGGATCTGCGGGGCACTGCTTCCTCCCGTCCGCCTTTTGAACGCTCGCGCAACGAGGTGCTTCTGGAAGATTTTTTCACGGAGGATCTTCCCGCTGTTATCGGGCATATCCTGAAGACGACCAATTACAGCAAACTGCACTGGGTAGGGCATTCCATGGGCGGCATGCTCCTCTACGCATATGTGCAGACCCATGGAAGTGATCAGATTGCCTCCGCTGTGGCCCTGGGCGCACCACTGGACTTCAGTGACGCAGGGAAAGCCGTTCCGGCCTGGCTCGTCAAATTCGGCATCCGATTTCCATCCGTCGCTGGGCAACTGGTACGCGGCAGCATCCCGCTCCTGAGACTGCTCAGACTCTCTCCCCCGGCTTTCCCGTTGAACCGACGGAATATCCCCAAACGAATGCATGCAGGGCATTTCATCAGCATGATAGAAGACCCCCTGCCCGGTTTGCTCCGTCAGGTACTGCGGTGGATGCATGGCGAAAAATATGTGCTCTGCGACGGCACACTTGATATTGTGAAAAATCTTCCCTCTTTTCCGATCCCGCTGCTTGCTTTTTACGGATATAAAGATCCGTTTGTAGGATATGACAGAGCCAAAAAAGTTTTCGACTCCATTCTGCTGGAAGACAAGAAAGCCATTCTCTGCGCCAAAGCGCAGGGCTTTGCGGAAGATTACAGTCATTGCGACCTGGCTTTTTCCAGGGAGGCGGAAAGCGAAATCTTTGAACCTGTCGCCCGGTGGCTGGCAGAACACTCCTGCGTGAAGCAGCAGGAAAATGGTGCTGATCCGCACGGCGTTGCCGCCGCCGTGGTCAGCCCCGAAAAGAGAGCACACATGCTTTCAGGAGCTGCCTATTCTCATTTGCATGCCGCCCCGGCGATGCAGGAAGGGGCATCGGTGAAAAAGAGTCCGCAAGAGGAAGATGCGGCATCTGAATCCACAAAAACTGACTTTTTGAAAAGCGGGGATACACCAAATCAGTACCCCTCTGATGATTTAAAACGTCGGGTTTCCCGTGTCGTTGTGACCCGATCCGCCAGCTCAAAAGAGCCGGATGCTCCCCCGAAGGCCTCTGCTCCGAAAACCGCGCCACCGGCGGGAAAAAAGGCGGCAGCAGAGCAGCGGGAAGGTTCAGAAAAAAAAGACAAAAGCCCGGTAAAAGGAAAAAAGAAATCTGCACCGCAGAAAAAAGTGGACATGCGCCCGGCAACCGCCAAAGCACGCAAGGCAGGCGCTGCACCGCCAAAATCGGTATCGTCCGTCGCAGCAACCATCGGCGGCATAGAAATCAGCCCGGAAGCGCTCGCGCGTGCGGAGTCAATCCGCGCTGCCCGCAACGAAAGCCTGTCACAATTATTATCCGATCTGGATAAGGATCCGGGTTCCGGGAAATCCTGAGTGCCCGGGCAAAGGCAGTGCTCAAAATTGACACACGCCTGCTGTTTTTGCTATGCTACACGAACCGACGAGGCACGTATCGCCGGGGCGGCGGTTTTTTCTCTACAAAATCTTCGCATACCTGATTTTTCCCCATTACCCTTGCGCTTTCGGACAAGGTGTGCATAAGGCATAATAAAGCCCCATGGGCATGATGAAGATTGGTCTTGTCGGGTGCGGCAATATCGCCTCGGATATCTGTCGTGCAGTCACTGAAAAAGAACTTGCCGCCACTGTAGTAGCGGTTAATGATATTGATGCGACGCAAGCGGAAACCCTGCTGCGCCGATATAAGTTGAATGCTTCGATTTTGGATCTGGAAAAGCTGGCGGACACGGCGGACTTTATCGTGGAGTGTGCGGTGGGTGCTGTGGTACCGGCAGTCATAAAGGCTGCGATCCGATTCGGCAAAGACTGCCTGATTATGAGCCTGGGCGGATTGCTTGGCAATCCTGCACTGATTGATCAGGCACGCGGTGCCGGAATCCGGCTGCGCCTTCCGTCCGGCGCTGTATGCGGATTGGACGGAATACGGGCTGCACTGCAGGGGGGGCTCAGTGAAGTAACATTGACCACCCGAAAACCGCCACAGGGATTAAAGGGAGCGCCCTATCTTCTCGAACACGGCATCTCCGTAGAGAATTTAGAGGAGGCCCTGGTTGTCTTTGAAGGCAGCGCCCGTGATGCGGTGAAAGCTTTTCCGGCAAATGTGAATGTTGCGGCTGCACTGAGTCTGGCAGGCATAGGCGCCGACAAAACGCAGGTTCGTCTGATTGCAGATCCGGCGGCAACAGTAAACAGCCATGAAATCCGTGCGACAGGCGCCTTTGGCGAAATGGTCACCATCATGCGCAATCAACCGTCCCCGCGCAATCCAAAATCGAGTTATATGGCTTCTTTATCCGCAATCGCTGAAGTGGCAGCGGCAGCGGCAGAATTTGTGTCCGGGGCAGAATAACCCCCGGGTTTCGCAGCGAAGCGAAGTTTACTTTGGAGAGATAGATATGTACGCAGTGGTAAAAACAGGCGGTAAGCAGTACAAAGTGGCTGCCAATTCCCGCATCCGCGTGGAAAAGCTGGACTACGCTGTCAATGACATCGTAGAGCTTGATTCTGTGCAGATGATCATCACCGAAGACAAAATTATTTTTGAGCCCGATGCACTGAAGTCCGCCCGGGTGCTTGCCCGTGTGGAAGAGCAGGGTCGCGGCAAAAAGATTCGTGTTTATAAGAAGAAACGGCGGAAAGGCTATGAGCGGGTGCAAGGTCACCGGCAAAGTTATACCCTTCTCCATATTCAAGAGATCAAGGCATAAGGAGAAACTACAATGGCATCGAAGAAAGCCGGCGGCAGTTCGCGAAACGGTCGAGACAGTCATTCACAGCGTCTGGGTGTAAAGCGCTACGGCGGTCAGAGCGTCCGGGCAGGAAATATCATTGTGCGTCAGCGGGGCACCCGTCTGCATCCCGGCGTCAATTGCGGCGTGGGCAATGATCACACTCTTTTTGCTCTTGTGGACGGCGTTGTATCTTTCCGCTACTTCAAGCGCAATCGCAAATGCGTGGACATCATCCCCGCCACAGCGGAATAAAATCCGCAGCATCGTTGCATCCGAGAAATCCAGACACCCCTGAAACTTTGGGGGTGTCTGTTTTTATATGAAGTCCGACTGAAAAAAAGGTGATCTCCATGTTCGTCGATCGTGTCAGGGTAAAAGTAAAAAGCGGCAACGGCGGCAATGGCTGCTGCAGTTTCCGCCGGGAAGCCTTTGTGCCCCGGGGCGGGCCCAACGGCGGCGATGGCGGCAACGGCGGCAATATTTATTTCCGCGCCTCCGCCCGACTGACTACGCTTGTTGACATGCGGTATCATCCGAACTGGGCGGGAAAGCGGGGCATGCACGGGCAGGGAAAGAATTGCACCGGTCGCAACGGCGAAGATCTTTATCTTGAAGTGCCGGTCGGTACTGTTGTCCAGGACTATGAAACAGGCGAAGTGTGTGCAGATCTGACGGAGGACGGACAGGAGTTTCTGGCGGCACGGGGCGGACAGGGCGGCAGGGGGAATGCGCGCTTTGTCACTTCCACCAATCGTATACCCCGTTTTGCGGAAAAAGGAGAGCCCGGCGAGGAAAAAGAATACATCCTTGAATTGAAACTGATTGCCGAGGCAGGTCTGGTCGGGCTTCCCAATGCCGGCAAGTCCACTTTTCTGACAGTGGTAAGTGCGGCACGTCCAAAAATTGGGGATTACCCCTTTACCACCCTTTCTCCCAACCTCGGTGTAGCGCTTCTCTCCGATCACCGAATGCTGACTATTGCGGATATTCCGGGCATAATCGAAGGGGCAGCGGAAGGCAAAGGGCTAGGCCATGATTTTCTCCGGCACATTGAGCGCACTCTGGCACTCGTGTTCCTTATTGATCTGGGCGACGCCGATCCATTGGACACTGTGAATATTCTGGAATCAGAACTGATACAGTATAATCCGGAGCTGGGAGAGCGCCCCCGCCTTTATGCATTCAATAAATCTGATGTTCCTGAAAACAGCGAAACTTTTCGCAAACTGCAGGAAACCCTGCCGCCGGACTCTTTTCTGATCTCCGCCGCCACGGGAGAGGGTGTGCCGCCCCTGCTCAACCGACTGTGGCATGTAGTGGAGCAAGCCAGGGAAGCCGAGCGTGAAGAAGCAGAAAGAGAAGAGCGGGAGGCACCCGAGCGCGCATATATGTTTGAGGCACCCTTCGAAGTGGAACGCATCGAGGCCGGTTTCCAGATTAGCGGAGAAAAAATACTGCGCATCGTTGCCATGACCGATTTTGACAATCCGGAGGCCATCGCCCATTTTCAGCGACGCCTGGATAAACTGGGTGTTTTTAAAGCACTTAAACGAATGAAAGCACAGCCGGGCGATACAGTTGTTATCGGTGACTTTGAAATGGAGTATGAGGAATGAGCACAGTATAGCTGTAGAGTTCCGCTGCACACGGCACTTTGCTTTTACCCGGCAGTTATGATACAACCGGAACACAGCACCTCCGGAGAGGAAGCAAATCATGTCTAGTAAAAAGCGTTATCAGCCCGGCGATCCGCGTCTGATTGTTCTGTGGGCACGCCGCTATGCCCAAAGCCGAACCATTTCTTTTCTGGTGCAATGGGTCTTTATTGTGATCATGGTTCTTGTAATCGGCCTTGCCGCCGGTCTCACACAGATAGCCCATGAACAGCACCGGATGGGACTGTTCACCCTCTCCATCGGAGCCATGGTTCTGTCCGCCCTGATTATGCTCTGGTTTTCCATGTCCCGCTGGAGCAGCGATCTTATTTTCAGCATCACCAACTGGCTGTACGGACGGGAAGGATACGCTTCCTGGACAGGCAGCAGCGGAAAAGAGGGGTCGCTTCCTCTCTGGACAACCGGACTGAGCGGCGGTCTGCTTGCCTACCATCTGCTGGGAGCCCTCCTTATCAGTTTCAATTATATGCCTATCGGTTTGCTCCAGCCCTGGTCTGCATTGTATATGACTCCTTATCTCATCATCATGGTGCTGTATCAGCAGTTAGGCTTCTGGGCATGGATCTGGCCGATACTTTACGGGATACACGGTGTGCTCCTCTATTTCGGTGTTCCCCTTCGTTTCGGAAGGGAATATGAACTGCTGAATATTGTTGTTCCTATTTTCGGATACGGACTTATCGCTATTCTCACCGGGCATATTTACAGTCGCTATGCGCTTTTAAAGTTGAAAACACTGACCCGTAATGCCATTCCCGACCGGGAGGAAACACAGGACGAAGAGGCAGAAGAAGTGCAGGCGGGAGACCAGGGGCATGGATGATCTGGATCGTACCATTCATGAACCTGCCCGGCTCCGTATTCTTACCATTCTGTCCGGAGTGGATGCGGCGGATTTTAACTTTCTGCTGAATACGGCCAGTCTGACCAAAGGAAACCTGTCTTCTCATATGGATCGTCTGGAAAAAGCAGGCTACGTTTCTGTGGAAAAAAGCTTCAAAGGACGCATGCCTCACACCAAATTCTCCATTACAGAAGAAGGTGCTTCGGCATTGAAAAAATATTGGGAAGGACTGGATGCCATCCGTGCCATGCAGGATCAGGGAGACAATTCAGCATGATCCTCCGTGCAGAAGCACAGCCTGTTTTCCTGTCCGGCCGCCTATTCGTTAGTTGCCGCGCAAGTTCAAACCCGGGGCATTATGCAAAGCCCCGAAAGAAAGAGGAGACCCTTATGCAGACTGCTCATTTGCCTGTTCCTTTCCTTTTCCATGTATGCCTGACGCTTCTGATTATCGGCGTTGCGAGCCTCGGGGCAGAAGCAGCCACCCTCACGGAAATCTATCCGGAAATGACTTCCAGCCTCCTTGCCGACGCACTTCTGGAAAAACTGCCGGAAGGCACGCTTCTGCAGGCCGATTCCGTCATTATTCAGCAGACGGATCTGGATCAGATGAAATCAGACATGAAAGAAAAAATCAAAGAGGATACTTTTGTGTCTGAACTGGGCATCCTTCAGAATCTTGCTCTGGACAAAATTCTTGAAGCTGAAGTGCTGCGGGACAAGAACAAATCCGATTATGACGAAAATGAACTGAAAGCCCTTTTTCAGGAATTTGCGCAAAGCAAGGTTGCCCATGCTATTGTAACGGATGAAGAGGCAGATGCTTTTTATGCGGCAAATCAGGAACTTTTCGGGGGACGCTCTTTAGCAGACCTGAAGCCCGCCATCAAGCAGACGCTCCAGCGGGAAAAATCGCAGGCAGCCTGGATAGATTATCTGAAATCTTTGGGCTCGTCCATTCCCATTCGTCTTCAGGCGGATTGGGTCAAAGCGGACGTTGAGCGTTTCAGCAGTTCACCTGTCGAAACTGCAAGAAAGACCGGCAAGCCCGTCTTTGTCGATTTCAGCGCCTCCTGGTGCGGTCCCTGCAAACGCCTCAAGCCAATCGTCGAATCACTGCAGAAAAAATATGCGGATAAGATGGTGTTTGTCATTCTGGACATTGACGAACAGCCTTTCCTGGCACAGCATTATGGTGCTTCCTCCGTGCCTCATCTGTTTTTTTATGATGCTGAAGGACGTGCAGCCGGGGATATTCTCGGATTCGTACCTGAAGAGACGCTTGTGAAAAAATTTGCTGAACTCGGTGTTCAATGACCTGTTTCTGTTTTCAGGTATGCTATGCAGCCCGTAGCAAGTGCGACCCCGAGCTGATAAATTAATTGTTTTTATTGTTTTACAGCTCTTTTTTCCTGAACAAGCCCGACTAAGGGGATTTATAGAGATTTTAAAATGAATATTTCCAGAAGAAGCCCGTCAATATTGATAGCAGGGACTGTGCCCTGCAATTCAGTAATGAAAAATCTGGAGTTGCTTTCCGGATGGAAAACAGCGTGCTTCTCAAAAAATCTGTCGCACTTGTCGCTTTTTCCCGGCAGTCTCTGTTTGGAGCGCCTATGATCGAAACAGGCGACAACAGAAGCGCACTGGATGCGGGCCTTATCGCAAGAGCACAGGCAGGCGACATCAGCGCCTTTGAGGATCTGGTGCGGCGTTATAGAAACGAAGTGTATGCTTTGTGTTTTTATTTTACCCGTAACCGTGAAGACGCCTGGGATCTTTCGCAGGAAGTCTTCATCAAGGCATGGCGGGCGCTGTCCCGATTTCGAGGCGACAGCAGTTTTAAAACCTGGCTGATGCGCATTGCCGCCAATCACAGCAAAGACCATTTAAAAAAACGACGGATTCAGCTCACCGAATATGACGACGCCCTGCAGGTGCCCGACAACCGGGACAACCGCACGCCCCGGAGCGAAGCGGAAGCAAAGGAAATCGGGACAGCGATTGATGCAGCTGTCCGGCAATTACCGCCCAAACTCCAGATGGCATTTATACTCCGCGAATATCAGGGGCTTTCTTATCAGGAAATGGCCGAAGTGATGGCATGCAATATGGGCACCGTCATGAGCCGCCTTTTTAATGCACGGCGCCGCCTGCAGCAGATTCTTGCCCCTCTGGGCTTATTGGAGGGTTATTCAAATGATTAAGCGATGGAAATTTCAGAAAATTGCGGCCCGAATAGATGGAGAACTGCCTCTTTCTTCCATGCCGAGCGATCCGGAAAGTCAACGCTATGCGCATTTTGTTGAAACGCTGCATAAACACGCTCAGACACTTCCCGAAGCTCCGGTCATTGCCGACGAAAGCATGACGGCTTTTCTGTCCGGCATTCATGAAGGGCTGGATGCACCTGTTCTGTCAACCGGCCGCCTGTGGACAATGGGTTCCGCCCTCACCGCAGCATTAATTCTGGTTCTCTCCCTTCTTGTTATTTTTTCCAGGGGCGACGAGAAAGTCCGTGCAACAGAAGTAGAATCCTGCACGACGGAACTGGATGGTGTCACCATCAAAACCTTTGACAACAGAGACGGTGTTTCCACAGTGTGGGTCACCATGCCGGAGAATGACTTATGGTAAGCTCCGTGGTGCTCTGTGTTCTTCTCTCGTCCCTGTGCGCCGGAAAAGATGCCCCTGATTTATCGCTGCGCCTGCGTGAAGTCGAAGCTGTAAAAGAAGACAGTTCCGAGAAAACCTACGACCGGGACTGTTCAACCATTAAAGATGCACTGGACGACCTTCCCTTCAACCGGTTTTCCATGCTGTCGGATAAAAAACTGACACTGACAGCGGATAAAGAAAGCCGTGTGCCTCTGGCTGCCGCCTATGTATTGTCCTTAAACTATGAGGGGGTCGATGAATCGGGTCGTGCCAGACTTCAGGTCGGTGTTGAACTTGCGGGATCTGCTCCGGCAAAAAAAGTGGTGGAAACTGTCCTGCTGCTTGCGCCCAATAAAAAGGCACGGATCTGCGGATTGCGTCAGGACAAGGGCGAATTGGTGCTCGTTTTTTCCACGCCGTAACTTTTCCGGAAGGTCTGTGCACCCGTTATTCCACACGCAGCATCCGCTCACGTTCCTCCTCCGGAAGAGATGTCTCCGGCATACCCCATCGTGAAAGAATGTGGTAGAGGACTATGCCGAAAGCGGTGGCGACATTGATGCTTTTTTTATATCCCGCCATGGGAATTTGCACGGCACCATCGCAACGGGCAAGGACACGGGCATTAATGCCATTCTCTTCATTGCCGAATACAATTGCCACAGGTCTCGGCCACTGAAAGTCAAAAAGTGAAGGGGCCCCTTCCACCGTCTCCACGGCAATGACCGGAATACCTTCAGCTTTCAGCGCATCGATGCAGTCTCGGTTGCGCTCGTAGTATGTCCAGGGCACATAGTCAAAAGCGCCGAGTGCCGTTTTCTCCAATTTTTTATGAGGCGGATGGGCTGTCATGCCACACAGATGCAGATGCGCAACGGCACCGGCGTCGGAAGTTCTGAAAATACTGCCCACATTAAAAGCACTCCGCAAATTGTCCAGCATCACATGAATAGGAAGACGGAGCAACGGACTGCGCTCTTCCGGAGGCACAGCGGCATACCAGGGCTCCCGTTGTGATTGATTTCCGGACATGAAACTCAGTGCTGCTCCAAACTTGCGGTACTTTGCATGGAGGCTTTAAGGCGCACCATTTCTTTCAAATAAGCCTGATTGAAAAAAGACAGGAGTGCTTCCTCTTCAATTCCTTCCGAGGCACCTTGAATCAACACTTTCATATCGGGTCCGAACGCTGAACCACTGAAAGCGGCGGTGTTGGAAAGAAGCAGCTGCCGGAATTCTGCTATCCGGGTGCGGTTATCTCTTTCTGCTCTGATACGATGCTGCATTTCCAGAGGGAACTCATCGCCCACGTCGGATAGAGCCGTCTGGCTTTGCTGAAGCAGCGCTATCGCCTCCGCATAGCGGCTCCTGGAAGCCTCATCCTCGGCAAGAGACCGCATCTCATCCGCCATGGCAAGCGATTCCTGATACTGGGCATGCAGGGCATCACGCTGGCGGATCATCGCCTCCACTTCAAGGCGTCGGCGCTCAGCTGTGGGATGCAGCCCGTACACGGCAAGTGCTTTTTCGAAGCCCGCCAGTGCATCTTCGAGAAGTCCTTTTTCAAGTGATTTCTCTGCCTGATCGCTGTAATAGTTCCCGATTTTCTCGACAATGTCGCGCTTTTCGGGAGCCCCTTCCAGAGCGATTTCATACTCCCGAATCGAGCGTTCAAGCATACCGGCGTTCTGAAAAAGATCGCCCAACTGCACCCGCAAATCAGGAGAAAACTCGACCAGTTTTTCATAATTCTTTTCTGCCGATTCAAGTGCCGCCGTGCTCCCCTGATCCACGTAGTAAGTATAGGCCTGCAGAATGTACTGCTGCAGCTGACGCTGAGAAATATTGCCCTGCACAGCCCGGGACGTCACAATACTCCACCAAATATCAGCCACAACGTTCACGGAACGGCTCAGGTCTTCAGCAAGGCGCGCCTGAGCGGAAGCTTTAAATCCTCTGCCTGTTTTATAATCGTTTTCAATGAGGTCATTTCCGGAATTTGCTTCCCGCATCACTCTTTCCAGCGCCTGCATACTTTCATAAATTTTTCGCGGAGCAGGCTTCAGAGAGCCCGGATTCACTGAACCTTCGGCATCATTATAATACTGGCTGCGCAACGTCGGGTCGGCAGTGTACATGGGCGCAGCATAATTACTGACCACTTTTCCCAGTGCTCCCAGACGAAAGGCATAATAAGAGTCTATTTTCGCGCCTCTGGCTGCCGTCAGCAACGCCATTTCATTCTCAATGGCACGGAGAGGATCAGAAAGCAGATCAGGATAGAGTGCCTCGATCATGGGAGGAGACAGAGCGGCGCCTGCCTGAATATCACTCTGCAGGCGGTTCAACGGCAAATTCTGTTCTCTGGAAACCAGCTGCAATGCCGTGGTAACGATAACCTGTTGTGATCTCGGACCCCAGGCAAAAGCAGGTGTCGCAAGAAGCAGGCAGATCAGCAGGGCGTTGCCGTAAAAGAAATTCCGATATTTCATGGAAATGACTCCCTGTTGTTTACAGATCTGTTTACTGAGACTGGCGAATTTGTGCAACAAGCAGCTCAATTTCGTTGGCATGCAGTCCCACCGGGTCGGACTGAGCAAGCTTCAGATACTGATCCAGCTGCGCCAGCCCTTCGTCCGTAGCGTTGCGTGCAATAAGGAGCAACCCCAGCTCAAGGAAAGCGGGGGCATAGTCCGATGACATGGACAGAGCACGGCGATACGCCTGTTCCGCCTGCATGCTGTCTCCCTGCCTGGCAAAAATCATACCCTGAATTGCCGCCTGCCGTGCCGTATTCAAGCCCAGCTCAGCCGCTTCACGCGCCATGGCTGCCGCGCGATCCAGATTGCCCTGATCCGACAGGATCTGCGCCAGCTGCAACGCCGCCTGCCCGGCATAATTTTTTCTGGCGCTCACAAGCTGGTCAAAAGCGGTAACGGCCTCTTCTGTCAGTTTATTCTCCTGCAGACAAAGGGCGTGGAGAAAAACAGCGCGCTCATTCTCTGGCTGCTGATGCTTGGCATCAGAAAGGAGCGGCAGCGCCTTCCCGTATTCACCTTTGCCCATATAAAGCGCACCGAGCTGGAGTTTCACCCAGCCGTCTACATGCGGCGAAACAGAGGGCAGTGTACTGAGCGTTGCAATGGCGGAATCGCTTTGACCTTCCTCCAGACGCATTATCCCGGCAGCCGCCAGAGCGTCAGCATTCAAGGTGCTGCCTGCCTGCTGCTGCCTCTCGACAAACTGCTCCAGTGCCGGAAGATCCCGATCCAGCGCATAGGCAAGGACAGGCAGAATATCGGCGGGTTTCGCACCGGATGCCAGCGCCTTATCCATAACGCCTTTCTGGCGGGCAAAATCTCCTTCTTTTCCGAGTGTCAGTGCCAGCAGCAGCTGAACCTCTCCGTCACCGGCAAAGCGTGTTCCGGCAAGGTCGCTGAGAAGGCTCCGTTGTTTTTCCCGGTATTCTGGTTGTTTGTCGGCGATTTCTTCCGCCGCGAGCACTGCCAGCAGAAGCGCATCCCGCGCCGTACTCTCCCCTTTTTGCGCTACGAGAGCAAAAAGATCATATGCTTTGTCATACTCCTGCATCTTCCAGTAGAATTTGGCAAGCAGAAACTGCGCATTGGTTTTGTCAGGGTTTTTCTGGATATAGTTTTTAAGGGTGCTGACGGCATGATCCCAATCTTCTGAACGGGCATATTTCAATGCCTCCCCTACAGGATCGCGCAAGAGGTAAAGGGTAACAAATAAGGCAATTCCTATGGCGGCAAATACGAGCAGGGCGGCACTCACCCATTTCGCAGCGACAACCCATAAGCTTCTGCCTGATTCAGGGGAAGCCTGTGCTTTAGGAGCCGCCACTTTTTGCCCTGTCAGTAAATTGGTTCCGCAGGACATACAAAGAATATCGCCCGAAGAGACCGGGGTATTGCACTGAGGGCAATGCGTCACTTTCAGGGGATTGCTTCCTGCTCCCGCAGGCGCTTTTTTCAGCGGTCCCCCACATTGACCGCAGACAGTGGCGTCCTGATTGACGGTGCCACCGCAATAGGGACAATTTTTGCTTCCAGCCACAACAGTTTCCCTTTCATGGTTGATCGGGCTACACTCAGTTCCTGTCAACTATTTACTCAAGTGTACCATAGAACACGTCTGAGGACAGTATAATATTCCGGAAAAGCGACTGCCTTTCGGGGCGCTGCAGGCGCCACAGAGATTATACCTCAGACAAGTGATTTGCAGAGATCTTTCTGTTCCGCTTCCGGTGCAATCCAACAAGATCACTTTTTCTTTTTATGGGCGGCAGATGATGCCGCAGGCACATGATACTGTTTAGGCACGCCCCAGTTATCATCCGCAGCGTTCGGCTTCGGCGGCGGCGGCGGCACATAGGCTCTTCTTCGTCTTTTTGTGGGGCGGAAGGGCCGAAACCTGATCATAAGCCCTGCTACCACGATCAAAAAAAACAGTTCCATCCAAGGAATCCACTCCGGATCGTAATACTCCCAGTTCCAGAATTGTTTCCAGGGTGTTGTCCACGCCTCGGGATCTGCCCGGGTGCCGTCTGCCTGCAACGCATTCATTGAAGAGTTGTTCTTGAACCAGCAGAAGAGACGTACCAGCACATGCACCACCGTGTGCATAATCCCGGCATAAAGTGTATATTCCAGGACATAGAGGATCGTTGGCACCGAATACCATCTTGTGATATGGATGAGAAGAAGAAGAACCGGGACACCAAAAATGTAATAATAACTGTACTCCTGAAAATGGGGAAAGAGCGGACGGAAAAGATCAATATAAAACTCCATACCTGAACCTTTTATCCCTGAGTTTTCTTTGGTTACCACCAGAATCTATAATACTCCAAGCGGTCATAGTTTACAACACAGCACCGCATGCCTTTGTCGGGGTTGCCGCTGACTCCGATTCTTAACGGTTTGCGCAGGAAATGGTTATGAAAAAAATACTGTTCAAAATCCTTGTCGTCACCATCGGTGCGCTTATTGTCCTTATTGCGGGCACGCTGCTTTGGTTGAATCCGGGACGGGGCCCGGCAGAGGCAGTGGACCCCCACGCCAAAGGCTGGGCTGAAGAGGTGGAAGGCACACTTGTGCTGCATCTTGCCGGCACCCCCTATGAAATGGGTTATCAGCGCGGCTATTTTGCCAGGGAAAAAGTGCTGCTGACTCTGTCCCTTTTCGAAAATCTGCTGGAGCTCGCCCAGGAAGAAATGGGACTTCCGCGCTTTGCATCGCATTTGATTCTGGATCTGACCTATCAGCTGTGCTCGCCATATATTCCGGATCGCTTCAAACGCGAGCTGGAAGGCATTGCCGATGCGAGCGGATGCGATCTGAAAATGCTCCGGCGTGGTCATGTGATTTCTGTCCTGACGGAGCGGGGCTGCAGTGCCTTTGCCGTCTGGGGAAAAGCAACCAAAGAAGGAAAACTGTTTCACGGACGCAACTTCGACTGGATTCTGTCCGCCGGACTTGAAGACACAGCTGTGCTGTGCCTTTATGAGCCCGAGGGCTTTCACCGTTTCGCCTCTGCCGGGTATGCGGGTGTGATCGGTGTACTCAGCGGAATGAATATGGAAGGCATCTCCATCAGCCAGATCGGCGCCATTACCAAGGATAAATCACTGCGCGGCCTGCCTCTGGAGTTTGTGCTGCGCCGGATTCTTGAAGAAACATCCAATCTGGACGAAGCAGACGCACTCATGCATTCCGTCAAGCATACTGTCGGATTCAATTATGTGGTTGCCGACGGAGATGCCGGTGATGCCCGCGCCTTTGAGACGACTGCCCATCATATCGCCACCTTCGGCCCGGGTGATCCGAAAGAAACAGTGGAATATGCTATCCCCATTGAAGACGCCGTCTTCCGCTCCGACGAGGCAATGGACCCTCTTATCCGCAGTCTTCAGGAATGCGCCAATGCGCCCGGCCTGCCCTACGGCTCCAACTCCTACGATCACCGCTACCTGGGAATCGCAAAAAGAGTACAGGAACGTTACGGCACAATAGACGCGGACTATGCGCTTGAAATCCTGAAAGCGACGGCAATGGATAATGCAAACCTGCACAGCGTTCTCGCCAACAGCAGCGACCGTGAATTATGGATTGCCCATGCGAAAAAAGGACAGCAGGCATCCCTGCAGCCCTATATTCATTATGATCTGAAACAATTATTTTTACGGCCGGAAGAAAGGAATCCTGTTGCGCCTCCTCCGGAAACACACTCGGAAACAGCGGCGGAAACAGACACTCCAACCGGAAACACAGAAGCGGCAACTGCAGAAGCCTCTTCATAACAGGCGTTTTATGTAGAAACTGCAAGAAGTTCCTGCGAAAAGAAGCAGGTTCAACCAGCCGGACTTCAGACGGCACAAAAAGGGAACACAATGCTGAAAGGATTAGGTGATCTGGGCAAAATGGGCGGAATCATCAAACAGGCGCTCGAGATGAAAGGCAAGATCGAAGAATTAAAAGAGAAAATGGGGGATATGGAGATTCCCTATGCCATCGGCGGCGATATGGTCACCGTAGTCATGACAGGCAAACTGGAAGTGAAATCGCTGACTATTTCTCAGGAACTGCTTGAGCAGAACGACCGTGAAATGCTGGAGAGTATGGTGCAGGCTGCCATGAGCGGCGCCATTGCAAAAGCCCAGGATGCGGTCAAAGAGAAAATGACAGAATTAACCGGCGGTATCGATATTCCGGGATTATGACTATGAGAATCGTTTTTTTCGGCACAGCAGAAATTGCAGTGCCCTGTCTGGCATCTTTATGCACGGCACATGAGATTGCCGCTGTCGTCACTCAGCCGGATCGCCCTAAAGGTCGCAGTAAAAAACCTGAACCGCCGGAAGTGAAAGTTTGGGCTCTTGAACACGGGCTCGAAGTTGTTCAGCCTGAAAAACTGAACGACGGGAACTTCGAGAGGTGGCTCCGGGAAAAAAAACCGGAGCTGTGTGCTCTGGCGGCTTATGGCAGGCTGCTGAAACAGCCCATTCTTGACGTGCCTCTGCGGGGGTGGCTCAACATGCATCCGAGCCTCCTTCCCCGATGGCGCGGTCCCTCACCGGTACAGACAGCGCTGCTCGCCGGTGATGACGTGACCGGTGTCACCATTATGCGCATTACGCTGGAAATGGATGCGGGCAATATTGTGCTGCAGGAAAAGCTGCCTGTCGGCAGAACAGAAACGGCAGGCGAACTGTCTCGCCGGGCCGCCGATCTCGGCGGACGGCTCATGGCACAGGCTGTTGCCCAAATGGAAACGGGCAAACTGACGGAATATCCGCAGGAACACGATCAGGCAACTTTCAGCAGAATGCTTCAGAAAGAAGACGGCATCATCCGGTGGGATAGAGAAGCTGCTTCCATACACAACCAGATTCGCGCCTGCAACCCCTGGCCGGTTGCCCACTGTCTGTTCCGGGATCGCATGCTGCGGCTTCTGCGAAGCGATTACAGCGAAAAATCACACAGTGCGCTGCCGGGCACGGTTATTCAGGCGGACAGGCAAGGTATCGTTGTTGCAACCGGTAAAGGATGCCTGACCATAACAGAATTGCAATGGGCGGGCAAAAACCCGCTGGCAGTCGACGCCTTTTTGCGTGGCACCCCGGTGCGGCCCGGCGACTGCTTTCAGGAGGTTACCTGATGGCAGTGGATCCGGTTCGTGATGCTGCAGTGTCTGTGCTGCTTCGTGTCTTTCAGACAGAAGCGCACAACGATGTATCCATAGACAGAACCCTCCGGCGCACAAATCTGTCGCCACGGGGCGCACGCTTTATGACCCATCTTGTGTACGGTGTAGTACGCCACCGTCTTTTGTGCGACCATGTACTGCAGCCCCTTTGCGATCAGCCGCTGGATCAACTGCCGCTGTCCGTATTAATCGTTCTGCGGATGGGTGTTTTTCAGTCATTTTTCTGCAGCAATGTCACCCGGCCCGCACTGGTGCACACAGGAGTGGATCTGGCGAAAAAGCGCGGTCATTCCGGACTCGCCAAGGTAGCGAATGCCGTGCTGCGCCGCCTCCCCTCTTCACTTGATGAAATCACACTGCCCGACCGGACGACACAGCTGATGGAGCACCTGCGCATACGCTATTCCATGCCGCGATGGCTTGTGCGCCTGTGGTGCGAACTGTATGGAGAGGACGGTGCTGAAGCCTATTGTGCCGCATGTGATTCCGCTGCGCTCCCGTCAGTACGCATCAACACGCTTCTCGCACAGACAGACGATGTGCTGCAGCAGATGCAGAAAGCAGGCATCGCCGCTGAAAGAATCACGGAAGCACTGGATGCGCTGCTGCTGCACGACGGCACCAACCCGCAGGCAACCCGCTGGTTCCGTCAGGGGCAACTGATGCAGCAGGATCCGGCATCCATTCTGGCAGGTGCTCTTGTCGACCCGAAGCCGGGCGAAAAGATTCTGGACATGTGTGCGGCACCGGGCGGAAAAACGCTGCACCTCTGCGCACTCAGCCGGGATGCGGCGCCCATCTTTGCGCTGGAGCGTTATGCCGGACGGGTGGCACGAATTGTAGAAAACCGCGAACGTCTGGGAGGGACACAGGTACTCCCCCTGTGCGGTGACGGACTTCAGCCGCCTTTTCAGGATGGCACTTTCGACCGCGTTCTTGTGGATGCGCCCTGTTCGGGTCTGGGCACTTTGCGCCGCCATCCTGAAATCAAATGGCGCATCCAGCCGGAAACACCGTCACTTTTAGCGGCAACACAGAAAGCCATGTTGCGAAAGGCACTGCAACTTTGTAAGAATGGTGGACTTGTCGTTTATTCCGTTTGTACCCCCACCCCGCAGGAAACTACAGAAGTGACCGCAGCTATTCTTGCCGAAGGGGGTTGTATGCCCGAAGACGGGCCGGAGCAATTTGATTCGTGGAAAACAGCCCTGGGACAATACCAAACAAGCCCGAAAAACGGAGCGTGGGACGCTTTTTACTTGATGCGTTTTCGAAAACAATCCTGAGTTCGGTCTTTTTTATTATCCGCTTTTTCGTCTGGACGCTGCAGTGGTCCTTTGCAGTTGTGCTGTTTCTGCTGGTCATGGCGGGTACAGGCTACTATGTATACAATGTCACCCTGAAAGGGCGTGCCCATGTGGTCGTGCCCAATATCGTTGACCGACCTATCTCTGAAGCTGCCTTTCTGCTTTCTGAAAAACATCTGGAAATCGGCAAGCAGGTGCAGGCAACCCACCCGAGCATCCCAAAATATTATGTGATTGCCCAGCGCCCCGCAGCGGGTCGTGTCGCACGGGAAAGCAGGCGGGTGAATGTTATCGTCAGTATGGGCGAAGATTACATGCGTGCGCCGGATCTCACCGGGAAGAACCTCGAAGAGGCACGCCGGGAAATTCTTGCCTCCCGCTTCCGCGTGGGCAGTCTCGCCCGTATTCCCGAAGAGCAGCCCCGGGACACCGTACTATCGCAGGATCCCCCCGCCGGAGCGCGGCTGCCCGAACAGGGCGAGATCCATCTGCTGGTAAGTGCGGGAAGCGGGCGACCCAGTGCGCTTATGCCCGATCTGCGTGGCCTTGCCATTTCCGATATCGCAAGAGCGATGGAAGGCTTTGATGTAGTGCTTGTTGCCAATGCGGTGGATATTCCCGGAGCCGTTCCGGACATTGTTCTGGCACAGTCACCCCCTCCCGACACCTTGATCTATCAGAATCAGGTGGTCACCTATGATTACCTGCGTTCCTCCGGCGAAAAAGCGCCTACACAGCAATATGAGGACACAGTACGCCATCAGATGTTCTATGACTGGTACAGCCGTGATGTCCGGGTGGATGTCGTCGACCGTCTGGGTAATCGTCAGACGATTTGGACAAAAAAGCCGCTATTTGATGAAGAAGCGCTGAGAACCTATGTCACCGGCACTGTGATTCGGGTTCCTGTGACCTACATTGATGAAGTTTCTGTGGAAGTCTATATTGACAATGAACTTGAGGCTTCTTATACACTGAAAGAAGGTCGCCCTCCGGTGAAAATCCGGTGATGGCCCCTGTGTTCAAAAGTTAAGAGCAGGAAGCGACGGGGATGCAGCAAGAGATTCTCCGCGTACTCTGAATGAAACTAACTGGAATCAGAAAACGATGTCAGCCAACACAATTAAAATATCCCCTTCTCTCCTCTCCTGTGATTTCAGCCGTCTGGGCGAAGAAATTCAGGCAATTACCGATGCCGGTGCCGACATGATTCACTGCGACATTATGGACGGCCATTTTGTGCCCAATATCACTTTTGGCCCGCCCGTTCTGGCAAGTTTGCGGGCACATTGCCGCCTGCCTCTGGATGTGCATCTGATGATAGAAGAGCCTGAAAATTATGTACAGGCTTTCGTGGAAGCGGGTGCGGACATTCTTACCATTCAGGTGGAATCGACCCGGCACCCGCACCGGCTGATCCGGCGCATTCAGGATCTGGGCTGCAAAGCGGGAATCGTACTGAACCCGGGCACCCCGGAAGACAGCATCAAATATCTGGCGGATATGGTGGATATGGTGCTGGTTATGTCGGTGAACCCGGGCTTCGGCGGACAATCTTTTATCCGGGAAATGCTGCCGAAAATCAGCCGTATCCGTGATATGATCGGCGACTGCGACCTGCAGGTAGACGGGGGAATTGATGAACATGTGGCGGCGGACGTCATTGCTGCCGGTGCGAATGTGCTTGTGGCGGGCTCCTATATCTTCAATCATCATTCCTATGCGAAGGCAATCCGGCTGCTGAAGACTGCCCGCCACACCTGATTCCGGGCTCAGCTTCCCATTTTTTTCAGAATGGCGGACAACCGCTGCTCGCACTGGATGGCGGCACGCACGGTATGATAATTGATCTTCCAGGCATGTCCCATATAATCCCAGAGCAGGTTGTTGTGCTCATCAAAGAGCGGGTACCACTCACCTACCTCGTGATTGATCACACGATCCATCACAAAGCGGTGCACATTTTCGTAGGCATTCCAGTATTTCTCTTCACCGAAAAGCAGAAATGCATCCAGCATGCCGACCAGCGTCTCCGCCTGCTGCCAGAATTCCTTATTCCTTTCCCGGGCAGGCCCGTCGCCGGGGCCCTCGCAAAAGACACCTCCCCGCTCCCAGTCAATACCATAGCTGTGGCAATGGTCGTACAGCTTTCGCATACGCTCTTTAAAGGGGTCAACGTCAAGACCCAGAATGCGCAATGAATGCATGAGCAGCCAGGCAAACTCCACATTGTGCCCGAAGCTGGTATTGTTCATGGGACGTCCCACATCATCCTCCACATCCCGATCCGAGCCCCATACATTTTTGAAAAGGATAGCGCGGAGCGGCGTCCAGTCAAAAGAAAACTGAGCAATGCCGGTACCGTACACGGGATGAATCATGCGCTCGAAAATGAGTTCGATGACCCGTACCGTATCCCTTTTGTGGCGGTGGTTCCTCGTTGCCTCATACAGGTTGGTGAACGCTTCCATGAGGTGCATATGCACGTCCAGCGACTTGCGGTCTCCGCCATAAACGCCGGGTTTCTTCGGCGACCAGTCTTCCTCGAAAAACTCACCGAAGCCGCCATACTGAAGATCGGCGGAGCGGGTTTTAATAATGTCATAAGCGTCCACGGCATGCTGCAGCACAGCGGAATCCTGAGCTGCCATGGCATATTCGCTCAGCGCATAAACGGCAAAGCTGTGGCCGTACATGATTTTGGCACGATCAAGAGGGGTACCATCGCGCTCACTTGTCCAATACCAGCCACCATTCTCACGATCTTTGAAATGCTTCAGCAGGAAATCAACGCCCTGTTTTGCCAGAGGAAGAAATGTTCCGTTATCCAGCCCGGCACGAGAAATGGAGGAAAAGGTATAGATCATGCGTGTCTGACAGACCAGCGTTTTTACGCCTTCTCCCGTAGGATCGCCGTTTTTATCCAGATACGTTAAAAAGCCGCCGTATTCTTTATCCACGCCCCGGGTTGACCAGAACGGAAGCAGTTCTTCTGTAAGATGATGCTTCATTTCGCTGTGGGCTTTTTCTACACGTTCTTTCAAAGACATAACAAAATTCCTTTCTTCCTGATCGGTATTCAAGACTGTTCTTTTTCAGAAGGGAGCTGCTTCTCCGTTCCGGAAGCCTTGTCCTGAAACAGCGTCATTAACTTTTCCCAATATGCAAATACTATCCAAAGCATGAAAGGCAGGGTCAGGAAAAATTGCACCAGTGCCGTCGGCACTTCGCTGATCAGCATGAGTTTATCCTGAAAACGCATGGCAATGATGATAAAGAAAGCATGAAAAAAGCAAAGAATGCCGCAGCCGTAGAGCAGGATAAGCCCGCGCCGTCGCCAGGTCAATCCGGCTGTAGCAAGAACCAGCGCAATATACGGAGGGACATTGGTGGCAAGCAGTGCTATTTTCATGCGGCGCTCATGACCGGAAACAGAAAAAACAAGACTGCTTTCCGTATTGAGTTTGCCCTGCACGTCGATGAATCCGGAGTCGATAGGAACACCCAGAGCATATTTCAGCGGCAATCCCGTTATCTGCAGCAATGCCTGTCCGTAATACGGAAGGCACTCCCACCACACCACAACAAAAAAAACGACAAACACCATAAATTTCAGTGCAAAGAATGGCAGAGCAAAACGTTGTCCCTTAGTGGTCATGAGCGCACCCTTTTCACCACGTACTCGACCCAGACCAGCCAAACGGCAACGACAAAAATAATGTAGACTGCCTGCCAGACATACTCGTGGGCGAGATTGAACCAGACGCGGCTCTGGTCTACCGCCCCGATAATGGCGAGCACGGTAAGCCGGAAAATATTCACGCCATACATGACGGGAATTCCCGCCGCCAGACCGATGACACGCTTACGCCAACAGGTTGGAAAGGCAAGTATGGCAGCGACAAAAATCGCCATGATTTCTATGGCACCACATTCGGGCACTAAAATAAAGGGGAAAACAAGAGAAAGATCTTCTTTTCCCTCCTGCTGCTCCTGCCGAAGCGCCTGCACATCGTTTTTCAGGTGCTCGAGCTCCGACTGCAGCGCAGGCGCATCCGAATCAGGCTGGGCTTCCAACTGATTAATTTTGCCGGAAAGGCTATTGATCCTGGACGAGATACCTTCCCTAAACACGAAATAAACGCGCGGGCCGTTTACACGCCGGGCATCCTGCTTTCTGGTTGTGACAGCACGCCATGACCAGCGTTCCCAGGCGGAAAGCGGTTCGTCGGAAAGCAGAGCCGTTTCCTCGGAAGAAAGGGATTCTTTGCCTTTTTTCCACGCCTGCAGGGCGGCGCGGGTTCCCTTAATATCCAGGCGGGAATAATGCAGCGGCTCCACTTCTCCGTGCCCGATACGGTCAAGAACCCAGGCGGTATGACGGGCAGCCTGAAAAAGGTACCAGTCATTGATGCGGGTAGGGATCAGATACCGGTAGGAAGTGAGCAGCACAAGGGTCGTAATAACAAAAACAGCAACAAAAAGAAAAATCCGTTTCCGGTTCTCTCTGGATTGTTGCTTTTTTTCTGAAAGTGTCTCACTTGATTCCTGGTTCTGTGTCATCCCCGGGCAGGCTCCTTGAAAGGTGGAATATGAATAGAGAAAGTATGCCACAAAAAAGGAGAACACAACAAAAATATGTGATCCAACATTGCAGCAAGGGCTCGGGTCATTCAGAATGCCTGCCGGAGTGAGAGGTTTATTCCTGTGCCTGAATCATATAGTATAAACAGCCGGATCGACCGATTTTTGATAAGGAAGCGGCGCAATGAGAAAAAATGATATATGGGCTGTACTGGACATAGAAACGTCCCGTTCAATACCGCCCGCTGCCATCGTGCAGATTTCCTGTCAGCGCATGCGCGGCTGGCGGGCTGACGGTGCGCCGTTCCGCATGCTGCTGAATCAAAGGGTGGTGATCGATCCGGATGCGGAAGCAAAGCACGGATTTTCCCGGGAGTATCTGGAAGAATACGGTTTTGCGCCCGGGTATGCTTACCGAAAACTCAGGGACTATGCGGAAGACTGCCCAACGGTTATGAGCGAGCTCGCATTGAACTGGAAGCACTTTCTCGAACCGGACATGGCAAGAACAGGCTTTTCAGAGCTGCCGCCTCCGCGCTTTTGCCTGACGGCTCTTGCGGAACGGCTAATCCCCGAAACGGGAGAACACAAGGCTGAAACGCTACTCGCACTTTTTCAAACCGAAACAGACCTGGAAAAAACGCAGCTTTCCCCTGACACACCGCTATGGGTAATTCTGCTCCGGGCTGTATTGCGGAAAAGGTTGAATGCCCTTGGGATCACAGGATTTGAACAGATAGAAACTTTTTCCAAATCCTTTCCCGTAGAGGACAGCAAAAAAGCAGTTAGGGAAGCACTGGAAGCGCCGGAACAATGGTATGTGCTGACTTCAGGGCAGCTACCGAAAGGTCCTTATCGCCTTCGCCATATTGTCGCTATGTCAAAAGGCGACAACTGGCTTGTCGCCCGTAAAGGAGCAGAACAGTGGACACCACTCCGGCATTTGCCTGAATTTCGTCAGGCACAGGAAGCCAACGAGTACATTCAGGCAATATCAGGAAAGGGAGACAAGCCAGCCACGAAACCGATTCTTCTGGGAAGCCGGGAAGCGGTGTCATCCGCCCCTCTTTTCCCGTCGCTGAAAGCAGCGCTCAAGAAAAGCACCGCATCGGAGGATATCACTGACTCCGCTCAAGATGCTGTAAAAGTTTTAGTGGATATACTTAGGGAAATCGATTCTCTGAATGAGGCAGGAGAAGCGGCAGTGCAGTCTCTGCGCCTTCAACTGGCACAATGTCCCGATCCGCACCTCTTTCCCCTTCCCTATCTATCCAAAGTACTGGAGTCATTTCCACATGACAGGCAACTCCAACCGGAGGAAAGACAAGAACTGCTGGCTTCTATACGGGAAATTCTGCCTCTCCTGCCATGAAAAAAATGACGGAAGCGCTGCTTTTCGCCTTTATATCCGGTTTTCTCCAAATTTAAGATGCACGGAATACGGATCTTCTGTTACACTTTAAGGAGATGGTCGGAACTTTTTGAGTCAAAAAAGGATAGTACTTGTAAAGACATTCAGTACTTATCCGGATAAGTCAGTGAATACATGAATAATCAATCCAACACGCACAAAGAAGAGCGTGCATCTGCCTCACACCTGCGAATCGTCAGTCAAAATGGTTATCCGACGGACTGGTCGGCGCTGGACGATGACAGCCTGATGGCAAAACATCAGCAGGGAGAAGAGCGCGCCTTTGAAGAGTTGGTCAACAGATACCAGCGAAGTATATTTTCTTATGTCTACCGGATGCTGCAAAACAGACATATTGCGGAAGAAATCACGCAGGAAGTTTTTCTTGCCCTTGTCCGCAACAGCGACCGATACAAAGCGCAGGGACGCCTGTCGTCCTACCTTTTTGCCATTGCTTCCAACAAAGTATACAAAGAGTGGGAACAGCGGCGACGGCGCCCGCACTTTTTATCCCTGTCTTTCTGGAGCAGTGACAACGGGTTCTCCGACGGTGGCTTGACACCGCTGGACAAACTGGATGACAAACAGGCCCGCGTCGATAAGGCATGTGAACACATGGAAATTTCAGAGGCGATCAACGATGCGCTGCGACACCTTCCCGCCCATTACCGGGAAGCATTCATCCTGCGGCGTTTCCAGGATCTGCCCTATGACGAAATAGCAGAAATACTTGACTGCCCTGTGGGCACAGTCAAGTCCCGGGTAGCACGTGCGGAAAAGGCGCTGCGCCCGTATCTGGAAAAGTTCAGAGACTATATAGAGTAAGTGCGGAGTTTGTGAAATGTCGTTAGATTCCCCTATCCTGCGCCATCCCTCCTCAATCCAATTGATGGAGTATGCGGAATCATTGGTGGATAACGACGCTCCCGTCTGTGCGCTGATTGCATCACATGTGTCCCGCTGCCCGGAGTGTGCGGCGGAAGTTCGCGCCATCCGGCATACCCTCAAAGTATCGACGCTCTCACAGATACCGGAAGCTGAAAACAGCCTTGTGCAGGCGATTCTTCTTCAGGCGCGCAAAGAGGCGGCGGCAGACAGCGCAAAAACAGAGCGAAACCGCTGGTTTCCTGTTTTGCGCGGTGCCGCCTGCTTTGCCGGAATCATTCTTCTGGGAATGCTTTCTTTTTCAGCGGCATTGCATGAAGGCTCCAAAGCCCCCTCCATCGCACTTCAAGCTGAAGCACGCCCCATCCCTGCTCCGGAAAATGGCTGGAACCCCGTCAGACCCTTCCACGGCTCGGTGGTGCAGGCGCTCGCCGCCTCCGTAGCGGGTTCCGGGGATGGATTATCCAGAAGCGCAGACGCAGGCTATCGGCGTATGGTAGATTTTCTTGATCAGGATCTGGATGCGGCGACAGCGGCGTTGCAGCGTAATCCGGGCTGCGTCCGGGCAACACAAATTCTCGATGCCGAGGCAAAAAAAAGACTGGAGGGACTGCGCACCCTCTTTATAGACCGCACCCTCTGAGAGGCACCTTCTTTTGAGCAGTAAAAAGGCAGCATAGTCATGGGGCGAATACTTCTATCACTGTTGCTTCCTGGACTGCTCCTGACCGCTTCTCCTTCCTCTGCGCAGCTGATTCAGCATTTACAGTCCGGCATTGAAGAAGTCGCCCGGGGGATGGACTATGTGGGACGCCGCGCCGGAACGCTATTCAGCGGCACAGAAGGGAAAAACACAGCCAATGACACGCTGCCTTCCGTGCAGCGGGAGGTGGAGGAACACTACCCTGCCACACCCGCTTCCACTCTTTTTCTCGCCAACGAATTCGGTGATATCCGCATTCGCTGCTGGGACGAACGCCTGATTCAGATTAAGGCGGTTATTCAGGTGAGTGCACCCACAGAAGATCTGGCGGAACAGGTCTCATCGCTGATCGAGCTGCGTGTTGAACAGGAAGGGGACTACTGGGAATGCCGCACCTCTCTCCCGGAACTGAGAAGCGGAGATGCCGTGGCGATGAGTGTTCATTACGAGGCCGCTATTCCCAAAGATGCCACGCTGACAATCAACAACTATTTCGGAGATGTCTATGTGAATGACCTTGGGGGAGCGCTCACCGCCGAGATCCAGTACGGCGCCCTGCACTTGTCCCACATCCAGGGGCTGGTGCGCGCCCGCATTCAGGGGGAGTTTCCTGTTCGCGCCAATTATCTGAATCAGGGCGGCACCTTTATCATGACAGGAACGGACGCGGAATTTTCAAATTTTCAGGGTAATCTCGACATTACACAATTTCGCGGTTCCGTGACAGTACGCCATCCGGGTCCCGAGTCTACGGTTAACCTGATCAGCGAAAACGGGCGGACAGAAATCCTGCTGCCTCCTGATGCGAATCCTGATTTGACTGCCACCGTCGCACACGGGCGCTTTGAATCCGAGCTGGATGTAACCCGGGTCGTGCGGGGAAAGCAGCTGCTGGCAAGGCACCTCAATGCCGAAGCAAAACAACGCTTCATGGTGAATGCCTCTTTCAGTGATGTACTTGTCGGGATTGAAGGCGGCATGTCTCAGACAGTTTCACGGATGAGTGCTGATCAGAAAGCCTTTACCGACACCACCACCACTCTGATTCCTTTTGAGTCGGGAAATACGATGGTTATTGATGCCATGCCCGGCAACATTCATATCGAAGGTGTGGACGAAGATCAGCTTTCCGTTGAAATGACCCGCGTTGCCTGGACACCCTCCGCCGCTGCCGCCATGGATGCGCTGGATGCGCTGGAAATCAAGACTGTGAAAACCCCCGGCTTCATCCATCTTACGACACGTGCCACACAGGACATGACCGCCTTCTCGTGCCAGTCCTATCGCGCCGATCTGCGCATCAAATGCCCGCGCACATTACCGGTGACCCTGAATGCGGAGAAGGGAGCAACCGTTCTGCAGGGTGTGGGCGCGGACTGTGTTGTGAATCAGGAATCAGGCGAAGTACAGTTTGAACATATGCGGGGCATGCTTACTGTATCAGGAAACACGACCTCAGTCACAGCCAAATCCTGTATCGGCCCCCTCATCATAAACGTTGCATCCGGCGATATCACAGCCAAAGAGATTTTTGACAGCATCTCAATTAATAACGGGGAAGGGCGTGTTCTTGTGGATACACCGGGGAAGGACACCGAGGTTCGGCAGCGCAAAGGTGACGTGCATTTTCTAAGTTTAGCGCCCCTTGCCGGCAAAATGGATATCTTTACTGAAGCCGGTGATATCAATGTCTTCATCGCTCCTGAGTCAAGCGCTTCCATTACAGTGAAAACACAGGGCGGACAGATACGAAGTGCCTTGCCCCTGACAGGCAGTATCAACCTGGAAAGCCAGGAATTTTTCGGACGCATTAACACGGGCGAGCACACTGTGCTTCTTGAAACGGTGCAGGGCAGTATCTATTTAAATTAACGGACTGTACCTCTGATTGAACGTGAAGGAGTCTGGGCTGATGGCGGGCAGGCGAATAGCCATGCGGATGTTTCTCTTCGGATGCATGGGACTCGTTTTCGAGATCTTCTACATAGCACTGCATGATGCCGTGTTTGGCGGCAACTGGAATCTGCGAGGACACTCATCACTTTGGATGATACCGGTCTATGCGCTTCCCGGTCTTCTCACCGGCCCTGTATCTCATCGGCTGAAAAACCGGCATATCCCGCTGCCGTTCCGTGCTTTCATTTATATGCTGATGATTTTTGCCGTGGAATACGTAAGCGGTGTTTTATTCACAGCCGCAGGGCTGGATATCTGGAACTACAGCAACCTGCGCTGGAACCTTCACGGGCATATCGCCCTGTCCTACGTTCCGGTCTGGTATTTTCTGGCATTGTGGCTGGAATATCTTTATCGCCTAATTGATGGCTGTGCCTGTGTTCTGGTTAAATCTCATAAAACTACTCAGTGATCAGATCTTTACAAAATAAATAATTGTGCAAAAGCCGTGGTTTGTAGTATTATATTGATCAGGATAGTAACGGAACTGTAGCGGGAGCCTGACATGGAAGACATGCACTTGTTACTGGATAAGCTGGGCGACAAAGAAGCCGCCTGGGTAGAACGCCGTGACGCAGCTGAATCAATCGGCAAAGAACTTCAGCAGATTCTGGGCCGCCTTACGAATCATCTCCACGACGAAGACATGGACGTCAAGATGGCGGTAGAGCGCAGTCTGGATCCTGTGCATCTGCTGCTGCGCACTCGAGACAAGGGTAACAATGAATTCAGTTTGAGGGATCTTGCCTTTTTCTGTGAGAAGACAGGTGTGCGCTCTGTCAAACCATACAAGGCAGGTTTCGTTATTCGGGTACGCCTTCCTCATGGCAATCAGCAGAGTGTATACCTCCTGCCACATCAGCTGCGGGACGGACGCCAGACCGTTCGGGTTCTTGCCATCTGCTGTGAAGCAAACAGCCATACTGTTCGGAAGGCTCTTCGCACCAATTCCAAACTGGCGCACAGCGCCTTTTCCATGACCCGTTCTAAAAACAGTGTCTACATTTCCCTTCTCAGCAACGTTTTCCGTCAGGAAGCAACACCGGACAGGATTAAAAGAGCCGTGAAAGAGGTTGCTTATTATGCGGACTGGATGGCGCATCTCAATGCACCGTCTGAAAAAGATGAAGAAAGCGAATTCGATCAGGACTAACGGTTCCTGCTGAAAGAAGGTAAATGATGAAGCCCCACGAAACCCCTGATGTGGTGGCAGGTGTTGGTGCATGCTGCGCTGGTGAAAGCATCGGACCGGAAGATGCCTGGTCTTTGGATTTTCACGAAAAAGATCTTTCCGGGCAGTGCTTTTCCGATGCCTCTCTCGTAGGCGCCAATTTTCGCGGTGCACTTCTGCGCGGCACCCGTTTTGACGGCGCAGATCTCAGCAATGCTGATTTTACCGGCGCGGATCTTGAACTGGCTGTACTGGGCGGCGCCATACTCCGAAACGCTTCTTTTCACTCCGCCAATCTCGAGCGCGCCAACCTGGTCGGGGTAGATGCGGCAGGGGCTGATTTTTCCGGCGCACGCATGTATTTTTCAAGACCAGGAAACGGCAACTTCACCGGCGCCTCCTTTCAGGGCGCACAACTTGACCGTGCCATTTTCAGAAGGGCGACACTTGTAAATTGTGATCTTAGAGGTGCCACCGGTGTGCCTAATTTTGAAAATGCACGGCTTGACGGTGTCATAAAATGATTTTTGCCCACTTCCGTACAGAGATTAACGAGTCCAACCAGTTCGTCATCGCCTGCAGTCAGGAAAAACAGGCGCTGCTCATTGACGCACCTGTTCTGGACAAACGGATTCCCGCCTTTTTTGAAGCACACGGTCTCTCGCTCGCCGGTATTTTTATCACCCACACCCATTATGATCATGTTGAGGGACTGGCAGACATCCTCCAGTGGAGGCAGGCCCCGGTTTATGCAGGAAAAAGCAGCATAGCCGGAATACTGGCTGAAAAGAAAAAGCAGGATGACCCTCTTGATCTGGGCTGCTTAAAAGGCAGATTCATCGCATTGCCGGGGCACACTGCCTGCTCCCTCGGACTTGTTATTGGAGAGCGGGTTTTTACCGGTGATGCTCTTTTCGCCGGAAGCATCGGCGGCACCCCGGATGACATTACAAAGCAGCAGGAGATTCAGGCAGTTCAGCAGCAGATATTTACGCTGCCTCATCACTACCAGGTGCATACGGGACACGGTCCCTCCTCCACCGTATGGATTGAGAAAACCTTCAATCCCTTCTTTGTGTAGCATCAGTCGACAGGGGTAAAAAGTGCCAGCGCTCTGCAAATCTGCACAGTAGCCCGCGACTTGTTGAGCACATAGAAGTGAATCCCCGGCGCACCCTGCTTGATCAGCTCTTCCGCCTGCCGTGCCGCATAGTACACGCCCACGGCATACTGCCCCTCATGGTCATCTTCATAAACCTCAAGCCGTTTCACCAGTTTGGATGTCAAATGCGCACCGCACATGTTGACAATGCGCCGGGTCTGAGTAAGATTGGTGACGGGCAGCACCCCGGGGATAATAGGCACCGTAATGCCTGCATCACTGCAGCGGTCTCTGAACCGAAAATAATCCGCATTATCAAAAAAGATCTGGGTCACAATGAAATCAGCGCCGGCATCAACCTTCCGCTTCAAATTTTCTATATCGGCGGCGGTAGATGGCGCCTCGGGATGCGTTTCCGGGTATCCGGCAACACTGATCCCGAAAGCAGGAAACTCCGATCGGATGAGAGAAACAAGTTCATTCGCATATCGGAGCCCGTCGGCAGGAGGCGTATATTCCGGATCCTCCTGGGGAAGATCGCCCCGGAGCGCAACAATATGGGTAATGCCGATCTCCTGAGCCTGGCGTAAAAAAGCCCGCAGTTCGTCAACGCTGCTTCCTACACAGGTCAAATGCGATGCCAGAGGAATCTGCGGGTAGGTATCGTGAATTTCTCTCAGGACACCAAGCGTCCGCTCCCGGGAACTGCCCCCTGCCCCGTAGGTGCAGGTAAAATATGCCGGCTTGCACGCCGCCAGTTCTTTCAGATGCAGAAAAAGATTTTCCAGACCTTCCTGTGTTTTCGGGGGAAAAAGTTCAAAGGAGATCACGGGCTGCCCCGTATCATAAAACGTTCTGAACTTTGTCATGAAAGACTCCTGTTTACAAAACACAACATCATTGCGGAAAACATGCCTTGCTCTCAGCTTTCCGCTATTGTTTCACCCGGGGCGTACTCTTTTCGGATACCGTCAATCATACGGGAATACGCCTGCAGCGAAATTTCCTTGTCTACCTTGCATTCGATTATACATGACTCTCCGGCATCCTGCACAGCAGACCAGCATGTTTTAAATGCGCCCACAGTTTCGGGAGCATACCATGGCAGTCCGAACATGGCTGCAGCACCGCTGAATTCTCGCCGGTGAGGATGAACAAAACATGGTACGAGCACTTCGGGAAATGCAGCAATGGGAAGATGATGAAAAATGCCGCCACCTCCATTGTTCACGATCACAAGTATAACCGGGGTCGGCGAAGCCGCCACAAGTGCAAGTGAATTAAGATCATGGAGCGCAGTCATGTCACCAATACAGGCTACCGTCGGCCTTTCGCATCCGAAGGCGATCCCGGCGGCAGTGGCGATATTGCCGTCTATGCCGCTCACACCCCGATTGGCGTGAATGAGAAAAGCACAGCAGGGCTGATCCAGCATATCCATATAACGGATCGGCATGCTGTTACCGGAGAAAAAAGCGGTGCCTTCGGTGATCCGCTCATGCAGCAGAAGAAAAAGGGATAGCTCAGTAAGCGGTGCCGTGTCTGTCAAGTCATTCAGGATCTCCACGGCACGAGAAAAGAGCCCTTCCGTCGGGAGTGTTTCTGCCTCAGCCCGAAGTCGGTCTATTTCAGGCATATTCAGCATGGAACGACATACAAAAGCGATGCTGCCCTGCAGATGACGGGTCACCAGGTGCGCAGGGTCTCTTCTGTCGGACCGGGGATGGACATGAACATAGAGTTCCGGGGGACTGGCCTGTAAAAACTCGTAGAGTGCTTTGGAAACGAAGGTGTCGCCCAAATGCAGGATTGCATCCGCCTGAAAAAAGTGCCCAAGGCATCCTGCCTTCGCCAGAAGATCATATCCTGACAGAAAAGATAATCCCGTTTCATTTCTTCTGCAGTTTGAAAGGATGTCCGGCAGCACCCTCCAGCCGAGTCGCTTTGCAAGCCTGCATGCCATTTCCTGGTCTTCCTGCCTGTGCATCGCACCGAGCAAAAGAGCCTTATTCTTTTTGCCGGCAAAAGATTCCAGCACCGCCCTAATTTCCTCAGGATCAGGCTTTTTATCGCTATCGGCATGATCGCACCAGGGCACTGTACCGGCATGCCACTCTTTCAGTTCATCCAGATAATCTTCCTGCCCGGAAGCAGGAACAGAAACAGGGGCGAGTGGCTCCCGGAAGGGACAGTTAATGTGAACAGGACCGGGCGCTTGAGCGAAACAGTGCAACAACGCCTGATCAATACGACTCAGAAACAGCCCCGCAGGGATGCCCGCATCGGGACAGGGAAGAGAAAGAGATGCTCGAACATGGCTGCCGAAAAGCCCTGCCTGCTCCATGGTCTGATTTGCGCCGCATTGGTGCATTTCAGGCGGACGATCGGCGCTCAGTATCACAAGCGGAAGCCCCGAAAGGTTCGCTTCGGCGACTGCAGGAAAACAATTGGCAACAGCTGTGCCTGATGTGCAGATCACTGCAGCAGGCACCCCCGCCCGGGCAGCACCCAAAGCAAAAAAGGCAGCACCTCTTTCGTCATAGTGAACCCGGGTTTTTACCGATGGATTACGCCAGGCAGCCACTGCAAGAGGAGCGCTTCTCGACCCGGGGGCAATGACAAAGCACTTTATGCCCAGGCGCGTGACCTCCTCTATCAGAAGTGTCGCCCAAAGCATGTTCATGTTTCCGTTATGATTCATGCATGCGCCCTTCGATCACACCTGCGAACTGATGTATTTTTGCGTCCAGCTCCCTCCACTCCTCTTCCGCTACGGAGTCGGGAACAATGCCTGCACCGGCGTAAAGGCACAGACGGTTTCCCAAAACAGCAGCACTCCGGATCCCGACAAAAAAGTCAGCACTGTCCCGGGCAATCCAGCCTACGGGTGCGGCAAAAATACCCCGCTCAAAAGGCTCATGCTCACGCAGATACTGGAGCGCTTCTTTTTTAGGATAACCTCCTACGGCAGGCGTGGGATGCAGCTGCCGCAACAGAAAAGAATCAGAGACGCCCTGCTCCAGACGGACACGCACAGGCGTGTACAGATGCTGACAATGTGCCAGTTTTTTTATTGCCGGTTTCCCCGGATATTGGAGCTCAACAGCGAAATTATCCAGCGTTGTCAGCAGCGACTCTACAACAATGGCATGTTCCTGCTGCTCTTTTTTGCTGCAGACAAGTTCTTTTTCGAGCCGTGCGTCCTCTGCCGGATCCAGTCCTCTCGGGCGTGTTCCCGCCAAAGCCTCGGTCTGCATATGCACGCCTCTTCTGTGGTACAACCGTTCAGGGGATGCACCCAGAAAAGCACGGCAGGATGCCGGCTGAAAGCAAAACAATGTCGTATCAGGGGCTGTATCTGCCAAAAGGCACATCAGGGCTATCGGATCGACGGCTGCAGATGCGTGAAAAGAACTTTCCCGTGCCAGCACCACTTTTGTCAATGGTCCGTCTTCAAATGCGTGCAGTGCGTCTTCGATCTGTTTTTTCCATCCGGAAAAATCCGGCAGATCACTGCGCCCGCTAAAAACAGGCAGCTCCGGAAGCACTGCCTGTTTTGCGCTGATCATTCTTTCTAAAAGGGCAATCAGTTTCCTGCGCCCTCCGTCATCCTTCACCGCAGCCGCAAACACCGCTTTTTCATTCTCACGGCAATATTCCAGAAGAGGAATAACGAAGCGATGCGCCTGATAATCCCGCCAGAGCCCGTGGCGTGCAGGAGAGGAATGGAAACGAAAGCCGCCATAGTATCGGATCCCTTCGCTGCCGTTCTTGAGACGCTCCTGCATCAGCGCAAACACTTGCTCAATATCACGGCCGCCCTGCGCATCGAGAACGTCTGCTTCCCCAACACCTGCCATTTCAACCGTGCCGTTCCGGTCGCGCCAATAATAGCGGGGCACACCTGTCAGAGAACCGAGCCAGGTCAGAGCATCAAGATCAGGTGCTTCAATCTGCAGCCTCACTAAAGCTCCAGACGAAGAGAGGGGCGTTTCTTTGACTAGCGACAGAAAACGGCGCAAGCAGCTGCATGCGGTTTCCTGCTGTTTAAGTCGGTCAGTTTCCAATAATTCAGACATAGATTCTCTGGTGTGTGTTAAAGAAAAGGAACGGCGGCATCGCTGAAATTGACGCAGCCTATAGGATAATCAAAAATGGCGGCGGTGCCCAAATAATTTTTTGAAAGACTGTCTGCAGGCAGTTTTTTTCAGCGCTTGGAAACCTCGGCAGAGGATAAAGGCCGGTTCAGGTTGCAGTTGCGGGGATACATCGGTAAAATGACATTGCTTGTCTTCAGATTCTTTTTCGCAATTCCAATGGAACACCGTTTCCCCTTTTCACTGAAAGACGCATGGCTCATACATTCTGCGCAACGCTGCGACACCACAAGCATATTCCTGTTCTGATGTTTCTTTTTCTGACAGGTCTGCTGCTGCGTGCCTCCTGGCTTATGGAGATTCAGAGAACTCCTGATTTCCAAATTCCCCTCCTTTATCAGGTAGACATGGGTTTCATCGACAACAGCGCTCTGGATTATGCACAGGCTCTGCGTGAATTCTTTCACCTGCCCGACATAGAGCTGAAATTTGAACGTCAGATTGTGTGGAGGCACCATGCAGGCGATCCCTTGCTGCGACCGCCCGGATACACTTTTTTTCTCTCGCTGTTATATTTTCTTTTCGGGGACAATCAGCTTCTGGTACGCATAGTTCAGATGGGTCTTGGCATGGCGGGCGGCTTGCTCGGCTTCCTTGCCGGGAGAAAACTGGCGGGCGTCCGGGCGGGCGTAATTGCCGCAGGCGCGCTGTGGCTTTACTGGCCTCTTATTCTTTATGAATCTGTGCTGCACGAGCCGGTACTGGTTGTTTTTGTTTCCCTTCTTTTTTTGAACAGCGCGCTGCAGTGGCTTAAAACAACAGGGCTGAAACAAGCTGCGAAAACCGGATTTTTGTGCGGCATCTTTACTGTTTGCGCTTCACAAATTATCCTCTTCCTTCCGGTCATGCTTCTCTGGTTCCTGTGGTTCGGCTGCAAACGTTTCAGGAATCTGCGTCGAAGTTTATCGCACGCCGGCTTGGCGGGACTCTTCTTCTTCCTCCCTCTGCTTCCGGTCTCCTGCCTGAATTATTATGAGTCAGGCATGTTTGTGCTCAACAGCCACGGTCATGGGATTACACTTTACATCGGCAACCAGCCCGGTGCTGAGGGGCTTCTGATGCCGGGAAAGCCACTGGCTGAAGAGTTTCTGGGGCTTCAGGATTCAGGCTTAAGAGCAGATGAGATAGCAGACCTTATTCAGGACTGGACTGCCTGGTCTCATTTTTCTCAAAAGGCGGCAATCCGGACGATACTAAGTGCTCCCGGAGATTTTATCAAAAGGTCCTTCCGGCGCACTTTCCTATTCTGGGCTCCATTCGAAATATCCCAGAACGTTCTTGAATATTGTGACCGCCTGTTTTCTTCATCGTTATCTAAGATTCCGGGTAATTTTGGAATAGTACTCCCCTGTTTAATGCTCGGTGTATTTTATTTTCTGCTTCTTCTGCTGCGCCGATTCCGGAAAGAGCGCACCGCGGAAGACTGGCAAGAGTATAGAACATTCGCAGGATTGTGCCTGATTTGCCTCCTGATTGTGGTCTGGTACCTTCCGATTACTGTGCTGTGGGTCTCTGCTCATTTTCGAATACCTCTTCTGCCTTCCTTCTTTTTGCTTGCGGCTTTCGGCATGACCAGATTCCTTGCTGACATCAAAGGAGCCCAGTGGCGCCGGGCCGCATTGAATGGTTTAGGCGCATCTGTTTTTATCCTGCCCGCCTTCCTTTTTCACTGGAATTACGATCAGGATATTCAAACCTGGCTTTACCACCATGTAAAGGTGTATGAAAACCAGGGCAATTCAGAAGCTGCAGCTGCTCTTGCTTTATTTGCTTCTGAAAAAGCACCCGACCATGCCTTTGTGCAGAAAACAGCCGGTGATCTTCTTCTTGATTCAGGACGTAAAGAAGAGGCAATGATCCATTACGCAAAAGCACGCAAATGTACGCAGGGCGTTATAGATCAGACAGAATTGCTGGCGCAAATGGGTATTATTCAGCGGGACTCCGGAAACAACGACGCTGCGGAACTGCTCTTTCAGGAAGTGCTGCAGCACAATCCTGAACATAGCACGGCATTGCATTTTCTGGGTAATATTGCCTATGAAAAAGGGGCATATGAAACAGCAGAAACACTGCTGAAAAAAGCGGTGGCGCTGGGGACAACACAGGGAAACACTTTTTTTCTGCTGGGCTTGACACAGCGGGCACAGGGAAAAACCGAAGAGGCGGAACGGGCATTTCGACAGGGACTTTTTTTTGACCCGGACAATCTCTGGCTGCAGCTTGAACTTGCCGATGTTCTGACTCTCCTCGGTCACAAAGAGGAGGCCTGTGCGTTGTATCAGAAAGTACTTGAAAACAATCCGGGAAATGAACGGGCGCAAAATGCACTTTCCGCACCTTAGTGCGAAGATCAGAAAAAATAACATCGGGGTGGATCATGAATCAGAAGATAAAAACCTCGACCACAGACAATTCTTTCTGTTTTTTATGCGCTGAGTACTATTGTGCTAGAATCGCTTGTTAGATTCCGTTCTCAACACGCAACGTAGCGAAGAAGTTTATCGTCCGATCTTAAATTTGAAGAAGCCCTCTCCTGTCTTCCGACGGCTGCGGGCATTCCCTTTGTGTTTTTCCAAACCGCATTGTGAAATAATTACTTGCCGCCAAATCGTTTATTTGAAGAAACATGCGTCTGATCTGCCCCCACATGGAAAGACTTTTATGCGTATCCTTTTCGTGCTGAACATTCCCTATGCCATAGAACCCCATGGGGTCATGCTGCTCTCGTCCATCTGCAAAAACGCAGGTCATGAAGTGCAGCTCATACTGCTTAAAAAAGACAGTTTGATAAAACGGGTTCAGGAATTTAACCCTCATGTAGTTGCCTACAGCGTTATCGGCAGTGAAATTGATATTTTCGCAGCCGCCGATGAAAAACTCCGCCGTTACTGTGAGGAAAGCGGCACCCGGATATTTCGGATCATGGGAGGCCCGCACCCCACCTTTTCACCTGGGATACTGGATCAGATGTCACTCGATGCCATCTGTCAGGGCGATGGCGAAAAAGCGCTGCCTGCTTTACTGGAATGTCTTGAAAAGAACGAGCCGCTTGATGACATACCGAATATAGCGCTTACCAGTGCCGGAGCCAGGCTGAGAGAAAAACTGAGCAGCGAGGAACTGGACGCCCAGCCCTTTGCTGACCGTGACTTGTATTATGCGGCAGTACCCTATATCCCCAGAACAGGACTCAGGTCCTTTGTTGCATCCAGAGGCTGTCCTTTTCACTGCACTTTCTGTTATAACCACGTCTACAACAAAATGTTTGAAGGCTGCGGACCGATCCTGCGGCGGCGTTCCGTCAACAGCCTTCTCACTGAAATAGAACAGGTTATTGCCCAGTACCCGCCGGTGCGGTTTATTCGCTTTTTTGATGATACTTTTTCCCTGACCGTTGATGACTGGCTGCGGGAATTTGCCGAAGAATATCCCAAACGAATCGGTATCCCCTTCTACTGTCTCATGCGGCCGAACACCTTTTCTGAAGAAGCGGCTGTGCTTCTGAAAAAAGCTGGATGCTATTCCCTTTCCATGGCAGTGGAAGCCGGTTCCGAGCCCATACGCAATACCATTCTGAAACGCGGTCTTTCCGATAAAGATATGCGGACCGCTTTTGAAAGAGCACGCAGGCTGGGCATTAACACCTATGGGAATACCATGGTCGCCGTGCCGGGCACAACGATTGAAGATGATTTTCACTCCATGGAATTCACGCGCAGCCTGAAGCTGACCGTGCCCACCTTTTCGGTCTGCAGTCCCTCAAGAGGCACCGAACTCGCCGACTTTGCCATGGAACAGGGACTCATGCCTGCCGATGCGGATATGATTACCCGCTTTTCCGCTGAAAGCCCCCTCAACTCCTATACGGAAAAGGAAAAGAAGATACAGGCACGCATCGCCTGTCTGGGCACTCTGTACTGTACAGTACCCGGTTTTCTGAAACCGCTGGTAAAACTGATGATTACAAGCCCCTTCCCCATCGGGCTTGCCCGCAAAATTGGCTTCTCCTTCGCCATTTTCCGGATCGCAACCCGCCTGTTCCCCCATGCCATCCCCAAAAACCCGATCACGATCGTACGCGTTGCCATAGACGGCATCCGCTATTTCTGGTAAACACGTGAAGAAAACAGGCTAGTTTAAATAGACAGGGCAGCTTTGCCATTTTTTAAAATAGCGCATCCCTTCCCGGCTCTCGGGTACCTGCAGGAAAGGTAGATACGTCAGCCTGTCATCCGGATCAACCCTGTAAAGACCTGCAAAAGAGTCTTTAAACCGTTTATCAAAAGAGAGCCCCAGATACTTCCCGCTTTTCCACAGATCCTGATCCTTAAAGGGCTTGGAGGGATCTATCTTCTCACGCCAGAAATCCACTTTGATTTCGTGAAGGTATTGCTCCAGCAGCCCGGGCGAATGAACAGTTCCGATTTCATAAACGGGATAAAAAAGTGTGACAGTGCCCCTGCCTGCATCCGATACCCCACGGATCAGCACTGTCTGAGTGGAATCATGAATAAACCTGTTGTGATCATATTCAATAGTAACGGGAATGTCTGCTCCATCCGTATAAAAAACGGCAGCCAGGTATTCCCAGGAGGCTTCTCCGGGAGCATGGAAGTCTTCATCGGGGAGACCGGGTAACGGTTCTGACGGTCGCACAAGCATGCTGCTTTCATTTCCCTGAACATCTTCTGCTGTAACAGGAACCGGATACCGCTTCAGACTTTCTGCAATATCCAGCAAAGAATGCACCTGCTGTTTCTGCCAGAGACGCAGCGGTACCAGAGGCACTACTACGGCAAGACATAGGGTCAGGCTGAACAGCAGTATTTTTTTCAACATTTCACCGCTGCCAAATATACAGCGGGCTTCAGAACATGGGAAATGA
This sequence comes from Candidatus Hydrogenedentes bacterium ADurb.Bin170, assembly GCA_002070275.1. Classification (GTDB taxonomy): domain Bacteria; phylum Hydrogenedentota; class Hydrogenedentia; order Hydrogenedentales; family CAITNO01; genus JAAYJV01. Next base: position 105,794 of record MWCY01000002.1, read on the forward strand.
TTATGAATCTGATCCGGATGCTGCTTTTTCCGGAGTGCCTGCCAGCCCGATACAGCACAATTATGTACCCACTCGAGGCCTGCCAGCAAAACAAGAAACGGCACAAAAGACAAATACGCCATATGACGTGTATCAAAACACACGCTGACATAGCCTGTGCACCATAAAATCAAAAAGGCGAGTCCGTAGGCTATTTTCAAATTCCGCGCGCTCAGCACAAGTAAAGAAAGAAGAACCAGACACAATCCTCCATATCGAATGACATGTGCTGCCAGAGTGTGCCCGGTAAATATTTTCTGAATCAGCAATGGAAAAGAAGCACGAACCTGCTTCGTCATCATACAGACTTCCAGGGGCATGGAATAAAAGGCACTTGTGGAAACCCAGGCGCGGTAAACAATATCGGCGGGAAAATGTTTTAAATAATCTAAAAACAGAATCTGCCCATATTCGCCATATTTTGCACTGGTGTAGTACAAGTTGGGATCAATCATTCGTGGAGCATCTTTTTCGCGCTGCTCCTGCCTGTATTCCGCCGTATAAACATTTGCCATGGAGGAGGTATCTCCCCGACGCCTCGCCAGTACATTTGCCTGTGCATACAGCCCGGCATCTGTCCAGAAGAGGGCATCATAAGAGGCACATCCGAAAGACATCTTTTCTTCTATATCAGGGGACACTCCCGTAAAAAAACTATGCGTGAATGCCTGGTTTCCTTCAAGAGCCGCTCCATATCGGGCAGGCGCAGAAAGCAGATAAAAAGGCACAACAAATAACAAGCCTGCGGCTAATCGCCAGAAAAAACTGTGATTACTTTTGAACTTCGTGCCGACCAGAAAAAGAAGAGCCAGGGGCGGAACAATCATTGCTACATCCTGACGGATTCCCATCGCCATTCCCAGCACAATCCCTAGGCCTAAAGAAAAAAACAGGTACTTTCGGAGGCCTGCCGGTTTTAAAAACAAAAACAATGCCATCCATAAAGCCAGCAGCACAAAGGGTGTCTTTGCAAAATCCCTGAGGTTATTGCTTGTATATAAAAAAACAGGCGATGACACGACCAGAAACACTCCTGCCAGACTGTAGCCACGGCGCAGTCCCAGACGAAAAATACCGAACAGGGCAACACCGGCAAGAGCACTTAAAAAGGCGGAGCACAAAAGCATGGAGTGCACTGATATGCCGAAGAACCGCCAGAACCAGCCAACAAGGTACAAAGTGTAGAGGTGCGTCAGTTCAAAGGGGCTGGATACAGGAAGGGCTCTTGTCTCTGACGGTATATTTTGAATATCAAAATGATCAGTGTTCCTAAGCAGGAAATCTTCCAGACCGGGGATGTCACTCGCATCAGCCGTTCCAAGTCCATGTCCTGCCGCAAAAAAAACAGAGGGAAAAAAAAGATTCATCGCCATCGGGGCCGCATGATCAAGCGGGTCTTCCAGAGAAACTCCATAAACATAGCAGATGAAAAAAGAAAGAATGCATGCAACCAGTACCAAAAGTGCTTCAAAGCAATACTTCTTTTTCAACGTTTGACGCTTTCATCCGGAATAAATTTGCAGCAGTTCACTATCGGCCTCTGTTTTTCTAAGTACTTTTTAAGGTTTTCAGCCATCGACTGAAAGTTTTTTTCAAAGAGCCTGTTTTATAACAGCGGAGGTAGCGGCTATCCTCGGGAAGCTGAAAAATGGGAAGCCAGCAAAAGCCTTCGTCAGGCGACACAATATACATTTTTCGGATATGCTGCCGGTACTCTTCCGGTACGGCTATGCCTTCAAATTTACCGCGACGCCACCATTGCTGCTCCTCGATCGGAACATCAGAGTCCACTATGTCTTTCACATGGGGATATATATCCAGAATTTCGCTCGGCATCAACGTTCCGCCGTAATTCATATCCACTTCGTAAACAGGAAAGAAAAAGAGGAGCGAGCCTTTTTTACCGTCCGGAATTCCGAAAAGAGTTACTGTTTGTGAAAAATCATACATGATCTGACGCGAGTTATAGCGAATAGTCAGAGGAATGTCTTTCCCGCACGTATCCACTTCCACCGCAACATACTGCCAGGCGGTCTCCCCGGCGGGCAATGATGATGCGTTTACAAGACCGGGAAGCGTTTCTTTAGGAGAAACGAGGCACGCCCCCCCGCTCAGCGATGAAACCGTTTCCACTTCCTGCAGGGAAGCCCCCGCGAGTTCTCTTGCAATACTGCTTATGGCATGCACCTGCCAACTTCTGAGCGCAAGAACAGGAGCAATAACAGCCAACAGGATGAACGATGTGAAAATCAGAGGACGTTTCAGTGCTGCCACGCCCTCTTTAAATAAAACCCTGAAATGTTTTTCTTTAATTTTTAAATCAAACAGCTTCGCACACTGCACAATTCTGCTGGTTGCCAGAAAAAGTATAAGAATAGGGACAAATGAAAGAAAGTAATAATTTCTAAACTCATATTGAAGGCTGGGATATCCGAAAAACCAGGCAAGCATGGCAAACCAGAAAAAGGCCTGTTTATAACTTATAACACTGCAACACAAAAGCAAAAATAACGAGCAGATCATGCCACTCTTACATAGAATCAGACTGAATATGTAATGGAATTTTACAATTTTCTGAAGCCATTCGGGAAAGTTTTTTATTTCCAGACTGGACAGTACCTGATAGGGCATTCCGGGCAGATAAAAAACACTGTACCAGGCTCGGGCCACAAGATCCGCAGGAGTACTGCCGATTACTTGCCGCATCAACGCAAATGTTTGTTCGCGATAATGTTCTCCGTTAAAAAATAGAGAAGGATCCCATAGAAGCGGGGCATTTTTATCCCCTTGGGCACGCGCGTATTCTGACGACTTCTCATTCACCATGGATTCACGGTCGCCACGACACTTCGCAAAAGCACTGACCATGGCATAAACAGCGGCATCAGAAGAAGGAAGGCTTTCATAACCTGCTTCTCCGAAAGGTATAGTCTGCTCAATATCCGGGGCAATGCCGACAAAATACGTGTGTGCATGGGCACTATCCATCGTTTGCCTCAGAGGGATCAAACAAAGACTAAGCGAAAGTAAAAACACACTTAAAGCAGCAAGACGTATTTTAACGGAAAAGCCCGATATTGCATTAGGGAAAAAATACAGCGCCACCAGAAGAGGCGGACAATAAAGCGGTATTTCTCCTCTGAAGCCCTGACCGATGCCAATAAAAGCGCCTGACATAAAGGCAACAAAAAAATAAGATCTGCGCGTTTTGCATTTTCGTGCGACGAAAACAATCCCCCATAAAATCCACAACATGAAAGGCACACTACCCTGCTCACGCAACCCAATCAGCGGATGAAAATGAAAAGGCAAGGTCAAAAACAAAACAGCGCCCGCAAAAGACGGGAAAGGCTTGAAAAAACACAAAAATATTGCATACACAGCCACTACGCCGGCGATATACCACAACATCGTAAAGAAAGCCAGTGCGTTCTGTGATATTCCGAAGAGACGCCAGATCCAGCCAACGGCATAGAGATAGTAAAGATGGCGCAATTCCAACTCGGTTGTCAGAGGTTGAACGACTGTGTCAGCGGGAATATTCTTCCCATCAAAATACTCTTTTTCTTTCAGAATAAAAGGCTTCAGACCGGGAATATCGTCTATATCAGCCGTTCCCATTCCCATGCCCGCAGCAAAAAAAACTGCCGGGACTAATAGATTTGTCTGGAGAAATACCGGGTGCTCCTGCGGGATTCTATAGAGAAAAACGAAAGAAAAAGAAAAAGCCAAAACGAGAAGGCTAGACAACCAAAACAATTCCAGCACTTTTTTTGAGCCACGCTTCTGCTCGTTAAGCAATCCCATAAATAAATCCTGATAGGACCGAGGGGACACCTGAAGAATGTATCTGTTGTTCCCTTCGGACGGCGGTCAAGGCAGTAAAGGAGCACTTCTAAATGGTATACTATAAATACTTTATAAATCTACCGCCATGCTTTTAAATGGTGCCATACAGGCACAATCAATTTATAGGCAAAGCCTCACCATCCAGGAAGCCCACATGCTGTATCTTGGCATCAGTGAAGACATGTACGATTCCGGTGTAACGCTTATGGAGGATAACACCATTTTGTTCGCCTCCAACGAAGAGCGGTATACGCGCCGGAAAAATGAAGGAGGCTTCCCTCATCAGGCCCTTGCGGCACTGCTGAAGGAAACCGGAATTAATCCTGCAGATTTAGATCGCATTTGCGTTTGCGGTCATATGACCCCTCCTCTGCCCGTTCGTTTTTTTCCTTTTTTGCAAAAAGCAGTCTATTCCGTTTATCGGTCCAAAAAAGACGGTCTTTCCAAGCGGCTTCTGGATTTTGTTCTTTTCCATACCCCTATTTCACACACCAAGGGCGATTCTCCTGCCCGCAAACTTACACGCCCGCTTCTTGCCCCTGTTGTACGCCGCAAACTGCCGAAAGCACTTCGAGCCCTGCCCATCGGATTTACAGAGCACCATACAGCACATGCCGCTGCGGCGTGGTTCGCATCCGGATTTGATACCTGTCTATGCATCACTGCGGACGGCATGGGCGATGCATTGTCCATGACTGTTTCAAAAGCCGACAGGGAAGGCGGCGTTCAACGGCTCTGGAGCGCGCCAGCTGAAAGTTCTTTCGGGCTTTTTTTCGAAATGCTGTCTCAGGCCTTCGGATTTACACCCTGCCGGGATGAAGGAAAAATAACAGGCCTCGCCGCTCATGGCGACCCGGGAAAAATCGATATTCCGTCTCCCTTTTCTCTGGAAGAGGGTCAGCTGATCTACACCGGCCCCCGGGGTTTGGCCGGTGTTAAATGGATTCGTAAAAAACTCCTGACCCGGTATGACCGCAACGATATCAGCGCCTGGGCACAGCACCTCCTGGAACACTTTGTTCTCGAAATCGCGGCACAGTGGATTGAGCAGACGGGATTACGAAAAGTCGCTGTATCGGGCGGCATTTTCGCAAATGTTAAGCTGAACCAGAGATTACACGAGCTGAGCCAGGTAGAAGAATTTTTTGTACTGCCCAACATGGGAGATGGCGGCCTGTCTTTGGGTGCTATCTGCGAAGAGGCAGGACTTTCCCCGGAAAAAATTCAACATGTTTTTCTGGGGGACTCTTTTGATGACGACGCGACGGAAAAAGCGTTGGGAGAAGCCGGGCTCCCCTATACAAAAGTTGAAGACCCCGAAGAAACAATAGCGGAACTTCTGGCGGATAACAAGATAGTTGCCCGTTTTCATGGCGCCATGGAATGGGGACCCCGTGCGCTCGGCAACCGCTCCATTCTTGCCCGGGCAGTTGATCCGGAAATCACTTCACGCCTCAACACCATGCTGTCCAGAAGTGACTTTATGCCTTTCGCCCCTGCACTGCTTCTGGAAGATGCTGCGTTATACTGCACACATACGGAAAAAGCACAGCATGCGGCAGAGTTTATGACTGTCTGCTTCCGATGTACCGAAAAAATGGCCAGAGAGCACGCTCCCGTTGTTCATGTGGACGGAACCGCCCGTGCACAGTTTGTCTCACAGGACAGCAATCCGTCATTCCATCGAATTCTTCACTCCTTAAAAGAAAAAACAGGGAGCAGTGTAGTACTGAATACCAGTTTCAACTACCATGAAGAACCTATCACACGAACGCCACAACATGCCATAGGAGCCTTTCTGCGCGCCGGACTGGATGCACTGATGCTTGGCACTTTTCTGGTTACGAACAACAATGAGAAAGAATAATCAGAAAATTAGCGGTATAATTCGTGCCCCCTGGTCGTGTAAATTCGTATGAACACACAGGACTTTATTTCCTGATCCAGTTTGCAGCCAAAACGATCTGTACACTATCTTTACTAATGCTATGAGCATTCTTTCTGCCCATAAACTCTGATTATCATGAATAACTCTCTTTTCCAGAGGTATTAAAGCTCCGCCCTATACCGGCAAAGGAGTTCTATTTCATTGCCCGTCTGCCAGAATAAAAGATCGGGCAGTAAATGCGCCAAGTGGCGTATCCCCGAAATGCGCGAGGATTTTCTGCGCTTCCTGATGCATCTCCTTCGCTCTTCCGGCATCCCAAAGAATTTCACAGCGAAGCCGGCGCAGCTGTAAATCCTCGCCCCGAATTTCCAGAGCGCTGTCAATCGCCTCCAGCGCATCATCAACCGCACTTTCGGGCAATGCTGCCTCTGCCTCCTTTTTTAACTGCGTAAAACGCCCGGGAAGATAATCCGGAAACAGTTCTCTCAAATGCTCCTGATCATCCAGTATGGCATTGACACATCTTACATACAATAAAGGGCTCATTCCCAGCGATCGGCAACAGTGCTCGTAATCAAGTTTTTCTTTTTGCCGCATCTGCCCGGTGCGAAGTGCAACAGCATCAGCAACGGCATCAAACATGACGGAAGCAATCCGATAATTTCCCTCAATGCATTGATGCACAAAGTCATAGCAGAATTCCTGTCCGGCGATGCCTATGGGTGAAGCTGCTGCAAAAGCAGCCTCCACATCTGCCAGCCAAACAGTCGCGCCATCTTTCTCCTGCGCTTTTTGCCTTATGGCCGCATTAATATGCGAGTCTGCACGAACAGGATAAATATCCCTGTCACAGGCCTCCTGAAAAGCACTTTTTGCCTCTGCCAGTCTGTTCAGTGCGGCAAACGCCTCGCCCATATGGAAGTGAAGTTTTGCCGGATCCGGATCTATTTCCATCGCTTTCTGAAATTGATCAAGGGCCTGCTGGGGCTCCTGCGGGAGCAATGCACATCCGGCGGCAAAGTACTGCTCCCAACGGACTCTCTCTTCTTCGGCTAAACCTTCACGATGCGCCGACCCCATGGGCGGCAAGGCAGCAATATTGGTACCGACCGTAGACAAGAGGACATCTGCACCGCCACGCCGGGCACTCCTGCACATATCCTGAAGATTTTTTTCATAATTCCGATACATGCGCTCACGCCCGGCTGTACCGGCTTTTAATTTAAATGCGTTCGTGTAAAAATCATCCCAGTCTTTAGGTGCAGGGCTTTCTTTTTCCGGAAAAAAAGACTGCACAAGCTGAACAAGCCGGTACTGCTGCGCCCGATAATAGCAGCGAACCAGCCACGCCTTATGTGGCATTCCGTTTCGATGCCACTGGCTCAGCATCGTGCCCAGATATTCGTTATTACCCATGTAAATAAGATAGAGGTCGGGAGAAAAACAGGATGCCTGCTCCGCTGCATCACTCATCACAGCTGAACCGAGCGCAAAGCACGCCAGGTTGCAGATTTCGAAGTGCACTTCAGGAAATGCTTCCTGCAACATGACCTCCAGAAAGCGGGGAATATTAAAGGCTTTGTCCGGATCTTCACCCATAGCAACGGAGCCGCCAAACATAAAAATCCGAAAGACATCTTCCTTTTTCTTTTTTTGGAGCACTGTTCCCCAGCGCGCTGTTTCTTCAATATTTTTTTTCAATTCAGTATAAAAATTGCGCGCATAAAAGTGACTGTTGACCGTGTATGTCCCGCTCCCTTTATCCGGGCAGGGAATAAAGAGTGAGTAATCCTGCCCGTAGCCGATGGCGCGAAGGGCAACCTCGGCTCCTGCGAGCGCGATAAATGGCAGCAGGCAAAGAAAAAATAAAAGGAACCACGATTTTCTTATTGGCATATTTTTAAAATACCCAGTTGATGATTATAGTAATGCCAGAATCAAAAAAAGGGACAGCAGAGTTTCAACTCAAGACTTTAATGTGTGTTTTCTATATCTTCTTCCTGATTTTCTGCACTTATAAACAGGCGACCAGTAAATGCGCCAAGTGGCGTATCCCCGAAATGCGCGAGGATTTTCTGCGCTTCCTGATGCATCTCCTTCGCTCTTCCGGCATCCCAAAGAATTTCACAGCGAAGCCGGCGCAGCTGTAAATCCTCGCCCCGAATTTCCAGAGCGCTGTCAATCGCCTCCAGCGCATCATCAACCGCACTTTCGGGTAATGCTGCCTCTGCCTTTTGTTTTACCAATGCATAGCGTCCGGGAAGATAATCCGGGAACAACACTCTGAAACGTTCCTGTTCTTCGAGCATGGCGTCAATGCACTTGAGCTCAAGAAGGGGGCTGAGTCCCAGATACCGGGAAGCCGTCGGATAATCCAGTTTTTCTTTCACCGGCGACCGACCGGTTTTTTGTGCGACAAAGTCCTTTATTGCATCAAAAATCATTGAGGCGACCTGATAATTCCCCTCCAGATTCAGGTGAACATAATCATAACAGTATTCCTGCCCGATTACCCCGGATTCTGCGGCATCGGAAAAGTTTTTTTCCACATCTGCAAAAAGAATGCCGGATTCCCGCTCCATCTTTACCAATTGACGGATAACTGCATTGATTCGGGAATCGGCGCGTACCGGATGCGCATCAAAATCACAGGCACATTGAAACGACTTCTTCGCTTCCGCAAACTGCTTCAGCAGGAGAAAGCATTCGCCCATATGAAAATGCAGCAACGCAAAAGTGTCATCAATTTCCAGCGCCTCGCGAAAATGTTCCAGTGCCAGAGCCGGCTGCTCCGGCATAAGGGCACAGGCAGTACTGAAATAATGATCCCACTGTTCTTTTTCTGATTCGGTCAAATCCGTGCGATGAACAGAACCCAGAGGCGGCATGGCAGCGATATTTGCCGCAACAGAGCAAACGAGCATTCCGGTTCCTGCACGTTGGGCAGAGGCATAAATGTCATGCAGATTGGAGGCATAGTTCCAGTACATCTGCTCACGCCCGGAAGAATTCGGTGCCAGAGGAAAAGCATTTTTAAAATAACTTGACCAGCTTGCTAAAAGCGGATCTTCAAATTCGGGATAAAAAGACTGTGCCAGTTGAAGCAGACGGCATTGCTGCAATTTAAAAAGAAGGCGCATTTCAGCGGCACTTCTCAGCCTGCTCCCCTGAAACCACCGGGAAAGAAAATTACCTACATATTCATTATTGCCCATGTACACGCAGAAGAGATCAGGCGAAAACGCGGCCGCCTGCTCTGCCGCATCGCGCATGACAGGTGACCCGAGAGCAAAACAGGCAAGATTATGTATCTCGAAGTGCGTACCAGGAAATGAAGCCTGAAGCATCACCTCCAGATAGCGGGGAATATTAAACGCCTGCTCGGGCACATCGCCCAATGCCACCGACCCTCCCAGCACAAAAATTCGGAAAGTTCCTTCTTTTTTCTTCTGCTGCAACGGCATCCCCCAGGCAGGCGCATTTTCAACAGATTTTTTTATTTCGCCACTGAAATTACGTGCATAAAAACGGCTATTAATTATATAAGTCCCGCTCTCTTTATCCGGGCAGGGAATAAAGAGTGCGTAATCCTGCCCGTAGCCGATGGTGCGAAGGGCAACCTCGGCTCCTGCGAGCAACAGAAAAGGAATTCCGCACAGAAGGAGGAACAGAATACCGGATTTTATTCTCATAAATTGCATGAGAAGAATTCTTCCAGGGAAAAATAAGCACCATTACGGGCGACAGTGCTTTGCATGGTAACACAGCGCTTTTATCCTGCTCAATTGCCTTTCCTTCCCTGCAGTGCAAATGAATAGAGCCGGGCTGACATCGTCTTTATTCGTATAGAATGCAGGTTTTCAGGTAATGACGCGTTCACAACAAATAAGGAGCACACCCATGAAACCAACACGCTGGCTCTCTCTTGCGCTGGCTGCAAGTCTTATCCTTCTGGTATCGCCGGGATCATATGCCGACCGAAATCCCGGGAAAGCACTGAGAGGCATTCGCAATGCGGTGCGTTCCGGTGCCCGGCGTCCGCCCACTCCTTTCTCCCGTGGAATTTTGTCCCAGCAAATGCGTGGTCACAACAGCAACCCGCTCAGGAGCCTTTCAGACCTGAGCAGATCGCATGGTGATTTTCGTTCACCCTTCCATTCAGGAAGAAGAGCATACCGCCAGGAAGATTCCATGGCAAAGGCTTACCGCGACGTAGGCATCGCCAATGCCATGGTCGGTCTGGTCGGCGTGCTTGCGACGCTGTCACAGGAGCCGGTTTATGCGCCCGTCTGTGCCCCCGCACCCGCTCCCGCAGCTGTTCCACTGGCAGCGCCTGCAGCTCCGAGTGGACATTGGGAACGGCGACCGGTAGCGGTACATCCTGAACACTATGAGCAGTATCAGGTCTGGATTCCGGCGATTGTTGATGCCCGCACTGGCGCAACGACGGGCGGCGGCTATTACGAAACCCGTTCACGGCTGGTCCCGGAACAGATCGAATATCAGGATGTGTGGGTATCTTACTGACTTCTTTTTTAAGGAAGCAAAAAACGTAATAGCAAAATTCGCAACAGTCGGACATTTCGTCATATTATAGTCCGATGGATAACAGCGATATAACCAGGCAGCTCAAAGCCCGGGCATTGGATCTGGGCTTTGATGATTGCGGAATTGCCGATCCGTCGCTAGAGTCGGATGACGGTCTGGATGCCTGGCTTGCGCAGGGGAAGCACAACGGACTTCAGTGGCTTAAAAAAAGCAGAGATAAACGCCAGCACATCGATCTGGTTCTTCCCGGTGTCCGGTCAGTGATAGTCACGGCGAGCAACTATTACCATCCCGGCTCAAAAGCGCAATACGGTCATGCACGCATTGCCCGTTATGCCTGGCGCCGGGATTATCACCGGGTGATTCTGCCCAGGCTTAAATGTCTTGCCGCCTGGATCGAGCACACACTTCCGGGCACGAAATGCTACTGCAGCACGGATACAGGTCCTGTACGTGAACGTCCCTGGGCAGCCCGGGCAGGTCTGGGCTGGATCGGAAGGAACAGCCTCCTTATCCACCCGATCTACGGCTCCTGGATGCATCTGGGCATTATTCTGTGCACTGCCGAACTGGTGCCGGACAAGCCTATGCCCGACCATTGCGGCAGCTGCAAGCGCTGTCTGATTTTTTGTCCCACCGATGCCATTGAGCCCGGACGGGTTATCGACACAAGAAAATGTATTGCCTGTCAGACTATTGAGTCCAGGAGCTGCGAAACCACCCTTCCTTCTCATAATTGGGTTTTCGGCTGTGATCTGTGTCAGGAAGCGTGTCCGGTAAATCTGCAGCTTCAGCGTGAAGACACCACGCTGGAAGCGCCGCGTCAGTCTTTCGCGAATCTGACACTGGAGGAACTCTCTTCAATTTCAGAAGAGGAATATCTCACCTACTTTGCGGGTACTCCTATCATGCGTGCGGGACATGCCGCTATGCAGCGTTTTGCCCGGCACGCCCTGACTGCTCTGCCGCAAACAGAGGGTACACTTCAGCATAAAAAGGAGGGCGCGATCTCCACGGAAACCGCGCCCTTTTTTCAAAAAGACTCAGAATCGATCTGAAGCGTGTCTAGTGTTTCGGCACCCGGATGATGGTGATATCCGGATCACGGTCACCGCGAACAAAGCGTACCAGCAGCCCTTTTCCGGGCTCGGCGTGCTTATCCACCAGTTTGAAGAATTCGCTTGCGGAGCTTACGGCTTCCTGCCCCACTTCAATAATGATGTCGCCTTCCATGAGGCGTGCTTCCTGGGCAGGGCTACCGGGCTCCACCGCGCTGACGATCACACCTTTAATGGCGGATTTAATTTCCAGACGCTGCAATATTTCGGGTGTAATCTCTGTCACTTTCATACCCAGCACGGACTTTTCCACCGCCTTACGATCAGCGACAACGGTTCTCTCTGTCAGATTCACGTCCACAGAAATCTGCTGGCGGTCGCGCCAGATTTCCAGAGTAACGGTAGTACCGGGCGAAAAAGCGGAGATTTTGCGAACCAGTTCGCTGGCATTCGATATCTCTTCACCGTTCACTTTGCGGATCACGTCATAGGTTTTCAGGCCGGCTTTGTCGGCGGGCGTATCGGGCTGTACCTGCCGCACAACAGCACCCCGGTCATCAGGAAGCCCAAGACTGTCCACATCTTTGTATGTATTGGCATCATCAATGGATACGCCAAGATACCCGCGCGTCACTTTGCCCTGAGAAATCAGCACAGGCACCGTCTGCTTTGCGGTATTGATAGGAATGGCAAATCCGATCGAGTTGGCACCGTAGACGATAGCGGTGTTGATACCGACCACTTCGCCGTCAATATTGCAGAGGGGACCGCCGCTGTTTCCCAGATTAATGGCGGCATCCGTCTGAATGAGATTCTGGAAAGTCAGTCCCTGCATGGCAAGACCTACAAGCCCTTCTCTGCCCAGGGCGCTGATGTGCCCGAAGGACACAGAGCCTTCAAAGCCACGGGGACTTCCGATGGCAATGGCGAACTCACCCACTTTCACCCGGTCGGAATCGCCCAAAGGCAGGGGGGTCAGATGCTCGCTCGCCTCGATTTTTATGACTGCCAGATCTGTTTCCGGATCAGTGCCGATTATCTGCGCTTCGAATTCATGACCGTTATACAGGCGGACCGTAATGTCTTCCGCATCTTCCACGACATGGTTATTGGTAATAATATAGCCCTGTGCATCATAAATGAAGCCGGAGCCGGTACCTCTCGGCCGCTGCATCTGCTGGCGCGGGCGTTGACGTTCCTGCGGTTCGGGCACATTGAAAAAGCGGAAGAAATCTTCCATGGGTCCGAAGGGAGTCATTGCCTCCGCCTCCGCTTTGCCCTGTACGTCAATATTGACAACTGCCGGGCGCAGCCGTTCGTGAAGCTGGACAAAATTGTCCTGGATCTGGCGCAGCAATTCCACGCCTTGACCTTGCTGTGCATAAGCGGTACTGAAAGTTGCCGCCATCACTGCTAAAGCAAGCATCAGTGTTTTCGTTTTCATACTCAGGTTCTCCTTAATTTTCTGGGAGGTGATCGATCCGCACTCCATTATGCGTATCGGCATCTCCTCTTCTTTCCAAAGACACAAAGCCTTTACAGGCTATTTTGCTCTCAATGAAACACGCTTTCAACCACCCCTATCAGGTCTTTTTTCGCCCAGCCTTTCTCCCCGCCCTGCACACAAACACGCAGCCACTCCCCTTCCGTGCGATCCACAAACACACGATCTCCTTCATATAACACGAAACGCGGAGTATCGGATTCCCTGGTACTGAAGTAGACAGGCACTTCTTCGCTGCAGGCTACTGCCAGCTGCGGCAGTGACCGGCTCGCCTGATTCGCGGCCAGCGTCCAGCCGAAAAGAAGGAGCGCCGCCAGCACGCAAACAACCGCAAGAACAAGATATCTCCGATGGCTTTTCCAATACAGCAGAAGAGCGAAAACGAAAGCCACAAGAAAGAGTGCGTGCGTGAGGTACAGCCCGTGCAGCGGCTTCAAAGGCATATACCGCAGCACGGGACTTTCCAGCATGCGTCTGTCCGGCAGGGGCAGATTTCTTCTGGATTTTTCAAGGGCAAGAGCCAGATTCTGACGGGCAGGGGCAAACCCCGGATCCAGCATCAGCGCCGCTTCATAATAAAGAATGGCGCGCCCGGAAGAGCCTTCATGCTGCCAGGCATTGCCGAGATTAAAAAAGAGTGCCGGGTTGCATACTCCTTGCTCGGCATGGGCACGGCTAAAAAGATCGGCTGCCTCTTTATAGTTTCCCTGCTGAAAACAATGCTCTCCTTCCGCAAGCAAAGCTGCCGCTACATCGGGAGCCGCCTGTGAAAAACCCAGCAGAACAATAAGGATCGCCGTTGTCATTTCCCTTCCTCCAGAAACGCCGCATGAAGCGCATCAAGAGCATGCAGTGCGGAATCCATAAGCACCGTAAGCTCTTCTTCAGAACCTTTCCCGCCGCCATAGGCAGCGCGCTCACAGGCACGGAGAACACGGACAGTCATGTCTATGCTCTCCTGATTCAACCGGGCTTCCTGCAGAAGATGCTGAATTTCCCCGGAAGTGAGACCCGAGCCGTTTATATGAAGCATGTCTGCGACAAAAGCGGACAGTGCCTGATAAATACCTGCGCTTTTATCGCCCTTTTCCTTTGCATCCTGCAGCAGGGCAAGGCATTTGCCACGGGCCTGGATGCGACGGGCATATCTGGTATCCGTAGCAAGGCGTTTTCTGCGCAGAAGAAACAGCACAGCTGAAACAAGCATAACAGCGCTGATTACGGGACTCAGCAAAGCAGGCATTGAAAGAATATGTGCCGGAGGGCGGACTGTAAGCGCAGTCAGTCTGCTGTCGGTAATGAGGGGCAATTCGCCCGAACTGTTGATTTCTATTTTCTGTCTTGCTGTATCGGAAGAACCGCCGACTGCCACGATGCGTCCCGTTTCGCCTGTGGCGCTGACAGTCAGTTTTAATTCCTGAGAAGTCTCTGTTTTGTAATTTTTCAGAATAGGCGCGAAATAACTGAAGCTGACAGCCGGGATGACATGCTCGCCTGCTTCCAGCGGTGTGATAAGGTAACTGTAGTTTTTAGTAACTTCCAGGCTGCCTTCGGTCTGCTTCACTTCAGATTCAGGCTCTGAGACATGAGCCCACGAAGGTTTTTCAAAAAGAGGCATGCCTATAGCCTGAGGATTTCCCTCACCGGTTATGCTCACAGTCAGGCGCACAGGCGTGCCCTGTGCCACTGAAGCACTGGACAAATAAGCCTGCATACGGAACTTGCCCACCGCCCCGCTGAAACCGGCAGGCGCACCCTCGGGCAGCGGCAGCACGGTCACAGGAATCGGATGAGTACTGAAAAGCCGCGTGGCACCCTGCGGACGGAACCGCCCTTCCTGCCAGCGCACGACTCCCTGCCAGGTCCAGGAAGCAATTTGGAGATCCCCGGGCATCGCCGGAAAAAGCACCTGATTAAATTCGGTGATCCGGTAAGCGGCGCTGTTGTATTCCCCGTTGTACGTATTCTGCCACTGCGGCCCGGAGAAAAAACCCTCTGTTTCGGGAAGAGGCAGCTGACGCGGTGTATCAAGGCTGACAAAACGTCCGTCCAGCACATAAATAAGCAGCCGCAGCAGTATGGGTTCTCCCTGATACACCGTTGTCTTATCGGCAATGGCACGGACAAAAACAAGATCATCTACGGCGACTTCCTGCGCAGGGGTTCCGTCTCTGCCTTCAGGGGATACAGAAACCTTTTCGCTGATTTCAAGCGTAAGAGACCGGGTCATCTGCTGCACGCCATCCACCGTGACAGCCAAGGGTGGCAGCGTATGTGTGCCCGGGGAACCGGCAGCAACAGGATAACGCCAACTCCGGGATTGAACCACCGTTGTGTTGCCGTTGATGCTTTGGATACTGGTGGAAGACTGGGTGGCGGGCGCTCCGGTTTTGAAACCGAGGCGATGCCAGGGACTGAGATCCGGCTCCTTTACCTCTGAACCGCTCGCTGAAATCGTAATATAAAAACTCTCATTGACAGCAGCCTTCAAGGTGGACGCCGAAATGGATACGCCCCCCTGCGCCACAGCAATTCGTGCGGCCAACAAAAAGATAAGACTGTAACAGAACAGACGGTTCACCACCAGTTTCCTTTGATTTCAACACTTCGCCGCTTATTGCGTTCTTCCACTTGCTCCCGGCGATCGGTTTCTTCCAGAGACTGAAGCAAAGCCTCCAGATTTTCATTATTTTCCTCTTTTGTTTCCTCATTCTCTTCGGCATCGGAAAGGTCAGTTGTCTCAGGAGATTCTTCTTCTCCTTCTCGCGCAGCCGGATCCTCGGCATCCGATGTTTCACCTTCCTGATCCTGATCCTGATCCTGATCCTGATCCTGTTGATCCTGCTGATCCTGTTGATCCTGTTGATCCTGTTGATTCTGATCATCGGAGGGCATCGTCACTATAAAGACAAGAAGCAGTTCATCTGCCCCAGCAGGCAGCCCTCTAAAAAGCAGCGCCTGGTTCATGTGTGCTTCCGCCAGCGTATTCAGGGCATTTACATAAGTGCCATCCTGAAGCATTTCCACACGCGCCTGCAGAGCAACCGCCCCTTCCTGGCTCATGCTCAACGGCATGACTTTCAATGTATAAACGGCATTGACAGGAAAGAGTGTTTCCTCTCCCCAGGGCAATTCTTTATCGTGCACAGCGACTGCTTCATAGCTTGTGAAAGGCAGAGAGGAAAACAGCGGTTTTAAAGACTTGAGTCTTTTATCAATTTTTAATTTCTGCGGGATACCGCCGGAGGCATGGACGGCATAAAGCCTGCCTGAAACAACGGGCGGTGTCTGGGGCTGCACCATCATACCCGGAGAAGGCACCGCATTCACCGGTGCCGTGCCAGGTGGCACGGCTCCAGTCCCAGAAGGTGAAGAAGCATGCCCTGATGTGGCTGCTGGTGGCTGAGGCGGCGTGCCTGCCGTGGCGGAGGGAGGCAGCATAAAAGACACCTCCGACGGCGGCGTAGGGGCGTTGTCCTGTGCCACGGCTGCCAACGACATCAGCAAGAACTGGAGAACGATCAAGGCAGTGCGTTTCATGATTCGCCCTCCTTTGCTTCGGGCGTTATCAGTTGTACTGTGTTGTCTGTCATTTCCGCACGGGCACCGGGAATATCAGTGGATGCCTGTCCGAAACGGGACAGAATCGGCGGCTGCTCTTCTTTCTCCGGCTTTTCTTCCTCTTGTTGCTCTTCGTCCGGCTGCTGCTTAAGCAATTCTTTCAGCTTGAGGCGCAGATGCTCCAGATTCCTGTAAATTTTAGAAGAATCGGGATAACGTTTCGCCGCTTCTTCGAAAGCTGCGACAGCACGCTGCAGGGCAGCCACAGCGGTCTTAAAGTCTGCGGCGGGATCAAGGCGCATTGCTTCCTGTGCCAGCAGGGTCGCACGGTTAAAAGCAGCTTCCTGCGCAATATTTTTTTGCGGATCATAAAGCAGACCGTCAAAAAAAGCGAGCGCTTCCGCCACCGCACTTTTTTGCTTTTCCGCATCACCGCTTTGTGCGAGTCTCTGCGCCTGCACTGCCCAGGCGTATCCAAGCGCAAAGCGAAGTTCCGATGACAGCGGGTGTTCCACCTGCAGTTCCTGCAGCTGTGCCAGCGCTCCGTCTGCGTCTCCCGTGTCAAGATGGTTCATCGCTTCCCGGATGGCATCCTGCAGCCCCGCCGCCTGAGCAATGCCGGTCATCAAAAGGAAAACGACACAGAGGACGCCCGGAATCTGATACCGTTTGTCAGCCATGATTCTGTGCCTCCAGACGCATGCGCCGTTTTCGCATGGGTGCCAGCATCAGCATCCAGACACCTTCCAGGAAAAAGAAAAACCAGGCAAGTATCAAAGGCCACTGATACCTCTCCGTCATTTGAAAGCGCACTTCTCCTGCTGTAACCCGGCTTCTCAGCTGCTTCAGCTCCTGCTGGATAAAGTCAACGTCGCTGTTGTCCGGCGTTATCCGGACATAGGCGCCGCCGCTTTGCACAGCAATCCTGGACAGGTTCTCTTCATCCAGTTTTGAAAGACGGGTGAGTTTATCTTCGGGAATACGCACATACTGACGCAGCCAGGCGGGATAGGTAACGACGGCTCCCTGCGGATCTCCAATACCAATAACATAAATACGCGCATAGCGTCCGATTTGCTCTGCCAGCGCCAGGGCATCCCCTGCTGTTTCTTCGCCATCACTGAGCAGCAGCACCACGCGGTCGCCGCTATTGTCTTCGCCAAAGCGCTGCGCATCTTCCTGAAAGACATCGAGCGCCTCTTTCAATGCAGCACTGATATCTGATCCGTCCGTGCTGAGCGTGTTGGTATTAATTGCATCCAGCACAGACCGGAAATAACCATGATCCAGCGTGAGGGGACACAGCGTAGCCGCCTCACCGGAAAAAGCCACCAGACCGAAACGGTCAGCCGGCGAACGCTCCAGCAGTGATTCTATTTTCTGGCGTGCACGAACCAGACGCGTCGGCGGCGGATTTTCCGCATCCATGCTAAGCGAAACATCCAGCACTACCAGCACATCCCGGCTTACCCGGGTAACAGGAGCCCATTTTTTGCCCCAGCGCGGTCCGGCCTCCGCCAGAAGCACAAAAAGTATGCCCAGCAGAAAAATCCAGGCGAGCGGCCTGCGCCGCTCAGGCGACCAGCCGGGCATCAATTGCGCAGCAAGTCCGGACTCAACGAAGCAGTTAAGCCGTGCACCCCGTCTTTTTTCCAGCATGTACAGCAGCACAGCACACACTGCCAGAATAAGAACGGCCAGTGCTGTCCAAAGCGGCCATTGATGGAGCGGAAAAGAGAATTGCATATACTTACCGCTTCCGTTTCCGCCCGGGTGAATATTTTTTTATTTCAGCAAAAAACCACATAGTGTGCCTCATGGAATTTGTTCGAACCAATGGCGCCGCGCCAGTCCTGAAAAAACCAGCACCAGTGCGCCTGCCGTCAGAAAAGGCAAATACATCACACCTGCTTCTTTGTAGTCACCGATCTCGATTTCCGTTGCTTCCATTTCGCTGATCTCATCATAGGCATTCATGAGAGAGCGTGTATCCGAGGCAAGATAATATTTTCCTCCGGTCATGGAAGCAATCCCGCTCAGCATTTTTCCGTCGATGGCTTCTGTCCGCCGCGAGAAAAAGCCCTGCCCGACAATTTTTTCTTCTTCTGATCCGGCACCGATGGTATAAACGCGTATCCCGTATTCTTTGGCGAGCCGCGCCGCCGTCATAGGATCAAGATCGCCCCGGTTGTTCTGGCCGTCCGTCAGCAGAATGACGACCTTTGATTTTGCCTCTGATTTGCTGAGACGGCGCACTGCCAGGCCCAATGCTGAACCGATGGCAGTACCCTGCTTCCGTTCGTCTGCTATCTCAGCGCGATCCAGTTCGTGCTCCAGAACATCATAATCAAGCGTCAGGGGACACTGTGTCCACGCCAGTCCTGAAAAAAGAACCAGCCCCACACGATCCAGACCGTAGCGTGAGCCCGCCGTTTCCCGGCGACTGTCAATAAAGCTCCGTGCGGCTTCCCGGGCAACATACATACGATCCCGCGGGCGTCCGCCGACGAGAAAGTCCGTTTCACGCATACTGCCTGACACGTCCAGACATAAAACAATGTCAATAATGCCGGCACGTTCTTTATTCAACTGCCAGCCTTCCAACGGGCCCGCCAGCGCAACAGTCAGCAAGGCAAGTCCAAGGGCACGCCCCAAAGCTGTCAGCCGGGAAAGAACGCCTGAGTGATACCGGTAAAGCGAACGGATCCGCTCTCCTGTGGAGATATGAATCACGCCGGAGGCGGCCGGGAAACATTCCCAAATGAACAACGCCAGCACAGGCAGAAGCAGCCAGAGCATTTCCGGTGATGAAAATCCGGGTGAAGCCAGAAGTCGGGACAGCCAGTTCATAAGCGGTCATCCCCTTCTGTTCGGAATACTGTATCCGGAATGGTCTGCTGTACAAGCGTTTTAACGCCGGTGAAATGCTCCTCCATTTCCGCAATGCCGGGGTTATACCGGGCAAACTTGACCCGATCACATTGACAGAGAAAGGACTTGAGAAACAGATGCTGGTCGTCTCGGAGTTCCGTTTCTTTCTGAGCCGCTTCCAGCAGTTCCGGCGTGGTCTGCTCGGGAGCAGGAATCTGAAACCGGTCTTCAAAGTAATACCGCATAATGGCACTGAGATCGACGTAATAAAGATCCGATCGCCCCTGCCCCGGCAAATCTCTGGTCTGCAGCTCACGGAGCCGGTTCAGTGCCATCGTCCACGGCGGCAACGGAGGCGGCGCGGGCTGATATGCCCGACGGCGCTTCCACCACAATGCGAGCAGGACACAGACCGCTGCTGCAGCCAGCACCGGAAACAAATACAGCCATCTGTAATTCCGTCTTTCTTTCAGGAAAAACGACGGCGAAGTAAGCCCTTCAAAATGCGAGGCGAACTCCTTTTCTTCGGGAGTCAGTTCTCGGGCGGTAAATGCAAGCGGTGCGCTTTCCAGAACACCTGTGTTTTCTCCGTCCGCCCAGCCAATATTCAGAGGCGGGAAAAGCCAGTTGCCCGCAGACAAGGGATCAATCACATACTGCTGCCGGTGCCGGAGCGTGCCATCATCCAAATGCTCCACGTTTTTTTCAGACTTCCGAACCTGAACCTGTCCTTTTTTTTCAGCAACATCAGGAAAAGTAATCTGCGCCGATGCCGGTGCCTGCACAGACAACTCCACGGCAATGGAGCGATGCCAGGGGGCTTCAGGCGGTTCAAGCAGCGCATCGATGGGAAAATCCGACGCGGCAGGCAGTACCGCCAGAAAAGAAAGGATCAGAATCCGGACACTTCGCATCACAGGGCTGCCCTCCCTGCCCGGCGACGTTCACGGAGTTTAAAAAAGCGGTACAGCTCATCCACATAGGATTTGTCCGTTGAAAGGCGGAGGCTGTCAATCCGGTTACGCCGGAAAATTTCTTCCCGTGCCGCAGTCTCTTCCCGCGCTTTTTGCGCATAGGCTTCCCTGAGTTTTCTGTCGCCTGTATTGATCAGTATTTCTCTCCCTGTTTCAGCATCAGCAACAGCGACCCGCCCCACATCAGGCAAACTCATTTCTCTGGGATCGGAAACAGAGACCGCAATAACGTCATGCCGTTTCGCTGTCACCCGCAAAGCATCTTCATAACCCTGATCCATGAAATCTGAAACAAGAAAGACCACAGCTTTTCTGGAGATGACCCTGTTCAGATAATTCAGAGCACGCGTAATATTCGTTGCCCTGCCTTTGGGCTGAAAGTAAAGGACTTCCCTAATGATACGCAGTACATGGCGGCTCCCTTTCTGCGGCGGGACATAAAGCTCCAGATCATCGGTAAAGATCAGAAGGCTGACTTTATCGTTATTGTTGATCGCTGAAAGCGCCAGCACGGCACAAAGTTCCGCTGCGAGCTCGTTTTTCAGACGGGACACGCTTCCAAACCGGCCGGAACCGCTCATATCCACCAAAAGCGCCACCGTCAGCTCCCGTTCTTCCGCCATTACTTTCACATGAGGCTCGCCCGTTCGCGCTGTGACATTCCAGTCAATCGAGCGGATATCGTCGCCCGGCACATAGGAACACACTTCACGGAATTCCATGCCCTGCCCTTTGAAGGCGCTCTGATACTGCCCCGCCAGAATCTCATTAACTGTCCGGCGGGTGCGGATCTGAATGCGCCTTATTTTTTTGATGGCATCCTGTGAAATCATGGAATCCTGTCTCCTGCCCGGAGTCTATTTTTTGCCTTGTTCTCGAAGAATATTCTGGCTCTGTTCAGGAACTCTCAGCCAGCTTCCGGTAATTGTGTTGTACTCGAAAGGGATGCATCGGAATTTTTTTCCGAAGTTCAACATTACGCAGGCTTCAAAATTGTGGTTGTCTGTGCAAAAACCGAGTTCCTCTTCAACAACGGATTTCGGTTTTTCCGGACTGGCAATCATGACGGCAAGCCGCTTATCCAGAAGAAAGTCGACAGCAAAGCCACAGTTCAGCTTCATGCCGTCCAGATATTCGGGAAACCAGACATCGGATTTGGAGGGAACCCCTGCTTTGCTCCAGGCTTTTTCAAGCAATGCAAAGAGGGTGTTCCGATCCGGCGGCGCTTCAGCCTGTGCGGCAATATCCGCACCCGTTGCTTCGGCAAGGGCAATCAGCGCCTTGGAACTGAATTCTTTCTTTTTTGCTGCCATAACTGCGGTACTTTCATTTTTACGGTAGTTCGGAATCATCAGGGCACAGGCACATTTTCAAGAATCCGGCGGATAATATCTTCGCTGGTAATATTTTCCGCTTCCGCCTCGTAACTCACTTTGATGCGGTGCCTGAGTACATCCATGGCAACCTGCTTGACATCATTGGGAAAGACATTCCCTTCGCCCTGAAGAAATGCCATGGCGCGGGATGCCTGCTGCAGATAAATGGACGCCCGGGGAGAGGCACCGTATTCAATGAGATTCCGGATGGGAATATCAAAGGCCTCAGGCTCCCGGGTAGCATAGACCAGATCAACAATGTAATTTTTTGCCTTGTCATCGACATAAATGCGGTTCACCACTTCCCGCGCCTGCAGCAGCTGCTCTTTGGTGACGACGGTGGAAACACCAGCCGGATGCAGCAAATCCACGCGGTCCATAATTTCCCGCTCTTCCTGACGGCTGGGATAGGTTACCCGAAGCTTCAGCATAAAACGGTCCACCTGTGCTTCCGGGAGCGGGTAGGTGCCTTCCTGCTCTATGGGATTCTGCGTTGCCAGAACCATAAAGGGCTCATCCAGCGCATAGGTATTTTCGCCTATAGTCACCTGACGTTCCTGCATGGCTTCAAGAAGGGCGCTCTGGACTTTTGCCGGTGCTCTGTTGATTTCATCGGCAAGGATAATATTGCCGAAAACAGGCCCTTTGCGGGTGACAAATTCACCGGTCTTAGGCGTATATATCAAAGTACCGATGAGATCCGCAGGCAGAAGATCCGGCGTAAATTGGATCCGGCGGAAACTGCAGTCCATGGCATGCGCCAACGTGGTGACGGCAGTTGTTTTTGCAAGGCCGGGCACACCTTCGATCAGCACATGGCCGTTGGCAAGCATCGCCGTCAGCAGACGATCTATCATATACTGCTGCCCCACAATAATGCGGCCGATCTCTTCACGCAGGCGGTTTACGAAAGCAGCGTGTTCTTCCACACTGCGGCGGACTGCATCTACATTCACCGACATGGCTTATCAGACTCCTTGTGTTTCATGTGCCCGGGAGAGGGCACACACTTGTTCGACATCCTTAAAGTCGCCCTCAAGATCGGTCCCGGAGGGGCGCTTACCACGGTATCCCGTGTCATTCATCCCTTTTTCCAGACGGGAAAGAAGGGCAGGCGGTACAGTACGACCGTTGTCATTGCATTGCAGTGCGATGCTGTGCAGCAAACGGTAGCATTCGTAGTAACTGCCGTCCAGGCGCAGGCGTCGTGCCTGATGCAACAGGCTGCTCAGCCTTTCATCCAATGTCGGTTCAGCCACGGCAGAACTGCTCCGCTTTTTTGCTCTGCGCCGCAAATACAGGAGAAAACAGGCGAGAAACAGCGCTGAACCGCCCAGTCCCGCAGGGAAAAGAAAGGGTGTCTTTCCCCCCGCATGAATATCCAGCGCTTCAGTTATCACGCTTTCAGATGCAGCAGGCAGCAACTCAGTTACGCTCTGTTCTCCCTTGTCTTTTTCTTCAAGGGGAAAGAATTGAAAAGTCAAGGCAGGCAACACATGATTGCCCGGCTGCACAGGCGTTATACCAAGAACAGTCACAGCTTTCATCTGAGCGCCATTTTTGTGGATCCTGGCTGACAGTACTCTCAGTCTGCCCCATTCAATTTCCGGAAGTACCGGGGGCAGAAGCGCGCGAGATGCATCCGCATCCGTCCAGGAAAAAGTCCAGCTGATCCGGCTTTCAATATTCAAAGGAAAATCACGGGGCAAAGGGTTCACTTCAACGGTTACGTCTGCACCGAAGGTATTCAGCATTGGCAGAAGCGCCAGGATAGCAAAATATAGGAAGATTTTTTTCATACACTTCTAGGAGCAACTAACGTGCCATAATTTTTATCCCGTATCTTGCTGTTTTATAAGCACTTAGGTTTACTTTAAAGGAAAGCGTTTCCTCAAATCAGGTTTAAGCAGTGTTGCTGCACTGTTTCGGGGTATTTCGGACTTTTTTTGCGTGCATCCTGCCCTGGCTGTTCTCTATCAAGTGGATGTCTGAATCTTTTTTTTCTTTTTATCAATCTAACATAAGTCGTAACCATGTAATTCTAAAACAGCAATAGAATGTGAAGGGATTGTATCTCATTGCACAATACTAATAATATTGACATTCATTATAGAACTTCCGAATTCCTTTTGAATCCACTAAAAGCACTATGTTATAAATATTCAGATTTTGCTTAAAATCGGACAGTCTTCCCATCCGGTTAAATTATGCCAGAGCCGAGCATTATAGCAGCGGGCTTCATCCTATTATTATTTAATCTTTTTATACTTTTAATCCAAGGAGCGCTCTCATGAGCCATTCTCAAAATGCCCTTTTCCGGGCAGCCCTTGCGGGCTTACTCTTTTTCCTCACTTTTACAGGGATTACGCTTAGCTCCCATGCGGGAGAAGGCGTTTTTCTTCTGGGCAACGATGCTTTGCAGCTAGGGCGAGCTTCCAGTGGCGTGGCAAGCCCGCGCAGTGCGTACTGGAGTTATATGAACCCGGCTTCCATGGTTGATCTGGAACGCCGGCTGGATGTGAACTGGTACAGCGTGCTTGCCACCTCCCGCATGACCGCCCGCGGCTTAATCAGCAATCCTTTCGACGGCACGCAAGAATCTGAGAACCTTTTCAATATTGTATCGACGGGCTTTATCCTCCCTTTGAAAACGGGCACGCTGGGCGGTGGTCTTTTTATCCCAAGCGGCGCCGGTGTGGATTATCCTCATTCCAGAACCATCATGGGCCGGCTTTTGGGCAATACCGATCGGCGGCTGTCGTATCAGCACATTCGCGGCGTGCTCAGTTATGCCTATCGTTTTGATAATGGGTGGTCTGTGGGTCTGGGGCTTCATCTTTCATTGAACCGCTTCAGGACAGATCACATCACTCTGGGACTTTCCGGCGCCGAGTACAACAATAAATGGGACAGCGCTTTAGGTGCAGGGCTGGGCTTCGGTGTCTATCGCGCCTGGGACAAGCTTTCAGTAGGATTAAACTACAGTTCGCGTCACTGGACGGAGGCAATGAGCAAATATGCTGATTTGCTGAGTGCTCCTCTGGATACTCCCCGAACGCTTCAAGTCGGTTTTGCATATCGCTTCACCCCTAAATTTGAAGTGACGGCTGATTACAAATGGCTGCATTGGCGACGCATCCGCACGTACGGCTCCCCCATGTTCCGCTCCGGCGGGTTCGGCTGGACAAATCAAAACGGCATAAAACTCGGCGCAGAATGGAAAGTGCATCCGAAATGGACACTTGCCGCCGGCTACGCCTACAGCAACACACCTGTACAGAAGGATGCTGTTTTCCTTTCAGCACTCGTTCCGGTCGTCGTAGAGCACCACGCCACTTTGGGTGTATCTCATGCCATTAATGAGAAGAATGAGATTCATTTATCGGGGGTCTATGCGTTCAGGAATCGGGAACGGGAAGCAGGATGCGGCGATTTGCTTTCCATTTTGGGACGCAACACGACTATAGAATCAAAAGCGGTGTCGGCAGCATTGGGGTATACCTATAAGTGGTAACCGGGTGCGGGATCTGCACCCGCACTTCTTCAATTTACCTTTATGCTTCTTCCGGAAGTTCGGGCAGCCTGCTTTATTTCCGAATTATTTGTGCACGCCTTGTTTCTGGAACTCTTCCAAATCAATGTGCTATTCTCAAACCGGTCTTTTTCAGGCCTGCAGGATCTGTTCCGATTCAGCATGAGGAAGGAAAAAAGATGTCATCCTCTTCCAGTAAACCGCCTGTCAGCTTTTCAGTAAACACCACCATTGAGCGTGACCGGGCGCTTCTCAACACGGCGCGTGCCAAAGGCAGACTTCCTTTTCTCGGCGTTCTAATACGCCTCTCCGGCCCCGGCTGGCTGCAAAGCGCCATCACACTGGGCGGTGGCACCTTATCGAACAGCCTGTATCTGGCAGTGCTCACCGGCTTTACTTTTCTCTGGCTTCAGCCGGTAGCAATGGCTGTAGGGATCATCATGCTCAGCGCCATCTCCTATGTCACCCTGTCGACCGGAGAGCGACCGCTGCGGATGATTAACCGCCACATTAATCCTGTACTGGGCTGGAGCTGGCTTTTTGCTTCCATGGTCGCCAATCTGGTGTGGAGCATGCCTCAGTTCGGACTGGCACTTGCCTCTTTGACCAAACTCCTTTTTCCGCAAGTCCTGGGCCAGGCAGGTCTCTTCGGCTCTCACGGCCGACTGGCCGCAGCCCTCTGCATTCTGGTCCTGAACATCCTTTTTTTAAGCCTTTACAGCTCCGGCGGCAAAGGCATGAAAATCTTCGAGACAATCATGAAATGCATGGTGGGTCTTACGGTTTTCTGTTTTTTCGGTGTGGTCTTTGTCATTACCCGGGACGGACTTGCCGACTGGCGTGAATATATGGGCGGGTTTATTCCCCGGGTAAATATGATGTTTGAGCCCGGTCCTAAACTGGCCCCCTACCTGTCTGAAGTTCCGGAACAGTTCCGCGCTTTCTGGACGGGAAAGATTCTGAGCGACCAGCGCGATTTCATCATCGCCGCCTTTGCCACAGCCGTCGGCATCAACATGACGATCATGTTCCCCTATTCCATGCTGCGCAAAGGGTGGGATCGCGATTTCCGGGGGCTTGCCATATTTGATTTGTCCACGGGGCTTTTCATTCCTTTTATGCTCGCCACATCCTGTGTGGTAATTGCGGCTTCCACGCAGCTGCACGCCAAAGTACCGGCGGGACTTATCTCGCCTGTGGATGCGTCCGGCAAGAAAATCACTGTAGACGCAAGTCTTCAAAAAAGCTATGACGGGCTGCTGACTGAGCGAATTCAATGGGAGCGTGCGCAGGCAGGCGGTGCGTCGCCGGAAAACGAGGCATTGGCAGATCGGATTTCTACGCTGGATATCTCTGAAAAGACTCTTGCCGCCATGCTTGCGCGACGGGATGCCCCGCAGCTTGCGGCATCGCTAGAGCCTCTGACCGGATCGCTTATCGCCCGGTATATTTTTGGTCTGGGTATTCTGGGAATGGGCATTTCAGCGGCAACGATGCTGATGGTAATCAACAGCCTCTGCTTCTGCGAACTTCTGAACCGTCCTGCCAGAGGATGGCCGCAGTTTGTGGGTGGGGCCATGACTTCTATTTCCCTCTTTGTCATGCTCTCCTGGGATGGAGCGCTCATGGCGGTTGCAACCCCGACTTCTGTCTTCTGTATGACCTTGCTTCCTCTTGCCTATCTGACTTTCTTCCTGCTGATGAATCAGAAAAAGGTGCTGAAAGATGCCATGCCCCGGGGCGGAAAAAGAATCCTGTGGAATTCGCTCATGTCCCTTTCCCTCTTTTGCGCCTTTTTCGGAAGCCTCTGGGGCATTTACGGCAAGATCGGCGGTCGCTGGACTGCTGTAGTCATGACTGTTTTTACTTTGCTTGTTGCGGCAGGCCACATTTATCGCAAAACGATCAGCCCCGCCGCAGAGGAATAATGACATTGGGTTTGTGCGTGTTGGATGCGCCTTTAACCTGGAGCATGCAATGGGTCAAAGTTCACAACCATCGGCGGATTATCAGGCCCTGCTGGACGCTTACACAGCACCGGCGGACAGGCTGCTGGTCGAGAAACTACCCGACAAGGCAGTAAGATGCCTTGCCTGTGCCCACCGCTGCACACTGTCACCCGGGCAGCGCGGCATCTGCCGTCTTCGCTTTAACCAGGACGGAGAACTGCGGGTTCCTTATGGATATCTCGCCGGGCTTGCCGTTGATCCTGTCGAAAAAAAGCCTTTTTTCCATGTGCTTCCCGGACGCTCTTCTCTCTCTTTCGGTATGCTGGGCTGCAATTTTCGCTGCGATTTCTGCCAGAACTGGCAGAGCAGTCAGGCGCTCCGTGATCACGATGCCTGCACAGGTTTGACGCCGAATACCCCGGAGCAAGTTCTGGCACTTGCACAGAAAAACGGGCTTCCCGCTCTCATAAGTACCTATAACGAACCGCTGATTACGAGCGACTGGGCACTCGCCCTTTTTGAAGAGGCACACGCTGCCGGGATTAAATGCGGTTTTGTGAGCAATGGCTTTGCCACGCCGGAGCTCCTCTCCCGACTGCTTCCTTTTATGGATATGTTCAAGGTGGATCTGAAGTGCTTTACCGCTGAAGGCTACCGCAAACTGGGCGGACGGCTTGCACCTGTGCTGGACACGATAACCCGATTGGCGGCATCGGATGTTTGGCTGGAAGTAGTCACTTTAATCGTACCCGGATTTAACGACGATGAAAAAGAACTCTCCGCCATAGCGGCATTTCTCGCCTCACTCAGCCCGGACATTCCCTGGCATATCACCGGCTTCCGCCCGCAATACAGATATCAGGATGCAGATGCCACCTCCGCTGATGTACTGACCCGGGCGTGGAATATCGGGCGTGATGAAGGGCTGCACTTTGTTTACACCGGAAATACCGGGTTGTGCAGGCAGGCACGTGAACATACCCTCTGCCCCGGCTGTGGCATACTGCTGATCGAAAGGCAGGGATTTTTTGTGGTGCGCAACAGACTTCATCAGGGCAGATGTCCGGACTGCAGCACCTCCATCCCCGGGCTGTGGCACTGATTTGTCAGTCAGCCCGCAAGAGGAAGCATACCGGCACGCCACGCTTTTACCACGAGTTGCACCCCGCGACCATAGCTGCGCACCCCGTCTTTCACTCCCTGCGACTTCAGGTAATGGTTGTACATGCGCCAGCTCCACTTGTGAAAAAATTCGATACGATACCGGCGGCTCGCCTCTCCGGCTTTCCGGATATCATCCAGAGCGCTTTGAGGAAGGCGTGCCATAGCCGCCTGGCGCAATTCAGGGCTTAACTGGCGGGCGACATCAACGTAAAGATCCAGCGCAACGCAGTACCGCGCATAACTGTTTTCCGCCTGAAGACCGGCAGCATAGCCTATCAGATTGGTTTCGCCTTCATCGCATACTCCGGCGATATGTCCCAGTTCGTGCGCAGCGACAGCCACAAAAAAGGTGTCGGGCAGTGCGCCATCCACATGCGCCTCCAATGTATAAGGAGAACAGATGCCTGAAGTTCCGTTTAACAGCAGAAGCCCGGGCGGGGTCGCCTTGACACGGCGGGGTACAGCGGCACTTCGTCCTTCCCAGCGCAGAACAACCCGCTGCATGGCATACGAAATGGATCGAACTGCACGGCTAATATTACGTTCTTCCGCATCCCGGGGGAGATCCCGGGTAAGAACACCGTAAAGCGTGTCGGCAATCTGCAACAGTTCGCTCTCCGCTACAGCTTCATTGTCCATATGCAGCCGGGTTTCCATCGGGTCCCTGCCATATCCGATGCCCCAGAAAAGCAGAAACCAGCACCAGAGAAAAGGAAGGAGGAAAAGCAGAATTTTTATTCCGCGGGAAAGGACGCGTATTGTCACTTTTTCTTTTTGGCGGAGAGCGGAAATCACTTCAGCGACAAAAACACCCGCCAGCACCAGAGGGAAGGCAACAAGCAATGTTATTGCCAGAGAAAAGGGAAGGCTGTCTGTTAAAGGCACAATCAGAAAAGCCAGGCTTTTGAAAAGCCCCCGGGAATACCACAGTTCCACCTGCCCGGACTGCCGGGGAAGAAAATACCAGACGCCGCATAAAAGCCAGAGCAAAGCTGTTGTCAGCCAAAAGCCCGTCCGGGCAAAAAAACGGCCACCTTTCGCCCCGTCATCTGTCATAACAAACCCACCTTATTTCTGTTCTGCAGCGGCGCCCTCCTGCAGCGTTTTTCCCTGTTTACCGGAGAATTCGCTCATGCGGTCTATTATATCAGTACGACCAATACGCCGGGCAACCGCAAGAGGTGTCACGCCGGTGGCATCGGGCTGATCGACATCAGCCCCCGCTTTCAGCAGCAGCTCAATCAATTCTTTGTTACTGCGCTCGGCGGCAAGATGCAGCGGCGTCGATTTGTTTTTAGTGACGGCAGGCACATTCGGATCTGCACCGCGTTCCAGCAGAAGTGTTACCACGGGTACATCACCCCCTGTGACGGCACGGTACAGGACCGACCGGCCGAAAAGTGACCCGTTCACCAATTCAGGATAAGAATCGAGGAAGCTCTGGAGAAATGCTTTGTCTTTTCTCTCGACCGCATTGCTCAATTCGTCGAGCAGCACCGCCTGAAAGAAAACCTGTGTCTGGGCGAGGGCTACACGGGTCGCCTTTTCCAGAGAACTCAGGTCGTTTCTGGCTTCATAATCCTCCCTGGCTTTCTTAATCAGATCCATGGGCGTTTCGCCCGCGGCATTCCTGGCGGTAAAATCCGCACCCCGGGTCAGCAAAAGCGAGGCTGTGCGGTGAAAGCCTCCCTGAACGATCAGATGAAGCGCTGTATTGCCGTCATTAGCAGGCTCATTGACAGGGATCCCTCGAAGTATAAAAAGCTGCAGCGGCCCCCAATGCCCTTTTGCGGCACTGTAGTGCAGCGGCAGCCATCCCTGATGATCCCGGGCACGCATGTCAGCCCCTTTATCGAGCAATGCGTTGATATTCATCATGTGCCCGCGGGCCGCCGCCAGATGCAGCGGGGTGCATCCATCCTTATCTGCCGCATTTACACTGGCACCTTGCGCAACAAGAAATTTGATGGAATCCTCACATCCAAACCGGGCGGCAACATGCAGCGGGGCAGTACCTTTTTCGTCCACAGCATTAACATCCAATTGCTGTCCGACCAGCCAGCGTACAGCGGAATCGTTCTCATTGGAGGCAGCCGGAAACAGCAGCGTAGCCCCTTCGTTGTCTTTGATCCCCAGTGAAGCGCCTGCTTCAGCCAGCATGCGCGCCAGTTCATAATGATCCTCTTCCAGCGCAACAAAAAGAGGTGTTTTGCCGGTCACATCCGTACTGTCCACGATTGCATTGGAATCCAGAAGCGTTTTTGAAAGCTGCATATCACCCAGAGCGGCGGCACGGTGCAGCGGTGTTTGCTCCTTCTGATCCGACAAATCCGGATCGGTTCCCGATTCCAGAAGCAAGGCGGCAATGGCGTGGTTTCCTTTAGCTGTCGCCAGATTCAAAGGGGTACGCCCCTGCTTATCCTGCGCATTTACATCGGCATTGTTGGCAAGCAAAAGACGGATCATCGCTTCGTTTCCGGCATCGGCCGCTATATGAAGCGGTGTCCATCGTCGTTTGTCTGTCGCCTGTATTTTGGCGCCATTGGCAAGAAGCAGTTCTGCGAAAACGGTATTGTTTTTCTCAGCCGCCAGATGCAGTGGCGTCTGCGCCGCGCCACTACGTGTATCCACAATAGCACCTCGTTCCAGCAGAAAACGCAGCGCAGATTCTAAATTGCGAGCCGCCGCCACATGAATCGGTGCTTCACCTTTCGCTGAAAGGTATCCGATGTGGGCACCATTTCTGAGCAGAAAATCCATCATCTCAAGATCCTCTGTCATAGTGGCATGACCTAGTAAAGTCCATCCGTAAAACCCACCGTCCCGACCGTCCGGGCTTGCTCCGTACTTAAAAAAAAGAGCCAGGTAATCCTGACGTCCCGCTTTTACAGCCAGAACAGCGGGTGTCTCCCCTTCCAGATTGGAGGTCTGACGGATGCCCGTTTTCAGGATAATTTCGACTGCCTCAGGGCTGTTCGAAGCCATCGATGCGATGAGAGGAGTCAGCCCCGTCCTGGAGACCAGCGAAAATTGCGCCGGATCCTCATCCGCATACTTTTGCAGGCGAGGTAAATCACCCAAAGCCGCATCCTGAAAAACGTCGGGACGGTAGCCCATCTCGCGAAACAGTGCCGTAACATCCCAGCGATGATTTTTTGCTGCCGCATGAAAAGCCGAAAAATAAGTTTCTTCATCATAACTCGTCAGAGGGCTTTCCCCTTTTTCCACAAGAAATCTGCATGTGTCCAGGCTTCCAGCATCTGCAGCTTCCAGAAGAGGTGCATAAATACGCTCGTTAAGGCTCTCTATGGGAATTCCCTTATCAAGCAGCATCGCCGTGGTATACACATCATTTGCCCGTGCCGCCAGATGGAGTGCCGTGTTTCCCAGCGCATCCTTCGCCAGCAGATCGTCGCCCTTTTCTATCAGCAGATCGACAACAGCAGGCATGTTCGACCCGGCAGCAAGAAGCAGCGCATTTTTACCTGTTTCGTCAGTCTCATTATCTGCGGCTCCCTTTTCAATCAACACAAGAGAAGCATAAATATTTTTCGCAGCTACTGCCTGAAGGAGACTTGTAAATACAGGCGCCTGCTCCTGACCCGGCTGAACCTCTGCACTTGTCGGGATATCAGTCAAAACTGCAGGCGGCTCCGCGCCTTCCTCTGTCTGTGCAAAAAGACACGGAACAGCTATCAGGCACAGTAATGCAATATAAAGCTGCGGGTACCGCATAAGGGATCTCTCCAGGGTTTTGGGTGTTTAAAAGGACGGTATTGACATGACTCTCCATCGACTGGCCAGGAGAGGTTCCTTTATAACGATCAGAATCCGCTGCGGGCATACAGGCGGAATACTTCAGTATAATAGCCCTGCACCGCTGTTTCAATTTTATCAGCAAAACCCTGTCACCGTATTGCCTTTTCACCGGAAGCGGCTGATCCATTCCTGCAATGATTTTCCCGATGGCACCGCTATGAAAGCGCCCGGCAGCAGTCCTCGTGCAGTCCGGAAAGTTTGGAATTCATTTTGATTTGTGACACACTATGAACATACTGTATTCTACTTGCAGTCAATAAGAGGATCCCCATTTTATTATGAAACATGTCAGACTTCTGCATGCCGGGGCCTTGCGTCTCAACAACACTTTTGAGGCTTTGGGTGTATCTCCGGAAACCGGCGATGCACTTCGGGCGGCTCAGAAGGATGTGCTTGAAAAGCTCGCACAGCAGGCGCAAAGCTTGCCCGCTGATATGATCATTCTCAGCGGCGGACTCTTTGCGACCCTTCCTGTCCGCGCTGATTTGCTGCTGCGGGTTCTCGAGTGCCTGGAACAGGTCGCCCCCACTCCTGTTTATATTTTTCCGGGGGCACATGAAGGACTTCATGATCTTTCCCCCTGGGACTTTGCTCTGGTGCCTGACAACGTAACTGTTTTTTCCGGCACTGCATGGTCAAGTGTTGATCATCCGCACCTGCCCGTAACGATACATGGCAGGACGGACGCAGCCACGCCTCTTGATTTCAGGAATCTGCATTTCCCTGAAGACGGGCGGATCCATATTGCCGGTATCGATTGCGGCAATACATCCCTGGACGAACTGCAGGAAGTCCCTTCCCGATTGGCCTATCTGGCGCTTGGAACCTGCCAGATAACCGCTGATCTTAAAGAAAAGGCAGGCGTATGCGGGTGTGCTGCAGCTGCACCGCAGGCACTCTCTTTCGATGAATGCGGAGAGAAGCATTTCTTCAAAGTGAATATAACACTGGACGACCACGCTTCCATACATACAACTGTGGAAACACTGCCTTCCTCCTCCTTGCTTTTTGAAAAGCGCAGCCTCGATATCGCTGATCTTCCTTCACCGGATGAAAACGCGGCGCAGCTGCTCGCACTGCCAGAACAGCATCTCAAACGAGTTCTTTTAAAACTTGTCATCACAGGGACTAAAAACGGGTGTATGATCGATCACCTGCACAGTTTTATCAAACACTTACGTCCAAAACTTCAACATCTGGAAGTGGAAGACACCTCCCGGCTGAATCCTGATTCTCTTTCGGCGGCAGGAACAGAAATCCTGACACGGGATATTGCAGCACAGATTTTGCAGCGCCTCCGGGACTGTACCGATTATGAAGAAAAACAGCGGCTGGAAATGAGTCTTCGTCTTCTGTTTAAGGCAGTTTATGACACTCATGCCGGCCTGAATGCTGAGGGATTGAGCGAGCCATGATTCTCACGACTCTTTCATATCTGCATCCGGAAACGCGCGAATCTGTCGTCCGGGCTTTGGGTACCGAGCGATGCCTGCTGTATTGTCCTGCTTCTGAAACTGCCCGTTTCCTCAGCACAGAAATCCATCAGCAGCAGCCCGCCCCCCTGGAAACTGCCAATGAAGCATCTCAAGTTTTCTCTTTGCCCGGTTACTCCAGCGTTCGACTGGACTACCGGAAAAGAATTACTGCAGGTCTTCAGGACAGCCTTTTTGCTGAAGTTTCGGACAGCAATCCCGCTCCGGATGATCCGGACAGTGACGCTTTTTTTCGGGGTCAGCAGGATTTGTTTCACCTGTCATTAGGAGATGCACTGCAGGCAGAACATGAAAAAGAAGCCCTGCTGGTGACACAGCTCGCTCCGCTCATTGAAAGCGGCAGCTCTGCCAAAGGGCTCACTGAAGCCATGAGGATGTTGGATGAACTGGCAGTGTCGCTGGGGCGCGGCAACCGCCCGGGATCTTATCTCACCAGCCTGAAGGAAAAGATCCATAAACTTGCTGAAGAGAAAAAACAGACTGTGTCCATGCCGTCGGAGCTTTTTGCGGTCGCCAAAACACTGAAAGAAAATCGCTGCCGTCTGAAGGAACTGGGCAGTCGGCGGGCAGCGCTGCAGAAACAGATCGATCTTCTGACAGCCAGAAATGTGAAGAACCTTGAAAAAGAAATTGCTGATCTGGAATCCGCCCGGGATGCACTCGGCACCACACCGCTCCTGAGTTCAGAGCAGATGGCTGAACTGAACCGCATGACAACGCTGGTCAAAACCGTTCAGTGCCAACTGGAAAAAACCGGCGATGAACTGCAGCTGGTGCAGGAGAAACTGGAGCTGCTGCCGGGGGAAAGCAGTCATAAATATAAGGCACCGGCAACTTATCCTGAAGCGCTTGAGCGTTCCATTCGGCAAACGTCCAACAAGATCGCTGAAAATGAAGTGCGGCTCGATGAAATACAACAGCAGATGGATCGGGAAGACAGGTTCATCACGCAGGCACAGGCGGAACTCAGCAGCCTACCTGACTTCAGCAAACTGCCGCCCGATCCGGCGGACTTCCTGAATATCGTGCTGCAGTCCTGCAAAAATGCCATCGAGGAACAAAAGAATGAAGCCGAGCGCTGTGCAAGTCTGGAAAAAGAACTGGACAGGCTTCAGCGGGCATGGGAAATACATGGGCCCATCTTTGAACAGGCGGGTGACTTCACCTCCATCATGGTTCAGAACGAGCAGAAGCGGAAAGCAGCCCGGGAACGCTATCCACTGATAGCGGAAGAAGTGGACAAGAAGCAAAGCATCCGTGATGAGCAGCAGGATTTTCAGCAGAGCCAGCAATGGCTTGCCATCGGTTGTTTTCTCCTCATGTGTGGTGCTGCCGGCGCTTATTTCTTTTTGGAGAAAACTCCGATTCTGCTGGTAGTTGCGGCTTTGCTCATATGTGTGGTCTATTTTTTTCTGCACGCTTTTTTTGCTGACCGGCAGGTACGAAACCTGAATCAGGCCATTGCCGAAGATCACGCCGAACTGGATTTACTGCAGGAGACAATCAATCATAGAGACACGTATATTGAAGATCTGATGCAGCAGTTAGGCTGCCAATCACCCAGAGAACTCTCAACTCTTTATGAAAATCACAGAGAAATCACGCAGCAGATCATCGACACATCCAAAGAAGTGGAACAGGCACGCCAGCTGTGTTTGGAATGCGAGGAACGCGTGCCTGCTCTCTTTGAAACGCTCTGTGCCCATCTTGCGCTGGTGGGGAAGGTGCCTGAAAGCACGAGCATCATGGATTCGTATGTTGCCGATGCCATCGCAAATTACCGTCGCTGCAAAGATGTCAAGCTCCAGCTGGCGAACCGACAGAACTGCCGCCAAAGCCTTTTCGCACGAAAAACCTTTTTTGATAATGAACAGCACGCGCAAAGAGACAAATTCAACCAGCAGATGGAGCAATTCAGAACGCTTATGCGTGAAAACGGCTTCACACAGGAAGTCGTATACACTGAACTGGACGACCTTTGCGCAAATTACCGGTCTTTTCTTGACGATGCCCTGACTTCCATGGATTCATCGGAACTCCTGGCGCGTCAGGCACAAAAACTGCAGGAAAGAGAACGGAACGACAGGGAACAATTGGCACGCTATGAAGAACAGCGTCAGACGCTTCTGAAAGCGCTGGGCTTCTCCACACTGGAAGAAGCCGCAGAAGCAGGTGACCAGGGTGCCAAATTCAAAGCGATCCAAGCAGAAATTGATCTTCTGAAGGCAAAACTCAATACTTACCGGCAGGGACCAATCAGAGTACAGGGAGAGCTGCTGCTGCCTGAAGGGCTGGCAGGGGATGAAGAGGAAGGTGCACTGCGGCAACTGAACGCCTCCTTGAATCAGGTGGAGAAGGAATGCGCCGCTGTGCGGCAGCGCTGGCAGGACGCCTGGCTCCGCTACAGCAGGCTCACCACGGAGCAGCGCCCCTCCGGCGTCATAGCAGAAGAACTGCTGTGGACAGAAAAAAACCTGCAACAGGTGCAGAAAATCATCAGCGCCGGAGCGCTTGTTGTGTCTCTGATTCAGGAAAGCCTGCTGACAGACAGACCGGAACGCTGTGCGCTTATTGCCGCCCGGGCTACAGAGCTGCTGCAGACAGCAGGTTTGTCATCTGCCCGGGTGCAGATCGCACTCAATGCGGAAGGAAAAGCATCCATTACAGCACACGCAGATACAGCGACAGAGATGCCCTCCCCACTCACGCTTTATATGGCTGTAAAAATTGCCGCAGCACTTGTTCTCGCAGGCGAAGCCGGAAACAGACTTTTCATTGTAGACGCGGCTTTACAGCAGGAAGAGCTGCCGACAGGGACGGATGAGTTTTTCACTTTACTGGATGCCCTGCCCCGCCATTGGCAGACACTTGTGGTGACTGCAAACAGGACACTGGTGGAAGCGGGTGCTGCCCGGGGCTGGCAAACACAAAATCTGTAATGAAATGGTCGGGGCGGGCGGATTCGAACCGCCGACCTCCTGGTCCCAAACCAGGCGCGATAACCGGGCTACGCTACGCCCCGAAAGCGGGATCGGTATTGTAGCACGTTCCTCTTTAAAGCCACAAAAAAGAAACGCGGGTTCAAATTCGAAACGCAATTATTGAGAACGCGGGTTCAAATTCGAAACGCAATTATTGAGAAACAAAAAAGGAGACATTGCGACTCTTTTCGGTAGAATAAGATTTTCAACAAAACAACCGAAGGAGTACACAATGTCCCCACACCATTTTACACAAG
>MWCY01000003.1 GCA_002070275.1 Candidatus Hydrogenedentes bacterium ADurb.Bin170
TGGGTAAGCACCAACCTGATAACTTTCCGGTGCCTGGTTATTTTCCTTAATCAGGACTCTTCCTCTTACCAGGGCGGACTGTTTCATCAAAATTTTGGTCTCTTCATTGAGCCGTGCCCGCCTGACTGTCGTTGGAGAATAACCGTCCTTGGAAGCAATGATGGTATATTGCCCTGCGCTGATGCCGGTAAAACGGAACTTGCCGTTACCGGCTGTGGTTTCTGTCCGCTGCGTTCCTTCCAGCCCGCCCAAGGTAACTCCGGAAAGCGTCAGATTGACGCCATCCAGTCCCTGTCCTCTGTCATCGACAACAGTACCGAAAATCTCATGATCCCCCTGTTCTGCACTATTGAGTGTCAGCACCACATTCGTGAGGTCGCTGTACCCGTCCGGATGAATAGGAAAACCGAGAGGACTGACCTTGTACGCCTTTTTCTGTGCGAAGATCTGGTATTCGCCCCCCGGAAGTTCATTGATCATAAACTGGCCGTTAGCGTCACTACTTGTGTGCCTGAACGCCTGCGGAGTTTTAAGATTGCTGAAGAAAGTGGAATAGGCGGGAAGACAAGTTACCTGTGCACCAGGGAGCGGTTTCCCCTGGCTGTCGACGACGGTTCCATACACATTGCTTCCTGCAAAAAGGAATATATCCACCCGCACATTACGCTGCGTTTTAGTCAGAATAATCGGATCGCTCAGCTGCGGGGCAAACTCATCGCTGCTGGCATGTACATGCCATTCTTCGTTGAAGGGAACGCCTGTCAACTCATAATAACCGTCTGCTCCGCTTTGACCTGTGACCGGTGGGGTTTTCTTTGCGATTTGGCTTAAGGCCTGTGAAAGGACACTTTGAGAGGAGGCGAGCACCAGATTCGTTCCGCTGATGGGCTCCTGTTTCGGAGAAAGCACATATCCCCAGATAACACCGGCAGCCTCCACGGTGAAATCAATATTTTTTACTTCCTGATCAGCACTGCTTATGGCTACTTTCTGGTAAGGAAGGCTTTTTCCGCTCATATAAGGCGTGCCACGGAGGTCAATGGTGACCCCTATCAGTCCAGGCGTCAGCCCACGCAGCTCGTAATTGCCCGTTTTGTCGGTTATAGCGTAGTTTCCGGAAAAACCGTCTGCCTGTACGGTAAGGCCGCCAACACCTTCTCCTGTCTCAGCCACTGTAACACGACCTGCAATGCTGGCCCCGGTAGAAAGAGCGAGACTGATTTTCACTTCTGCAGCAGAGTCACTCAACGCTGGAGACAATAGTGTTCCTTTTGCATATCCTACAGCAGTGACTTCCACTTCGTACTGTCCGGGAAATTCCAAAGGCACTTTAAATTCGCCTGCGCGGTTTGAATTCGAAAACTGTTGTTCTTTTGCCCGCTGTCGAAGTGTTTTTTCATCTTCTCCTGAAAAAGACGCGAAAAGCACCTCATCTTCTGCAGACGTTTTCCGCTGTACGCGCACACGGGCGCCTGCAATGGGCTTCGATGTTTTTTGGTCTACCACTGTACCGAGGAGATGAAAAGGCAGCTCTTTTTCAGGTTCCGCAGGCTTTTCTTCGATGACTTTTTTTTCTGAAATTTTCTGGGGTTCAGTAATTGGGGCAGGCTCATTACTTTCTATTGACGGAACAGGTGAATAGTTTTTCTTCTGACTTTCCGGACGTTCCTCATAACTGACTCTGGAAACAGGCGGTGCAACAGGCTTGCGCGGGATCAGCATAAAAGCGATGCCGATCATTGCTATCAGTACCAGCGTCACCATAAGAATGATCTGTAAAACCGATACAGATGAAGAGGAACGTTTCTTTCCGGACATATAGCTTCCCTTGCACTTAATAATGAGGAGGAATTCGACTCTATAACGAAAAAGCGCAATTATAAGTATACAGCGCGCAGTTTGCTGTGAAAGTCGTCATGGCGTAAGTACATATTCCTTAGTGTCGAAATCAACAAACACCGAAGCACCGTTCGCATACACAGCCCTTTGTTTTCTGAAATCACCGCCGACAAATTCATGTGATTGCATCTCTGAAAAAGCGCATCTTTCCGACCATGCTGCGGCTTCCAGTGTTCTTTCTATCACCTCTGCCTCCGCCGACGGATCCAGGTAAGGCAAACCCGCGTGGAGCAGACAATAGAGTCTGCCGGCGTCGCCGTCGGGTATGCCCCACCCGCCGTCTTCGCCAAAATCCCAGGGCACAAGCAGCGCATCATGATACACAAGATTAAAAAGCGGTACCGGAATACCGCAAGCTTCCCCACCCCCTATATTGGGATAGGTGGGGTAGGGTGCGTGATGCACCAGATCCAGAGAATTCACCGCGTACTCAACAGGCTCTTCAGAGCTGACCACATAGCCTCTGGCACGAAGCAGTTCAAAACATTCAAGACGATAGCGGGCGCATTCGGCACGTGACATGGGATGGGCCGGCCGGGCGCTTTCTTCCAAAGGCACCACGGAGAAAACATCCAGATAGGCACCTTTTACTGAAATACCATGTTCTTTAAAAAGATCATGGTTTTTCCGCACATAGTCCGGCGCAAAACGTGCATTGAGAATAGTCTGCGGGCCTCCGCACCAGACACTGCATTCGTCTTTTGTACCATCCGCCCGCAGAATTGCCAGGCGTTCATCAAAAGAAGCTGCGTTTTTATAAAAATCCCTGTATTGATCATGAACAGCAAAGAGATAGTTTATCGCAGCGCAGGAATCCGCTAGCCGTTTTAGACCGTCCCAGCCTCCCTGCAGAGCACCGACAGGCAACGGGTCAGGGTGGGCATTGTCATATCCGTAATAGCCCCAACCGTCCAGATGCACATAGGCTGCCGATACTCCTTTACGGGAAAGGGCCTCCAACTTTTCTCTGATAACATCGAAAGTCTGAAGGGAATGATTATTTTCCACACGGTTTTTGTTGAAAAGTTGCGCCTGCGGCACAAAATGATATAAAGCGCCGACGTGGATCACCGGCTTGCCGATAACCATGCGCAGGTTTGGTGTTCTCAGCAGTTTCTCAGCAAGGCTGGTCCATCTCCCCCGCTCCTGCACAAACTTCCGGTACCGCTTCGCCATGGTCACATAATCGGACTCATCATCAAAAACCATCCGCACGGTTCGGAGATAATTAAACCTGCCTAAAGAAGCATGCCAGCGCGTCCATATCCGCGTAGGACCGCCCGCAGGATGATCAATCACAGCACCAACATCATCGGTCGTTTCAAGGATAATCTGTACGCCGCATCCCTCACGCACATGACCCCACCAGGGCATGTACAAGGTTCGTGAATGGACGAGTTCCTCCTGATGGAGCGCATGACTCCAGTTACCCGGAAGCAGCATTCCCTGCATACGCGGAACCACAGACCAGATCTTCTCTTCAGGTTCAAGAGTCACTTCAGGAGGCCAATTAAGAGCGGAAAAGCCAGTCTCCGGCTCATTCATCACAAGATCCATCACGATCTCGCTGCCGATCAGCAGCAATGTAATATGAATTTCCAGGTCTGGAGCCGCCTCATATCCTTTCAATAGAAGCGTCATACCGGTTCCGTAGCCTGTCTGAAAGGCTTCGGCTGTTTTAAGAGCAGCGGCAGCCAAAGGAAATGATCCCGATTGAAGCTTCAGATCAGTTTCACGGGAAGGAGCAAAACGCCAGCACTGTTTTGCTGTATTAACAGTCATGGCAAGGTTGCTCTTTTCCAGGCGGAGGGTGAGTAACTCATTTCCGACGCGCCAGCAGTCTTCTTCTTCCTGAAAATTATTGTGGGGCTTTCGGGGTCTGTCAGCAGCGTGATTCCACAGCCATTGCCTGCAAAGATCCAAGCGGTAATAAAGTGCATCAAATGATTCATCGGTTGAAGGACTGGCTTCGATTAATTGCCTCACTTCCTCGAGCAGAGACTTTCCTGCAAGAACGGAGCCCTCTTCAACTTGAATGGATTCCATCTGCGCAACCTGGTCTTTGAGGATTGCAAATCGGTCGGCAAATACGTCAGGAAGCTGAAGGAAACTACAGCAAAGCATCATGAAAACAGTCACTATACAGATCTCCTTTAGTTTTTAACATTGTACTTCCTGACAGCCTGGTGCGACCTGTCAAAACCGCCTGTCTCAGTCCGTTTCCTGCATCTCCTGCAGACCTTCGAGCAACATCTCTTTCACTTCTTCATTGTCTGCAAGATCGATTGCTTTCTTTTGCAGTTCAATCGCCTCTTTTCTTTTTCCTTGTGCAAAAAGAACCTTTGCACGGCTGTCCAGGATATCAGGATCCTTATATTCGGTGAGGCTGCATGCCTTTTCTGAAAGAATATCTGCAAACTCCAGATTTCTGTAGCGCAAAGAATCATTTTCAGCAATATGCCAGGCAAGAATACCCATCATCTCCGGGAACGCCGTGCCTTTCTCCAGGATACGAACACCTAAAGCATCGGCACTTGCCCTGTCTCTTCCGAAATTAGCATAGACCAGATATTCCTGCATCCAAAGTTCAAGAAGCTGCGCAATCTCTTCACTGAGGCGCGCTTCTTCTCTGTTTTTTTGTGCTTCTTCCGCAGAATAAGACCCTGCAACCATGTCGCGGATTACTTTTTCAAGATTGTCAAAGGGGCTGCCTTCCCACCAGAGTTTGCCGTTACGTACGAGAAAAGCATGAGGAATCCCATTTACGCCGGAAGATTCAGCATAATTTTTCCAGCAATATGAGTCCTGATCCAGCGCAACGGTATATTTCATTTCCTGTTCTTTGAGAAAATTCTGTACCGTTTCTTCCTCTTCCTGAGTAATTCCGATGATCACGACATTCTGTGCACTGTATTTATCATGCAATGCGTTCAATTCAGGGATACTGCGCCGGCAGGGCGGACACCAGGTAGCCCAGAATTCGATGACATAAAGCCGGTCGTCCTGTGCCGTTACATCCACAGGTGCACCCTGTAACCATTTTGCAATGCGTAAGGCAGGAGACGCATCAAGCAGTTCCAGGGCAAACGTATCAACAGAGCCTGTCAGAAGCAGTATTACACAAAGCGGGAACAGAAAAAAGAATTTGCGCATCACACACCCTTTCGCAGCGGTTCAAGAGGATACTTACATACATAGCCTTACCGGGCACTTATGGCTGAAACAAACTGCCTTTGCCGCACATTCCAACGCAACCGAAACGTCCGCAAGACAACGAACACACTATGCCAAGGGTAAGCGCTCTTTTAATGATGAGAGAAACACCGCTCAAGCGTAAACAACATGGCGGCATTGCTTTCATTGCAGGCAACAATAGCATCATAATCATTAACGCTTCCGCCGGGCTGCGCCAACGCTGTGATTCCTGCCTCGGTGGCGGCATCAACGGCATCACGGAAGGGGAAGAATCCGTCTGAAGCCATGACAGCGCCTTCAAGCGAGTTACTGCCTTTGTATTTTGTCTGAGCCTTGTGAATGGCCTGCTGCACTGCGCCCACCCGATCCTGCTCACCTGTTCCCACCGCAAGGGTCTGGCCGTTGCGCACGATCACAACGCCATTGGAACGGACATGCAGGTTTACATACCAGGCAAAAAGCAAGTCATTCAGTTCTCTTGAGGTTGCCTGCCTGCCAATGTCGATACGGCCCTTCTTCGGATGATCGTTGTATGCGGGAACAAAATCCTCAATAGACTTCATCCGGGAAAGATACGGTTGCGCCACGACCAGTGACCCGTCATCAAATATTTTAATTTCCCAGGAATTGACAGCATCACTCAGATATTTTGGCAGTTGATTCAGAGGGGGGATCTGAACAACACGGATGTCTTTATTTTTCTTGAACCGATCAAAGTCATGAAAGCAACTAAGCGCCCCTTCGCTGAACGAAGGCGCAACAACGCCTTCCACAATGGTGCCCATGATTTCTGCTGCTGTATCTTCATCCACTTCTGTATTGAAGGCGACCACGCTGCCGAAAGCGGCCTGACTGTCTGCATCACGGGCACGCTCATAGATTTCGGCAAGACTGCTCCCGTCCCACTCAATCGCCACACCGGAGGGATTGCAGTGTTTCATGACGGC
This sequence comes from Candidatus Hydrogenedentes bacterium ADurb.Bin170, assembly GCA_002070275.1. GTDB lineage: Bacteria > Hydrogenedentota > Hydrogenedentia > Hydrogenedentales > CAITNO01 > JAAYJV01. The sequence goes on from MWCY01000003.1 coordinate 6,042, forward strand.
ACAGGCAGGGCGTTCCATATATTTCAGCATGCCCAAAGCATGTTGCATATCTTCAAGATTCGTCTGAGACAAACCACTTTTTCCGGTTTTAAGCATCTTGTAGGCACCAAGTACCAGCGAGGCACCTTCAGAGGGGCGATAAAAAGCGGCAGGCTGATGCGGATTGGTTCCGTATCTCAGATCCTCGACTTTCGTATAGGAGCGACCCAGCAGTTCCAGCACTTCGGGGAAACTGCCTTCTGTGCGGGTTCGATACATTGCTTTCAGATCTTTTTCAGCCATTCCTGTGTTTCCTTCTTTCAGAGTAAATCTTTCAGTTAACAAAAAAAGCTGTTGCACCTGAAACAGTAACTGCGACAGCCTGAACATCCTTATTTTATACGAGCCATGTGCGGAAGACAAAATAACTGCAAGACCGTTCTTAAGAAATTATGACGCGTCCTTTTCTTCATCTTTACACTGGAAGCAGGCAGTCGCCTTAGGCCATAATATGAACATATATATAAGGTGCGGTCGTCATCTTAACATCAGGGAGCGCAGCGCTATGGCAAGTGAAAAACTTACTGCTGATTTTACACTCCACATGATCGGGCACGGGCATATCGATCCTGTATGGTTATGGCGCTGGACAGAAGGGTACAGTGAAGTCCGCACCACTTTTGCAAGTGCGCTCCAACGCATGCAGGAAACTTCAGAGTTTGTTTTTACAGCGAGCAGCGCCTGTTTTTATCAATGGGTAAAAGAAAGTGATCCGGCGCTCTTCGAACAGATCAGAGAGCGGGTGGCTGAAGGACGCTGGGAAATTGCCGGCGGCTTCTGGGTCGAACCGGACTGCAATATTCCCTGTGGCGAGTCCTTTGTACGACACGGCCTTTATTCACAGCGCTTTTTTCAACGGGAATTCGGTAAACGGGTTAAAGTGGGCTTCAATCCCGACAGCTTCGGCCACGCCGGCAACCTTCCGCAGATCCTCAAAAAACTAGGGATGGACTGCTACTGCTATATGCGCCCGCAGCCTGAAATGGGCGAAAAGGACTATCCCGACGGCACCCTCTTCTTATGGCAGAGTAAAGACGGCTCTTCTGTAGTCACGGCACAACTGCCCTTCTGTTACACCGGGCAAGTGGAAGACATTAAGAAACGAGCCGCTCTCCTTCCCGCCAGTCCGCGGCTTCATCCGCAGCAGAAACACGCATTATGCTTTTACGGTGTAGGTGATCATGGCGGAGGCCCGACCAGAGAAGCGGTGCAATTCATTCACGATTGGGAAAAAGAAACGCTCCTCCCCGGCGTGCATCTTCAATTTTCATCTTTGGAAGATTTCTTCAACGCCGTTAAATCAGAAATTCCTGAATCAGCCATGCCGGTGCTCCAGGAAGAGCTGCAGCATCACGCCCGAGGATGTTACAGTGTTCATTCAGAAATAAAACGACTCAACAGAAAAGTTGAGCATGCTCTGATGACAGCCGAACGTTTTGCCACTGCCGCATGGCTTTTAGGTGCGCTGGACTATCCTCAGGACGCTTTTGAAAAATGCTGGAAAGACCTGCTCTTCAACCAGTTTCACGACCTGCTGGGCGGTACCAGTCTGCAAAGTGCCTACGAAGATGCAAGAGACCAGCTCGGCGCAGCGAGACACAGAGCCGATGTTATCCTGAACCAGTCTGTTCAGTCCATTGCCCGCGATGTGGACACCTCAGCAGAAGGAAATCCCTTCCTTGCAATTAACCCGCTGCCCTGGCCTGTGTGGGCTGCCATTACGTTACCCCCTGCCGTTCGGACCAATTTAACAGATGAGTTTCATGTCGTCAATGAATTCGATGATGCTGTGCCTATACAGGCCGTCCGGGGTGAACGGATCGGGCACACAAACCACCGTTTCGTTGCCCATTTGCCTGCCTTAGGCTATCAGGTCTTCCATGCCCGCAGTGGCGCAAAAAAATACAAGCACACCCTTCCTTTGGAGAGCGGGAACGATTTTCTTGAAAACTACTGGTGGCGGATTGAATTTTGTGAACGCACCGGAGAAATAAAAAGACTGTTCGACAAGCTCCACAGAATTGAAGTGCTGGAGCGGGGCGGCATATTAAGCGCTCTGGTTGATTCCGGCGATACCTGGGGACACAGCATAGACGCATTCAGGATTGAAGCGGGACGCTTCGGACAGGCGGAATTGAAAATAGTAGAGGCAGGGGATGTTTTTGTGACGATGCGCTGCCGTGCTTTTTACGACTGTTCCGAAGCAATCACAGAATATACCTTATGCCGCACAACAGATCACATCACTGTGAACATGAGGGTCAATTGGCAACAAAAGCACCAGGCATTGAAATTCGGCTTTATCACAAATGTTCAGGAGGGGCGTGCCGTCTGGGAAGCACCCTATGGCTACCAGGAAAGACAAGCCGACGGTATGGAAGAGCCGGGCGGTCAGTGGATGGATCTTACTGGCACATGCGAAGGACGCACCTATGGCTTTGCACTGCTCAACGACTGTAAGTACGGCTCCGACATCCTGAAAAACACAATGCGCATTACTCTTTTGAGAAGCCCTTTATATGCTCACCATGACCCCGAGCGCAGCCAACCGGAAGAACTTTGGCAACAGATGGATCAGGGCTGGCATACCATGCGTTTTGCCTTGATGCCCCATACGGAAAATTGGCGCGACGCACGCATCGTAAAACGTGCCTGGGAACTCAATGCTCCCGCATTCGTGCATATGGAAGCAAGGCACCCCGGTAAATTCAAAAAACAGGCGGGGCTGCTCGGTACTGAATCAGATCATGTGTTGCTCACTGTAATAAAATGCAGCGAGGACGGCGAAGAAGTTGTTATACGAGGTTTTGAAACAGCGGGCAAAGCAGCGCAAACCCGGCTGCATCTTCCCTATTTTGATAAGGCATTTTGCCTGAGCTTTGAACCGCATGAAATCAAGACCATACGGATTAATAAGGACAACTGGACGTATCAGCAAGTAAACCTTCTTGAAGAAAAAACAGACTCTTGAGCTCCTTTCAAGGCGCACTCTCTGGAAAGAAATATGTCACTGGAAGCACTGCAGGAAATTTGTCTCGATTATTTGAGCCAGTCGGAGAACCCACTGGTTCCTCTCCCCCATCTTTATGCCCACTGCATTGAAACAACTCAAGGAACTTGCGCCGTCACTCCCGAAGAGCTGCTTTCTTTTCTGAGAAAACACAATGATGTGCTTGTTCTCGAAAATCCGGCAGGACAGCTGGCAATTAATGAGGATCAGTTTTTAGAGTCAGGTATCCTCATGGGAACCCGCGCTATTTTAAAAACACGGATGCCCTCTGAAAAAGAGTTGAAAGATGTCTTCAAACTGCAGCTGCTTGAAATGCAGCAGCAGCTGGAGCGGGCACTGTCACACGCAACTGAACAAGGCGATTCCGATCGGGCAGCGGAAATTCAGAAAAAAATCAACCAGAGCCAAACACTCCTGAAGAGATTTGCCGCGTTGTGCGCGTGCCGCAACGAAGATCTTAGGCTTTAAATGATTAAATACCGGCCGTTCTTATAGAAGAGCAGAAATATACATTTAGACTGTGTTTCTGTGATACACGCTGTAGTACAAAAGGAGCTGAAAGATGTTTGCTCTCTTTGCACCTCTGAATCGCAGGGATGTAAGAACGACGCCTTTTGGGGCTGCACCCACGATCTTGTTCCGATTGCTATCGGAGTCGTGGTTATGATCCTGATGCTGCATGTTCGTCCTAATAACGCCCTCGATTGGCAAAGTGTCTTGTCCCTAAGTCAGAGTGAGGTGTTGACATTTATGCCATGCTGGTCTATACCGATTATTGGAAAGTAGAATATCATTTTTTTAATCTTGTTTTTCGACAGTAAATTTTTGTCCAAGGAAGGATATTGAAGATGTTTTCTATTTTTGTCACATCGAATCGTCCGGGGGGAGGGGGGCGACCACCTGGGCACAGTGCGGCAATGGCGCTTTGCAACCAAGAACAGCGCCCGCGCCATCGAATATGACCCCTACGGCAATATCTACGGCCAGAACGGTTTTGTCAACATGCCCCGCATCTTCGCCCTCCACGAATTCGACTCCGCCCTGAAACAATACCGCGCCCTCTTCCGCCACTACCGCCCCGCCATGGCCCTGTCAAGCCCCCATTCTTTGGTCCAGTCGTTATGAGAGTTTCGTTGTTTCATGATTGCACCTTCTGGCAGGATTGCATGGGCGTTTGGCAAGGGAGTATTCAGGAATGCGTTATATAAAAGTTATTGCAGTAGTCTATTTACTTGGTTTGCATGCTTTTCTTCTTCAAAACATTTTCCGCAAACGAACTGTTTACGCTCAAAAAAGAAGACGTTCTGTTCAATGGAGGCATCCTTATTTTAAGCCTTTTCCTTGCGTTCTTTTATGCCGCGCAATCGGATCGGCTCCGGGCTCATATGCGGTCGGTTTTATCAGAATGGAAGGTCAATATGAGCAAGGAAGAAGTACTTGCCAGACTTACTGAGATTCCTTCTGTCTCTCCAGTCGAATTGCGCTTCGGTCCTCAGGAGGAGGGCACGGAGCGTATTTGTGTAACCTGGCCCTTTACTATACGGCCTATGGGTTATCTCGAAATTACTTTTAAAGACAATCAAATAATTGCTATTTATATGCAGGATGCTGACAAGGGTATCCGCTGGGAGCTGCCCAGCAATCCGATGGAAGAGCTAAGAAATTATACGAGTCCCGGCTATACGGTAGATATCTTTAATGTAATCCAGGTTTTTTTCAATTGGCAGGTGATTGCCGGAATTCCACGTATATTAATCGATTTAATTACAAAGAGAAGGCATCTGACATCTGGCTATTATATAAGATACTTTATGTATTTTCTTGGTGCATTATGCTTGTCGGGCTACCACTTCGGATAAAGAGCCTCATAGAAAGATGAGGGATGAGCCCCAAGAGAACGCCCGTTTACACATTGGCAAACAGGGTGTGTTGGCGCGATTGGTTAGTTGACTTGGCTGCTGCGTGAAGTCTGTATCTCTCTTTCTCTTCTTCCTGAGCCTTCGTGCTCTTCGTGGTTAGTTTTCTTCTCCTGTTTCTCTGTGCCAAGTGTGGGAAAAAATTCTGCATCCCTGCCCATTCTTTTCGTTTGCTTTAGCACTGCTCTTTTTGTTATCATTTGGGCACTGCAAATTTCAGCATGTCGGGGCGTGGCCTAGCCCGGATAAGGCGCTTGACTGGGGGTCAAGAGATCGTTGGTTCAAATCCAATCGCCCCGACCATTTCTTTTTTATTCGATGTCCCGCTCTAATCTGTGGTTGTTAGCGCCGACAGCTGAAGTGCTGTAAGGCAACTGCATGAAGCCCGCTCCGGGCTTTTTTTTCACCAAAAATCCAGGCGGAAAAATACTGTCTTTTTTACTTGATTTTGAATTTGGATTGTTGTAATATACCGCAACTTTTCAATGCGTGTTTTGGAGTAATCTTTTATCTTGTCAATCAGGCTGGAGTTGTGTATGTGCCGCATTGCGGGCACTTCTCCAGTTCCTTTTCCAGAACCCTCAACATTAGGAGGATTTATGAGTTGCACAAGGGTAGACATCTATTAATTGACTGTCGCAATGTTGCTCGCGAGCTTTGTCTTGATGACAAGCGCGTGCTGAACGTGATGGCACGTGCAGCCGAAAAGGCGGGCGCAACCGTGGTATCTCAGATCCGCTACAAATTCGGTGCTGATTCCCCTCCGGGATTCACCTGTGTTGTAGTGCTTGATGAGAGCCATTGCTCAGCGCACACCTACGCCGATCTGGGTTTGATTGCCATGGACGTATTTACGTGCGGCAATACCCATCCGCGCGATGTACTGCGCTATATCCAGGAGGAACTTGATCTCGGTGATGTTACAGTCACCGAAGTCGGCCGCTTCAGTACTCCCGGAACTCGTGAATATGTGGAGACGTATCTGGACCAGGAACCGGCGCTTGCCATGTCCTGACGATATTCTGGAAGTTCGACCGGGCAATTGCGATTGATGCAGTTGTCCGGTCTTTTTTTTGCTGCTCTTCAGGGGCGCTGAAAATAACTGTCCAAAAGATCACCCAAAAGCGCTTCCAGGTTAATCCCTTCCCCCTTCAACCTGTGTATTTCTTCAAGGACTGCACTTTTATTTTTATCTTTGAAGAGCGCCGTAAAAAAAACTCCGAACTGCGCTGTATAAGTGGCATCCCCGGCAAGTGCTTTAAAGGCGCACTTGGCTGCATCACCTTCTCTGCCGGCTGCAAGATGCAGCAGCGACATCAGCCCGTAGGCGCCTGATACGGGAGTATCCGCTACGGAAAAATAGTGTGTTAATATTTCCTCTGCCTCGGCATATTTTTTTTGCATGACCAGCAGAAAAGTCAAAGACGTATAGGCTTCCGTCATTGTACTGTCCATGAACAGCGCTTCCTTCAAGGCTTTTTCGGCAGCATCAAGCTCCCCGCGACTTTGCGCCAGGATTCCACGCCTGTAGGCACGAACGGCAGCGATGTGCTTTTCAGGTGCTTGCCCTGTCTCAAGAGCCTGAATAACTTCGGCAAGAAAGCGGGCGTAATCAGGGTCAGCATCAGCAGCAGAAATCAAAGCAGTGAGCGCCTCGTCATAAGCCCCTTTTTCTGCAAGGAGAAGCCCCCATTCCAGAAGCGCCAGTGTATTAGTTGAATCAAGACGGGCAGCGTCGCCGAATAGATCCCCTGCCGCTTCATTATCACCTGCAGCCATCACTTCATAGGCGTTCCACATTGCACGGATAGAGGCAGCTGCCTGTCTGGAATTTTTTCCATCTGAACACGCCTTATGCAGGCTTCTATATATTTTTTGAGTATCCGGATCTGCCTGAAACAAGGTGTCCAGTGTTTTTTTGCACAGATCTGGATGGAAGTTTTCTGCCTGCAGCAATGCCAAATGAGCGTATGCCTCAGTGATGCTTTTTCCTGTTAATGCCGCGTAGCCTTCCATCATTTCCTGCACCCTCTGTCCTTCTTCATACACGCTGCGGATATATGCCAGAAGAAGCTGTGAGAGAGCAAGTGCCGGATCAAGAGAAAGCGATTCTTCCAGAAGGTGTTTTGCTCCGGCGGTATCTCCCTGTTCTACTGCAAGCGATGCTTCTCTATAGGATTTTACCGCTTCGTAACACTCAAAAATGTGCTTCCCCGAATTGAGTGCCTGCAGGAGATTTTTTGTTATTTCCCGGTAACTTCCTGGCTGTGCCTGTGCTTTTGTTAAAGCCGATGCAGCTGACTCATAGTCCCGTTGGGGAATTCTTTCCAGTGCCTCCTCCAGGTGAGCCAGCCCGGATGCGGAATCTTTTTGTGCTGCTTTTGAAAAACAGTAAATCGCATAGGCTGTCTGGCTGTTGTTTCGGGCCCCATAGCCTTTCCAAAGCCAGCGCACCGCTTCAATACGTTTTAAAAAGAACTCATCCCGCTGCAGTGCCGAAACTACACTGCTGTAGATCTCTTTTGCAAAACTGCTTTCCTGCATCAAAGCCTCAAAAATTGCGCATGCCTCTTCCCTGCTGCCCTGGACTGCCAATTCAAGGGCCAGATCACCAACAGATTCAATCTCCCTGTGGGTCAGTGCCTTTTCTCTCTCCTCTCCTCCAAAAGAACGATCCAGAGAAAAACACTCCTCCAGAGAAAGAGCGTTTTCCGATTTTCTTTCAGCAGCGATCTTATAAATGTAAATATCTCTGATCGCACTTAAGCAAAAGCGTTCGAACGAAAGACCCGCTTCAGAAAGCCAACTCTCGAAGTCTGCGGGGGGAGAAAAATCAAAGTAATCCCGAGGAATAACAGCCCATACAACGCTCTCCGCTTTTCCTTGCCGCGACAGGCAAAAAGCAGCCTCGGCGGCAAGAAGTTTCTGATCGGCAACGGCTGCCACCGGCAGGGCTAATACAACCTGAGCCGCCCACCGGGCATTGTGCTGGAGCACATCACGCCATAAAAACTCCTCCACCAGCACGACATCTTCCCGTTTGCTTTGCTCCTGAAGAAAGAGAGCAGTCTGTCGCCATTGCGTTCGTTGGGGCCCGGGTAACGTCCACACCCATTGGAGGCCTGTGCCCGCCAGAAGAACCAGCGCGGCAAACGACACCAGGAGTTTATTCCTGCTTATGCCTGCTCCGGCGGCAACCAGCAGGTAAAGAGGAATCAGGCAATGAACCGTATACCTGGGAAACATGCAGGGGCGCAGAAGCCACGACGCACAGAACAACGCCAGCGGCGGCAGGATCAGCCATGGCAGAATGCAATAAAGTACGAGCTGCTGTTTTGTTTCTTTTCTTTTTTTCCAGGCAAAGAGAAACGCGGCAATAAGAAAAAAAACAATTGCGAGGGCAAGCAACCAATCGGAGGCACTGCGGAACAACACGAGTTTTTGTGCATATTCCCCCAGGCGCAGCTGCCAATGAAAGGAAATGATATCATCGAAAAAGAGATCGGCAATTAATTCAGTAAAGGTAGGTCTGGCAAACCAGGCGGCCGTGGTATTTTGCGGCCAGAACCGCACCTTTGCAAGATAAAAGGCCTGGGGTATGAAAATTGTTCCCTGAAGAAGAAACCAGATCAAAAGAAGGCGCAATTGCTTATGCCGGGTGAAAAGCATATATGTAACAGGACCAGCCAGCACTAGAACGGCAAAAGGATGCGTCCAGCATAGAGCAAAAGAAAAAACGCCATGCAGCAAAATCGATGACAGATTCCGGCGCTCCAGAAAACCAAGAAAACTCCACATGACACCAAGAGCAAGAAAGACCAGAAGCCCGTACATGCGGATACTCTGCGAATGATGGATATGCACCGGCGACAGGGCAAGCAGCCATACAGAAAGCAGAGCAACTCTTCTGCTCAGGTACTTATCGGCAAAAGCGTATAACAAAAGCAGCGTTGCCAGTCCAATTGCGATGCTCTCCAAACGCAAAGAAAAAAGGGACGGGCTGACCCATTTAGCCCAAAAATATTCCGGAACCAGATAGCCGGGCAATGCCAGAGGATCAAGGGTGCGCACAAGATCATAAAATTCGCTGAACGAAGAGGCATCAAGATGCGCATGGCTTGCATATTCATCCCACCATATCGATTCATTCTGTATATGCAGGAGGCGCAGCCCGCAACCTGCTGCCAGTGCAACCAGAAGCAGGCACAGTACCAGACTGTTTTTTGTAGTAACGACATTCATTTTCATCGGCTCATCATAAAGAAAAAAGGGGTACTGAAGCGAAAAAAGAGCCGTCTCTTTGCATTTCACCGTAAATAGTTAGTAGTCTTTATGTGGAAGTTTGTCTTGCTGTAGTGTTTCCGTGGTTCCCCCGACGGGATACACCGGAATTGTATGATTTCAGAGAAATTTCTCTTACAGAAGGGATGGCTATGCTTACCGGTGTAAATCAATGGGCTTTTCCTGCTGATATGCCAGCACTTGATGCAATGGAATTGGCTGCACGTCTGGGTTTTCAGTCTTTTGAATTATGCGTGGGCGAAGATGGCCCGTTGCCGCTCAGCACCACGCAAAGCGAAGCGGCGGTACTCCGGAAAAAGGCTGAGGAATTAGGGCTTGTTCTGCCGAGTCTGGGTACAGGAATCGGTTGGAAGTACCCTCTTACAACACCTGACGAAACGCTCGCAAAAAAAGGTATAGAACAAACTGCGCAGGCTCTCCAGCTGGCACAATGGCTCGGTGCGCAGTCCGTGCTGGTAGTACCAGGCAGCGTTACTTCTGATCTCAGCTATGATGATGCCTATGAGAATGCTCTGGATAATCTTCTGGCACTTGTACCACAGGCGGAAACGACAGGCGTTACTCTGGGGATAGAAAATGTCTGGAACAAATTCCTGCTAAGCCCTCTTGAAATGCGCGACTTCATCGATGAATGCGACAGCGAACATGTGGGCGCCTATGTGGATACAGGCAATATTATTCTGTACGGCTACCCGGAGCAGCATTTGCGTATTCTGGGACACAGAGTCTGTGCCGTACATGCCAAAGATTTCCGTGCTTCCGCTGGGAATTTCGATGGTTTTGTGATGCTGATGGAAGGCGATGTAAACTGGCCTGAAGTGATGGCAGCGCTGAAAGAAATCGGTTTTGACGGTGCTTTGACCGCCGAGTACGGCCCTTACCAGCATAGCACGGAAGTCATGCTCCGTCATGTTCGCACTTCTCTGGAGGCAATTATTTCGCTATAGTGCCTTTATTCGGCTTCTCAGATAGTGTACAGTTTCTCTTTAACCCTTAACTGAAGGAGAACAATTTATGAACGTTGCAATTCTCGGCTGTGGCGGCATGGGTCGGCTCCATGCGCAAATGGCCACTAACTGCGGACTCCGCATTTCTTATTGCGCTGATGCGGTCAGAAAAGCGGCAAAGGGGCTGGCAGACGATTTCGGCGCCAAAGCGGTTGTTGACCCCATGAAAGCGATTGAAGCGAAAGACACCGATATCGTAGTGATTACGACACCGACGCCCTCCCATGAAACTTTTGTCTCGGCGGCAGCGGCGGCAGGTAAACATATTTTTTGTGAAAAGCCTTTCGGTCGCAGTTCTGAAGAATGCAAGCGGGCGATACGTGCCGCCGAAAAAGCAGGCGTAACCCTGTTTGTCGGGCATGTCGTTCGTTATTTCCAGGAATTCGAGCTGATGCGTGAACGCATCCAGAAAGGCAGTATCGGAAAAACGGGCTGGGTAAAATTGTTCCGTGGCGGCATTTTCCCCGGTGCGCCCGGCAGCTGGTTCAGGGACTACAAGCAAAGCGGTGGCGTCACCTTCGACTGCATGATTCACGATCTGGACTGGGTTCGGTATGTATTCGGTGAACCGGAACGGATCTTCTGCCAGACCATTATGCGCACCGAACCGACGCAGCTCGATTACTCACAGGTCACCATGCGCATGAAAAGTGGTGTCATTGCCACCATTATCAACACCTGGGCTGCCCCTTCAGGCTTTAAAGTGAAGGCGGAAATATGCGGCAGCAAAGGCATGATTCAGTTTGACAGCACGGAAACGCCCCTTGGGGCAGAACCCCGGCAAACCGGCTCGGGCCCGACCATGTTTGTCCCCATGAGTCCCGTTGCCGTCAGCCCGTATCAGCTTGAATGGCAGGATTTCATAGCAACCATAGGAAGCGGTCACACCCCCCGGGTCACGCCGCTCGATGCTTTGCGCGCTGTCGAGATGGCGGAGGCCGCCTTGAAATCCAATTCCTCCAAAGAACCGGTTAAATTCTAGGAAAGGCTTTTAATCATGGTTAAAATAGGTATTATGAGTTTTGCGCATCTCCACGCCAATAGCTATGCCGCCTGTCTTAAAGCGCTTCCGGGAGTTTCCCTGTCCGCCATTTGGGATGACAATGCCAGCCGCGGCAAAAAAATGGCAAAGGAATTCAAGACAAACTTCGTAAAAGATATGAATGAATTTCTTGCATCCGACATCGAAGGGGTGATTATCACATCGGAGAATTCCAAGCACCGTGCCATGGTAGAAGCAGCTGCCCGGGCTAAAAAATGGATTCTCTGCGAAAAGCCTCTGGCACCCACAATGAAAGATGCTCAGTCCATCGTCACTACCTGCCGTAAAGCAGGCGTCGGACTGGGTACAGCTTTCCCCTGCCGCTTCTCCACACCCCTCATTGAAGCAAAATCTATGCTCAATTCCGGTAAGTTTGGTGCTGTTTATGCTATTACCTGCACCAACCACGGTCAGTACCCGGGCGGCTGGTTCTCCGATCCCGCTTTAAGCGGCGGTGGCGCCACCATGGATCACACCGTGCACGTGGTAGATCTTCTTCGCTGGATGCTTGGCAAGGAATTTAAATCGGTTTATTGCGAACTTGGCAACCAGCTGCACAATAAATCTTTTCCGACTGACGATCTCGGCAGCCTCCATCTTGAAATGGAAGGCGGTATCCAGGTGTCGCATCTTGCGAGCTGGAGCCGTCCGAAAAGTTTTCCGACCTGGGGCGATGTTACGCTTGAGTTTGTGTGCGAAGGCGGATTGATTACAGTAGACGCTTTTAACCAGAAAGTTACTGTCTTCGACGATGGCAACCAGCAGGTAAGATACGATGCCTGGGGAGACAATCCGGATATGGCATTGGTCAAAAACTTTGTTGATGCTGTCCAGTCCCGCTGCGATTGCGCCAGCACAGGTATGGACGGCTTTGCTGCCACTGCTGTAACAGAAGCGGCATACAGATCTGCAAAAACAGGCAGAACAATTAAGATCTGATCCACCTGGATCCCTCTGAAATAATCAGGGACTGATGAGCGCCCGAAGTTTTCATCAGTCCCTTTCTTTTCCTCTATCCGGATTAAATTAAAACGCCACCCTTGCCCCTGCATACACATTTGTATTGTCTTCGAATTGCCCGAAGAACGTGTGGCGCTGGCGACCCATAAAGATGTTGCCTCCGAAATCAACTGTCCAGTTGTCATTGATTTTGTAACTGACATTGGGGCGCAGATAGCTGTCGCTGTCTGAAGGGCTTGCGTAAGCAAACAAGGAGAGAATCAGGTTCTGCTGAAGAAGTTGTTTGGTCAGGCGCAGCGTGATCAGATGTCTGTCCCGATCTCTTGCTTTCATGAAAAAAGGAAGCGTTTTTTTATAGGCTTTATACTGCTGCATGTATTCAAGATAGTACTGGATTCCGGCAGTAAATTCATGGCCGATCTCACGTTCATAGCCAGCTAAAAAACGGATCTCACTGTTGTTTATAAAGGGGCTGGAGCCGGAACGGTCCTGATAGGAGTCATAATAGCCAAATTCCAGGTTGGCAATCCCTTTCCCGAGGGCGCCTCTGATGCTGGCACCATAGACCCTCAATTTCGGAAAAATGGCTCTGGACGGGAAGAGCTGCATGCCGCCCGGGCTTTTCCAGTAGCCTGAGTAGCCGTATAAAGCAAGCTGTGCACTGCCAAGATTTCTGTACAGGCGGACAGCGATCTCATCGTTGTCAAACCAGTCATCAGGTTCTATGGTGTGCACCTGTTGTTTTCTGCCTACTGTTTTTCCGTGCATAGGACTGAAATAGCTGAAACGCTTTCCAGTGATATACCTGTCTGGATTGAAGCGGGGCGTGTAAACCACTTCAACATTCATTATTTCATTGAACCAACCTATACGGGCCGCATTGGACGGCGCTTTGAGATACTCCACGTCTCTGCCACTGAAATAAGAACGCCAGTCTTTCGGAAACAGGTCATTGATGAAGAGCATGTCGCCTGTTCCCCAGGTTAACACCTGCCGCCCTATTCTTATGTCAAGCGATTCAACAGGTGTCCAGGTGAGGCGCAGCTGTCGGAGGTCGATGCGTGCCCGTTCTTCAATCGCATCAAAAAGAGCATCGCCCGTAAATTCAATAAACACCCGATCCCAGTCTTTATCGGTTTTGAGCTGCAGGCGCATTTCGCCGAGTGTCGCGTCTTTAGCCTGTGCCGGATCTGATGTTATTCTGCTGCCTGCACGAACATCCCAGAATCCATGAAACTGAAGCGGCGATTCCTTGCGTAGAGCTGAGGCGGAGTCGTTTTCTTCATTAAAAGGTGCAGCTCCCAGCCCTTCCGGCAAAGCAGGCTCCAGTCCCGATGGGAGAGCAGGCTCCTGGGTGCGCTCGCCGACAGAATCCAACCCGGCAGGCAAGGAAGGTTCCAGTCCCACAGGCAATGCGGGTTCTACGGTTGGTGCGCTGGCAGATTCAAGCCCGGCTGGCAGAGCGGGTTCTGAACTGCTTTTCCCGACAGGCTCCAGCCCGGCCGGCAAAGCAGGCTCTTCAGCCTGAGCAACCACGCTCACGATCATGAGCACAATCAGAAATGACACCCAAAAGGCATATCCGGGACGCATGCAGACCCCTTTCTAGACAGTTCAGGCGGTAACGGAAAAGTCGCTGTTTTTATCAGTTCAGATATTGTCGTGGTGCACGGCGCATAAACCGTTCTGTGTAGATATTTTCCGGGATTCCCACGTTGTAATCCACCTTCAGGTATTCTATCGTGGTTTCACTTCCTGAATTCAGATCCTTCATTACATTTTTCGTGACTGTCGGAAAGCCGTCGATTGTATCCACTTTTTGCGCCTCGCCAACACGATAAATGTTACCGCCTTTTTCATATTCTACTTTAACAGGGATAAAAGTTGTCTTGTGAATATAAACCTTATAAGAATCGAATTCAACCGAACCCGGATTCTTAGGTACATTTTTGATCACATAGAAATTGTCGGTAGTTTCTACCAGTTCGTGCACGTCTTCTTCAATACTGCGTCCGGAGACATCTTCATAAAAGAAAGTGGAGCCGACAAAACTGGTTCTTTTGTCTGTGGCAGCAATCTGACGGACAGCATCCAGAGCAGGGAGATAGAGCCAGCGGTCATCATCTTTTCCCACATGTTTCCAGACCATAAAAACCATTTCGCGCACATCGGCCGGGCTGTTGAAATAGACATAAAACTGCTGTTCTTCATCTTTATCATCAGCGTTGCGGCGCAGGATAAAAAACTCTCTTTCCCGCACATTGCCCTGCTTATCCTTAATGCTCATTTTCACTTTTGCCCTGCCATCGCTCCCCTGATAATAAGCAGCATGGTTGGCTTTTTTAATGATTTCATCCACTGACGGGGCATCCTGTGCCAGTGCACTACAGGTCAAAGTAATCAGACAAGTAGCCAGCAGCATCATTTTTGCGTGTTTAATCATGATTCATTCTCCTTTTTTCTGCAAGGTACGCAACGCTTATTTTTCATCTGAAACAGTTTTACAGGATTCACGGCGGGACATAAAGAAACAAACTGTCCCGGAAGCCAGGACAACAACCAGACTCACAAGTGACAAACCTGTCCAGGTCATATCAAGGAACTGCTGCACATTTAGCGCTACAGTTGCTGTTGCAATGACAGCGGTCACCACACAGGTTCCGCAGCGGCAGGTAATCCGGCAGATTTTATCCTGCGGGAAAAGCAGTTTCTCCAAAACTTTAATCAAAGCCGGAAGAAAGAACAAGGTGGATAATCCAGCACACGCAAGAATGCCTGCCATAAAAAAACCGACTGTATTGTAAGGTACCAGCGGAGCAGCCAGTAGCGGGGTAAAGCCGATAGCAACTGCAATCACATTTCTGGTAATTGCCCGGACAGGTTCTCCGTATACAAGCGGATAGGCACCCTCCCAGTTTCCTTTCAAGTCGTGGTACTCACGGCTTCTTGAAAGGAAATGAATTGCAAAGTCAACGGCAAGCCCAAGTGTAAGGGAGGACAGTACAGCAACAGGCATATCATAGTCCTTGCCCATAAGACCGACCACACCGTAAATAAGTGCGATGGTGACTGTCAGCGGGATCATGGAAATAAGTCCCCACAGCCCTGAACGAAACAGGACAGTCATCATGAGCAGGACAATGAGAAAACTTCCCAAGAAGGCATTGAGCATGCCTATCACCATTTTCTCCTGCCAGACCACGTTGATGTATGTCAGCCCGAACCAATGGTGCTTTAAACCGAAAGGCGGCGGGTTCTCGGCGATGAAAGCGTCCATGACTTCTGTCACATATTTCATATCCTGATTATTGCCACTCTTCAGCTGCACCCATAGACTCGTTTCTCTGAAGTCATGAGAAACAAAATGACCCAGATCCTGAGGGCGATGACTGCTTTCAAAGGTAATAAGGCACTGGGCAACAGCACGCGCCGTTTCGGGAATAGTAAAATAGTCAGCGTTTCCTTCCATCAGTTCTCTATAAACCGTTTTAACAATATCAGTAAGAGAGTTCGATTTTCCGACAACGTTGGTTTCAAGCAGCTTATTCTGGAGTTTTTCTAAGTAAGCAAGCGCTTCCGGCTGCTTGAATATTTCATTGCGCTGCTCTTCCATATCGAGGAAAAGGAGCAGGTCTTCCCAGGCTTCAACAAGAGATTCAGCCACACTGTCTTCGGGATCCGCAGTCATCAGTGCTTCCGACGCCGCATTCAGCCTGTCATCGGCTTCCTTATGCAGCATCTGACGCAACTCCTGAATCGTTTGCGTTTCTGCTCCCTTTTCGTGAAGAAGAGAGGCAATAGCAAGCAAGGCATTTTTCGGCTCCTCGTCGAGATTCATTTCGTCAACTGTCCGACGCAGCCGTGCCTCCAAATCCACTGCATATTCGCCCAGTTCAGGACCGGTGCTTTCAGGCTGCAAAGCGAGATATGCCATATATGTGCCGCCAAAATGTTCATTTAAAACCCTGTCGGCAACACGAATAGGGTGGCTGTGCTTAAACCAGCGGGTAGGATTGTCGTTTACCTGTATTTTACTGATACCATAGGCAGCCACTACGCCCAGCAGAACAGCACCGACAAGAACGATGCGCGCATGTCTGAAAGTAAAAACACCTGCACCTGCCAGAAGGCGGCCCAACCTGGTAGAAGTGTCAGGACCTGAGTCATCTTCTTCACTGATCATGCTGCCGAATCGTGCGAGCGTGCGTTCCGGCAGAAGCATGATGTAAGCGGGTATGAAAGTCATGGTAAAGAACCAGGCAATCATAATCCCGATTGCAACGTAAATGCCGAAAATTTGCACGGGTGGAATGGGTGTAATGGCGAGAGAGGCAAAGCCGGCAGCAGAGGTAAGGGATGTATAGAGCATGGCGGAAAATAAAGTATCCATTACATGCTCAATGGCTTTGCGCCGGTCTTTAAATTTCTGGTATCTGTCGAAGAAAAAGCTGAGAATGTGTATGGAGTCAAGTATGGAAATGGGCATGATAAAAATGGGAATCATGGAACTCATGATATGGATTGTATTGCCCGTAACAATGAGCAAACCCATGTTGACTACAACGACATACACAGCGAGAAGCATGGGTGCCAGAATGAGCACAAATTTTCTGAAAAAATACAACATCAACAGAAAAATGACGAGCATTGCCAGCGGCGCGGAAATCGCCATCTGTATAAACATTTCCACACCAAAAGTATCATTGGCAACAGGCAAGCCTGTGATGTGCCATTGTTCAGCTCCCGGAAATTCGGCGATTTTTTTCTGCAGTTTGGAATAAATCCGGTAACTCAGATCTTTCGAAGTGATCGGCAGATAAATCGCCAGCGCTTTTCCTGATTCGGAAACAAGTGTGCCCTGTAGAAAGGGAATTTTTGCTGCCCTGTCCCGGACGGCAAGTGCTTCTTCTTCTGTCGCGGGCGGCTCTTTCATGAGCCACTCAAATTTAACTTCGCCCGGACCGCCCTGTTCAATGTTGTCCACGGTGGAAGGTGCAATAATATCCATCGGGACAACACCCGCCATTGGATCGTCCAGGCCGATCACTTCTCCGCGCAAGGTCTTTGCATATTCGGTTAATTCATAAACCTGCCGCAATGTTTCCGGATTAAAAACCCCTTCCGGGTGACTGTCATTCACTACCCCAACTACGATAATTTCGTTGAGGTCAAAGACCTTTTTCATGGAATCATGGTATAAACGTACCGGTTCGGTTCTGCTGAGCATATTCTCCGGATCCGTGTCCACCCGAACGGGAGGCAGGGGAAGTGAACCGGGTAATAGAGTCGGGATTGCTACAGCGGCTATCAGCAAAAGAGCACTGATAACCATAGATGCAGTAATCGCCCGGGGATGACGTATACCTAAAGCAACAACACGCTGGCTAAAAGGCATAAGAGATTCCTCCTGATCGTTATATTCCGCAAAACGACAATTCACGGAATATTCATCACACCACAACAACGCACATGTATCAAAGAACAGTATATCATTTAATTTTGTTCCTTGATATGCTAGGATATCCCCTGATGCCCTACCGGAGACAAACTGAATGGAACTTACGCCTAAAATGATTTTTGTTATCGGAGCGCCGCGCTCCGGGACGACCATGTTGGAACGCATTATTTCATCGCATTCCGCAGTGCAGGGCGGTCCGGAACCGCACATTATCACTCCTCTTGCCCATACAGGCGTATGGGACAAAGTCGATAAGGCCCCTTACGACCACATTCTGGCAGCAGAAGCGCAAAAATTCTTTGTGTCACAACTTCCGGAAGGGGAAAACGATTATTATGCGGCGTGTCGTGCCTATTGCGACGTACTGTACGGGCGTTTTCTCCAAGCCAAGGGCACGAAACTGTACTGTCTCGATAAAACGCCTGCTTATGCGCTTGTACTCCCCTTTCTTTCCCGAGTCTATCCGGATGCGGCCTATATCGTGCTTACCCGTCATCCGCTGGCAATATTTTCTTCTTTTGCGAATTCTTTCTTCGATGGCAGCTATCAGGAAGCCCATGCCTATAACCCTGTACTGGAGCGATATATCCCTGCCATGGCTGCCTTTCTCCGCAATCCGTCCACAAGGAAATTGCACGTACGCTATGAAGATCTGGTTAAAGCACCTGAAGAATGGTTCGAAAAGATCTGCAATCATATAGGAATTCCTTTTGAGGCAGAAGCCGTCAATTACGGGGAGCACCGTGACAAACAACAGACGGGAGGTCTTGGTGATCCTATCGGCGTTTCTCAACATTCCCGGCCGACTACAGCCAGCGTCAAGAAGTGGGCTGCTGAAATTCACGCTGATCCCCTGAAATTAACTCTGGCAAAAAAAATGATTGCTGCTTTGAATCCGGAAGATCTCGCCCTGTGCGGCTACCCGCTTGAAAATCTGTGGCAGCCTCTTGTCCAAATCGAGGGCACCACACTGCGCAAACCGCCCCGCTCAAAATTAACCCGTTATAGCCTGGAAAGGAAACTAATCCTGTTTTTCCGCCGGCGTGCACAAAAAAACAAATTGTTTCGTAAACTCCTGTTGAAAATTCGGTTGATTGCCGATGTTTTTTTAAGAGAAGTTTAGGCGAGCCGCATTTTTTTAATTGGATAAAGGTAGAGGTTGCAACAATGAAAGGTAAAGTTTTTCTCCCGTTTTTTTTACTGATCCTGACTGTGGCTGTCCATACGAACTCCACCGCTGAGGGTTCAAGCGAAGGGCTGCAGCGATTTCTCCAGCGCTACCCGGACGCGGATCTTGATGGCGATGGCATTTTAAGCCGCGAAGAAGCCCGGGCATTTCGCTCGAAACTATGGCAGTCAGACACAGAAAGCGGGCAATCCATCCCGTTGGAAGAAAACACTGAATCACGACCTGTCATTCTGGGAACCCCTAGTTATCAGGGATTGCTTTACGGAAAGGAAGCCGGGCAGAGCTTTGATCTTTGGCTTCCTCAGGGGCATCCCCTGCCGTGTCCTGCTGTATTTTTTTTAAAGAAAACAGCATCCGATGCTTTTCCTGCACTTTTTTTCAAAAACTGTTTGCGCCAGGGCTGGGCTGTCGTTGCCATCTCGCTGCAGCGTGACGTTCCTGCAGAGTTACTTCAAGAGTCAACAGAAAACCAAGAGCCGACAAATTTATTGGATAATCTTAAAACAGCCCTGCATTTTTTCTCTGAACAATCGGTTGCCCATGGAATCAGACCTGACCGCATTTTCCTTGTAGCTTTCGACGAACTGGCGCCCTATGCTTTATACGGAAATTGTTTTGAAGCCAATTCAGAGCGGCCTGAAACAAAAATAAATGCCTGCGCGCTCATTCTCTCCAAAAACATCCAAACTGAACGGGAGATACAGGAATCATTAGATGAACTTTTGGCAGAAAATCACTCTATCGAAAATGTAAATATCTTTTTTGCAGGCAGCAACTTTTTGGAATGGCTTGAAACGCTGCTGGCAGATCATTTTTCTTCTTTATCGCAACACTTGCTGGCAGAAGGCATCAAAGATGCACAGATCAGCGAATTACTTATTTCAACTTTTCAGAAAAGGATAAAAGAGTCTTCTGCTCAGAAAAAAAAACCGGACTCTTCCAATTCTGATTGATTTTTCCGCTGGCTCATCTAAAGGACTTTTACGATGAAATATTTTCTCCAGTCTGTGCTCTCTGTTTCGATGCTTGTGTTTCTGTCGGCCTGCAGCACCTTACCGGAAGAAGAGGAGGAGGTTTTTGTTATGCGAACAGAAACCACAAGAATCCCGGTAGATATTAATGCAACAGCTGTTGTAAAAGACCGAAAACCACCTGAACCGGGAAGTCTTGTTCTTCTGCCACAGCCACGTCTTATCCGTTCTTTGAATGGCTCTAACCTGTTTCCCGCAAAGGAACCTGCTGTCCGTTTTGACGCAAAGACACTTAAGCAGCAAGGCTATACGCTTGATATTTCCGAAAAAGATATTACGATCATTGCCGCAGATGAACCCGGATTATTTTATGCAAGACAAACCCTCGCCCAGATCCAACGGCTTTACGCCGGATCCGGTCGCATTCCCTGCCTGCACATTGAAGACTGGCCCGACTTCCCGAACCGCGGTGTTCTGCTTGATATTGCCCGGGATAAAGTGCCTACGATGCAGACCCTTTACGAATATGTGGATTTGCTTGCCCACTTGAAATTCAATCAGCTCCAACTTTACACAGAACACAGTTTTGCTTATCCCGGTCATGAAGTCGTCTGGAAAAACGCCTCGCCTGTAACACCGGATGAAATTAGAGAATTGGACCGTTATTGTGCCGCCCGCTACATAGAACTGGTCCCCAACCAGAACTCTTTTGGTCATATGGAGCGGTGGCTTGCCCACCCTGAATACAGTTCTCTTGCGGAAATTCCCGGCAGATCTGATCTTTGCCCTACCAATCCCGGAAGTATTGCCCTGCTGAAAAGCATGTATGACAGCCTTCTCCCCTGCTTTTCTAGCAGCCAGGTCAATGTCGGCTGCGACGAAACTTTTACGCTTGGCGAAGGAGCAAGCAAAGCAGAGGCGGAACGTCTTGGAAAAGGACGTGTTTACCTGAACTTTCTGGCCCAAATCTATGATCTTGTCCAGGGACATGGAAAAAAGATGCAATTTTGGGGGGACATCATTCTTAATCATCCTGAGCTAATTCCGGAACTTCCCAAAAACATTATTGCCATGGAATGGGGATACGAGGCGAAACATCCTTTCGACGAAAGATGCGCACAATTTGCCCGGTCAGGTATTCCTTTTTATGTTTGTCCGGGCACTTCCAGCTGGAATTCTCTGCTTGGAAGGACAGACAATGCACTTGCAAATCTTGAACGGGCGGCACGCAACGGTCTTAATCAGGGCGCAATCGGCTATCTTATCACCGACTGGGGCGACAGCGGGCACTGGCAGTTTCCGCCTGTTTCCTACCTTCCCTTTGCGCAGGGTGCCGCTCTGAGTTGGGCTTATGATGCCAATCGCTCATTGGATCTGGTTAAAGCGGCAGATCTGCATATCTTTGAAGATGCTTCCGGATTGCTGGCGCGATCTGCCTTTGATCTTGGAAATGCTTATCTACAGACAGGCACTTCCCGGGACAATGCCGCTGTATATTACGGATGGCTGCTTTATGCACCTGAAGGAGACCCGAAAAGCGGTTTCTTTTCCGGCATCACAGCACAGGGGATTGAAAAAGCCGCCTCAGCAATTCAAAGTGCACTGGAGCGCCTGGCAAAGTCCGATCCCCGCAGAAAAGACGGAACCTTGATTAAGAAAGAGTTCACTCTCAATGCACGCATGGCGCTTCTGTCTCTTTCCATAGGCAAAGCGCGCCTGGAAAATAACTGCGCCACATCAGGGCTGCCTGCCCAACAGCGTCAGGAGTTTTCACGAGTGCTTGATTCTATTTTGGCGGACTATGAACAACTTTGGCTTGCCCGCAACCGCTCAGGCGGTCTTTCAGACAGCCTTGAAAAGATGAAAAGGCTTGCTAAGCTCTTAGAGCAATAAAGAAATTTTCCATCAGACAGGTTCAATTGTATGGCTTGTGTGCTATTAAACATTACGAGCGTGCCCCTTCGGATTACGCTCGAAGTTATGCTCCATCTGGAAGGCCATACGCTTTCGGAAATTGCAGGCGACGCCGCTGTAACCGATTCTCTGCCGCATGCGGCTGATCTTGCCGGGCAATATCCTGTGCTTCTTCTCGTGCCGGCAGCACAGGTTGCTGATGCTGTCGGTCTCATGCGAAAAGGCGTCCATGATTATGCACTTCTGCCTTTGCAGCCGGGAGAAGTCCCCTTCAAAATTGAACGGATTCTTGCCAGCCTGTCTGCCCCTGCACATGACGGCGTGATAGAGACCGGGCAGGAATTGAAAAGCCTTGCGGCTATGGAAGAGGCGCATATACGCCTGGCATTGCGGCACTGCAAAGGGAACCAGCTGCAGGCAGCAAAACTGCTGGGTATCGGAAGAAATACGCTGTGGCGCAAACTAAGACGGTATGCCGCGCAGCAGTCTGACGACCGTTAATGTACTTATATGGTGTAGTCTTCGGTAAAAACCCGAACGTTTTTTAAACTTACCGCTACTTTCTCGCCCACCAAAGGCTTAAGACTCTCATGCCGTTCATGAGACATTTCCGCGATGATGTTCTCTCCGCTCTCATGTTCAAGTTCAATCTTCACGTAAGGACCGGCAGACTGAATCCGCCGAATCACCGCATTGCTTCCGTGGGCGGGGTCTCCTTCCCGGACAATGGTCATGTCGTAGGGTCTAACAAAAAGCCGTGCAGGCGTTCCTTCCTCTTTGCCAGCCTCCGGGCCGCTCACTTTCCAGGAGCCAAAAACTGCTTTGCCTCGCTCGATCCTTCCGTGAAATAAGTTGACGCTTCCCAGAAATTTCATAACAAATTCTGTTCGGGGAGAATGAAAAACCTCTTCCGGTGTCCCGATCTGTTCGATGCGCCCTTCATTCATAACAACGACTCTGTCCGCCAGTTCCAGCGCTTCTTCCTGATCGTGCGTTACAAAAAGTGTAGTAATCTGAATTTCTTTATGAAGGCGGCGAAGCCACCGTCGAAGATCTTCCCTTACACGTGCATCCAGGGCGCCGAAAGGTTCGTCCAGCAAGAGTACCTTTGGTTCTATTGCCAGCGCCCGCGCAAGAGCGACCCTCTGGCGCTGTCCTCCCGACAGTTGCAGCGGGTAACGGTTTCCCATATTATCCAGTTGAATTAAATGCAGAAGCTGCTCTACCTTATTTTTAATCTCCGCTTTGGACGGCCTTTCTTTTTTTCGCCGCATCCGCATGCCAAAAGCAATATTGTCAAAAACAGTCATATGCCGAAAAAGCGCATAATGTTGAAAGACGAAGCCCACTCGCCTGTTGCCAGCACTGGTACTGATCATGTCTTCATTATTCATGATCACTTTAGCCAGCGGGTTCACATCAGGTCTGTCCAATCCGGAAATGATACGCAACAGACTGGTTTTTCCAGAGCCTGAAGGCCCGAGCAAAGCCATAAGCTCTCCCGATTTCACTCGTAAAGAAACATCTTTAAGGGCATGAAAGGAACCGAAACTCTTCGAAATATGTTGTACTTCAATGCTCATAAGTCTGGTGTCTCAGGCGATTCCAAAAAACCGCCGGTTGGTCGTGTCTGTTTTTTGCCGGAACGCCAGTACACGATTTCTTTGACAACAAGCGTGCTCATAGCCAGGGTAACCAGCAAAGAGGAAACCGCAAAAGCTGCTGTAAAATTGTATTCGTTATAGAGTATTTCTATATGAAGGGGCAGTGTAATTGTCTTTCCCCGAATATGACCGGACACAACGGAAACAGCTCCGAATTCTCCCATAGCTCGGGCGGTGCTCAGAATAATTCCGTAAAAGAGTGCCCACTTGATATTTGGAAGTGTGACATGGAAAAAAGTCTGGAAGGCACTGGCACCCAGCGACACAGCCGCCTGCTCTTCGTCGACACCCTGCTCCTGCATCAGAGGAACAAGTTCACGCGCGACAAACGGGAAAGTCACAAACAAGGTCGCAACGATAACGGCAGGGGCGGCAAAAATAATCTGCGTATCGAGTTTTTCAAGCAGAAAGCCCAAAGTCCCATGTCGCCCAAGAAAAAGAATCAGGATAAAGCCTGCAATTACGGGAGGCACTGAAAAAGGAAGATCAATCAGAGCGGACAAAACACTTTTGCCTCTGAATTCGTATTTAGTCAATGTCCAAGCCGCTGCGATGCCGAAAAGGATATTTAGAGGCAGGATGATAAAGAGGGTACATATAGTCAAAGTGAGCGCCTGCAACGTTTCCTGATGTGTGACAGCCCGGAAAAACACGCTCATCCCTTCGCCCGTCGCTTCACTCAAAATCACATACAAGGGGAGCACCAGAAAAAGCACAACAAAAGTGATTGTAATGCACCGCATAAAAAATTGAATAAGCCTCTGCATGGAGCTGCGCATATCGGTATCCATTTGCCTACCCTGTCTGCTGAACTTTGCGGCTGTAATGCCATTGTGTAAGGTTGATGGCAAGAAGAATGAGAAAAGAGGCAAGAAGGGTTATTGCGGCCAGCGCCGTTGCCCCTTCATAATCAAAACGCTCCATTTTCCCTACGATCAGCAGGGAAACAATCTCCGTTTTCATAGGCATATTGCCTGAGATAAAAACTACGGACCCATACTCACCAAGCGCCCGGGCAAAAGCCAGGGAAAATCCTGTGAGCATTGCCGGCCGGATGGAAGGGAAAATAACGGACGCAAAAACACGAAACGGAGAAGCACCCAAACTGATTGCCGCCTCTTCATATTCTTTGTCTATATCCTGCAATGCAGGCTGCAGCGTTCGCACGACAAAGGGAAGACCGATAAAAGTAAGGGCAATGATCACGCCTAAAGGAGCAAAAGCTGCCTGTACACCGTAGGGTTCCAGATATCTGCCGAGCAGCCCTGTTCTTACATAAAGAGATGTCAGAGCAATGCCTGACACAGCCGTGGGAAGCGCAAAAGGCAAATCAATAAGAGCATCGATCAGCCGACTTCCGGGAAAGGGAAGGCGCACAAGTGTCCAGGCAACAATAAACCCAAAAACCAGATTAATCCCGGCAGCAACAAGCGAAGAGAGAAAGGTCAGTTTTATTGCAGCATATGTTCTCGGGTCGATTAAAAGAGAGCGGTAGACTGTCCAGTCAAGGCTCAGTGACTTTACCGCAAGAATACTGAGCGGAATGAGCACAAGTAATGAAAGGTAGGACAAGGTAAACCCTAATCCAATGCCGAATCCTGGTAAAAAATGCTTTTGTTTTATCTGCCGAATCATTGGTTCTCCAGAGAATAAAGGCTTTGATAGATTTTGTTGAAGCTGCCTGTTTCGCTGAAATGGTTTTTATGGGCTGTTTGCCAGTCGGTAAAAAGTTCTTCCAAAGTAAAAAGGTGCAAATCAGGAAATTGGTTTTTATCTTCTGCATTGACAAATTCCATATGCCGAGGCCTGAAATGATGCCGGGCTGCCATTGCCTGACCTTCCGGGCTGTACAGCATTTCAAGATAACTTTGTGCCAATGCATCTGTTTGTCGTCGTGCCGTTACTTCATCTACTTTGGCGACAACTGGTTCTGTCAAAATGCTTATGGATGGTGTAATAATTTCAAGTGCTTTGCCGGGAAGAGATTTCATGGCAAGCAACGCTTCGTTTTCCCAGGTAACAAGCGCATCTCCAATTCCCCGGCGGGCAAAGGTGGTCGTCGCTGCCCGCGCACCTGAATCAAGCACAGGAACATTGCGAAATAGCGCCGAAACAAAGGAAAAAGCATCCTCATCTGCCTGTCTTCGTTCGTCTTCTGTGATAGCAGAGAGAATGACTCCGCGTTTCTCCAGCGAAATCAGCCAGGCATATCCCCAGGCGGCCAGATAATTCCACCGCGCTCCACCGGAGGTCATGGGACTGGGCGTGATGACCTGTACCCCGGGTTTGATTAAATCATTCCAATCCTGAATATTCCGTGGATTCCCTTTACGGACAAGAAAAACAATGGTGGAGGTGTATGGTGCACTCGCAAAGGGAAGACGTGTCTGCCAATCCTTGCTTAAACTGCCGCTTTTTTGTGCTATTGCATCGATATCGTAAGCCAGCGCAAGGGTAACAACGTGCGCTTCCAGCCCGTCAATGACAAACCGCGCCTGCTTACCTGAAGCGCCGTGGGATTGCAGAATACGCACGTGTTTGCCGGTTCTTTCAAACGCCTTCTTTTCGAACCAGGCATTATACTCCCGGTAAAACTCACGGGTCGGATCATAAGACACATTCAAAATCTCAACAGCCGTGTCTTTCCCGCTGTAACTGAAACAACCGCTTAAAAAGAGCAGGAAGAGACACAAAGAAATTAAGCGCACGAATGGCATTGTATTCTCTTTCAAATCCCTGCACCGTCTTTAAATTGAACACCAAACACTTCTTCCTGCGACAGAGGAACACAGAAAGTCAGATCGTGTAAGGTAGTCTTGTCCATACGCTGAGCGGTGTGGTTTCTTATTTCGAGAAAAGTTCGCCGGAATTTACAGTATGCTTCCTGACTGCATGCTTCATTTTGCGTGATTGACACACAGGCAATGGGAGCCAAAACACCATCAAAGCACCGCACTACCTCACCCATCGTTATTTCCCGGGGCTCTTTCGCAAGTTGGATACCACCCTCCCGGCCCGGAAGCGTCATGATCCATCCCTGCTCCTTCATATCGAGAACAATCTGCTGCAAAAAACGGTAGGGAATGTCATGGAGCCTTGCCAGGGTACGGATTGAAACCGGACGTGCCCCGATTTTTTCAGCCAGATAGACGAGCACCCTTAAAGCATAGTCTGATTTTTTTGATACTCTCATTCCTGCTCCTTATTATACACGACCTGTTAAGTATTATATTACTTTGTCTACTAAAAAACAATTTCCGCAAGTGTGCATATGTCCGCTGTTACAGGACATTCTTCACTAAGTGCTATACTTAGCGTCATGCTGGTTTTTTTTAGTAAAATAAGGCTGATTATGCAAAAACAGGATTGAACGAAGCAGGTGTTTCCGGAGTTTCTTTTTCTCCGGTTTCTCGTAGGTAGTTTTTAGTGTCGGGCCTCTTTTCAAAATCTATATTTCTCCGGAGTGTTCCTTACCATGCGACTTTTAATCACAGGCGGCGGCGGATACCTGGGCTACTGGGTAGTTCGCGAGGCTCTTTCAAAGGGTCATGTGGTACGCGTATTTGACCGTTTTTCCTTCCTTCCCGAAGGAATGACTCCGGAAACGCTTTTCGCGGAAAACAACTTCGGACGGAATCTGGAAATCATACCCGGCGATACCCGCCGGTTGCAGGAGCAACAAAACCTGTTATATGGCATTGAGGGGGTAATCCATCTTGCCGGTCTTTCCAGCGATCCGACATGTGCTCTGGATCCTGAAATTGCCTATGAAGTCAATGTCGAGTGTACCAGAGAGTTGGCGCGTCAATGCATCCAAAGCGGTATACGACCTTTTGTCTTTGCATCGACATGCGCTGTGTACGGGCAGGGCGTCTTCCCTATTCTTGATGAAGAAAGCCCTGTAAATCCCGTATCTGTTTTTGCGGAAACCAAAATAGAAGCAGAAAAAGCGCTTTTGGACATGTCTTCAGCTCAGTTTACGCCACGGGTTGCGCGCATGGGCACGCTTTTCGGCATTTCCGGCCGTATGCGTTTTGATCTTGCTGTAAACCACATGACTGCCTCAGCTGTCCGCAACAGGTCTATTCTGGTCAAAGGCGGTGGAAACCAATGGCGCCCTTTCATTCATGTTAGAAATGCGGCACAAATCCTTGTGTCTCTTGCTTCCGACACAGATCTGTCGGGCAAGTCCGGTATTTTCAATGTGGGCTGGGATACCCAGAATTGTACTATCGCTGCTCTTGCTGAAAAAGTGGCAGCCCGATGTTCTCAAGTCCCTGTGACGACTGCGCGGGATGATGATGACCAGCGCAACTATAAAGTTCGTTTTTCAAAAATTGCCGAAACTGTTCCTCTCCCCGAGCAGATTTCCTTTGAGGAAGGGATTGACGAATTAAAGGTATATCTGGATAATCCGGACATCAATCCATTCTCTGAAGCATTTTTCAATGTTGAACGGATGAAAAAACTCAGGGCAACGCCAGTTGATGCAGGCGGAGAGCCGGTAGCAGCTCGGTTCATTGCTCTTAGCAAGCCTAACCTGGGTGAAGATGAAGAGCGTGCGGTGCTGCAGGTTCTTCGCAGCGGCTGGCTGACATCAGGTCCCCAGATCACTTTTTTTGAAAAAAGTTTTGCTGAAAAAGTGAACGCACCTTACGCCGTTTCCGTTTCATCCTGCACTGCGGCACTGCACCTATGCCTGGCGGCGCTCGCTATAAAACCGGGCGACGAAGTAATTACGAGTCCGATCACCTGGGCGTCTACAGGCAACACTATTTTAACAATGGGTGCAACCGTCCGTTTTGTGGATGTGGATCCGCATACTCTGAATATGGATCCTTTGCAGCTGGAAGCAACAATCACGGAAAAAACGCGCGCCATTATTCCTGTTCATATGGCAGGGCTTTCCTGCAACATGGATCCGATTCGTGCGATTGCGAAAAGGCACGGTATTCCTGTCATAGAAGATGCGGCACACGCTTTCGGAAGTGAATACAGGAAGAAGCCTGTGGGCGCTGAAGGTCTCGCCTGCTTCAGCTTTTATGCCACCAAAAATATCACCACCATGGAAGGAGGCATGATCACCACGGATGATGAATCGCTGGCACACCGCCTTCGCCGTCTGGCGGGCAACGGGATGGGCAGCTCTGCCTGGGACCGTTACGGCCGAAGCGCTGTCTCAGGTCCTGCTGAAGTGCTGGAACCCGGCTACAAATATGCATTAAGCAACGTCTCTGCCGCTCTCGGCGTAGAGCAGCTGAAAAAGTTCGAACAATTCAGAGCTGCACGCAAGCGTATTGCAGAATTATATTTGTCTGTACTCTCAGATGTTCCTGAATTGGAAATGCCTCCCGATGCTGAGGACGGGCGCCATGCGTGGCATCTGTTTATCATCAAAATCAGGCCCAATACTCTTTCTGTTTCACGAAACAGTGTAATAGAAGCTTTGCGCCGGGAAAACATAGGCACCGGCATCCATTTTTACGGACTTCATCTTCATCAATACTACAGAGAAGTGCTCGGGATGCGGCCTGAAGATTTTCCTCAGGCAACAGATGTTTCCGACCGCATTATTTCCCTTCCGCTGCATCCCGGTTTAAATGACCGCCATGTACAGGAAGTTGTATCCGCACTAAAGAAAGTGATCTCTTACCACCGGCTTTAACCGTCGCCCTGAAGACGCAGGAATAAACAATGAAAAACCGATGTCCCCTTTCTATCCCTTTCAGGCTGTTTCGACTTAAGGTAAACTTTCTTTCCCGAGGAACAGCTCTGTATTTCGCCGCTTTCCTTTTTATTCTCCTATCGGCCGTACAAAGTTGGGCACTTGAAGCAGGGTCTGCCAAAATCGACATCACACCGCCTGTAGGCACGCCCTTAAACGGTTACGGCGACCGCATGGGACGCAATTCTACGAGCGTTCATGATCCGTTGTGGGCACGCACCGTTTTTCTGGATGACGGCGAAACACGCTTTTTTCTGGTCAGCCTGGATCTTGTCGCTGTTAATCCCGAATTGCGTCAGCGTGTTCTTGAACTGTATTCCGGGCCTGTACCTAAAGAACATGTGCTGCTCACAGCAACCCATACGCATAACGGCCACGGCGGCATGTGCCAAAAACTGATGATCCGCAATGTTTCCGGACGCTTTATTCCCGCCGTTCTGGAGGCGACTGCTGAAAAAATTATTGAATCCATGCACAAAGCCTATAACGGCCGGAGGCGTGCAGCACTCGGATATGCCGTCGGCAGTAATCAGGGCCTGTCTGTTAACAGACGTTTTTCCGCTGGCCCTGCCGAAAGCCAGATAGGCGTGGTAAAAATTGAAGACTCGGACGGTGCCGCCATTGCTGTCATTACCAATTTCACCGGTCATCCGACTTCTGTCGGTGGGCAGGATAAGTACTCTTTTTCTGCAGACTACCCCGGTTACTATTACCTGGAAATGGAGGCGCTTGCGGGAGAATCCTGCGTTCCTCTGTTTTTAAACGGTGCGCAGGGGAATCAGACCATCGCCGCACCAAAAGGTAAAAGCGGCTGGGACCGCACGGAAGCCGTCGGCAGGCAGGTAGCGCAAATTGCCGATGCGCTGTCCAAAAACATGTCTTTCGGAGATGCCGTCTTTAAATTAAGCCATACGAAGGCACTCCTGCCACTTACGCTTGCTGAGAACTTGCAGCCCAAAGAAGTGGACTTATATTCACTTGAAATCAATGATTTACTGATCTCTTTTTTCCCGGGGGAACCCTGCGTTGAAATCGGGTTGAATCTAAGAGAACGGGCGCTTGCCCGTGGATATGACGCCCATTGGTCTGTGGGACTTGCCAATGATTACCTGATGTACTTTGTGCCTCGTGCTCTTTATCCATTTGCCAATTACGAATCTTTTATGAATTTTTTCGGACCGGGCATGGAAGACTGGCTTTATTCCCAGTTTGAAAGCCTGATGTCGCGAAAAACACTGGTCGAATCCATTGTTGATTTGCCGGACGAAGAGGCGCAGGAGTCCCAGCAATCCGAAGGTGATGCAAGTTTTCCTTTGCTTACTTTGCATGGGTCCAGCCACGACATTGGGTTGGCGCGGGGCAGTTTTTTTCATAATGCCATCCAGAACAAATATAAAACAAAAGTGCTGGATCCCGTGGATACCGGGCAGTGGTATCCTACGGGCAGTTGGTGGACGGCGATGCCGTCTTTTCTGAATTTGACGCCCCTGGCAATGACAGCACTAGGGATGGGATCACGTTCTCTGCTGCAGGGATTGTCTGAAAGCTATATCCGTGAAATGGAAGGCATGGCTGAAGGGGCAGGACTTCCCTTTGACGGACTTTGGCTGCTCCAGCACGCCAGGCTCTACAGCCTTGCCAAAGATCAGTCTTCCCTTTTCTCTCTCCCGCTCTGCACCATGGTGGCTTTAACAAACGAATACACAGGAACGAAAGATATTCTTCTCGGCCGAAATCTGGACTGGAAAGGCGACGAAAATGATTATGTCATCCGCATGCTGCCTGAAGAAGGGCTGCCTTCTATTCAAGTAGGCTTTGACTGGAACGCCGGTCTGATGACCGGGCTAAACCGGGACAGGCTTTTCCTGTGTCTGGAATATGTCCCCTACGTCGATACTGTTCTTCCGGAGAAAGCGCCGTTGGAGTTTTTATTGGGTCAATTGCTGCGCAGCTGTTCTTCCTTCAGCGAAGCGCTGAAAGTCCTTTCCGCCGCTGAGTATATTAAGAACTATCATGTCCTTATTGCCGGGTATGATGGCGAGAAAGCAGACGCGGCGGTCGTTGAATACGGACAAAGCATTTCTGTCCGAAAGGCGGTGAAAGGCATACTCACCGGAGTCAATCCTGACACACAGGGAATCCCGGATGAAACACGGGAGCGCTATCAGGCACTGATAGAAACTTTGAAAAACCAACCGGTCAAAAACAGAGAATCCCTGGGTACTCTGCTGACCGCTTCCCCTATGGAAAGTGACGGCGGTATGCAGCATATATGGAATCACGCCTCCCGGCATTGCGTGGTGTTACAACTATCCCAGCCCGAAATAATGTGTGCTTTCAAACAACCGGACGGCAAGGCAGGCAGTTTTGCAACGTTGACCGTATCGGAGATATCCAGCCATGAGTAATTCAGTTCAATTGACTTCCTGGGGCGGTACCGCAAGCAAGCCTAAAATTCAACGTTCGTCCTCAGGCAAGCCTTTCCTGTTCATTATTTTTGTTCTTATTGTGCTTGCGAGTGTGTGGTTTTTCATACCGGCACGCCATGCAGCGGAAATGGAATCTTTCATTCCCGCCAGTCACAGCATCGAAGTATACGTTTACGACCCTGCCACCAAGCGCAATGAGTTGTTGAAAAGCCCGATTCTGCACACGATTCCGGAAGATACAGCAGCAGCTGCTTATCTTCACCTGTTAACGCGTAAATTACCTGTCCCCGATTGGTTACTGAATAATGTCAGCAGCGGTCTTTTCCATATCTCTGTCGAAGACAGCAATCGTCCGGACAGTTTGCTCGTAATTACGCGAATGACCCGTATAGGCCTGCTATCAGAGAAATTCTTTTCGCTGTCCGGTAACGTATCGCGAGAACGCGCCGGCGGACTTGATCTGAAAAAAGTAATAAATGCTGAAATATTTTACTCTGTCAGAAACAAATATCTTCTGGTCAGCTCTTCAAGAGATGCCCTGATCCAGGCTTTGACGCTTCCACCGGAGGAAGCCATTGAAAAAAACAAATTTGAAGCGGCACAGCAGAAGGCAAAAGAGGCAGACCTGTTTTGCCGTCTGGACGGGAAGGCTTTTTTGCAATCCCCCGCTCTTTTCAAGGATCTGTCTTTTTCTGTGCGCCTGAATCAGTCCATGCCGCGCCTTTCGATTACAGGTTCTTTTTCCGATGAAATACTGGCAAGATACGGAACACTTTTACCGCAGAATACTAAAGACGATTCTCTGGATATGCCGCTTGACGGAATAGCCTCTCTTTCAGTGAATCTCGGGGCACCCCTGCCCCAATGGTATGCAAAGCTGGCAGAAACCAATGAAGGCTGGGAGAAGGTCTCTTCATGGATAACCCTCTCCGAGTCACTGCCTGAAAATGCTTCTGCCACTGAACTGCTCCAGTATCTTATCGCCAGTTTTTTCCATTCTTCCGGAGAAAAGATTCGGCTTGCCTGGTTTGGTTTTGATCCTCTGGAAGTAGTTCCTGCGCCACTTTTGGCTGGAACAGCACAGGGAAAAACAGACGCACTTCACGCCGCTTTTGATCTCGTACCTCCTCCACCCTTTTCTGACGATATGATTGTCCTGAATCCTTCTGTTAACAGTGAGCTGCTCCTGGCAACTGTACCCTTCATAGGCGGAGAAAACCTGACTCCTTCTCTCGCCATTTATCCTCAAGGCGCACTCTTTGCCACAAGCGAAACCCTTATCCGCAAACTAATGCAGAGCGAGGCCCTCACCGCTCAGCTGGGGCAAAAAGCAAACCTCTATTTCCATCTGCGCCCGGCTCAAGCGTGGGAGGCAGCCGTGCCTGCCCTTAATGAGTTTGCCGCATCCGGACTTTTGCGCGGGCATACGGAAAGTTCCTTTGCAGAAGCAGCAACGAAAATTAGCAAACAAATTTCCACACTGCAGGAATTTACTGTGCTTGGAATTGTTTCAGACAAGGCTTTCCATCTGGAAGCAAAAGTCACGATAGGTCTATCCGATCAGGCCGATAACAATGCCATACAAATTGCGCAGCGGGGGCAACGATGAAAGAGGGCAAAAAATTCATTACAAAAAACAGGCATGCTTTTCATGAATACACGGTCCTTGATAGTTTTGAGGCAGGTATCGTTCTTGAAGGCACCGAAGTCAAATCCATTCGTATGCATAACACATTTTCACTGAAGGAGGCATATGTGGATTTTACAGAAAACGAGGCATGGCTTGTCGGCTCCAGAATAAGCCCCTATGACAAAGGCAACAGAAACAATCACGAACCGGTAAGAAGACGGAAGCTGCTGCTAAAAAAAATGGAAATCAACCGCCTGATAAAACGGGTAGAAGAAAAAGGACTTACGGTTATTCCTCTTTCCGCCTATTTTAAACAGGGAAAAGTAAAAGTAGAAATCGGTTTGTGCCGTGGAAAACGCCTTTATGATAAACGGGAATCCATCAAGCAGAGAGAGACAGACCGGGAAATAGAACGTGCGGTCAAGCGTTACAAGACTTGAGCAGCCTGATTAGTGCAGCCCTTCATAATAAGCGCACAAAGCATCACACAAGCCTGTACCGGACTGAAGAAAGCTTTCAAGTACAGGAGTGCAGTTTCTCCGCTGAAGCTCCTGCGTTGTTGTGGGTCCAATAGACGCATATAGAGGAGCACATTGTACTTTCTGCAGGTTTTCCGGAATTCCATTCTGCATCATACTTTCCACCGCTGTCGGGCTGAAAGTGGTGATTACATCGGGCCGGAAGTTGATTATCGCTTGTTTTTCCCCCTCTGTCAGCCGGGCAATAACGGTGCGATAACAAACGGGTGTTTCTACCGTCCACCCCTGGTGCACGAGCAATTCCGATAATTCAGGGAGGGCTTTATCTCCGCATGGAATGACCGCTTTTGTTATCCCGGACATTTTTTTCTTCGCTGTCAGTTCATTGGCAAATACTTTCGCTGTTCCTTTTTGCGGAATATACGGTGTCGTCACGCCATATTCAGACAAAGCCTCTGCTGTGCCGGTACCAATCGCTCCAATCAGCAGATCCCTTTCAAAGCGGCAGGAAGCGGGATCTGTTCCCTCCGGATTTACGAAGTGATGCACAGCATTTGCACTGGTGAAGATCAGCCAGCTGTCCTTAAGTGACGGTTTTTCAAAAGCGACTCCCTGAATACTGATGAAGGGCAGCTCCAACACTTCTGCGCCGTGGGTACGTAAAATATCACAAAAAGGTTTGCTCTGGTGGTGTGCCCTGGTTACGAGAATCTTTTTATCCGAAAGAGCATCTTCCGGAGTTTTGTGCGCCGATTCGGTTCGGACTGACACCGATTGAAGCATCTGCCCCAACGCATCCCCCTCTTCTGTGACAGTATTCCAGGAAGACAGCGCTTTATGAAAGAAGAAATAACGATTTCGGCTCTCTGCCACAAAAGACTGAAATTCCAGCCCGGATGCATGCGGAGCTGCGTGTATTGCCAGCGGCGACCTGCATCCGCCTCCGAAGGAGCGAAGGGCGCTGCGTTCAAATTGGACACAGGCAGCAGTCTGTTCATCGTTCAGTGGCAGCAAAAGATCCCGAAGAAGGTTGTCGGATTTGCGGATCTCAATTGCGATGGCACCTTGCCCGGGAGCAGGAATCATCATGGTTACAGGAATGATATATAAACCTTTTTCCTGGAGCAACGCCAGCCTGGATAATCCGGCACGGGCAAGAAGAATTGCGTCATATTCATGTCGCCGCAGTTTATCTATGCGTGTTTGGACATTTCCGCGAATATCTTTTATGCAGAGATCGGGGCGAAAACGGCGCAGCTGCACTTCGCGTCGCAGGCTGGACGTACCCACCTCAGACCCTGAAGGCAGCGTATCAAGCGTAAAGTCTTCATTGGTCAGCAGGACATCTTCTACTGGTGCCCGCGCTGCAACCGCCACAATAGTCAGGGGCTCCGGCTGTTCAGTAGGAAGGTCTTTAAGGCTGTGCACAGCCGCATCAATTGTACCGGCAATCAGTTCTTTTTCAAGTTCTCTGGTAAATGCGCCCCAGCCTCCCAGCGACGATAGCGAAGAATGCTGATCCCGATCCCCTGACGTTTTAATAATCTTCATTTCCGCTTCCACAGCCGGATGCAAAGCGGAAAACAACGCCATAATCTGTTCTGTCTGCGCCAGCGCAAGCGCACTGCCCCGCGTACCGAAAATAATTTTCATTCTACTTTGGCGTCTCCCCAGCCAAACACCGTTTGGATATGCTCCACCAGTAATTCGTGCTCCGGCATTTGTGAAAATTCTTTAATGGCACGCAAAGGCATACGCAGCATTGTGTTTGTAATTCGTTTTGAAAACTGCTCCAGTTTTTCCCGTTCTTTTTCTGACAGTCCGGGAAGTTCGGATAAAGTGCGTGCCAGCTCCTTCTCACGGATTGCATTGAAAGACTGCGTAAGCGATTTGATTAAGGGATCGGATGAAAGGCGACGCTGCCACTGAAGAAAGGAGAGGCTTTCCTTGTCAACGATTTCAAGGCATGCAGGAATTTCGTCCTGCCTTTTTCGTAAATTCCGTTCCGCCACACCCTCCAAATCGTCCATGTCGTAGCAATAGACGTTATCGATACGACCTGCTTCTTTTTCAATATCCCGCGGGACAGCAATGTCGATGACGAACATGGGCGCACGTCCTCGTTTTTCGATAGCACGCTGAAAATCGACGGCTCTTAAAATAATATCAGACGCACCCGTCGAGCTGATCACAATATCGGCTCTATGCAGGTGGCAGGGCAAAGCCTGCAGAATAAGCGCTTCTCCCTGATACCTGCTCGCAAGTTCTTCGGCATGCGCTAAGGTGCGATTTAAAACAAGTACTCTCTCGACACCGCGCTCTACAAGACTTTTAAGAGCCAGCTCACTTACCTGCCCCGAGCCAACAATCAAAGCGGTTTTGCCCGTTAGCTGCTTGAGTTTTGCTTCCGCCAGATCCACTGCCACAGAAGCTACAGACACTTTTCCTTTGCCCATCGCTGTTTCCGTGCGCACTCTTTTCCCGCATTTCAAGGAACGTTGGATAAGCATGGAAAGTTGGCGGTTCAGTGTCTTCGCCTCGGAAGCAAGATCATGTGCCCGCTGAATCTGCCCCATAATTTCGTTTTCACCCACTACCATGCTATCCAGACTGGCGGCAACGGAAAATAAATGTTTTACGGCTGCTTCATTGCTGTAATGGTAAAGGAAATCGGAAAATTCTGATTCTTCAAGCCGTGTCGCTTTTCCGAGAAAAGCGGTTATCTCCCGGTGTATCGCCTCCGTATTTTGTCTTGCGTGCACATAGACTTCCAAACGATTACAGGTGGCAAGAATAAAACAGCCACTGTCGGCTCCAAACCGCGCATTGAAATCCTGCAGCATCGCCGGGATGCGCTCCACGGGCAATGCCATGCGCTCACGCAAGGCTAACGGGCTTGTATGGTGGCTAAGGCCTGTGATGGCAATGGTCATGAAAACCCCTGACTATTGGAACAGATTGGCGAAAATACACTCGGTGTCCGGAAATTAGGCTGCTTCAACAGGCTGAAACACAATTGTATGAACAATGGATTCCCGGAACAGGGTGAAGATGAGAAAATATAGGCTTTGTTTTTTCTTATTTGGACATTTTGACCGGTTCAGAGGGACTTTGACTTAGATACGCTCCTAACCGTATTATTATCGTTCTTCAGGCTTTAATTCCACAAAACCGGAAATTATTGTATGACACGCATTATAGCTGTGGCAAATCAAAAAGGCGGTGTCGGAAAAACAACCACTGCCGTCAACCTTGCCGCCTGTCTGGCAGAGCTGGGATCCAACGTTCTTCTCATCGATCTGGATCCTCAGGGAAATGCCAGTCAGGCCTCCGGAATTAATAAAAGCACGGTTCCCGCCACAATTTATCAGGCATTAACGGGACATGTTCCCATCGATAATGCCATTGTGCAGACTCCTTATAAGAATTTATCTCTGGTTGCTTCTACGACTGATCTGGTAGGAGCTGAAATCGAACTGGCACAGCTGGAAAATCGTGGCTTTTACCTTGCCAATACCCTTCGCCCTGCTGTCAGCCGTTTTGACTGGATTTTTATTGACAGCCCGCCTTCATTGGGCGTACTAACGTTGAACGCCATGACTGCTGCCCACGGCATTCTGGCGCCTCTGCAATGTGAATATTTTGCGCTGGAAGGGCTTTCCGAGCTGCTGCAAACTATCATTAATGTCAAGAACACTCTCAACAGCCATTTGAATGTTTTCGGCGTGCTTCTCACCATG
This sequence comes from Candidatus Hydrogenedentes bacterium ADurb.Bin170, assembly GCA_002070275.1. Classification (GTDB taxonomy): domain Bacteria; phylum Hydrogenedentota; class Hydrogenedentia; order Hydrogenedentales; family CAITNO01; genus JAAYJV01. Next base: position 43,517 of record MWCY01000003.1, read on the forward strand.
TACCAGCACACCGTGCTGTCCCGGGATGTTGAAGCCGATGTGCGCAACCATTTTATGGGCAAGGTATTTAAAACCGTTATACCGCGCAATGTGGCGCTGAGCGAAGCGCCCAGCTTCGGGATGCCTATCAATCATTACTCGCCGAAATCAACAGGCGCTCAGGCCTATGGCGCCCTTGCAAAAGAGGTTTTGATCCGTGACTGATGCTCCAAAGAAAAAAACGACCAAAGGGCTGGGACGCGGGCTGAATGCTCTTCTTCCAAGTAATGTCATGGAAAATCCTATCCCGCCTGAACAGGGAATATCCGATGTCCGCAGAGAAAACTTTTCCGGGCCTGCCAGCGGCGTACTGATGCACCTCAATCCGGAAGAGATTAAGCCTAATCCCAGACAGCCGCGAAAGCATTTTAACGAAGAATCTCTTGGTGAGCTTGCAGAATCCATCAAAAACGACGGCGTTCAGGAGCCTTTGATCGTCCGTTTTAATAACGGGTCCTATGAGATTGTCTGCGGTGAACGCCGCTGCCGGGCAGCTGTCATGGCAGGACTGCAGAAAGTGCCCGTGATCTGCCGTGATATTTCCGACCAGGAAATGCTTAAGTTCGGCATTATCGAAAACATTCAGCGGGAAGACCTGAATGCTATTGAGCTGGCACAGGCCTATAAAGACCTGATGGAAGAATATGGGTGGACACAGGAGCAGTTGTCGGTTGAAGTCGGCAAAAAACGTGCGACCGTAACCAATACGCTTCGCCTCCTGCAATTGTCCGATGGATTGCAGCAACTGGTCGCCGACGGTTCCTTATCCATGGGGCACGCCAGGGCGCTGCTCTCCCTTTCCACCGCCTCCGCGCAGCAGGCGGCAGCGCAAAAGATTATTTCTCAGGGACTGTCAGTTCGCCAGACGGAGCAGATGGTTGCCAAATTCGGCGAAAAAAAGACGCAAAGCGTGCGGAAAAAAAATGAAAAAGAACCCTACATGCAGGAGCTCGAAGAGCGACTCAGACGGGGGCTGGGCACAAAAGTCAATTTAAAACCTGTCGATAACAGCAGGGGCACCATTGAAATCGCTTATTTTTCTCTGGATGAACTGGATCGCCTGCTGGAACACATGATCAGATAGCAAAGGAATAGTGCATGTTCGATATCAGACTCATCAGGAGCAATCCCGAACTGGTGCGCGCCGCCATGGAAAAGCGCAATGCGCCTGTTGATCTTGACACCATTTTGGCTGTGGATGCCCGAAGACGCTCGGCTGTTTATGAAATGGAGCAGCTGCGTGCACGCCAGAATAAAGCAAGCGAAACTATAGCGCAACGTAAAAAGAACAACGAAAACGCAGATGATGTCATCGCCGAGATGAAGCAGATCAAAGAAGAATCGGCGAACCTCGATCTGATTGCCAAACAGGCAGAAGAAGACCTGGAGGAGATTCTCCTATCCCTGCCGAACCTTCCGGATGAATCCGTTCCAGCCGGGAAAAACGAAGCGGATAACCAGGAAATCCGCCGCTGGGGTGAAATTCCCTCATTTAATTTTGAAGTCCGTGATCATGTGGATATTGCTGAGAAACTCGGCATTGTTGACTTCAGCCGTGGCGCAAAAATTTCAGGTGCCCGTTTTACACTGAGCCTGGGCTACGGTGCCCGGCTTGAGAGAGCCTTAATTAACTTTATGCTGGATATTCATACGCAGAAACATGGATATCAGGAAGCGCTTCCGCCCTTTCTAGTAAATACGGCGAGTGTACAAGGCACTGGACAACTGCCGAAATTTTCAGCTGACCTTTTTAAAATTGATAATACGGATTATTGGCTGATCCCTACGGCGGAAGTGCCGGTTACCAATATCCACCGTGACGAGATTCTGAGCCTTGAAGATCTGCCGAAATACTATGTCGCCCATACCCCCTGCTTCAGAAGCGAAGCCGGCTCCTACGGAAAAGACACACGGGGCATGATCCGAGTACACCAGTTTAACAAGGTTGAACTTGTAAAATTCACCACGCCGGAGAGTTCCTGGGAAGAGTTGGAAAAACTTACGGCCAATGCCGAATATATTCTGCAACAGTTAGGGCTTGCCTACAGGGTTGTGTGCCTTTGCGGCGGAGATCTCGGGTTTTCAGCAGCCAAAACATACGATTTGGAAGTCTGGGTTCCCGCACAAAACACCTACAGAGAAATCAGTTCTTGCTCCAATTTCACGGATTTTCAGGCGCGCCGTGCAAACATCCGCTTCAAACGGGACAAAAAGCCGGAATTTGTTCATACGCTCAATGGCTCCGGTCTCGCTGTGGGCAGAACAGTAGTTGCTATTCTGGAAAACTATCAGCAGGAAGACGGAAGTGTCATTATACCGGAGGCATTGCGCCCTTATATGGGCGGTCTTTCGGTTATTCCTGCTCAGACATAAAACACCGGCCGGCGCATTGCCCGGCTCAGCATTAGGAGTCCTGCACTTACATGTCGAATCTTGAGGCTGTTGTAAAGGAAGCGGCACGTGCCATCTTTCAGACTACCAATGCAGTTGCAGTAACTGGCGCAGGCATCTCCGTAGAAAGCGGTATAGAAGATTTTCGCAGCCCGGGCGGTCTCTGGACACGGTACCCGCCTCAGGAATATGCGACGCTGGACGCCTTTTACGACAACCCTGATAAAGTCTGGGAAATGTGGTATGACCTCGGCGAGACGCTCAAAAAAGCAAAGCCCAACCCGGCTCACCTGACCCTTGCAGAACTCGAGGATATGGGGCATCTTAAAGCGGTTATCACACAGAATATCGACGGCCTGCACCACGAAGCCGGCAACCGCACTGTAATTGAATATCACGGTAACGCAGCTCAGATCATGTGTCCCGCCTGCACCCGACGCAGGCCTATGGACTTAAGTCAGCGCGTTCTCGGAGCGCCCCGCTGTGAGTGCGGCGGTTATATGAAGCCGGACATCGTTCTCTTCGGCGAGATCATTCCCGAATATGCACTGAAGACGTCGGAAATGCTAGCCAAAGGCTGCAGCGTCATGATTGTAGTCGGCACATCTGCGCAGGTGTACCCTGCCGCCAGTTTGCCCTATATGGCAAAAGAAGGCGGAGCGGTTGTCATCGAATGCAATATTGAAAAAACAGCCTTTTCCGATGTCGTTGTGGATCATTTTATTCAGGGCCCCGCCGGAAAGACGCTGCCGCTTCTTATGGCGGAAATACATGCCCTTTCTCAAGGCTGAGCACTTCCCTTCTGCACGGGCATCTCTTTTCGTGGAAAGAGCACGCTGATGCCTATTGCCGCAGCAATAAAAAATGTTTCCACGATCCAGAAAACGCCCAGGCTTTTCCAGATGCCGGTGGTAAATCCGTAGCTGTGAAGCCCCACGCCCAAAGCATTGACGCCCCACCAGGCAAAGACAACGATCATGCCCAGGATCAGTGCGCTGACAGCAGTGCCGCGCGCCTTAATGTAAGAACCACGACGCGCATGCAGCACCGCCAGAATCCAAAGGACAATCATAAGCGCTCCATTTTCTTTTGGATCCCAGCCCCAGAAGCGGCCCCAGCTCTGCGCTGCCCAGACTCCGCCTAAGATGGTGCCTATCAGTGTGAACACAAGAGAAAAAGCCATAACCCCGTAAATCGAGGTAGCCAATGTCTGCATGGCGGCAGAGTCTTTTTCTTTCCAAAGCGGAAGATGCAGGACAAAATAAACATGCGCCAGCGCAGCAGCGAAAAGTCCTGCACCATAACCGGCAATAATAGTTGTTACATGCGTAGCCAGCCAGAAATTGGTGTCAAGAACCGCAATGACTGCAGGCATGGTGTCCACGCCTTCGCTTGCCTCATATCTCCAGGCGAAAAACATTCCGATTGTGCCCAGCAACGCCGACACCGAAACAGCGATCTTGTTTTTAGAAATAAATTCAAGGAAAAAACCGATAGCAACAGCAACAAAGGTTGTGAAGAGAACGGTTTCATAAAGGGTGGTCACTGGCGGTCTGCCCCGTATAATGCATCGGAGGGTAATACTGATACCCAGCAGAATGAGAGGGGGCAATATGGAGAAGGACAGAACGCGTGCGAGTCTGCTGTCCGGCGAACGGGTCCAGGAAAAAGCCATCAGGAAAAAAGACAGTACAAAAAGCCATTGGCTGAAAAAAAGATAGCGGGCATCATAAAAATGCACTTCAAGGGGAATATGTTTGTACTCACCTCGCGCTTGTGCCTCCTGGGTAATGCGGCCGTGCAAACGTTTCACGGCACTCACAAAGGCGCCCGAATCAGGCGCCGCATCTGCCAGTGTTTCAAAAAGCGCAATATCACCGCTGACCGTATCTGCCGGCATGCCAATAAAGGCGGATTCCAGATACTTTGCAGGAGTCATCCACTCTTTTTCCTCCCGGGAAAGAGGAGGAAACAGGGCAAGCATCTGCCCCGATGCACTGACCTCATCCAAACGCTGGAACACTGCCTCAAGATCTTTGGCGATTTCCCGTTTTCTTTCCTCGTCCATATCGGCGGCCTGATCGACCAGGCTTTTTAATTGGTCGGGCAATTTCTCCACTACTTTGCTTAAAGGAACCTCGTGATCCTCCGGGAAAAGAAGCGTCAGAAGTGCGCTTTTCGCAACGTCAAAGCGAAGGCGTGCAAAATCCATGAAATGGGTCAGTTCATCAAAAAGCAAAACATTGTTTGCAAGGGCAATCAGCTGTTCGTCAAGAAGACTGCGTATGTTTTCCGGGCGGGCGGAAACTTCATGAGCAAGAGCAAACAAAGTATCCAGCGCAGGCTCCAATTCAGAGTAGGAATAGCGATCTCTTTTTTTTCCGTGTGGCGTAAGCCCGATCGCCGTAATCAGCTCATAAGAATCCACAGAGAAATGTGCGTATTCCCGGGCTGCCTCAGGGTGAAATAGGCAGTCAAGAAGCCATTCTGTTGCTGAAAGCGAAATATTTTTGCCGCCCTGATTCACACTGACGGTTCTTTTTCCATTCATCCGCAGCAACATGAACCGCGCTGCTGTATCCAGAGGCTTTATACGACCGCTTTCCTGAACAGGTAAGGTCTTGAAAAGATACACAAGATCTTTATTCCAGGAGGAGGCACCTGCTTCCTGAGAGAAAAAAACAGAACCCGCAAAAGCACTCACCATAACCAGGAAAATTAAAGAACGGGAAAATAGAGTAAAATGCGGCATCAGCATGTCCCCTTCTCACCTGAAAGACGGGAACGCCGTTTCAGATAGCGCAGTAAAACCTGCAGATAATGAATAAGTAGCCCCGCAGAAATGATGCATGATGCATAGACAGGCCATTGCCCGGCAGGGTTTTTAACTACAGCCAGAACAGAATACAGCGGGTCACCCTCTTTTCCGTCCGACGGACCCCAGGATGCCTGGTAAAATGTATAGCCTCTGTGACGGAGGGGTTCATTCATCTGAATCAGTGATTCCCGCGGCAGTCCCTCATCTTTGACCGAAACACGACTGCTGAAGTGGCTGGGTGTGCTGGTTCCGGGATGCCATTCATGATTAAATTTCTGAAGAGTGACCGTGAAGGGCAATTCCCAGCGGCGACGTGTGAAGTCAAAAGAAAATTGTTTTCCGTCGGCTTCAACAATCCAGGGCCCCCGCTGCATCCCCCACAAAATCCCTTTTTCACTTATGTCACCTTCCAGCGTGATCAGCATACCGGGAATATTCGCTTCGGCCGATTGATTCTCAGACAGTTCTTTCAGTGCCGCCCCGTCTATTGCATGAGCAGAGTTATCTTCAACTGCCATGGAATTTTTATAGTACCTATCTATCTTCACAATAAAGGGAAGTTCTTCTGCATAAAAAAAGGCACCCGGGTGCGCCAACGATTCCTGCGGAACAACATACTGTTGACCGCTCCCATCGGCTCCGCCTACCGTAATGAATAAGTCCCAGTCAAAATAACTTTGAAAATAAGATGCGCTCCTTCCTTCAAATAAAGGGAGGTTACCTGAAAGCGCATACTTATGTGCTACAAAACCGGCGAGAACAAGGTACAGGATACCAAGATGAACAATGAGAAGTCCCGGTCTGCTCCATCTTTTAGGGGCGCGGATTATCCCCCCCAGAAGCGTATTGAAAAAAAGCAAAGCAAGAAGCAGATAGCCACCGGGGAGCGGTAAAGGAACAACCCCGCCAATATAATGAATCAGGAAAAAAGAATTAAAATATTTTTGCTGTGCCGCAAAGAGGCCTATCCGTGCCTGTTCTATTGTTCCGAAGAAAACAAGCAGCAACAGCAACAGCAGCAGCACTGCAGCAACACCATAGGATGCACAGAAGTCCAGAATCTTTTTCAGTGTTTTCATTCTGTTTCATCCTCATCGGAGTACAGTGAATCTGCAAAAGAATGGAAATTCTCTTTTTCGTTTTGCATTTCATCGACAGGGCCGGTCATTTTTATAAACAATGTGGACTCCTCATAAGGACAGACCAGACCGTAGATCATTGAAGGCACCTTCTCTCCCTTCCCATTGGTCAAAACACCGGACATTTCAACAAGCACCGCTTCATTGTTTAAAAGGGCAAGACGCGGGAGAGCGGCAATTTCTTCATCGGACAAAGGCGGCTGGGCAACTTGAGAGCGCCACCTGTTGATATTTGCCTCAAGACCGCCTGCAGGTCCGCTCAGGATAAAAATGGAGCACTCTGATGATACGCTGCCCTTCGGAGCATAAGTGACCAGTCGCATGGCCTGTGCAGGGCGCTTTTCCCAGGAAACCGGCGCCTCCCATTTGAGTTGGTGCTCACTTTCGCCTTCCGGCTCTTCTGATTGCATCATCATGGGATGATGTTGTGCGGAGTCACCAAGCCCCAGCCGCTCCCGTGTGCTAAGGGCAGGCGGAAAAATACGCTCTTCAGGGGGCACCTTATGAAGAGAATGTATTTCATTTTTAAATGTCTTTTCATTGCATGCTGCCAGAAACAGGGCAGTCCAGCAACAGACTGCTGTCAGAAAATACTTCAAGATTGTTAATCCTTCAAATTATGACGTAACTGCATGAAGAACTTTCACCGGACATCCAAAATTCCCGAAATGTTCTGCAACTATGAGATTCGGAGAAGTATACCAGTTTTTATATAAGTCACTGAAAGAAATATAGATGATGCACAGACTGTTAAATATTTTACATTCTTTAAACCAATCGTTTATACTATGTTTGTAAGAAGTCAATACTTGTGTAAGCGGAGGTACTATGAGCGCATCAATTAACAAAGAATTGGAACTGGAAACCCCTATTGAGGATATTAAACATGAGCTTGTGCTCAATGTGGTGCGTACTGCCACGACGATTGCAACACGGGGCGCCACTTTATTCCGTCAGTTTGGCCTTACCGAAGCACAGTTTAATGTTCTTTTTGCCCTGAAATACAAAAAGAAAGACTGGACGCAATCGGAATTGGGCAGACGACTCGTAGTAACCCGGGCAAGTATAACTTCGGTTCTGGATAAACTTGAAAGCAAAGATCTGGTTCGCCGCAATGAAGTCTCCGGGAACAGGCGTATTTATCATGTATCACTTACGACAAAAGGCAGGAGGCTGATCAATGAGGTTGAGCCTGTTTACCGCGCTGAAATTCATAAAGTCCTTCGTGATTTTGATGAAGAACAATGCCGCAGACTTATAGATCTTCTGGAAGAAATCCGCGTTTCTTCCACCTGACAATTTCATCCGCGTTTTTTTTCACAAAAGTCTTTCTTCTGGTCGCAATGCTGAGTTTCTGTTCGGAGAATCCTCGGCATTTATGGACAAAGGCAGAGGCGTCAATTTTCTAATTCCGCTTTTTCTGCAAGCACCGGGCTCATTCTATGAGCCGTAGGTACGAGAGGCTGCCGTTATGGCATACAAATTGAGCACACCCGCCCCCGAAAAGACCTTCCAACCCAAAGGTTTCTGGGCACTTATGGCAACCCAGTTTCAGGGTGCTTTTAATGACAATGTTTATCAGTGGGTTATTACCTTCTATCTGCTCGCTCTGTTGCAGCCATCAGGCCCCGGCACGGACAGCAGTCTGTTTTTCGGCAAATTCTCCGCCGATACCTTTGTACCTGCCTTTGCTACATTCCTTTTTTCATTGCCTTTTATCATTTTCCCGGCTCTATTTGGCGCTCTTGCCGATCGTTTCAGCAAACAACGTGTTGCTGTAGCAGCGAAATGGCTTGAAATTTTTATAATGCTCGCCGGTGGTATCGCTTTTTTGCTCGGCTGGACACCCTTAATCTGGTTCCTTCTTTTTATGATGGCGACACAAAGCGCTCTCTTCGGCCCGGCAAAATATGGCATTCTTCCGGAAATCCTGCCAGCAGAACGCCTTTCCTGGGGCAATGGCGTAATCCAGATGGGCACGATGCTTGCCATCATTATGGGTACCGGTCTTGCCGGTCCCCTGTTTTTGCTGACAAAAGGCAAAGTCTACCTTGTGTCTGTACTCCTCGTATTCCTGTCTATAGCCGGTACCTGTTTTTCCTATTTCATTACACGCCCGCCTGCTGCCAACCCTGCCCAGCCCATTCCTAAGAATCCCTTTCTTCCCTGGCAAGGCATGCTCAAATATTTCAAAGCCATCCGCAAAGACAAAATCCTTTTTTATGCAGTGGTCGGCTATACCTACTTTTGGTTTATCGGCGCTCTGGCACGGCAGAACTTGATTAAGTTTTCGCAAACAGATCTTCTTATAAGTGAAGATAAAATTTCCTATCTTCTGGCAGCCATTGCCATCGGCATAGGGATCGGTGCTCTGGCTGCCGGATATCTTTCGCGGGGCAAGGTCGAAATTGGGCTTATTCCGATAGGTGCCTTAGGCACGATGTTCTTCTCCCTGCTTCTTTCGTTACCCTACAGCGTTCACCGAACCGTCGTCGCGGAGCCGCTGATTCGCTTTGCCGCCTTTATGAAGCCCGGGGGCAGCTGCCCCGTAATCGGCACTCTGCATTCTTTGGGCGGTCACTACCTGACCGTAATGCTGCTCTTTCTTTTTCTAGGCATTTTTGCCGGCCTCTACGGCGTACCGCTTGCAGCGGCTATTCAGCAGCGCGCCCCTCACGGTATGAAAGGCGGCGTAATTGCCGCTGTCAATATGCTTACCTGGATTGGCATTGCCCTTTCATCTGTCGTATTTTTATTGCTGAATCTTTTTGGGTTGACGGCTTACCATATTTTTATTTTTATGGGTGTCAGCGCCCTCGGCATCGGCCTGCTGCAGTGCTGGAGATCGCCCGTAATGGCGCTGCGGATGCTTTGGTGGTGTCTGGATGGCACTCTGGTACGCCTGCATGTTACAGGGCGTTCGCATATTCCTGAGGACCAGGGCGCACTGCTTCTATCGACCCATGAGAGTTTTATAGATCTGATGGCTATTCAGGCCGCTCTCGACCGTGAGATTTATTTTGTAATCGGCAAAGATGCGCTGGAAGTACCGTGGATCAGACGCCTGTCCCGTTCCATGTACTTAATCCCCGTCGATCCGCACGCTGAAGACGATATGGCAGCCGCTGTAGTGAAGATGCGTACACTTCTGGCACAAGGAAATCTGGTATGTGTAAACCGCGCCAGGTCCCTTGCCCCCGACGGAGTTTCCCTTCCCTGGTTTTCTGATTATTCAATCATTACGGAAGGAACCGGCGCACCAACAATTCCCCTGGCCTTAGGTCGCATCTGCGAAATTCTCTATGCCTATGAAAACAGGAAAGTGCGTTTGTTCTTTTCTGAATTTCGCAGTCCCATTTACCTGAATGTAGGCGAAGCGATGCCGGAAGGCATCACTGCTGTGAAAAAACGCTATTTCGTTCAAAAGGCGACAGCCGAGGGCTTTAGTCCGCGCCGGTTCCGGGACTCTGTCCTGCAGTACGGTTTCATCCGTTTCGCACGGCGTTATCCCTGGCGACCCTGTTATGCAGATCAGTTATCCGGGCAAATCAGTTATTTTAAAGCACTTGTTGGTGTGATCGTTTTGGCACGCAAGCTTAAACCATTATGCGGGAGCCGGAAAACAATTGGGGTATTGATGCCTTCCACCGTCGCCGGTGCTCTGGCAAATATTGCGCTTCAGGTAATGGGTAAAATCCCGGTCAATCTCAATTACACAGCTTCTTCGGAAATTATCGCCGATTGCGCGCAGCGCTGCGACATCACGCATACCGTCACTGCGAAAGCGTTTCTTTCCCGTGTTCCCGTCACCCCGCCGGGCGTGCCGGTCTATCTGGATGACATCAAAGACACGGTCACTGCGTCCGATCGCATCATTGCCATGCTTCTGGCGCTGCTGATGCCGCGACCGCTCCTTACCCGTTTTCTCGGAGCAGCACCGTGCAGCGAACACGATATTGCTACCATTATTTTTTCCAGTGGCAGTGAAGGCATCCCAAAAGGAGTGATGCTAACCCACCGTAATATCATTACGATGATGCACGGGTTGCGCGAAATGGTGCCTCATGATAAGCACACCTGCCTTGTAGGATTTCTTCCATTCTTTCATTCTTTCGGCTATGCCGTTGCCCTTTGGACGCCATTACTGGAAGGCATTCAGGGAGTGCTGCATCCCAACCCTCTCGAACCGAAGGCAATTGGTCAACTGGTACAGAAATACAAGGGTACCTTTATGATTGCAACGCCCACCTTTCTGCAGGGATTTATCCGGCGCTGCGAGCCCGAACAGCTTTCAAGTCTGCGGTGCGTGATTGCCGGTGCGGAAAAACTTCCTGAAAGGATCCAAAAAGCCTTTCTGGAAAAATTTTCTATAGAACCTCAGGAAGGATATGGCACAACAGAGTGCGCCCCTGTTGTTTCTGTCAATATGCCCGCTGAAGAGTCACCGGGGTTTTACTGTGAACACAGCAGGCGCGGCTCTATCGGAAAAGCATTCCCCTATCAGCAGGTCATGGTTGTAGATCCGGACACAGGAGAAGAACTGCCTCCCGGTGAAGCCGGAATGCTGCTGGTTAAAGGAGCTAATGTTATGCTGGGCTATCTGCATGATGAAAAACGGACACAGGCGGCAATACAGGATGGATGGTACAGAACCGGCGATATCGCCTCCATTGATGAAGAAGGCTTTATTTTTATCACCGACCGCCTGGCACGATTCAGTAAAATTGGCGGTGAAATGATCCCTCATATCCGCATTGAGGAATCTTTGCATCAGCTGTTAAATCTTACCGAACAGGCGATCGCCGTTACAGGAGTCCCGGACGAAGGCCGTGGCGAGAAACTGGTTGTACTGCATACGCTCGATGAAGAGCAGATTGCTCTTCTGAAAGAACGGATCAACGGGAGTACACTGCCGAATCTGTGGCGTCCCCGTGCCGGTGATTACTACCAGATTGCTGAAATTCCTGTATTGGGAACAGGCAAAATCGATATAAGACAGCTTAAAAACATGGCGCTAATGCTGACCGAAAAAAGAAGCGGATAAGATCTTAAAAGTAGCCTTTAGCCCCTTTTGCTGTGTTATGATTCCGTAAGTGCATTTTAAACCCCTGAGACACGAGTTTCGGAATCGATATGGCACAGGTTTCTCTACATAATCTCAGCAAATCCTTCGCCGGCAACATTCAGGCGCTGCAGCCATGCACTCTTCATATAGAGGACGGTGCGTTTGTTGTTCTGGTGGGTCCATCGGGCTGCGGGAAATCAACCCTGCTCCGGCTTATTGCGGGTCTGGAAGAAAGCACCTCAGGCGATATATTCATCGACGGTGCGCGCATGAACGGAGTTCCTCCAAAATCCCGGGATATTGCCATGGTTTTCCAGAACTACGCTCTATATCCTCATATGAGCGTTTACAAAAATCTGGCTTTCGGTCTTACCATGCGCAGTATTCCGAAAAATATCATCGATGAGCGGGTTCGTGAGGCGGCATCCATCCTCGGCATCAGTGACGTTCTGGATCGCAAACCGGCGGCATTATCAGGAGGACAGCGGCAGCGGGTTGCCTTGGGTCGTGCCCTTGTCCGGAATCCCAAAGTATTTCTCTTTGACGAGCCTCTTTCCAACCTGGATGCGAAACTGAGGGTTCAAATGCGAACCGAAATCATGCGTCTCCATGGCCGCCTCAAATCCACCATGGTATATGTTACCCATGACCAGACAGAGGCCATGACCATGGGCGACCGAATAGTGGTGATGCATCAGGGAAAAATTCTTCAGGATGACACGCCCTTGACCATTTATCAGCAGCCGGCGAATCGATTTGTGGCGGAATTCATCGGCTCTCCGGCAATCAACTTTTTCCCCGGCACTCTGGAAATTTCCGGGAGCGCCCTCGTTTTTAAAAGCGATCATTTTTTAAATAATATTCACTTGCCGGAAAGTGCCAAAGGGGCGTTTTTCTCTTCAGCTTCAAATTCCGCTCTGCTGGGCATACGTCCTGAGCACTTACATGTCCCCACAGAGGCGACTGCAGAAAAAGAATGCTTTGTACAAGGCACCATAGATCTGGTCGAAATGCTCGGCCCCGAATCTATTCTCCATCTTGATACGGGAAAACAGATGATCCGTGCCAGAGTGCCCTCATCGTGCAATTATTCTTCCGGATCTTCTGTTTGTTTTTCTTTCCAAGTTTCGGATGCGTTTTTTTTTGACGGCGTTCACTTTAACAGGCTCTTTTAAGCCGACTTCTTTGTCAGGGTCACTACGATGCGCATAGTCAAGTCCTTCTCTTTTTTGCTTTGTATTCTTTTTGCAACATTCCTTCTTCTTTCCGATACAGAGGAAAGATGTGTGCCCGCTATCATCGCTTTTTCTCCGGATCACTTTTCCGCAGGTTCATCCCTGTCACAAAAACCAGACATCACTGACACACCTGTCTTTGTACATAACGCTTCAGAACAAAGCCAGGTTCGTGCTTTGCCAAAACGCACACCCCTCCAGCAAAGTCGCGATGCTTTTTTTTCAGACGCTATCCCCTGTAATGCTGATCAATTACGGGCCTTTGCACAGAACAGAGCGGAAACAGTTGCTTTCGTCCAAGATGCCCTTGCCTCCGGAGACACAGAGCAGCAATTTCAGGCATTAAGGCTCATGCAGGATTTCCCTCTGCAAGAAATGCAGTCAGTGCTGGAAAACATGGCATTAAACGAAGAAAATGACGCTGCGCTGCGCATGGCTGCCTGCTATGGACTGAAACATTTCACACTGGGTACAGAAACCGTTCACGCCCTTTTTCAAACAGCACTTGCGACTGAAAACGTCCTCCTTTCCAGAAGTGCGCTCATCGCCTTGGCTGGCTCCCCAGTTTCTGAAAACACATCTTCTCTTTCCACGCTGCTGACCCATCCTGACCCATTAACCTGTATTTATGCGCTGAGGCTTTCTCTGTCAGACACTAACGACTTCCCCTTCAGCTCTTTTGACACATTGGGAAAGACGGAATCTCCTTCGGTGCGATGCGAATTTTACGAAGCTGTCGGTTCAGCCGGAACGAAGGAAGCACTGGCTTACCTGAAAACTAAAGCGGAAGAGGAAACTGAAGAGGCGGCTCTCTCCGTTATTTCCAGCGAAATACAGTTCCTGGAAACGAAAATGTCCGCCAAAGACGAAGCACTGATACGGCTCCTGGCGGATAAAGCAGCTTCGCTTTCTATCGCGGATCAACACTGGGCGTACGATAAACTGATGGATATGTTTTCTGTTGAGCCCATGCTGTACCGCTTCATTTCGTGGTTTCCACCTTTGTGGCAGCAATGGATTGCGGCATTACAATCTCGGTCTGTAGCTTTAGACGCCCCTGCATCGGAAACCACCCTCACCGCAAAACACAATGAACCGGTGCACTACGCTTTTTCTGACTATCTTCTCAACACATACTCCGATTTAAATCCCGCTAAGGCTCCCGACGAAATTGAGCACGCTGCTTTTCTGCGTGCGAATCTGGAAGAGGATAAAGGAGCGACGCCTCTCACCCACGCTTTCAACCCCCTCACCGGAAGAGGTTTTCTCTGGAAGCACGGTTTTGGCGGCTCGGCGCTTGAATACGGAAAAGGCATTGCCAAAGAGATGCAGGGGCAGAGTGGGCCCCTATTGTGGGCTTCTGCAGGCAGAATTTTTCACCTGCTGCAGGATATGACAAGCCCCTGTCATGTTCATTCCATATGGCATCCTTTTAATATCAGTCTTTATGAGGCTTATTGGACAGATTTTCAGGAACAAGTAACAGACCTCCTGGTTGCTGCACCTGCTGAAAGCCTCCTGCCCGACCAATGTGCCCTTACCGAAGACTGGCATCTTGACGCCTTCACGGAAGCGCGCCTCCTTGCCCGAATCAGTGCTCTGCCTGTAAGTGTCGAGGGCTTCATAAAAAGCCTTGCCTGGCATGCGTATTATGCCAGCAGTTATTGGGGCGCCCTTCAATTTTCCGACAATGCAGCGCCTCCCGAAATACCGCCGCTTCAATCCTCGGATGGAAGCACTGAACAGTCGGACAATGCCCTCAGAACCGCCTTTAATGGAAGCATTGAATTGTGCACATCCTGGCATGGCGGTTATTTTAAAATAAGAGACCGCAAAGGAAAGGCTTTTTACTGGAATAAGTGTTTTATTCTGGATACTTTTCGACCCTGCGCCAACAACGGAAGCAAATCCATGGACGGACATCAGTGGCTTTGCAAAAAGAATGCACCGGAAGGTATCACAACAATTGCGGGGCGTTTTGTGTTTATGCAACGGGGATTCTTTGCCGAACATTGCTATCCTCCCAAGTATGCAGACGGAACCCCTATGGAAAAACACCTGTCTAAATACCATGGAGACATTCTTATTCCCGCATGCCTGCGGTATGGTCTTGGATTCCTTGACCAATTTACAAGTGAGCATCAGCCTGCTGATCAGTATTCCCTTTCCGGTGCAACCCTCGAGCAAACTCAAAAGAATTCACCTCTTCCATATACGTCACCGGGCAATGTAGATCTGTTGCCCTTTACGGAAGTACGGCGGCCGTCCACCTTCGACCGTTTGCCCGTAAATACACCTGCCTTCGACAGAAATACCGATCCAGACAAACTGGAACCTTTTCGGAATGCTGTAGGGAGAGCGCTCGGATTTATAGGTAGGGGCTGTATTCCTCAAGCCTCCGGAGATTGACATCTTGTACGGACGCTCTCCAAGTTGATTCACTGTGCAGTAAAGGCTGAAAATAGCATAAGTCGTTGAAATAAAAAGATTGGACGCTACACAAAGGAGCCGTTATGATTTCTCGCAGAAACTTTTTGAAAACAGCCGCTGTTGCCCCTCTGGTTCTTTCTTCCAGAGTTCGGGGACAAAGCACACCGGGGCCCAACAGTCAAATTAACGTCGCCGTCGTGGGTCTGGGCGGGCGCGCTCAGGAAATAGTGGCGACTTGTCTGGGTATTCCGGAACTGCGTGTTGCTGCTGTGTGCGACTGCTTTGCTCCCCGCCTGAATTCCTCCCTGAAAGCACTGGCGGATAAAGACATTACTTGCGCCGGCTACCTTGACTATCAGGAGATGCTGGAAAAAGAACGCCTCGATGGAATTATGGCAATAACGACTACGCACGCCCGCGCCTGGGTCAGCTGCCTTGCCATGGTTGCCGGGCTGGACGTGTATATTGAAAAGCCCATGTGCCTCACCATTGCAGAAGGCAGAGAAATGGTGAAACTTGCACGACATTATAAATGCGTGACACAGGTCGGCACACAGCAGCGCTCCATGCCCTTAAATAACTGGGCGAGCGATCTTGTAAAAAACGGTGCCATCGGCAAACTGAAAGCGGCACACGTTCCCGACTTTATCAGTCCGCTGACCTGGCAGCCCAAACCGGCAGAGCCCCTGCCTGATGGCGGAAGAGCGGATTGGTGGGATGTGTGGCTGAACCAGACGCCACTTCTCCCCTATCACAGTGAACTGCACCGCGGCTGGGCACAATGGGATGCCTATGACGGTGGTGGTATTTCTTTCGGTGTCACCGGCTGGGGCACGCATAGCTATGATCAGCTTCAAAGAGGTCTGGGAACGGATCTTACCGGTCCGGTAGAAATTACTTTGGAAGA
The DNA here is from genome assembly GCA_002070275.1 of Candidatus Hydrogenedentes bacterium ADurb.Bin170. Lineage (GTDB taxonomy): Bacteria > Hydrogenedentota > Hydrogenedentia > Hydrogenedentales > CAITNO01 > JAAYJV01. Next base: position 59,541 of record MWCY01000003.1, read on the forward strand.
AGAGGTACAGGATCGCCCTGCCTGCCCTGATAAAACCCGTCAGCCCGGAGAAAATGAAACCGGTGCGCCTTATTATGGAATGGTATTGAACACAACCGGCCCCCGTGCACGTGTCTCCATGCGTTTTGCTAACGGCACCCCCGTGTACTTTACCTTCGACGGCAACAACGGCCCCGGTCTTGGAGCGGTTTTTGAAGGCGAAGACGGCATTATAGAAATCAATCGAGACCGGATCTACAGCACCCGGCAGGATCTGATCGCTGACCGTTCCAATCCGGGTCCTCTTTCTGTACCTGAGACACAGCCTCACATCGAAAACTGGCTGCAGTGCATGAAGACCCGAGAAAAATGTAATGCCGACGTGGAAATCGGGCAGCGCAGCACGACCCTTTGCTACCTCATTAACATCGTCAGAAAAATCGGCCTCGTCAATAAGCCGCTTCATTGGGACCCGGAAACGGAAAAATTTACGGATTGCGATGAGGCAAATGCTTTTCTCGCCCGGGAGAGACGTCCAGCTTACGAATTGCCAACAATCTGAATATGATAGGCCACGAAAGACAGAGTATGAAACAAGTTTTTTATATGGTTTTACCGGTCCTTGCCTTCTGCATCCTTGCCTTTTCGTCAACAGCGGAAGAAACGGGCTTTGTATCCATATTTGACGGCGTGTCTCTTGACGGTTGGGAAGGGAAAGACGGTGAGTGGCGTGTTGAGGACGGCGCCATTACCGCAGAAAGCACACCGGAACACCCCTGCCCTGCGGCACATTACCTTTATTGGAAGGGCGGTGAGCCTCAGGATTTTATTCTCCGCTTTGCTTATAAAATTCAGGGAGAAGGTGGCAATTCCGGTGTCCATTTCCGCAGTGAGACCCGTCCTGCCTGGGATATATGGGGCTACCAGGCAGACATTGAAAAAGGGAAAGAATGGACAGGTTGCCTCTTTCAGCATGACCGTGGCGGAGTCGTTATGCGCGGTTTCAAGTCATATATAGACGAAGAGGGCAGGAAAACTGAAACGGTGCTGGATGATCCTGCCAAACTTCTGGAAGCAGTCCATCAGGATGACTGGAACACGTATGAAATTTGTGCAAGAGGCACTTCCATCACCCTTTCCATTAATGGACAGATCATGTGTTCGGTTGAAGATCATGACAAGGTTTTTTCCCGGCAAAAAGGGCATATAGCCTTACAAATGCATCCCGGACCACCTATGAAAATCCAGTTCAAAGACCTTCGTATAAAAATTTTAGAGTAACGCAAATACTTCGTAACCGAACAGAGTAATCTGCAGCCGATTCGCCCGTGAGAAATGTCATGTTGTCACAATTGCTTGAAACACTTCATAAAATTTCCGCCGCATTCCAGCGGGGCAGGCAGTTTATTACACATGACATCTGGAGAATCGGGAGGCCCGGCGAAAAAGTGCCCAGCGGGCTGATCATAAAACAGATCCGTGCCGCCATTCTTCTTGTGCGTGGGTTGATGGAAGAAACACTCCTCCTGCGTGCCTCCGCTCTCACCTTTGCCACCCTTCTTTTTCTAGTACCCTTTCTCGCCCTGATGTTTTACTTTATACAAACTTTCAACCTCGGCGATCAGATCTATGAAAAAATGGATGAAAGGCTGTCCAAAGCCGTCGTTGCTTTGCGCCACATAGGCGATACGGAAGAAGAAGGAGAAGAAGAAACGAAAAGACAGGAAGAATTAGATGAGCTTTTCCCTGTCGCCGATGAGAATGCAGATGACAATACCGCTGTCCTTGGCGTGCATCCCGAAAACTTTTCCGGAAGCGACGAACAATTAAAACGGCATTTAATTACTACGCTCTTCCCTATCCTTGCAGAGAAAGACGGTATCACCAATGACCCTCTGTATCAGAACCCGGTAAAATATCTTGTAAGTTTCGCCGATGAAGCGGCTCGAAGTCCAAGAGCGCTGGGTGTATCGGGGCTCCTCTTCATCCTCACTACTGTCTTCGGTTTCATGCGGAACGTTGAATATACCTTCAACAGAATATGGGGGGTTAGCAGGCAGAGAAATCCCTTGCGCGTGATCGGGCATTATATGCTCCTTACTTTCATGCTGCCTTTTGTTGCCGCCTTCATCATGGGTATCAGCGCCGCACTGGAAAACTCCTATGTACTGGAAATACTGGGGCCTGCAGCGTTATTGCTGCGGAGCGCCCAGTTCCTCGTACTGAGTCTTTCTTTTACGCTGGTTTATTTCTTTGTCCCCAACACCAAGGTTCAGTTTCGGTATGCGCTGATCGGCGGATTGGTCGCCGCCAGTCTCTACATGCTCAACTCCTGGATCTACATTAAATTTCAATACGGGCTCATCAACTACACAAATTTCTTTTTTGCCTTTGCCCTGTTTCCTGTGCTGCTGATGTATATTTATTTCAGCTGGCTTCTTCTTCTTTTCGGCGCTCTAGTTTCTTTCGCCTATCAGAATGAAAAGACATTTGCTCTGGAACGGCTTGCCGCGGAAACCACAACGGCATACAAAGAATCTCTGGCTGTCCGCACGATGCTGGAACTCAGTTTTCGGTTTAAAAACAGTCTCGAGCCCCTTCAAATCAAGGAAGCTGCGGAATTGTGGAATGTGCCTACAAGATTGCTGCAGGAAACTTTGGATATCCTCAAAGATAACAGGATGGTTATCGCCACGGATTCGATTCCAAGCAGTTTTCACCTCGCACGTTCCGCACACAGTATTTCCGTACTTGAAGTTGTCAATGCCATCCGTAATACTGGCAGAGATCCTTCGCTTCTCCGTGAAGAAGCGGACTACAAAGTCGTTTATGAAGGTTTGGACACGGCAGATCCCCAAGTGCTTACCCAATCAATTCAGAGTCTGTCAGATCAGATTCTGGATAAGAAAGATTTTTCTGCCGGAGGGAGTTCCGCCATTCCATGACACAGCGGAAAACAGCATTGGTTACCGGGGCGGGCAGAGGCATAGGAAGAGCTGTAGCCCTTGCCCTGGCAGGTATCGGTTATGAAATTGCTTTGACGGCACGGACGGAAAGTGAACTGGCCGATGCTGCAGCGGCTATCCGGTCGAAGGGCGGTATTGCCGAGGTCTTTCCCTGCGATCTTACTGAACAAGGCGCCATCAAGCAGCTTGCCAACGCTGTACAGGAGAAATTTTCTCCTCTGGATCTGCTTGTAAACAATGCCGGATCTGCAGTCTTCAAGCCTGTATGGGAATTAAGTGCTGAAGACTGGCTTCATTCTCTCACTATAAATCTGACCGCTGCTTTTCTGCTGACGCGCGCTTTTCTTCCTCAAATGATGACACGCCGACAGGGACGCATTATCAACATTTCAAGCGTTACAGGATTAAAAGCCATTGACGGGCAGGCTGCTTACTGTGCAGCCAAACATGGGCTCAACGGTTTCACGAAAAGTCTTGCACTGGAATTGCGCCCTTACAATATTGCTGTCCATGCTGTTTGTCCGGGAGGCGTGGATACGCAGATGTCCCGGGATGCAATGCCGCATCGGGACAAAACCGGCTGGATGACACCTGAAGATGTTGCACAGACAGTGCTATACTTAGTTTCATTAAGTCCTCGTACAGCCATTGACTTTGTGACCATGCGCCGTTTTGACAGTGAGCCTCTTGCATGACAGATTCCATCCACGCAGATTCCTCTTCCGTAGAAAGCACCCATGCCGGTCAGGAGATGTCTGCTCATCCTGGCGGGGCTATCTCTGTGGAAGGCGTGATTGATAAGATTGTTTATGAAAACGTGGAAAGCGGCTTTTTAGTCGGCAGACTGCTAACCGGTGACGGTTCGGCACTTACTTTTATTGGAAATCTGGCAGCCGTTTCAGCAGGGGAAACCGTGCGCCTGCGGGGGCACTGGGTCGATAATCTCAAGTTCGGCAGGCAATTTAAACTTTCTTCTTACGAAATCATACAGCCTACGTCCCGGGAAGGGATTCAACGGTATCTGGGCTCCGGGCTCATTGACGGCATCGGTCCTGTTTATGCCAAGCGAATTGTAGACCACTTCGGCCTGCAAAGCCTTAAAATAATTGCGGACAGCCCGGAGCGACTGAAAGAGGTGCCGGGCATCGGGAAAAAGCGTGCCGGACAAATAAAAAAAGCCTGGGCAGCACAAAATGCCGCCCGCTCTGTGATGCTTTTCCTGCAAAGCTATAATATTCCGCAGGGTCTCTCTATCCGCATTTATAAACAGTACGGCGAATCTGCAGCGGCACAGCTGCGTGCCAATCCTTATAAGCTTTCGACAGAACTCACCGGTGTCGGATTTCTTACTGCAGATAAAATAGCGCATCAGATGGGGATTGCCAAAGACTCCGCTTTTCGCATAGAAGCAGGATTTCTGTTCGTGCTGGAGGAACAGTCTGAAAAAGGGCATGTTTTTTTTCCAATCGATCAATTGAGAGAATGTACCGGAGAACTTCTTAAACTTTCCGCAGACACGCTGATAGAACCCTTTTCCGGTCTGATAGAGAAAAGAAAAATTGTCTGTGACAATGATGCCTGTTACCTGCCGCTTTTGTATGCAGCGGAAAAAGGCTGCGCAGCACGGCTTGACAAAATTGCCGGAGCACCGCTGGAAGCGATCAAGATAGAGACGGATAAGGCGTTTCAGTGGGTAGAAAACCGTTTTCGCATCTCTCTGGCGGCAGAACAGCGCAGGGCTGTAGAAAAAGCCATCTCTTCCAAGGTCATGGTCATCACCGGCGGGCCGGGCACAGGAAAAACAACCATCATAAAAAGCGTCCTTGAAATTCTGAACGCAAAAGGACTCTCGTCTCTTCTTGTGGCGCCTACGGGGCGCGCTGCTAAAAGAATGGAACAGGCAACAGGTCAGGAAGCGAGAACCATTCACCGCCTCCTGGAATTCAGCCCGCTCACCGGTTCATTCACACGAAATGAACATAATCCCATCGAAACGGATTTACTGGTTGTGGATGAAGCGAGCATGCTCGATATACACCTTGCTTTTGCGCTGTTTAATGCTTTGCCCCTTCACTGCAGACTGGTTCTTGTCGGCGATTCCGATCAGCTCCCCTCGGTCGGGCCTGGTTCTGTGTTGCGGGACATTATCGACTCAGGCAGGGTTCCGGTAGTTCGTCTGAATACTATTTTCAGACAAAAAGAAGAAAGTGCCATTGTCACCAATGCTCACCGCATTAATCATGGAGAGACTCCTCTTTTCAATCAGCATGATTTTTTTATGATTGAACGAGAAAAACCAGAGGAGGCGGTAAGCACCATAGTCGATATAGTCACACGCCGGCTGCCTTCCAGCTTCCATCTGCACCCGCTCAAAGATATTCAGATCATGACTCCCATGCGAAGAGGCTCTGCAGGCGTGGATGCCATCAATGCCGCCTTGCGTGCTGCGCTGATTTCACAGCAGAACACCGTTGATTTGGCGGGTTTTTCCGTCGGGGACAAAGTGATGCAAATGCATAATAATTATGATCTGGACGTGTACAACGGTGATGTTGGGCTGGTAACTCAGGTGGATCAGGAAGCGAAGGAACTTGAAGTTTGCTTCGAAGATGAACGGCGGGTCATTTATTCAACCGATCAGGCCCATCAGCTGGCAAGTGCGTATTGCACAACGGTGCATAAGTCCCAGGGCAGTGAATATCCGGCGGTAGTGCTGTGCCTGCTTCCCCAGCACTATATGATGCTTCAACGCAATGTTCTGTATACGGCAATTACGCGGGGCAGGCAAAAAGTGATCCTAGTCGGATCATCCAAAGCCGTTTCTCTTGCAGTCAACAACAACACTATCACCCGGCGCTATACACGTCTGGCTGAACGGTTACAGCATATTATTTGATTGTTCTTCAATTTCTGCCTGCTTTTGCTTTACAGGGTGCCGCCATGACTGACAGACAAAAACTGAATGTATTGTGGATATGCAGCGATGAATTCAGACCTGAATGTCTGGGTGCCGCCGGTCATCCCTTTGTGCAAACGCCGAATCTTGATGCCCTCGCTGCTGAAGGGGTTTATTTCAGAAACGCCTTCTGTCAGAGCAGCCCCTGCGCTCCCAGCCGCATGTCCATGCATACCGGCAGATATGCCTGTTCTACCGGGGTCGTGGACAATCTTACCCCTCTTAAAAATGCTGAGCACAACCTTGCCGTCCATCTGCAGCGCTTCGGTCTGTCGCCGGCTATCGTCGGCTATAACGATTACTCCGTCGACCCGTCTCTGCTTCCCGAAGGACACCCACACAAACACTCGCTCAGTTATGAACATTTTCTGCCCGGGTATGAAGTGGTGCTGAAACATGAATATGACAGTCCGGAATGGTACGACTGGCTGAAAACACAAGGGTATCCGGAACAGCACTGCACGCACGAGACCATGTACTCTCCATGCATACCGGAAACCGGGGCAGGGGCGCACCTGCCCTGTTTTTATCCTGCCCGATACAAACGTGAGCACAGTGAAATGGCTTTTGTCACAAACAAAAGCATGGAGTACATTGCCGGGAATGCGGACAAACAGTGGTTTCTTTCCCTGAATTATATCAAGCCTCACGGTCCCTACCTTTGTTCCGCACCCTTTCACTCCATGTATGATCCGAAGGAAATGCCCGCACCGGTCCGCCACCCTCGTGAAGCCAAAAATGACCACCCGTATTTCTCCCGGTGCCGCGCCGACTGGGCGCAGACGGAATTTCTGGACGAGGGCAGCTGGCGCGACGTTCGCGCTTGTTACTACGGAATGATTTCTGAGTTGGACTACAATCTGGGAAGGCTCTTTGATTTCCTTAAGGAATCAGGGCAGTGGGAGCATACAGCAATTATTTTTAACAGCGACCACGGCACTTATCTGGGTGACCACTATCTTGCAGGAAAGGCGCATTATTTTGACGCCGCCGTCCGGGTTCCACTGCTTATAAGAGATCCCGCTGCAGAAGCGGACAGCACACGGGGCACGCTCAACGACGTGCTCATTGAAAACGTGGATATTGCACCTCTGATCTGTAATTTTTTGGGTGCTCCCCCCTCTTCCGGCTTTCAGGGGAAAGATCCCAGATACCTTCTGACCGATCCAAACTGCCGGAACCATAAAAGTAAAATTATTTTCGAATTTTACTATTACAACATTCTGAAAGAGACTGCTAATCTGAATCCGGAGGCGTGCCGGTTATGGATGCTTCGGGATCACAAGTACAAGTATGTGCAGTTCGGCGAAGCATCTATGCCTCCCCAGCTTTTCGATCTGCAGAATGACCCGGGTGAGTTTGAGAATTTAGCACAACAGGACGCCTGCTCGGGCATCGTTGCGGATTGCTGCCAGCGACTCATGCGCTGGCGTATGGGCTGTGAGCAAAACGCCCTTGAGGCCTGGGCTCGCCAGTATCGCTAGTGTTGTTTATAATTGTGACAGTATTGCCTGGCGATACCGGTCTTCGCCGTAGTTGGCATTGTGCTGCGGCGTTGCCGGGTATCTCTGAAGCAGCTCCTGCAAAAGCGCCACTCTTTCTTCAGGACTGGGATGCGTGGCGAAAATAGGCATACTTCTGCCACCACCCTGGCGCCGGTCTGCTTCCATAAGTTTGCTCATAAATGAAATCATTCCCTGAGGCGGGTAGCCGGCACGATACAGGATCTCCATACCCAGGCTGTCCGCCTCTCTTTCCTGTGCTCTGCTGTAACGGGCGGACACACCGGCAGTAAACAGCTGCCCTGCCAGAGAGGCGACCATACCCGGCTTTTTCCCCAGCACCATGTCGGTAACCATCTCCATGCCCATCTGACGGGTCATCATTTCCCCATGATGCCGTGCAGCAACGTGCCCGATTTCGTGCGCCATAACAGCAGCAAGCTCCGCTTCATTGGAGCATGTTTTTAAGAGACCCGTGTAAATATACATATAGCCCCCGGGAAGGGCAAAGGCATTCACAGTGTCGGGGGCGTCTATGACTTTAAAAGAATAGGGTACGTCCTGTCGGGGCGCCACAGCAATAAGTTTTTTCCCGATTTCTGACACATAATTCTGTATTGCAGGGTGATTAAGGACTTTTTCAGATTCTTCTATCTGAACAGAAAACTGCTGACCCAACGACACTTCTTGCTGAGTGCTCAAGAGGTTTATCTGATTAAAAAAGCCGGAGCCTGCCGTTCCTTCAAGCGTTTCGCATCCGCTTAAAGTCAGCGCTGTCACGATCATAACGAAAAATAAAAAACGCTTCATAGTACATTCCTTGTTTTTATTGCCTGCAACAATGAATCTGTTTCGTTTCTATGGATGTGCCCCTTGACAAAGGTATATAATGCCATATATCAGGCACCGTCAACCATCATCTTTGCCATATTAAGGGTTTATCATGACGATTCGTTTGGCTGTTTTGCTGTCGGGAAGCGGCAGCACCCTCCAGAATCTAATAGACAGAATAACAGGGAAGACTCTGGACGCACAAATTTCCTGTGTCATTGCTTCCAGAAAAGATGCCTACGGCCTTGTGCGCGCCGATAAGGCAGCCATACCGTCCTATGCGGTCCCCCGTACCGATTACAGCACCCAGAAAGACTTCAATGCAGCTATCTGGGAGCATTTAGGCCGCCATGAGGTTGACCTTATTGTACTCGCCGGCTTCATGCACCTTCTCGAAGTGCCCCCTGCCTTCGCCAACCGTATCATGAACGTGCATCCCGCACTGATCCCTGCTTTTTGCGGACATAAAATGTACGGCAATCACGTGCACAAAGCCGTGCTCGCATATGGAGCCAAAATAACTGGAGCGACAGTACATTTTGTTGATTCGCTCTATGATCACGGTCCGATTATTCTTCAGGACAGTGTCCCTGTGACACCGGAGGACACGGTAGAATCACTCGCTAACAGGGTGCAGGCGCTTGAACGTGAGTTGTATCCAAAAGCCATCGCCCTATATGCCGCCGGACGGCTTTCGGTTGACGGTCGTGTTGTGCACATTCTTCCTGAATAAAACTAGGCTTCTTCAGGTGGAATTTTTTCAATGACCACCACAACCTGTGCACTGATTCCTTCTTCCCTGCCTTCTGCCCCTAAATGCTCATTCGTACGGGGCTTAATAGAAATATTTTCTGAAGGCATTCCTGTCGCAGCAGAAAGCGAATGGATCATCTCTTCAACGTAGTCTTTCAGTTTTGGACGTTGCGCCACTATGTTGGAATCCATCTGCACAGGACGAAAACCTCTGTCGTGCAGCCGTCGCACCACATTTTTAAGGAGGCTTATACTGTCTGCATCTTTATAGGCAGGATCTGTATCCGGGAAAAGGACACCGATATTAGGCAGCCCGGCAGCACCCAGCAATGCATCGGAAATTGCATGGCACAAAACATCTCCGTCCGAATGGGCTTCAAATCCTTTTTCATGGGGAATGCATACACCGCCGAGTATGAGCTTGCGTCCGGGTACCAGACGATGGATATCGTAACCGATGCCGATGCGAATCATTCTTTTCCCTCCTGCACTAAATACGTGGCATAGGCAAGATCGGCAGGAGTTGTAATTTTAAAATTTCCGACCGTGCCTGGAACAATCTTCACCTGTCCGCCATAAAAGCGAACCATGGACGCATCATCTGTAAACTGCCTGCCTTCCTCATGCGCTGCCCGGTGCGCCGCCGTAATGGTTTCTTTGAGGAAGATCTGCGGTGTCTGGCATGCCCGGAGCTCTCTTCTGTCGGGTGTATCTTTTAAAAATCCGTCTTCGGAAACTGAAAGAATCGTATCGCTCACAGGAATTGCAAGGGTAGCAGCACCCCACTTCTTCGTTTCTTCCACAGCGCACTGTATTGAAGCAGGATCCGGAAAAGGGCGGGCGGCATCATGGAGCAGAACAATTTCAACCTGCGGATCCAGCACATTCAAGGCAAGCCAAACGGACTCCTGCCGTTCTCTTCCCCCGCAGATCAGTACTACGTTCAAGTCGCAGCACGCATGCTCAAATTCATTTCGGAAACCTTCGGGGTACGAAACGATGCAGGGCAACGGTGTCAAAAGAGACGCCAGGCGAAGCAGTGTGTGGCGCAGCAATGGCACACCGTTGATTTCAACCAGCGCTTTAGGGCGTGATGCGCCCAGCCGTTCCCCCATACCGGCAGCTGGTATGACAGCCTGAACTCTCATTATGCCTGTGTGTGAAAGCGGGTAAAGATCATGCGTCCCGCAGAAGTCTGCAGAATACTGGTAACAAGAACCTGCACGTTTTTGCCGAGATGATTGCGTCCGCCGTCCACAACTACCATGGTACCGTCATCAAGATAGCCGACTGCCTGAGAAGGCTCTTTTCCTTCTTTGATAAGCTTTACTTCCATAATTTCATCAGGCAGTACAGCAGGCTTCAAGGCATTGGCAAGATCGTTGATATTCAAAACAACCACTCCGTCAATCTGCGCCACTTTATTCAGATTAAAGTCCGTGGTAAGAACTTTGGCGCCATACTGCTTTGCCAAAAGAAGGAGTTTTCCGTCCACCTCTTTGCTTGCGTTGGGGTTATCCTCAATAATGCTGACAGAGACCTCTGCTGTAGACTCCTGAAGACTTTTCAGTATATCGAGCCCGCGCCGCCCTTTGGCACGTCTTACGACATCTGCCGAATCCGCTATATTCTGCAATTCTTTTAAAACAAAGCGCGGGATAAGAAGCGTACCCTCAAGAAAACCGCTTTCACAGATGTCTGCGATGCGCCCGTCAATAAGCACGCTGGTATCAACAATCTTCAGTGAAACCGTCGGGCTGTTTTGAAACTGCCTGTGTTTTACGGCGGAAATCAGGGATTCCCAATTTGAAGCGCGGGTTAATCCCAGATAAATGCCCACATAGCCGAAAAGCAGCACCACCGTTACAGAAATAAAAACCTGCGAAGTGATGTCAATGGAAGGAAACCAGAAAAGAAGATATCTTGAAATGGAGTACCCAGCAAGCAATGCGAGCACTATGGCAACAACCGCAGGGGCAAAACGCTCATATAATTCCTGCGTCACAAAGTGCAATGCCAAAAGCACAGCGATGGCAACAACTGCCCCAATCAGACCACCCAGCCCAATCCACCTCTGTACATTTTCAATCTGGCGCCCGGACTCCACCATATTTTCCAGAATGAATTTGCTCCAGATAAACCCCATAAGGATGCAGGCCAGGAGAAAAAAGACGCGACTAATTTTTACAAGCATTCTTAGTTCCCTAAAAGAGTAATAAATGCAAACACCATCATAATAAATGCAAACACCGGTTAATAAGCTTCGTCAATTTGGGCTCCGCTTCAGCAGCACATCGCACAATTCGTTCCAGATTTAGCGGCTGCAGGCAATCAGGAAAGCATTCGTCAGTTACCACAGAAAAGCCAAGCACTTTAAGTCCGGCATGCACTGCCACAATGACTTCAGGAACAGTACTCATACCCACAAGATCAGCACCGATAATGCGCATAAAGCGGTATTCTGCCGGCGTTTCGAGGCAGGGCCCGGTGCAGCCTAAATATACGCCCCGCTGAAGTTTTATTTGCTCTTCAAGTGCCGCCTGCTCCGCAAGAGAGACAAGAGCACGGGAATATGCCTCGGACATGTCCGGAATTCGCTCGCCAAGCCGGTCATCGTTAGGACCTATGAGAGGATTGTTTCCCATCAAATTAATATGATCGGTAATTACCACAAGATCGCCTGCCCGGTACTGCGGGTTCAGGCCTCCCGACGCATTGGAGACGATCAGCGTATGTGCTCCCAGCGCTTTCACCACCCGTACAGGAAAGGTAACTTCCTCCATGGAATACCCTTCATACAAATGGAAACGACCGGATAATCCGATGACCTTTTTGCCGGCGAGCGTTCCTGCAATAATTTCTCCGGCGTGCCCTTCGGCTGTTGACAAGGGAAAGTTGGGGATAGCGGCATAGTCAATAACGACAGGATTCTCTATACTGCTCCCCGTTGATCCTAACCCGGTTCCCAAAATAATTGCGACTTCAGGTTGCCAGGTCAAATGTTTTTGGACAACCTCTGCTGCCTGCTCAATTTTTTTCATTAAATCCATTTATGATTCCTACTGCTAAAATTTTTAATCGTCAGAAAATATTATGATTTATCCGCTTGAAGTAATTCAAGCCGCTGATTAATTATTTTTTCAGATACATTGGACACTTTTACTTTTTTATCACGTCCTTGCAGTCCGCTAACGATTTCAATGTTGCTTTTTGCGACTTTTAATAGTTTCGAGAGCGTTGCAATAATGGCGGTATTTGCTTTGTTGTCTTCCGGCGCAGCTGTCACATACACCTGAAGTAAGCCCGATTCAGTTACAATAACTCTATTTCTTGAGGCGCGCGGGTAGGCACGAATTTTTAATAAAACAGCGTTCACTTTTTAAGTACTTTTTACTTCCCTTCACTGTCAGTAACTTATTTGAAGACCTCGGAGACGGAGCTCAGGCTTCTTATAAAGAATTCCTTTTCCAAAAGAAATGTTCCCGTTTTCGCGCAACCGTTAAAAACAAAACCTCGGTCACAGGTAAGACCGAGGCGCTTTCAAAACAAAAGGGCTGCAGGAATACTACACGGCTTCTTCGAGCTCTTCGCCGTAGTACTCAACATAACATTCGCTATGCCAATACTCGCCGTCCACTTCTATGGCGTCACCGCAGGCAAGTTCGTTGTCTTCGACAAATTCATTACATAATGCGCAATGCATACTTCTCACCTCTCTTTCTTTTTGGAGTTTTTTCTTGCGTTTCTAAATGGAATACACCTGTCCCTCACCATCTTCAAAGCACTTATAGCATAATATTTTTAAAAAGTCAAATTTATTTTTATAATATTTTTTTTTCTCTTGATTTACTTTTTGAATTCTATTATGATAACAACACGTAATAGCTGCTGAATGACGGGGCGTGCCTGTTAAGGGAACAAGGAAGCTTTGAACGGTGGTTTGTCGCAAGTCTCTTTTTTATAACAACAAAGCTGCAGCCGGATTTACTCTTCTTGAGTTAATCACCGCGCTAGCGGTTATTTCTGTTGCTCTGGCTATTTCAGTTTCCCTTTTCGGCAATAACCTGCAGCGTTCAAAAGAGCTACGCAATAACCGTGTTGCCGCTGAAATTGCCGAAACTCAGCTCTCCGTGCTTTGTGCTCACCCGGGGGAATATGTGTGGTCTTTCGATGAAACGGGAGAAGATGGTCTTTTCCCAATCCTTCCAAATGAAAACTCCACACTTGCCGCTTCCGGTGCGCTGCTCCCGGACACAATACTCGCCACAAAAAAAGCTCAGGACAAAACGGCAACTTTGCACAGATCTTTTTACTGGCAGGCGTGGGGCAGGATCCCCTCCGAAACAGCGGATTACCTCGAGGTCACTCTTTCTGTGCACTGGCGCTTATCCGGTCGGCCCCGCATGCTGGCCCTGACGAGTTGTGTTCCCCGTTCCCTCTTTCAAAGCCTTGACCAGGCAAAAGAAACAGAGGCAGGCCCACAGTGAATATAACTTATTATTCCCGACCAAATAGAGGCTTTACCCTTTTAGAACTGCTTCTGGTGATGAGTATGCTGGGTGTTGTATCCACAATGGGATTCGTCGGGTTTGTCAAAGTCTCTTACCAGTGGAACGATCTTGTTTCCGCTCTGACTCTCGAAAAAACGCTTGCCCGCTGTTTTACAGAGTTCCGCAAAGATTTTGAAAATATTCTGCCCACAGACTGCTGCCAGAGGGGCCTTGAGGGTATGCGGGCATCTGTCGAAGACAGCAGGCGGTACTGGAATGTCAATTTTGAGGATGACAGTGTTTCTTTTCCGGTAAGCATCTATAATCCTCTCCAGGATCGTAACGATCGTTTTCTTGTCAGATATAAAATTGAGCGGACTACTGAAAGCGCCCGTTTCATCCGTTATGTTTCTGAACTTGACATCGAAGATGCAGTGCCTCAGGAATCTTTCTCTCTCGAAAATATTTTGGCAATGCGCATTTTGTATTCCGATGGAAAAAGATGGAACACTCAATGGAACAGAAGAGAAATGCCCGATGCAGTACGGATCAGTTTGACCTGTGTTGATCCGCGCGATCCTACACGGCACATTTCCCGAATGGTGGTTTTTAACATACATGTCAAATAAAAGAACAATCAAAAGGGCGGTTACGCCTCTTTTCTTTTGCTGCCCTGAGCGTTGTGACGGACGGCGCGGTGCTGCTCTTTTTACAGCTATTGCCCTGCTTACGCTTTTCACGCTGCTTGGCGCCAGTTATGTCCATTTTCTGATGGTAGAAGACGATTTGTGCACATTTGACCTCCGCAAACTTCGAAGCCAGTTTTATGCGGAAGCGGGTATTCAGAGTTCGGCTGCTTATTTGCAGGAAACTTTGCGGAAAGGCATGTTGCCTGTGACCTCCACAATTTACACTTTCCCGGTATATGGTTATACGCAAGGCTCAAACCCCGACCGCCCTGTCCTGCTTGATAATTATCGCGCTGAAGTCTCAGCCAGCATGTCCGCCCTTTCTGCCGAGGATTGGCAGGAATTTAATTTTTCTCCTGAAAATTTTCCGGGAGAAGGACTTGTCTGGAAAATCGAAAGCAGTGCTGTTCTTTTGAAAAATGCGGCTCTGGATGCCTATCCCCTTTCCAGGCATTCAATAGCGGCTGTTGTGTCTCTGGATAGAAACGAAATACAAGTGCTTTCCTGGCGTACCTGCCGATAAGTGAGTGCCTGCCTGCCGTGCAGGATCTATATGAGAGGAAATGAAACGCATGCTCGAACCTGATGCCAACAAACCGGTCGCCAAAAGACCCAAACGCTTCGACCTCGGTTCCTCGGAAAGTGAACAGACTGGCGCTTCTCTGACAGGAAGTTCCACGGATGCGCAAACAGCACCCGCCCGCCGCCTTTTTCATGGTTCGGGAAATGTACGCTACGCCGATGTAACCAATTTTTTGCGCCAGTTTATTATGCTTTTGGAATCGGGTACTCCTATTTTGCGCTCTTTACGGTCGCTGGCAAGCCGCGCTGAAAATTTAGCCGTTAAAGGGCTCATTAATGATATTGCCCTGTATGTGGAAGGTGGCAATACGCTGTGGCAGGCCTTTGATCGGCATCCGCGCTATTTTGACTCCGTTTTTGTCAATCTGATCAAAGCAAGCGAGGCAAGCGGCACTTTAACCACCGTGCTGCGCCGTTTGGTCACCTACAGGGAAGGACGCGAGATGCTCCGCAAAAAAGTGCGGGGCGCCATGATTTATCCGGTGCTGCTGATTATTGCCTGCGCTGGCGCTCTCTTCGTCATCACCTCTTTTGTCGTTCCCGTTTTCGCAGATTTTTTTGAACGCGCCGATATGAACACGCCTGCCAGCACGAAACTGCTGATTGAGCTGTCTGCCCTGACCCGTCTCTGGTGGTGGCTGCCTTTTGTGCTTCTGGTAATTTTGGGACTTGTGTATAAACTCTGGCTCACCAAAACTCCTGAACGCCGGATAAAAGCAGATTATTATAAACTGAAAATACCTGTCCTTGGTGCCATTATCCACAAGAACGCACTTGTCGAAATGTGCAGAACCATGGGGCTCCTGCTGCGCAGCGGGCTTTCCATGATGGCGACCCTTGATCTGACACGCAGTGCCATACACAATCGTGCAGTAGCAGAAACACTGAAAGCCATGCGCCATTCTGTGGAACAGGGCGGCAGTCTTGAAGAGCCGATGCGGCAGTCTAAAAGTATTCCGCCCGTTGTTACGGATATGTTTGTCACCGGCGAAGAATCAGGAAAAGTTGACCAGATCGCCGAGCAGATTGCGGACATTTACGACGAAGAGGTGAAGCTTGCTGTTGCGGGACTGGGCGAAGTGCTCCAACCGATCTTTACCATTATCGTAGGCATTGCGGTGCTCATCCTGTTCGTTTCCCTATTTCTCCCCATGATCACCATGATAGACCAGTTAGGAGCCGGAAGCAGTCTATAACTGTAATTTCAGTGGCTTTCATGCTATACTCCGCGTAACAGTTTTGCGTATATATTTCTTTGTTCTAACAAAATGGTACCCGTAATGAAAATAAATCTTCTCGTCAGTCTTCTCCTGCTTGCCTCTCTTTTCTTTACAACATCGCTTTGTGCGGCCGAAGGAGCGCATCCTGGAAAATTCAATATTGAATTATCAGGCGGTCCGGGGCTTGAACTGGGTGGCACTGACAGAAGCGGTGACTTTCTGCTCAAGTCTACTTTGGAGTTCGAGAAGCCCTTCAGTTCCCATTTTTCGCTGGGACTTCGCCTTCTTCCCTTGTTTCTCTATGAGCAGAAAAGCAAAGGGGACGATACGGTATGGGGCGGAGGTCTTGGTCTCGGGCTTCGCTTTTATTTTGAAAGAGACAGTTACCGGGGCGTGTATCTTGAAGCAAACACCCATGCTCTGGCGCACAAAGGGCGGATTGAAGGCAATGGCTCCAATCTCAATTTCCTTTCCGCCTTTGGTGTAGGCTACGGCTTTCAAAACGGCTTGCACACCGTTCTTCGCTACGAGCACCTGTCTAATGGCGGACTGGACAGCCACAATCGTGGCGTCGATGTGCTTACGCTGGGGCTGGGCTTCACCTTTTAAGTCCGGTAGCATACACTCTCAGTCCTACTATCCTTTGAAAGATCTGACTTGCCATGTCCCGGACCCTCATTATAGGTTCTGCCGGTCAGCTTGGCAGCGAGCTGCTGTGCGCATTTCCGCCAGGTGAGGCCTTCGGCGCCGATCTGGAAGCCGCAGATTTTCAATTGGATATCACCAATTACAATGCACTGCGCTCCTGCATTACTGAAGTGCAGCCTTCCTGTGTCATTCTCACTGCCGCCCTGCATGAACCTGCCTTCTGCGAAGCACACCCTCAGCTCGCTTACCAGATCAACGCACTCAGTTGCCTGGAAACAGCTGTACTCTGCAGGCATGTGGGAGCCCGTCTGATTTATATCAGCACTGATTATGTGTACGGCGGATACAGTTTCTCGCCAGCCCGGCCTTTTCAGGAAATTGATCCTGTCCGCCCGGTCAATGTGTATGGAAAAAGCAAAACTGCCGGAGAACGGTATGTTATTGAAAACTGTTCAGACTATTTGATTATACGGACGGCATCCTTGTACGGGCAAAATCCCTGCCGGGGAAAAAAGGGGCGAAATTTTGTTGAAACGATGCTGGCCCGGGCGCGAGAAGGTAGCCCTGTACATGTGGTAACTGATGAGATGTGCAGCCCGACATGTGCTCGGGATCTGGCGGAACAGATCAGCATTCTGGCGACTGCAGCCCCTTCGGGCATCTATCACGCCGTAAGCAAGGGCTTCTGCAGCTGGTATGATTTTGCCCGGGAAATCTTTTTTCAATTCAAAATCGACGCGGATCTTTTGCCTGTACAACGGATGAATTTTCAAGACGCATTTCGCAGACCAGCCTATTCCCTTCTCGACAGAAGCAAACTCGCCCGCTCCGGACTGGACTACATGCCTGACTGGCAGGACGGGCTGAAAAAATATGCGGCTGCCCGATCTCTTGAAATCTGATGCAGCCGCATAGTGGTGATTTTGCAACCCTGCTTCAGCAGTTAGCAGGGGTCAGGTCTTTATTCTTGAATCTCCGGAATACTGGCAATTCCTTTTGCAAGCGTTTCTTCGTCCAGTTCCAGATCCTGAAGATTACCGCGCAAATACGCCTCGTAAGCGGTAATGTCGAAGTGCCCATGTCCGCTCAAGTTGAATAGAATAGTTTTTGCTTCTCCGGATTCCCGGCATTTGATCGCTTCATCAATGGCACTCCGCACGGCATGGCCGGATTCGGGCGCTGGAATAATCCCTTCTGCTTTTGCAAACATGAGGCTCGCCTGGAAGCAGGGGTTCTGGTGCAGCGCGACGGCTTCAATCACTTCGTCCTTTTTAAGATGCGCCACCGTGGCGGCAACGCCATGATACCGCAGACCGCCGGCATGAATGCCGGGCGGTACGAAGTTGTGACCCAGTGTATACTGCTTAATAAGGGGGGTAAGCTGTCCTGTATCGCCGAAATCATAAGCGAAGGGGCCTTTGGTCAGAGTCGGGCACGCGGTGGGTTCTGCCGCAATAAAGCGCGTATCCAGTTTTTTGTTGAATTTTTCCCGTACAAAAGGAAAAGCGATACCGGCAAAATTGGAACCGCCTCCGCAGCACCCGATAACAACGTCCGGATAGTCGCCTGCCATTTCCATCTGCAGCAGCGCTTCCTCGCCGATAATCGTCTGGTGCATGCACACATGATTCAGCACACTGCCCAGGCTGTACTTCACGGTTCCACCACTGGTAACCGCCACCTCGACTGCTTCTGAGATTGCCATGCCCAGGCTGCCGGAGGTACCCGGATTGGCAGCGCGAATTTTTCTGCCCACCTCTGTTGTATCGCTGGGACTCGCAATAACAGTTGCGCCGAAGGTTTCCATAAATCCCTTACGGTAGGGTTTCTGGTCAAAACTGACACGGACCATATAGACTTTGCACTGCATGTTGAACATGGCACAGGCAATAGAAAGAGCCGTGCCCCACTGCCCTGCTCCGGTCTCGGTACTTAATGACTGAACCCCCTCCACTTTATTGTAGTAGGCCTGAGGTATGGACGTATTTATTTTGTGGCTGCCTGAAGGGGTAACACTTTCATTTTTATAATAAATTTTTGCGGGCGTCTGCAGTGCTTCTTCCAACCGATAGGCGCGACGCAGCGGCGTGGGGCGGAACATCAAATAACGATCCATCACTTCGCCGGGTATGGAAATTGCCGGCTCGCTGCTCATTTCCTGTTCAATCAGGTTCATCGGAAAAATGGGTGCGAGATCCTCAGGCACGACAGGTTTATGCGTGGCAGGATGCAGTACCGGTGCATGGGGCGTAGGAAGATCGGGCAGGATATTGTACCAGGCATCCGGCATTTTTTGAGGATCGAGGTTATATACATAGCGACGCATTACAGAAGTCCTTTCTTCATTTTATTCTGACATTTTCACCCAAATCTCCCGAGCATTCTACGGACATCAGGGAAATTCCTCTTTGAATTCGGGGTAAATATAACAAGAATCTGATTCTTAATCAAGAGAAACAGTTCCATTCTTTTCCGGTTCGCTCCGGAACACCTCTTTTTCCTCTAAGGAATTATGGTTTGAAGAAACGCCTTGACAGAAAAATCTCCTGTAACGGGATTGCTCCGGGCAGAAGTACTTTCTCCCAAAGAAAGACAATATCCGGTGGCAGGATCTGCTTTTCCTGGCGGAAAATCAGTGCTGACAATTTGGGCACCGCATGCCAGTGCCTGCTCTTTCCTCTTTATGCTGTCGGGGCGATCCACGTTTAACCCGCTGTCCGCACGCACCCGGACGATCATATTCTGTTTCAGGAGCGCAGAAATTTCAGGATTATAGGGATCATCCACCACAATGAACGCCCCGTCACTTCGGGCGGGAGATGCGTTTACAAAGAGCACTTTATTTTGTCCGGCAGAAGCGCATGCGTCCCGCAAGTTCCCGCGGTCATGAAGGATAAAGGCAAATTTCCCCAGACAATGTTTCAGGGGCGGCCATCCTTCCAGTTCCAGCTTCTTCCTGAGAGAAACTGCATTTCCTTGAACCCACGAAGGCGTAACCAGTTTGTCGGACGGAAATATTGTTCTGATTTCGTCTTCGATGCGCTGCACAATTTGAACCGGATCGTTACAGAGCGGCTCGGCTGCAAGCAGTGCCTCCGCTTGTTTAATTTCGACGAGAATGGTGACAGGCACATGTTCATTATGTTCCAGTGACCATAAATACAATGTGGATAAACACTCCATAAACTCAGGACAGGTACTGTTATCGTCTACAAGCGGCACGTGCCGCACCTTGAATCCTGAAACGTACGGGTGTATATCGAGTTCGAAACTGCGAACCCCTTGCTCAAGTTGTGCGTCCAGTGAATCATGAGAATATGCCCACTCTTTCACACGGGGATCAAGAGTACTCAAAGTGTCCAGGACCAGGGAGGGCGGTTCCAGATGATAGCTGTTGTGCGTTCCGATCACCTGAATCTGGTTCATACGAGGTGCATGGAAGTCATCCCTTTGATTGAGTGATAAAAGAACCGCAAGGCAAAGCAAAATTGAAGACATGAAGAAGGCACCTCTTTCAGTTTTATCTCTTGCCTTAAGACCCGTTTTGCCGGAGATGAGTTTCTTTTGTCGTGAACAAATACAAAGTCCGGTATTTATTTTGGTACTATATGACCTGAAACAGGCTCGCTCCGATTCTTTTCAACAGCGCACGGCGCTGTTCGGCAGCGCTGAATATTGATAACGGCTGCAGTGTTACATTTAAAAACAGCCAGGCGTTCAGGAAAGCCCGCCCGTCCTCTGCATCTATCAGGATCACTTAATTATGGATACGAATTCCCCTATGGATACATTTACGATTGCAGGCCGCCTTTTTTCATCACGGCTTATGATCGGCACAGGCAAATTTCCCTCAGCGGCAGCGTTGCGCGCAGCCATCGAGGCAAGCGGCTCGGAAATCGTCACCGTAGCACTTAGGCGTGTTGACTTAAACAGTCCCGAACACCAGAGCATTCTTTCCGCCATAGATCCGAAAAAGCAGCTGATTTTGCCCAATACGAGCGGTGCGCAAACAGCAGAAGAAGCTTTGAAACTGGCGCGCCTCGCCCGTGCCGGCGGGCTGGAACCCTGGATAAAACTTGAATTGACTCCTGAGCCGCGTTATCTGCTGCCTGATCCTATTCAAACGCTTCGTGCTGCCGAACAACTTGTAAAAGAAGGATTTGTTGTACTCCCCTATATTCAGGCAGACCCGGTTCTGGCAAAACGTCTCGAAGAAGTCGGTACGGCAACAGTGATGCCCCTCGGTGCTCCCATAGGAAGCAATCGTGGGGTGCAAACAAAAGAAATGATTCGTATTATTATTGAACAGGCCCATGTGCCTGTCGTCGTTGACGCTGGTCTGGGCGCACCGTCCCATGCGGCGGAAGCCATGGAACTAGGTGCGGATGCGGTGCTTGTAAATACAGCGCTCTCCGATGCCCGGGATCACGGAGCCATGGCAAAAGCCTTTGCCCTGGCTACTACTGCAGGACGAATGGCTTACCTCGCCGGATTAGGACCGCAACGCAGCCTTGCCGCCGCTTCCTCTCCGTTAACGGGGTTTCTTTTTAATCAGGATTAATGTGCAGCATGACCTTTGAAGCCTATTTAAATGAGTGGCCCGAGACGCTGATTCAGGAACAGTACACCACGCTTTCTGAAAGACAGGTCGAGGCCGCCCTGTCTGCTGACCGCCGCACCCCTGAAAACCTTCTTGCCCTTCTGTCGCCTGCCGCGCTTCCTTTTCTGGAAGCCATGGCACAGGAAGCCAACAAACAGACTCGTCGCCAGTTCGGGCGCACCGTAAGCCTTTATGCTCCCATTTACCTTTCCAATGTCTGTGGCTCCAATTGTCTGTATTGCAGTTTTTCAACAGTCAATGCCGGCAAAGAAACGAGAACAACGCTTACTCCAACTCAAATTGAAGACGAGTGTCGCACTTTGGCAAAGGAGGGTTTCAGCAGCGTGCTGCTGCTGACAGGGGATGCTGTCCATGCGGCGCCGCCGGAATACATAGCCCAGGCATGCACCATCGCCCGACGATGGTTTTCCTCCGTTGCGGTCGAAGTGTATTCCATGACACAAGAAGAGTACCATCTCCTGTGCACCCACGGTCTTGACGGTGTAACGCTGTATCAGGAAACCTATCACAAACCCACCTATCTGGATATGCATCGCAGCGGACGCAAACGAGACTTTTCTTTTCGTCTGGAAGCTCTGGAAAGAGCAGCGAATGCAGGCGTAAGAAGACTGGGTGCCGGCGTTCTGCTGGGTCTGTATAAATGGCGTGTTGATGCTTTCTGGCTTGCTTTGCATGCACGCTGGCTGCAGACCCGATGCTGGAACAGCACGATAGCCCTTTCTTTTCCACGACTGAAGCACACACCTTCCGCTTTCAACCCGCCTTTCCCCGTTTCTGACATTAACATGGTGCAGATGATTCTTGCGCTGCGCCTCTTTCTCCCGGAGTCGCCCTTTTATCTTAGCACGCGCGAGGCCCCCTCTTTCAGAGATAAACTGCTGCCTCTGGGGATTACTGCCATGAGCGCAGGCTCCAGCACGCGTCCGGGCGGATATGCCGCGCCCACATCTCCCACCCTCGAACAGTTTCAAATTGAGGATGTGCGCACGGTTGCAGAAATAAAAACGTTCATAGAAAAATCCGGTTATGATCCTGTTTGGAAGGACTATGACCAGGCTTTTACGGAAGCAGTTCCGAAACAACTCCAGTAACTTGACTTTCCGGAGGACAAACTCATACCCTAACGTAAGAAATCTTCTTTTTTTGGGAGTACCATTTGTGCTGATTCAGGATATACGTCTTTCTTATCAGGAAGCCATTCAGCTGATACGGATAGGACATTACGATGCCGCCCGCAACTTGCTTAAACGCATCAACGAGGCGCAGCCCAACGTAAAAAACGTCCTGTATCCGCTGGCTGTCTGTTGTGAATATCTGGATTTGGTGGACGAAGGACTGGACTACTGTGACCAGTTAATCTCTCTTTTCGATCACGACAAGGCAAAAATGATCCAGGCACGCCTTCTTGAAGTGCTCCCTGTGCCTGAAGAAGTGCAAGAAATTCCCAAGACAGAGGCCTCCGTTTCCCCACCGCTGCGGAAACATTCCGCTGAAACATTCGCGGCTCCCGTCGGTACAGTAGATACTAATAAGGCGCCGCAAGGTGCTTCCGATACCCTGGATGAATCTCCCCCGCCGTTTTCTGATAATACGGAAGTTTTTGAAACTCAGGCTGTTGCTGTTTCTCTTCCGGATGCCAAAGCGGAGGAAGGCAACTTTATAGACACTTGCCGGGTGCCGCCGGATGTCGAAGAGAAGGACATCGCGGCAGAGCGGGAAAGCTCCGAATTAATGTATGAAGAGGCAACTGCCGTACTGGAAGAGATCATGGACGAGGAAAGCGCCCGTGACAACCCGTCTGTGCACATACCTCTCTGGTTTGTTTTACTGCTGGCTTTCCTGGCTGCAGTCTTCTCTGCCGCCTTGATACATTACTTCATTCTAGGTACAGAAGGCCCTGTGCTTCTGTTGAATGAGTTGTTTGCGAAAATGATGGCAGCCTATCATTCGCTGATGCAATAAACCTTTTTTGTCCTCTACATTGAGCGAGATTCTATGCTTGAGCCCAGTGACAGAAGTTTGAAGCGGTATCTGCAGGAGATTTCAAAAATACCGCTTCTTCCGGCCTCCGAAGAAATTCGTCTTGCCAAGCTGGCAAAAGAAGGCGATTCTTCTGCGCGACGCAAACTAATTGTCTCCAATCTGCGGCTCGTAATCTCTGTTGCTAAAAAATACCTCTATTTCGGACTGCCTTTACTTGATCTCATAGAAGAAGGCAATCTGGGACTGATGCGCGCTGTGGATCGGTTTGACCCCTCTCATGGCTGTAAATTTTCAACCTATGCCACCTGGTGGATACGGCAGGCTGTGACCCGTGCACTCTCCAATCAGGGGCGAACGGTTCGTATTCCTGTTTATATTACTGACAACCTTGCTAAATACAAACGGGTGGCGGAAGAGTTTTATATTCAAAACGGCTCTTATCCTTCCAGTGATGATATGGCTGCTGCTCTGGGTATGACTCTTAAAGAAATAAAAAAACTGGAGCTCTTTGATCAGACAGTTTCCCCCTTTGATAATATGCAGTCACTGGACAGTGCGATCGGTCGCGACACCTGTACCATTCAGGAACCTGCAGCAGCGAATCAGGCGCTGGTACAGTTTTTCCGGGATGAAGAAATGAAAACCCTGATGGCCCAGCTCAATGAGCGGGAGCGTTCTATCATCAGTTATCGCTACGGCCTCATTGACGGCAAAGCCCACACGCTGGAAGAAACGGGCAAACACTTTGAGCTTACCCGGGAACGCATCAGGCAAATTGAACGGGAAGCCATGCGTCGCTTGCGCAAATACATGAGCATCCACGGCGATGATTTTACCAAGTCATAAGTACCTGCCAAGGGGCTTCTTCAACAGGCCTGCGCAGGATAGTTTTTTTAAAAAATGTTGTTCTTCTAAACCCTATTTCTGTTGCGTTTCTGCAAAGCCTTCTTCTTTTCAGTAGAGCATCGGGCATTCTTCAACAAGTCTATTTTGTTTATATTTTTACATGTGTTGTGTATCTTGTGAATAAACATAAAATACCTTGAGAGTGTCTCTGCTTTGACAGAAAAATTAAGCACGCAAGAAGAACTGGAACTTCTGGTACAAAAAATACGCCGCTGCACAGTCTGCGCCGCTCACCTGCCCCTCGGCCCGCGCCCCGTTGTTCACCTCCATTCAGAAGCCCGCATTCTTATCGTAGGACAGGCACCGGGGCGCCGTGTCCATGAAACTGGCATTTCCTGGGATGACCCGAGCGGAGACCGTCTGCGCGACTGGATGGGAATTGATCGTGACGTCTTTTATAATGTCCGAAAAATAGCCATAATGTCCGCCGGTTTCTGCTACCCGGGACGGCATCCGCGCGGGGGCGATCTGCCGCCACGTCCGGAGTGCATGCCCTTATGGCATCCTCAGGTATTACCGTTGCTCCCCAAAATAGAGCTGACAATTCTTGCAGGAACCTACGCACAAAAGGGTTATCTGAAGAGCCGCAGAAAGTCCAGCCTGACCGATACAGTTAAGCACTGGAAATCATATATCCCCCGATTTCTGCCGCTTCCCCACCCTTCCGCACGCAATATTGCCTGGTTCCAAAGCAACCCCTGGTTTGAAGAGGAAGTGGTACCCTATCTTCGCGACAGGGTACACACTATTCTGTCACTGTAAAATATTCGAAACGTCATTCTTTGGTTAGAATCTGCGCGTATTCCTCTTCGGTAAAACGGCTGTTAGCGACAGGACCGGGTTCCCAGCACTGTTCAAGCGCACCGGCTGCCACTTCCTGCACTGGAATACAGAAATATTCAGTTCCCTCTGCATCATGCAGGATTTTTCCGCCACTATAAACAACTGCCTGTCTGGTCAATTCATTGCAAATAGCCAGAAGCCCGTCAAAGGTATAAGGGGTATGACTGTATGCCACATCCCTTTTCAAGGCACTGGTAAACTTTTCAGGAATATTGTTTATGCCTAATGTGGTAAAGAGAATCCCCGCGGCGCTGGAGGGATTGCAATCTGAGTCCTGCCCGCACCTGGTGGCGATTTCAATGGTTTTATCCGGGTTGCCTTCCCCGTAGAGCAGACCCATGACCACGTAGGCACCATTAATTTTCGCATCGATGTTAAAAGCGCCCCGATCCCCGCAGGAGAATTTACGGTAGGCAGGATTCAGATGGTATTTCTCGTTAATCTTCTCCCAGCTTTTTGTCCAGTCCTCTGGATTTTCTTTATGCCATCTAAGCACATCACTTATGCATTCATGGTACTGACTCTGCTCAGGAATCGCTTTTAACCCTGCTTGAATAATGGCTTCAATGGAAGATTCAAAAAACGCTTCGCTGTACATGGCACCAACAAAAAGCCCGCCGTAAAGACCGTCACCGTAATTCATCATACGACCAAAAGTATCGCCCAGTTTAAGTACGATGGACGGCATCCCCGGTGCAATGATGCCGCTGTAATCCGCTTCAATCTGATAATCAATGTCATCTGCATGGCTGTTGTATTCCGGATGACCTGAATCAGGCGGCGCAATCCCTTTTCGCAGATTCTGCCGGCCGAATTTATTGGCATGCCAGAGTTCATAACCGCTGTTGGCAAAATCGATTCCCGCCTGTCTCGGTGTCGCATCTATCCCATATTTTTCCAGCGTGTGCAGAAAAGTCATCTCAACATACAGATCATCTTCCTGAAACTGATTAACCGTTTCCGGTGTCCATCGGGGAAATTCTTTTTCAGGCACCATTACACCGTTAAACTTAAATTCGGTAGGTACACCCCAGCCTACTCCCACCATCTGCCCTATCCACGCCGCCGTCATACGTTCTTCATACTCCCGGGCACTTAGAAGCCTGTACCTTTCTGATCCTTCTGTCTGGGCAAAAGACCCTGTCTGAACCAAAACAAACAGAAGGCTGAAAATAAAACACCTGCTCTTCATGGTCTTTTTCTCCTTGAGCATCGTTTTGTATTCCCTTTCTTGATTGTGCGGAAAGCAACACTTACAATAGGTAAATAGCATTTCAGGTTTAGTATAGCAAATTTATTTCTGCAAAGGTGCCGCTCCGGCATTTTCAGATAACTTTCATAGTAAACCGGCAAACTTTTAATGGAGAACCGCTATGCTCTCTTCCTTCTTCCTCAGTCTCTTAATCGCCGCGCATCCGACTGATACCCATTCATTAACGCCACTCGCCCTTGAGCCTTTTCCCTTGGGCAAAATCATTTCAGATGGATGGCTGGAAGAGCAGATGCGGATTCAGAGCAACGGTCTTTCCGGCAATCTGGATAAATTCTGGCCGGATATCCAGCACAGCGGCTGGATTGGAGGTAATGCTGAAGGCTGGGAACGAGCCCCCTATTGGTTGGACGGTCTCATCCCGCTGGCGTGGACACTGCCCGACGTGCATTTGCAGAAAACCGTACATTTCTGGATGCGGTATATTATTGCGCATCAGGAGAAAGATGGTTGGCTTGGGCCCAAAAAAAGTGAGGGCTATAAGGAGCATGATACCTGGCCGCAATTCGTCATATTAAAAGCACTGCGCCAATATTATGAAGTCACCGGTGATTCCTCCATCCTTGAGGTCATGACAGCGAATGTCCGCTGCATTGACAGGATTCTCACATACAAACCCCTTTTCGATTGGGGAAAATATCGCTGGATGGATTTCGTGATTACTTTGCACTGGCTTTTTGACCGGACAGGGAATCCGGATTTTCTGAACATTGCGGAGCGTGCTCATTCTCAGGGCTTTTCCTGGCGCGATCATTTTGAAAACTTCAGATTCACTGAAAAGATGAAAGGCAGCGAGTGTATTTTTGATACCCATGTAGTCAATAACGCCATGGCTGTTAAGGCGCCGGCTGTCTGGTACCGGCAGTCCCGGGATCCCGGCGATTTACACACGGTGCAGCTGCTTCTGGATACACTGGACAAATATCACGGACAGGTTACCGGCATTTTTACCGGAGACGAACACTATGCAGGAAAGAATCCCTCTCAGGGCACTGAGCTCTGCGCAGTCGTAGAATATCTCTTCTCTCTTGAAACGCTGCTGGCATATCTGGGCCGGGCTGAAGATGCGGATCGTATGGAACGAATTGCTTTTAACGCACTTCCCGGCACCTTTTCTCCGGACATGTGGGCACATCAGTATGTGCAGCAGGCAAATCAGGTTATCTGCCGCGTTTCAGACGACCGTATCTATACCAATAACGGGCCGGACTCCAACCTCTTCGGTCTTGAGCCCAATTACGGCTGCTGCACTTCGAATATGCATCAGGGTTGGCCCAAATTTACGAGCCATCTTTTGATGCGTACGCCCGCAGCCAACGATAAACCTCAGGGAATCGCAGCCGTTGCCTATGCGCCCTGTTCATTAAAAACCACGCTGAACGGGCAGCCGGTATTTCTCCGTATCGAAACAGAGTATCCCTTTGAAGAAACAATCCGGATTCACCTTGATGCCACCGGTGAGTTCCCTGTCCATCTGCGCATCCCCGCCTGGGCTGAAGGAGCAACAGTGCAGCTGAACAATGAAGCACCTGTTTCGGCCGTCCCCGGCACTTTCCATGTACTGCAGCAAAAATGGACCTGCAACAGTGTGATTCTTCTGCGGTTTCCCATGAAAGCTGTGCGCATGGAGCGTTTTAACAAAAGCGCCGCTATTTCCAGAGGTCCGCTGGTTTACTCTCTTTTGGTGGAAACCGAATGGCGTCCTCTCCGGGGCGAAGCACCGCACAATGATTTTGAACTGTATCCCGTCAGTCCGTGGAATTACGCATTAGCGCCCGATTTCATGGAAACCATCCGATTTGAGTCGGCACCTCTTTCCTGCAATCCTTTCGATCCGGCTTCCACGCCGGTTCGGGCATATGTAAAAGGTAGGCTTCTGCCTGAATGGAAAATCGAGCACAATGCTGCCGCCCCGCCCCCTCTCAGTCCAGTCCATTCAGAAGAAGCGCTTTCAGAACTCACTTTGATTCCTTATGGTGCGGCAAAACTTAGAGTGACGGAGTTCCCTGTTTCAGACAAGTAGGACTACAACAGAATAACACCGCCGCTCTCTAACACCTGTCTCCAAAAGAGTGCTGCTGTGAAGAGGAACGGTTCTATCCTGATCCTTTCAGCGGAGGTGAGAAAGCTGCCGGCATATGAAGAGGCGCTGTCATTCATCCAGACTGGGAACCAGCTTTTCCTCTTTGTCCATGGGTCGGCTGTTCCACAGAATTTCTTCCAGATTCGGAAGCGACGGTTCCGTTTTGAGCAGGCGCCACCTGCCCTCTTTTTTTATCCAGGAGCACTGCACTTCCGCACCCTTATGGCGTGGTATACGCACAATGCCGTCATACCCGAAAGGCTGATCGTCCCAGCGAACAGCGGTGCAATACAGAAAAAGCATGTTTTTGACAATCTCTGAATGGCTGTACTCTGAAAAATCCCAGTTCCTGATCTGCCGCAGCAGAAAGCACTTGTTATTTCTGCGGAACCACCATTTCCATGCCCGGCTTACATATTCCCTGTGAAAGCCATTGGCATCCTCATACGCCGGGTCGTAAAGCGCTGTCAGTCTTTTCCAGTCCATGGACTCGTAGGCATTTTTAAATTCATCCAATGCCCCTGTCACTTCCTCGGCAAGACGCTGAAACTGGTCAGGCACACCGGAATAATCAGGATAAATCTGCTGAGATTCCGGTCGGGTATCTGTAACCGCCTCCTCTTTTTCATTCAGCACTGTTCCCTCTTTCGTAAAGAGAATATGCTCCACGGGCCGGCTTGTACGCTGGCTGAAAACCAGACAGTCCAGATAATTGACAGAACCGGAATATCTTTCTCTTGACCGGGTAGAACAGGTAACTGAAAATTTTCCCGGTTCGGGAAGGTTCACTACATAACTGGTTTCACTGACAGTCGCCAGCACTGCGGTTGATCCCTTTGCAGACGTGAAGCACACTTCATAACTGGCTGTTTGAGGCACCTCATCCCAGTTCAACTGCAAGGAGCCATTCTCTGTTAAAGACGCAGTGATATTCCGAACGGGCTGCGCCGTTTCCACTTCAAAGAACTGCTTTTCGTACAGATTTTCATGGGTGTGCATGACATAGGCATGATCATTGATTTCACAGGTCCACGCCTGCGGAATCGATGCCGGCTCTTTCAGATAACCGCTGAGCTGCTCTCTCCAGCAGGCTTCATCATCGCAATCTCCTGCATGCAGAAGTCGGGGAAAGCGTCCTGCCGCCTCCTCCGAAACAACAGCAGGCAAAAGCGGGATAAACCAATTGCTTTTATTCGGAATCAACTCAAATTCCAACATAGGCTCCCAGACGCCGTACACCAGCTGTGCCAAGGTACCGTCATCAGAAAGCCAGTCGAGATCGCGCATATTTATGTGGAAATCATGAATAGACCTAGCCGGAGCTAATTGATAGGCGACAGGCGTTTTTTCCAGTACCTGTTCTTTCCACGGGATAAGTTCGCTCTGAATGACTTCCCGAAGCGTCGGGAGAATCACTTCATCCCAGCACCGGCTGTTGCCGTAATCAAAGAGATCCCACCAGGGCTCAAAGCTGTAGACTGTGGCACCCATCGCCGCCCCTTGCAGAATCATGGGGCGATACATTTCCGGAGGCATCTCCGCAGGGTGCAGATGATCTCCGAAAATCCCCGGCGTATTCATGAAGCTGCTTTCAAACCACCAGGATTGGGGCTCAACACCCCAATGCGTCACAAAATCACCCAGCCATAATCCCCAGACAGCTGTCTGTCGAGTCAGATGGCGTGGCTCAATATGTTCATTCACCGGAATCACGTAATCGGAAAAAGAACGCATCGCCTCCAGAAGGGGGCGGTTCAGCGTGTCGGCTCCTATGTGAAGCCACTTGAGCCCCTGCAATACCAGAACAGTATGCTTTCCGTAATGGGCTCCCAATTGAATCACATCCATGCAATAGCGCACATGAGGCGGGACAGCATAGTCCTCAACATTGAACTTAGCGTAATGAGCAAATTGCTGTTCAGATACCATAAGACTTTTTATGCAGGGAAAGGTCTGTAAAAGGCTTTCAACAGCATTAAGATCAAAGACATACTCATCATGGGGGTCTGCAATTTGAAGACTCACCGCCACTTCATTCGCCTGTACCGGTCTGAGCATTTCCTCAAAAAGCATTTTTCTTAAGGAATGCTCCTGGACCCGCAACTCAATTTGAATCTGACAGAGGGGACGGATATCCGACGGGAGCAGGTTCCAGACACGTACGATTTCCTCTCCGTGTCGCCGCGCTTCCTCTACTCGTTTCGCCTGTTCCTGACTTGAGTCCGCATCTCCAAATGCCGCAGAACTCTGAAGCAGAATCAGGGGATGCTCAGGGCTGATCCTGACTTCCGGCACCTGGAATGCAACACATGCCTTCGCAGTACTGCCCGCCATCGCAATAAAAAGTATCAGGAAAGCAATCATCACACGCTACTTTCTCTCTTCCAGTGTTTTAACCAGCGTGAGCAGGAAGTCCCTGTTATCGGCTGTTACATAGCGCATCT
The DNA here is from genome assembly GCA_002070275.1 of Candidatus Hydrogenedentes bacterium ADurb.Bin170. GTDB lineage: Bacteria > Hydrogenedentota > Hydrogenedentia > Hydrogenedentales > CAITNO01 > JAAYJV01. The sequence goes on from MWCY01000003.1 coordinate 90,307, forward strand.
GTCCGCCCATACGATTGAAACTCTTGTTATAACGCAGATAATAATCAGGGTTATCCATAGGAGGCTCCCCCTGCGACCAGTCCCAATGTGATTCCTGCAGATCGACAATCACCATATAATGATTGTCAATGTGTTTTCCCTCCTGAATATGCAGGTTTTGCGACATGGACAGGCTTTTTTCGAAGATCATAGGCGACATAACAGCAGACCCTACACTCATATAGACGCCGCCATCCAGATTCATAACCTGCTGGGCAAAAACCAGAAAATCTCTCTGGGCGGCTCTGCCAATGGCAGCACCATAATTCATGGGGTGGGTGTAAATGATATCATGTCCAATCATCGGATGGCTTGTAAAAGGGACACCAAGCCGGTATGCCGCTGCCTGAACTCCGAATTTCTTGTAGGGATGGGGCACAGACAGGAAGCCGGGTTTCAGATCAAAGTGGCGGACACGATCCAGCATATCCGCAGCAGCGGCTGCCTGTGCCGGATTTTGCGCTGCCTGCTCCCGTATTTCTTCAACCAATTCCTCCTGTGACGGAACTTCTACCCCGTCATTTCCTACAAAAGCGCCAACAGACTCTCCGTACCCAAGACCTTTCCAGGCCCCTGCAACAATGGCAAAATTCAAATAAGTGCCCGTTTCCTGCCAGATACCAAATTCACCGCGATCCACATTCGCCCGCACATCTTCGCTGCTGTGCCCCTGAAAGGCAAACTCCCAGTCGTGAATAATCCCGGCACCATTGGTTGCGAGATGCGTCACCCATCCTTCTTTCATTAAATGGATGAAAACAGGCGCGAGCCCATTTTTGATGGCGTGTGCGCCGAAGGTGAGCATGCGCGATTTATTCGTCTTTTTGGCTAGAATCAGTCTGTCTGCCAGTTCATTCATTGTTTTTTGACCAAGCCCGCTCAAAGGTTTGGCGACGGATGCGTTCACAGGAACATGATCCCGTTCTATAAACACTTTGTCTTTGCGCTGAGACAGACTTTTTACAAAAAGTTTATCACGGTCAAATTGCAAATAAGGCATTAATAACACTCCTGAGAGTTGGGGACACAGATTTCCAAAGAGTCTTTATGCTCAGACGGCATCATCCGGAGAAATACATACGGTCTGCGCCGAACGAAATGCGACACCTGCGAACCTGGCTTTATATGGTGCTTTTCAGATCACTTAATAAGTTCTGCAATGATTGTTTCCGCTTTTTTCAAGGCTTCAGGCAGCTTTTCAATATCTTTTCCGCCTGCCTGTGCCATATCAGCCCTGCCTCCTCCGCCTCCGCCTACAAGTGGCGCCAGCCGGGAAACTATGTCGCCTGCGCTGATACGGGCAATCAGGTCTTTTGTAACACCGGCAGCCAGTGCGACTTTCCCTTCTCCGCCGCCCCCAAGCACAACAACGCCGGAACCCAGTTTGTCTTTGTACTGATCAAGCACAGTACGAAGACTTTTGGCATCAAGATCAGCCAGTTGGATGATCAGAACTTTGAGCCCTTTTATTTCTTTTACCTGGCTCATCAAATCTTTTCCGCTGCCTGTTGCGGCAGTCTGTTTCCACTTTTCAACCTCTCTTTGCAGCCGCTTGTTTTCTTCAATAAGGCCATGAAGCCGTTTTTCCACTTCATCAGGGCGCGCACTGAGCGTTTGAAGCACTGTCTGAAACTGACGTTCACGTTCCTGAAGCATATCGAGGCAGGGCTCTCCGCAGACTGCCTCTATGCGACGCACTCCGGCAGCGATTGCCGAATCGCTAAGAATTTTGCAGATCCCTATAACGCCTGTATTCCGGACATGGCATCCGCCGCAGAGTTCCTTGCTTTTATCGCCTGTCTGCACAACCCGGACGCGCTCTTCATATTTTTCACCGAACAGTGCCATGGCACCTTCTTTACGGGCCTCTTCAATACTCTTAAAAGAGATTTCCACCGGCACGGCCTCGCGGATACATGCATTGACAAAACGCTCTATCTCCTGCAGCTTTTCCAGAGTAATCGCTTCAAAGTGGGTAAAGTCAAAGCGCAACCGTTCTGAGTCAACATAGGATCCGGCCTGCTGAACATGGTCGCCTAACGTATGCCTGAGCGCAGCCTGAAGCAGATGAGTTGCCGTATGGTGGGCTTCGGTTCTGCTTCTTTTTGCTGCACATACCTGAGCACTTACCTGAGTACCGGTATGCAAGTTGCCGGACAGCACTTTAACCTGATGCAGAAAAGATTTTCCTGCGCGCTTCAGGACGGAACTCACTTCTGCTTTACCTTCAGAAAATTCAATGATTCCTCTGTCCCCTACCTGCCCGCCCGACTCAGCATAAAATGGAGTAAGGTTCAGCAGCACCTCGCCTTCACAACCTTCTGCAAGTACATCTACAGCCCGGTTGTTTTGCACCAGTGCCAGAACTACGGCATCTGCCGTCAAGTTATCGTAGCCGACAAACTCAGTGGCGCCATGCTCACTCTCAAGCGTACGGTAAACCGTGGCAACTTTCTGCTCTCCGCTGCCTGCCCAGGCACTACGGGCCTTATCCCGCTGATTGCGCATTGCCGCTTCAAAGCCTGCCTTATCCACCGTATATCCCTGTTCTTCGGCGACATCTGCAGCCAGATCCAGAGGAAAACCGAAGGTGTCATGAAGTTTGAACAGTTCTTCACCGGGCACCTGTGTCAGCCCGTCTTTTTTCATTTTCCAGAAGACGCTTTCCAGAAGTTCCATGCCTCGTGCCAGAGCACCGGCAAAACGTTCTTCTTCTGCAAGGATTGTTTTTTCAATGCGTGTTCTTCCCTGACTCAGCTCGGGATACTGCTCCTGCATCATATCAATCACATGCATGGCGACTTGATGGAGAAAGGGTTTCTCCAGCCCCAGTTCTCTGCCGAAGCGTGCCGCCCTTCTGAGCAGCCGCCTGAAGACATATCCCCGCCCCTCATTGCCGGGTAAGATACCATCAGCAAGCATGAAGGTTACGGCGCGGGCATGATCGGCAATCACCCGGCACGGTACCGGTTTTTCTTCATAACGGAAGGAAGAGAGGGACAAGGTGGCTTCAATAATGGGAAAGATCCCGTCTGTATCAAAAACAGTTTCCTTGTTCTGTAGAAGTGCGGCTATCCGCTCCAGCCCCATGCCTGTATCAATGCCACGATTTTTCAGAGGCGGCCGGCTGCCGTCCATCTGCTGATCAAATTGCGGAAACACCAGGTTCCAAAATTCAAGAAAGCGCTCATGAGGATCATTTTCAAGAGTGGCAGCAGGATCAATCTCCACGCCGCGATCGTACAGCAGTTCTGAACAGGGCCCGCAGGCACCCGTCTCCCCTGCCGGACCCCAGAAATTATCTTTGGCACCCAGACGAACGATACGTGAGGCAGGCACGCCTATTTCTTTTTCCCAGATTTCGGCGGCTTCATCATCTTCGTGAAAAACGGAGACAATGACCTTTTCCGCCGGAAATTTCAGAATTTCACGGGTATATTCCCACGCCCAGGCAATGGCTTCACGTTTAAAATAATCGCCGAAAGAAAAATTGCCGAGCATCTCGAAAAAAGTGAGGTGCCGGGAGGTTTTCCCGACTTCGTCCAGGTCGTTAGCTTTGCCACCTGCACGAAGGCACTTCTGAGAGGTCACAGCGCGGCGATAGGGAACAGCCACTTCGCCGGTGTAGAAATGCTTAAACTGAACCATACCTGCACTGGTGAAAAGCAGTGTAGGATCATTGTCGGGCACTAAACGGTCACTTTTTTCGACCACATGCCCGCGTTGGCGGAAAAAATCAAGATAACTGGCTCGTATGTCGATGCTTTTCATTGTAGTTCTCCGGAAAATTGAGTGGGGATCCCTATAATGGTACCAAACTCAACCGTCCCGCTGCACCCTCGTTCAGAACAGGAAGTTATGACCCTGCCGTATTGGTCAGAATATAAGAAGGCAAATTTCCCAGGCGGTTATAGGGATAGTAGATAAAGTGTACTTTTCCAATGATATCGTTTAAAACGCCCAGATACGACAGGCGGGCAGCGGCATCCAGTTTCTCCGCATAATTGGCAAAACCGCGACTGCTGTCATCACTGAGGTTTCTGTTGTCACCTAAATAAAAGAAATAGCCCGGCGGGATCAGCACAGGCTCCTCAATGTAATAATGCATGGATTCTCGAACATAAGGTTCCGATGCATATTTGCCGTTAATAAACAGGGCTCCGTCTATTATGGTGAGAGAATCGCCGGGCAGTCCGATGATTCTTTTAACCAGATACTCACCCTCGTGCTTCATCACAACAATGTCGCCCCGGGCATAGGCTTTCTGATTGAAGGTAACAATCATATCCCCGGCAAAAAGGGTGGGCTCCATAGATGCGGAAGGCACCATAAAAAAGCGCATCTCCTTGCCAAGCAACAGGTAAAGCAACCCGCCAAGGAGAAACAAAAGGGCGATCATGCCGATCCGCGGACTGAAAAAAACACGATTCAGGAGCGTACGGGACTCTGAAGTATCGTTGCCTTTACTGTCGGGAAATGGTCTCGCCCCCTGTTCCTCAACAGGAGTTATCCTTTCAAAATCGTCAGCGTTCACTTACGGTATCGTCTCAGGTGTTTTGTTGGTGGGAGGCTAAAAGAGCTTCTGCCCGCTCAACGATGCTTGCAACCGTATCATCATGTTCAGCCAGGGTGGCTGCGGTGAGAACAGACACGGAAATCGGCTCTCCATTTTCTATAATTTTTGAATGGGCAACAAGTCCCTTAACCCGCTCACTTATTTTATCCAGCCCTTCCATGGAACCGGTAGCGAAGATACCCAAAAAGGAAGCTTCCCCCCAACGTCCCACCACATCGAAAGGACGCACGGCAAAGGCGACAGTCTTTCCTACAATTTTAATAAGGGCATTGCAGATTTCCTCACTGTGTGAAGCCCGCTGCTTATCCATGCCATCAATTTGGAAGAGGATAATTCCAAAGTGGTAATCATGTTCACGCAGATCCTCAAGATCGGTTTTCAGTTCTCTTTCAAGATACCTTCTGTTGGGCAGGTGTGTAACAGTGCATTCCTGTCCGCTTTCCTGCGATTTTAAGGTGCTTTTTTTATCCTGCAGACGCGGGGCATCCATGGAAAAAAGTTCAATGCCGCCCACTACAGAATTTGCCTGGTTTAAAAATGGAGCTGTGCGTACATATACGGGGACGCGATGCCCTTCTTTGTGGTGCAGATACACGCGCGCCTGATTTGCCCGGGCATGCTGAATACTGTCTGCAATGGGGCAAGGTCCGGTGCACAGCTGCACACCGCTCTCCGTCACATGAATAAGAATATTGTCTGCACAGGATTTTCCGATAACTTCCTCTGCTGTAAAGCCGGCGATCTCCTCGGCTGCTTTATTCCAATACAGTATTTTCCTGTTGCGATCGACAATATAAACCCCGTCATTCATCGCATCATAGAAATCTTTCTGTTCCTGTGTAAGCATAAAATTCCTTTCCTTTACAAAGCCTCACTTTTACTTAAACTGCATAAAGAGCAACAAATACGCTGGCACCCTATGCAATACACATTATGAACATTTTTTCAAAAAGAATTCATCCGATCCTTATACAGTTCGGCAGCACGCAAGAGATCGGCTTCCGTGTCTACACTGAAACCGTGAAAAAGAGGGTCGCTGTCCGTCGCTGTTTCAACCTGTATATGGTAACCATGCTCCAGCCAGCGAAGCTGCTCAAGAGACTCTGTTTTTTCAAGTGCAGTCGGCTGCAGGCGGGTAATTTGCAGAAGCACCGCTTTTGTATACGCATACAATCCGATATGCTCGTAGATCCGGAGATTGGTTTTCTCACGGGGATAAGGAATGAGAGAACGTGAAAAATAAAGAGCCCGTCCGGTAAGATCAGTGACTGTTTTTACAACCGCGGGATCATGCAGTGCTGCTTCCTCCTCAACAGGCTTCTTCAGGGTCGCAATTTGAACTGCCGGGTTTGCAAGAAGAGGAGCGACAACTTGATCAATCATCCCGGGATCGATAAAAGGCTGGTCGCCCTGAATATTTACAATGATGTCGGCATCCATATCGGCAGCAGCTTCGGCAATGCGATCGGTACCGCAGCAATGATCCGGGCGCGTCATCATGACATTCCCGTTGAAATTCCTTACGGCGTGGCAAATTCTCTCGTCATCGGTTGCAATCCACAACTCATGGAGCAGGACGGCTTTGCTGCACTGCTCATAAACATGCTGGATCATGGGCTTTCCGGCAATGTCCGCCAGAGGCTTTCCCGGCAGTCTGCTGGATCCGAACCGGGCAGGAATGATCCCTGCCACTTTTTTTTCACTCATATCAACTGGCTTTCCAATTAAAAATGGATTCAGAGATTATTGCATCTCCGGCACGGAGATGCTTATACTTGAGACAATGATTAGTTTACCGGAAAGTAATGGGATAAACAACCAGTTACCGGGGAAATTTCATTGGTTTCCCGCACCAATCACATTCTTATCAGCACCGGTTTTATGCAAAGACGCTGTCCGCCAAATTAACAGAAAACAACAGAAACGGTCTTTCGTTTATAATGGCTTGCGTTACAAAACTGTTGAACTTACTATTCGGGAGTTTGTGCTATGCCTTTAGATTTTGAAGCAGTGCTGCGCCTTGCCGTTGAACACAACGCCTCCGATATCCACTTGAAGGTCGGAAGCACCCCAATTCTTCGCATAGATGGAAAATTGGAACGCGTCTCAGATTGCGATGTCCTGCGCGGAAGCGATATTTTTGCCATCATAGAGCGTATCGCCAGCGACGATTTCCTGAAACGCTTTCAAGAGACAATGGAAATGGATACATCCTATCTTTTGAAGGATGTTGCCCGCTTCCGTGTAAATGCATGCATTGAAGACGGAAAACCACGTGTCGTCATGCGTACGGTCCCGCTTCAAATTAAAACGCTGGAAGAACTGCAACTGCCTCCGATCCTGACACGGCTGTGCACCCTTAAGAACGGACTGGCTCTTTTTACTGGTCCCACAGGGAGCGGAAAATCAACGTCTCTTGCCGCCATGATTGATCGAATCAATTCTACGCGTACCGATCATATTGTGACCATTGAGGATCCGCTTGAATTTATTCATGTGAATAAAGCAGGCATAGTTACCCAGCGTGAAGTTGGAATTGACACACTTTCTTTCAGCAATGCACTGCGTGCTTCGCTCCGTCAGGATCCCGATGTGATTCTTATAGGGGAAATGCGTGACAGTGAAACTGTGCAGACCGCTCTTTCTGCCGCCGAAACGGGGCACTTTGTACTGTCTACGCTGCACACAGTCGATGCTGTAGAAACGCTGCACCGAATTCTCGAATTCTTCCAGGAAAACCAGCAAATGCAGATTCGCAACCAGCTCGCAAGCGTGCTTCGCTGTATCTGTTCGCAGCGCATTATGCCGCGCATTGACGGGGAAGGCAGAATCGTTGCCGCGGAGATCCTTATCGGCAACCGTACCGTCCGGGAATTCATCCAGCAATGCAGGCCCTTTAAAGAAATTGTAAAGCTGATTGAAGACGGTGCAAGCCAGTATGGCATGCAGACTTTTGATCAGTCACTCTATTCTCTGTGGAAGGAGAAAATAATCAGCAAAGAGACCGCTTTGCTGAATGCAACCAGCAGCAAAGACCTGCAATTGCGCATGCAGGGTCTTTATTCCTGATCTTCAGAAAGCCTGCCCGCAGCACGCCCGCCTGAGCCACCTGACTGCAGTGTGAATTTTCGCACGTCACATGGATTAAAAACCGGCATTTGTGTTATTCTTTTGCCATCCCCATGCTTTCAGGAAAGGATTGTTATGGAACACGTAACCGAGCAGGACATTGATCACTATGCGTCGTTATCACAGTTTCAGCTGAATGACGACACCAGAAAACGCTTCACCAAAGAAATCAACCAAATTCTGGATTTTCTCCAGATTTTACAAAAAGTGGACACTGAATCAATAGCGCCCACCAGACACGGTACAGACCGTGTCAATGTTTTCCGGGATGATGTCATCCAAGATCCTTTGCCACATGCCGAAGTGTTCAAAAATTCCCCCCTGGATGACGGTGTCTTTTTTCTTGTCCCGCGAATTATCGAAGGAGAAGACAATTCATGAAAACGCCATGGTATGAAAAGACGGCAAAAGAAATTAGGGACGCAGTACATCAGGGTGAAGCCTCGGCACTGGATATTGTCAATTCCTTTATAGAGCATGCAGATGCTGTGGACGGCACAGTTGGCGCCTATACGCAACGTTGGTCTGAAACCGCTCGGACAGCCGCACAGCGGATTGATGAGAAAATCAGAAAAGGACTGCCAGCAGGCGCTCTTGCCGGGGTTCCTGTTGCTCTGAAAGAATCCATTTGCACGAGCGAAGGCAAAACTACCGGCGCCTCCAAAATGCTTGCCGACTACCGCAGCCCCTTCGATGCTACCGCAGTCACACGGTTGCAGCAGGCCGACGCAGTATTCCTCGGCAAAGTAAACATGGATGAGATCGGTTTAGGCTCATCAACAGAAACCAGTGCTTTACAGCGAACCACCAACCCCTGGGCTCCGGACAGAGTACCGGGAGGTTCAAGCGGCGGCAGTGCAGCGGCAGTTGCCTCAGGCACCTGTGCTCTGGCTTTGGGCACAGATACAGGAAGTTCCATCCGCCAGCCTGCCAGTTTCTGCGGCTGCATCGGTTTCAAGCCTACCTACGGAAGGATTTCCAGACTGGGCATTATCGGCATCGCCTCCTCACTGGATCACGTCGGTCCGCTTGCCAGAACGGTCGAAGATACAGCTCTGGCACTGAATGTTCTTTGCGGGGAAGATAAAGGAGATCCCACCTCCTCAGACCGTCCGGTCCCGGACTTTACTCGCTCTCTGGGCAGAGACATCCGAGGGCTCAGGATTGGTGTGCCTAAAGAATATCTTGCATCGGATCTGGACGCTGAAGTGCGCCAGTATGTGGAAAAAGCATTGGATCAATTCCGGAACGCAGGCGCGGAGATTGTCTCCATTTCACTTCCGTGCACCGGCTATGATGCCGCCGCCTATACGGTTATTAGCACTGCCGAAATGAGTGCCGGCCTTGCGAGGCTGGACGGTGTACGTTACGGTGCCCGACATCCGGAGGCAAAATCAGTACCGGATGTATATGTTATGAGCAAAAGTGCCGGTCTGGGCACAGAAGTCCAGCGCCGAATTATTCTGGGCACCTACTTTCTTTCGGGAAAGAATCGGCAGGATTACTTTGTCAAAGCACAGCAAGTCCGTACGGTCGTTAAAAAGGATTTTCAAAATGCTTTTGAGCAGTGCGATATAATCGCAGGTGCGACAACAGCGACCGCCGCATTCCCCTTCGGAAGCAAGTCTGACAATCCTCTGGAAATGTACGCCTGTGATCAGTTTACCGTTGCGGCGAATCTAGCCTCACACCCCGCCCTATCCATACCCTGCGGAAAAACAGCCGCAGGGCTTCCAATCGGTCTTCATCTGCAGGCACGTTCCTACGATGAAGAAACTCTACTGGGCGCTGCTTTTTATTATGAGCAGCATCGTGGCTTTGAAATGGGTTTCCCCTCTATTCTCTGAGGAATATAACAATGCAATATGAAGCAGTCATCGGCATGGAAGTCCATGTTGAAATTAATTGTCATTCAAAAGTGTTTTGCAGCTGCCCTAGTGCCTTTGATGCTGCGCCCAATTCCCAGGTCTGCCCGGGTTGTCTTGGCATGCCCGGTGCCCTTCCTGTGCTTAACCGCAAGATGGTGGATAAATCCATTGCTGTGGGTCTCGCTTTGAACTGCCAGATCGCACGCAGCACCCGGATGGACAGGAAAAATTATTTTTATCCTGATCTTGCCAGAAACTACCAGATCAGTCAGGACGATCAGCCTTTATGTTATGCAGGCTATATTGACGTTGACGTGGAAGGCCGGAAAAAACGAATCCGCATAACCAGGGCGCATGTGGAAGAGGATACCGCAAGAAACAGCCACACTCAGGCAGGCGGGCAAAGCGGCATTGACTTTAACCGCAGCGGGCTCTCTCTGCTGGAAATCGTAACAGAGCCTGATATCAGAAGTGCTCAGGAAGCCTTCGCCTACCTCACGTCCCTGAAGCAACTGCTCCAGTACTTGGACGTAAGCGACTGCAATATGGAAGAGGGATCCTTGCGCGCCGAAGCAAATATCAGTGTTCGCCCCGTTGGCGCAGAATACTACGGAACAAAAACAGAAGTGAAAAACGTTGCCTCTTTCTCCGGCACCCAGAAAGCCATCGAATACGAAGTTGAGAGGCAGATCGAAGTGCTGAACTCTGGCGGTAAAGTGGTGCAGGAAACGCGGGGCTGGGATGCTGATAAAGGCATCACCGTTTCACAGCGCCTCAAGGAATCAGCCCATGAGTACCGCTATTTCCCTGAACCCGATATACCGCCTATCGTAGTGGATGAAGCCTGGATCGAGCAAATCAGGAAAGAACTTCCGGAATTCCCGATAGCACGAAAGGAACGCTTTCAAAGCCAGTACGGTTTAAGCCTCTATGACGCACAAGTCCTGACTTTTAGCCGTGCCATGGCAGATTTTTATGAAGCGATTGTGTCCGCCGGAGCCGATCCGAAGAAAGCAGCAAACTGGCTTATGGTAGAATTGCAGGCATTGCTTTCGGATACGAAACTGGACATCAGCGCCAGCCCGGTCAGTCCGGCTTCTCTGGCGGAACTTCTCGCCCTGATCGAAACAGGCATTATCAACGGCAAGATCGCGAAAGAAGTTCTGGTTGAGATGTTTAAATCAGGCGCAGCGCCCAAAAAGATCGTTGAGGAAAAAGGGCTCGGTCAAATAAGCGACAGTAAAGCGCTTGAAGAAACAATACGCGCCATTATAGAAGCAAATCCCGGGCAGGCCGCTGATTATCGCGCGGGAAAAGAAAAACTTTTTGACTATTTCGTGGGTCAAGTAATGAAAGCCACGCGAGGTAAAGGAAATCCTCAACTGGTAAATGAAATACTTAGACGTGAACTTGATTCTTAAGTGCCCCGTCAATAGAATACGGTGAAATGCCAAATCAACTTAACGAAAAAGACAAATTGGTGAAAAAAGTTCAGCAGGCAGCGGAAGGGTTGCTGTCTAAAAAAGCACTGGACATCAAAGCGCATCTTGTATCCGGGGCGACATTGATTGCGGATGCTTTCGTCTTTTGCTCGGCGAACAGTGCTGTGCATCTGAAAGCAGTTGCCAATGGTGCCCGTGAATGGATGCGCGACGGAGGCTATGAGATTCTCCGGGTAGAAGGAGATCATCAGAGTGGATGGCTGATTCTGGACTACGGCGATGTGATTATTCATATTTTCAGAGCGGAAGCACGTGCGTTTTATGAACTTGACAAGCTATGGGCGGACACTCCCGAAATCCCGCTGGCTCTTGACATAAACTGATAAGGAGAGGCTGTCACATGGACAGTCAGTACACGCCTGATATTCAACAGCTATACCACTTTAAACTGCAGAGGATTCTCGGCGAAGGCGGTACAGGCAGAGTTTATCTTGGCGTAGACATGAAAAAAGGCACACCTGTTGCCCTTAAACTCTTCCGGGAAAACTTTTTCAGAAACCGCCTGCACGTGCGCGATCTTGCAAAAAGCGTCACCAAATTCAAGCGGTTCAAAAACAATAACGTAGTCCAGATTTATGATTTTTACGACGGCGATGAAGGTCGCTGTATGATCATGGAATACGTGGACGGGCCGAGCATGAAATGGTATATCCTGAATCGGCCTTACAATCTGGCGGAACGGGTGAATGTAGCGATCCAGATTTGCAGGGGCATGCAGTACCTGCATGATAAAGGGTGTGTCCACCACGACTTCAAGCCAGCCAACGTCCTTTTTACCCGGACCGGCGTTGTTAAAATCGCCGACTTTTCCCTCTACGGAAGCAGTTTTCTTCTGGAGCTCATCGATAAAAACATTGGCGAACAGATTACGCCCATGTTTGTGGCGCCTGAGTTTATCCGAAAGGAAAAAGTAACGGCGCAAAGTGACATCTATTCCATGGGCATTTCTTTTTATATGCTTTTCACCTCAAAGGTCCCTTTTCCCGTGGATAATATCCGCAAACTTTATCAGTGTCACCTGGCAGTAATGCCAGACCACCCTTCACTTGCCGCTCCTGAATGTCCCAATGCAATCGGTGACATTATCATGAAAATGCTTGCGAAAAGACCGGAAGCCCGTTTTTCAGACTGCGACGAGTTGGCGGTGGCACTTGCACAGACGCAGCGCAGTCGCATCTGATTTTTCATTTTACTGATCTGTGTTGCTGGATAGCGTTGCGTTTATCTTCTCTTTTCATTACAATGCAAAAAGCGACGGTGAAAAACACCACCTGTTTTCCGTTTTTATAGTAGTATTTTGCAAAAAAAATTGAAAGGCTGGCATGAAAAGAAAACTTCGCATAGGAATTATCGGCTGTGGCGCTATTGCTCAGGAATTGCATATTCCCGAATATCTGGATAGCGGAGAAGCGGAGATCATTGCGCTCAGCGATACTGATCTGAAAAAAGCACAGGCAGCGAATGAGCGATATTCTCTGAATGCCCAACTTTTCCCCTCATATAAAGACATGCTCAAAAAAGCCGCCCCTGATGCTGTGTCCGTATGCCTGCCTAATTACCTGCATTGCGCCGCTACCTGTGATGCACTGCAGGCAGGCTGCCATGTACTTGTTGAAAAGCCCATGGCTGCCAGCATGGCAGAAGCACGTAAAATGGTCGCTTTTGCAGACAAATATAAAAAGCTGCTGGCAGTCAATCAGAGCCAGCGACTCTACCCTGCGCATATCAAGGCGAAAGAAGTGCTGGACAGCGGCATTCTTGGAAAAGTGCTGCACGTAACCGCCATGTTCGGTCATGCAGGGCCGGAACATTGGAGCCCATCGGGAAAATGGTTCTTCAACAAAAAACAGGCGCGCTTCGGTGCGATGGCAGATCTGGGTGTTCATAAAGCCGATCTTATCCGCTTTCTCACTGGCAAAGAAGTGGCGGAAGTCAATGCCTTCTATGAATGTCTGGAGAAAAAAGGCGCTACAGTAGAAGACAATTTTGTTTCCACTTTAAAGTTTTCTGATGGAACCATCGGTACGCTTTCCGCTTCCTGGACTGTCAAAGGCATCGATGCCAACTACACAATCCTGCATTGCACCAATGGCACCCTGCGCGTCTGCCTGCTTCCCGACCGGCCGCTTGTTGCCAATCTTGTCAATCCCGAATGTGAGATTGTGTTTAAGGTTCCCGAACCCCCGTCCAATACGAATCTTGGCTGGGGACTCGACACAGGCGGTCATTTCTGCCGAGCCATTAAAGGCGACGAACCTCTTTTCTGCCCGGGCGTGGAAGGGATGAAATCCCTTGAAATCATCTTTGCAGCGGAAGAAGCGGCAAAGAAAGGACGCACAGTCAAACTGACCCATAAATGAGATCGGTTCCATGGCACAAACAATAACTGTCTCTTTAGGCGAACGCAGCTATCCGATCCATATCGGAGAAAACCTATTGCACCTCATTCCCGAAATGCTGCAAAAGTCCGGTATTCGCGGAAGCATAGGTGTAATTACGGATACCCATGTGGCTGAGCTGTACTTGCAGCAAACCATCTCGTTTTTGAAAGAAGCCGCTTTTCCTTGCGTCACGCACATTCTTCCGGCGGGTGAAGAAAGCAAACAACTGTCACGCATAGAAGAGATATGCGGCACTTTTCTGGAGGGGCGTCTGGACAGGGCAAGTGCTGTTGTAGCACTGGGCGGCGGAGTGGTAGGCGATATCGCCGGCTTTGCCGCTGCATGTTTTATGCGCGGCATCCCTTTTATCCAGGTTCCGACTACCATCGTGGCGCAGGTAGATTCAAGTGTAGGTGGCAAGACAGCAGTCAATCACGCATTAGGGAAAAACACGATCGGATGCTTTCACCAGCCCTGTGGCGTTGTCATAGACATGACCGTTTTAAAAACACTCCCGCCCCGGGAATTGCGTGCAGGCTGTGCTGAGATTATTAAACACGGAGTCATTCTGGATGCCGGACTTTTTAACTATATGGAAAAAGAAGCGGCATCTGTTCTAGCCTGCGATTTAAAGGCTTTGTTTTACCCCGTTGCCCGATCCTGCGAAATAAAATCTGCTGTTGTGGCAGAAGACGAAAAGGAGCACGGGATTCGCGCTCTGTTGAATTTCGGGCATACCTTCGGTCACGCCCTTGAAACCGTCAGCAATTATTCCACCTTTCTTCACGGCGAGGCGGTAGCCCTGGGCATGTGCGCTGCTGCGGAGCTTGGCAGACTTCTGGGCACTGCCAGTCCTGAATTTTGCTGCAGACTGCGTGCCTGCTGCCAGGCGTACGGGCTTCCGGTAGTCTGGTCTGAACTGCCCGTTAGAGAAGCATTGCAGGCAATGAAAAAAGACAAGAAAGCCCGTGCAGGCACTTTGAAGTTTATTGTTCCCTGTGATTTCGGCACGGTAGAACAGCGGACGGATATCACCGAAGAGCTTGCCGGGAAGGCGCTGGAGTCCCTGCTCAGAGAAAGCTAAAATAACGATTCAGGAAACCCTACTATGTTGTTTGGCGGAGAAACTGCAGAAAGTTATTATGAAGAGGGATTGACTTCCTCTATTAAAGGGGACTACGAACAGGCGCTTGTCTTTTTTCACAAGGCGCTTTCGTTAAATCCCGTTTTTGCAGCAGCACATCACCAAATAGCCAAAACACATATCCGTCTGGGCGCCTTTCAAAAAGCCATAGACGCACTGAATCAGGCGGTTGCCCTGATGGGCAGAAAAACTTCCGCTCTTGCCGATCTTGCCCAGGCATACTATCTGCTAGGCAAGGTTAAAGAGGCACGCACCATTTTTTCAGAAATTCTTCAGATTAGCGAAAAAGATACACGGGGTGTGCTGGGGCTCGCCTTTTGTGCCTTTGCTGATGAACAGTGGGTTACGGCCATTAATCTTGTTCAACATGCCTCAACACTGGGACGGCTTCATTTCGATGCACATTTTCTGATTGCCCGTGCAGCAGCTAAAACAGGCGCTGAAGACATCGCCGGGTTCCATTTTCAGCAGGCTCTGGAGCAAATGAACCACACCCTGGAAATCACGGAAGAGCAAGTCACGGGCTACTTTCTGCGTGGCCTTGTGCACGCCTCCATGGGAGGTCTGCTTGATGCGCTGCGTGATATGGATAGTGCCTTGCGGTACATCGATCCTGATAAAAATTATTTTGCTTACAACCATTTTTTTAATAAAGTGGAAATTCTTGTACAAAAAGGCGTACTTTTAAAAGACCTGAACCGGATCAGAGAAGCAAAAGAAACAGGAGAACAAATACTGGCACTGGCGCCAGATAACCAGACCGGGATGATGCTCGCTTCTCTTTCATGATCGCATTTGAAAGGATTGCCTGTGAGTGATGTTAGCCTTCAACTGGTGCGCGAGTATTTTGAACTGAATTTTTTTTACATCCTGCCTCACTGGGGAATCGTCGCCGGGCAAACCAAAGAACTGGAAACAGGGTCATCTCTTCTCTTTGTGGAGCAGCAGGGGAAACCGAATCGCGCTGAACCTGAATTTTTATTGCGTTCCGGCGATATCGCCGCTCTGCATCGCGCTGCCGTCGAAGTGCGTGCCTGGCATGGCGGCAAACTCTACTCTTCCGCTATTGGCGCCACTTCCCTCTTTTCCCGGGTTGCTTCGCGCCAGACCCACGACCTTGCAACCGCCCTTTTTAAATCGGACAACTATAAGATTGTTCTGGTCGTTTCCGAACTCCCCATTTCTGAACCTGCGAAAAAAGCCGCTCTGGAAAAACTGCATGCCCGCGGTATTCACCATGTCATTGAGTTTAGGACAATTCTGGGCGACCTGCTCAGGCAGATTTCGGCTCAGGGTAATTATGGACCTTCGAAAACGCTGCAAACGCTTAAACTGCTCAAGCGGTACGGCTTCATTCACCCTGAAGAGCTGAGGCAGCTTAATCTGCCTCTGGATTCGTAAGAGGATGCCGGATAGCCTTTAACAACATCAATGAAAGGTCGGAGTATACCCTTCTGACACAGTTAAAAGCGCATTTTGCGCTTCGCTGTTCCTCTTGGGTGCCAGCATCACGGAAAGAGCGTATTCCAGATCGTCCTTATCTGCCCGACCATCGGAATGCTGGATGTTTTCCAGAAGTGCTTCCCTTTCCATCGGGTCAAGAAGCCCCATTTGCTCAAGCTTTGAAATGGTTTCCATCACCTCTTCCTGAATTTTAAAAGATTCAAAGACATTGAGATGGCGCCGGGCGGGAAACTTCAGGTCAAAAGACATCTTACCCTGCATGCCTGAAGAAACAAATTCAAAGGCTACATTTATATCCTTCTCTTTAAAGCCATCTTTCTGCAGCTCTGCACGCAGCACGTCGCCCACAGACACTGCGCCGTTAGAGGCCGCAATGCGCTGCATAATAATAGTAACCAGATTTTGAACGTCGTTTTTCATTGAATGCTCCGGAAGGATAACCTCTGCAAGTTTCCTGCATATTGTACTTTTGTTTCGCCATATGAATCAAAAGAGAGCCTTCCAGCGCACTATAAGGCTTCTTCCATGCTATACTTCTACTATTCGTCTTTCTGTTATCAACGATGATTGAGTTTGCAGCACTTCAGGTCTTTTCTATGGCAAGCTATACACTTTCCGCCTTCCATGAGCCTCTTATTAAAGTGCGCTTTCAGGAGCGCCCCAACCGCTTTCTTGTGCGCGGAATCGATGCCCAAAAACAGGAATACCTCGCTTTTCTGCCTAATCCGGGGCGGCTTTCCGAACTGCTTCTGCCGGATACATGCATTTACCTTATTAAAAAATCTCCTTCTCAAAAAGAACGGGCGACGGACTTCACCGCAATCGCTGTCGAGCGGGACGGCGTTCCTGTTATGCTGCACACACACCTTTGCAACGATATGGTGGAAGTACTTCTGAAAAAACAAAAAGTTCCTGGATTGGAAAAGGCTTCTATAGTCCGCCGTGAAGTGAAGTTCGGGAAAAGTCGTTTTGATTTCCTGCTGCAGGACCAGGCAGGCGAAATTTATCTTGAAGTTAAGTCCTGTACCCTTTTCGGAAGCGGAATCGCCATGTTCCCTGATGCAGTCACTGAGCGGGGTACAAGGCATTTAATGGAGCTTGCACACCTAGCCGAGACCTCACAGTTCCGATGCTGCGTCCTTTTTGTCGTGCAAACAGATACTGCACGTTATTTTATGCCGGATTATCACACGGACCCTGTTTTTGCCGGGACCATGGTTCAAACCAAAGATCTGCTCCGGTATGTGCCTTTGCCTGTAGCCTGGAACAGCGACATGTCTTTCACAGCCGGGCGCAAGCCTTTGCAAATTCCATGGTCATACATTCAGAAGGAGAATGAAGATCGGGGTGCCTATTTACTGGTTCTGAAACTGGAAAAGGACAGTGCTGTGACTATTGGAGCACTGGGAACCTTTACATTTAAAGCCGGTTATTATCTGTATGTCGGCAGCGCTCTGGGAAATTTATCAGCCCGTATCGCCCGGCATAAAAGGCCGCTGAAGCGCTTTCACTGGCATATTGATTACTTGCGTCAGGTTGCAAAAAACGTTGACGCTTTCCCCATACGAAGTTCCAGCAATATCGAGTGCGCTCTGGCTGACGCTTTACGTCCTTTATACGAGACGCCTCTTCCCCGTTTTGGAAGTTCGGACTGCACCTGCAGGAGCCACCTGTTCCGATCTTCTTCCTATCCGGTGCATGATGCTGAGTTTCACACTGTTCTGCAGCGCTTTCGTATGCAGAAGCCACCGGAGAACACTTTGATCTGAACTGCTTTTTCTGTTTCAATATAAGCACTGCAAGCCAAATTTCCGGAATCACCAATGAACTCTTTTACACACCAAAAGCCTTTTACCCGACCACAGATCATCGCTCACCGGGGCGCAAGCGCTTATGCACCGGAAAACACACGGTCGGCTTTTCTGAAAGCCATTGAGCTGGGTGCGGACTGGTTTGAACTGGATGTTCAACTGACCCGAGACGGCGCCATGGCTGTCTTTCATGACAGAGATGTCAGCCGTTTCGCTGTGAAACATATTCCTATATATGATCTGACCATGAGCGACCTTCGCTCTCTGGACGTCGGCTCCTGGTTTTCTGAAGAATACGCCCATGAACGTGTTATAACGTTGGAAGAAGCACTGGAGCTTGCTTCAGGAAAAATCGGCGTTTATATTGAATTGAAGAGCACTGTTGATGAAACGCCACGCATCCCCGATATGCTTGAGGTCGTTTTCCAGTCTAAATCCCTGTCTGCGTGGGATTGGAGATACTTGTTTGATGCCGGGCATCGCATCAGTGCAGACAGCATGGTTCTGGCTCAGCGTGCCATTGATTTGGTCAGGAAATACAGAGATCAATGCCGCATGGTCGTTCAGGCTTTTTCACCGGTGATTGCCATGGTGTTCCGCAAAGAGGCCCCGGATATTCCTTTTGAATTTTTGGGTATGGATCTTCCGGAACCGCCCAACATCTGGAGAGACTTCGTGCTGTTTGGCGAAAAGATTGATGTGGAAGGTTTTAACGTTTGCCGAACTTCTTTAACAGAAGAACGCTTCCTTTATTTTCAGAAAAAAAAGAAACGCTGCGCTGTATGGGTCGTAGATGAACCGGAAGAGATCCGGCAGTTTACCGCGATGGGCGTTCATGGACTCATTTCAAATAAACCGGATATCTGCCGTACGGAATTATCGGCATTGGGGTACTGAAAAACCAGGGGAATCAATCTTTTTCTCCACAACTGCCATGCCTGACAGCGAGAAGAAAGGGTGTCAATTTGGAAGGTGGCTTTGCATTTGTCGACTGGACAATCCTTTTTATTTATATGGGTGTTATGCTGCTGATTGGCGCACTGGTCTCCCGCCAGCAGTCGGACAGCCAGTTTTTTTTCCTGGGCGGTCGCTCCATGCCTTCCTGGGCAGTAGCCCTATCCGTTGTTGCAACCGCTTTGAGCGCCGCTACATTTATCGGCGTGCCTCAGATGGCTTTCGAAGGTGATTTTACCTATCTTGCAACCAATCTGGGCGCTATGATAGCCGCATTTATTATTGCGTTTTATTTTGTACCCCCTATTTATGCTGCCGGAACCGTTACCATTTACGGATATCTCGGGCAGCGGTACGGAGAGAGCGCACGAACGGCAGCCGGCGCCATGTTCCTGCTGGGCAGGCTCCTCTCCTCCGGCGCACGACTTTTTATGGCAGGCATCGGCTTTTCACTTATGCTCTATGGCGAAACAGCCCGGCATCATCTTATTTTTGCCATCCTTTTACTCGGCATTGTCGGCACTTTGTACACCGTTTCAGGCGGCATCCGTGCGGTAATCTGGACAGATGTCATACAGATAATTGTTATGGTTGTAGCAGCGCTTGCCGCTGTAGCCTATCTCGTATCCCTGATCCCCCTGACTCCGGGTCAAATGGTTGCAGAACTCACCAGCTCCCAGGGCGTCAACAAGCTGAAAGTACTGGATTTCAGCCTGAATTTTTCCAACCCTTTTACGTTCTGGTCTGCTCTCTTTGCCATGACCATTGTAAGCCTTTCCACGCACGGGGTTGATCAGGACATGCTGCAGCGGGTAATGACCGCAAAATCACCTTTTCATGGCGGGCTTGCACTGATCGGTTCCATGGCAATTGCAGTGCCTATTATCCTTGTTTTCCTTATCATAGGTGCGTTGCTTCACCTTTTTTATACACGGCCTGATCTGATGGGCAATGCGTTCCCGCCCGATGTGGTGGAAGATACCCGCAGGCTCTTTCCCCAATTTGTGTTACAGCATCTTCCCGTCGGTCTGAGAGGTCTGACAATGGCAGGTCTGATTGCCGCCGCCATGAGCACCTTCGATTCCGCTATCAACGCCATGGCGAGCAGTCTGATTGCCGACTTGTATGCGCCTCTCCGGGCGTTCCTGAAAAAAATGAAGAGCGGTCAAAAAGAAGAAGAGCACCTTCCCGATCTTGCCGGATCACGATTTGCTGTAGGGCTTATGGGTTTTTTACTGACTCTCTTCGCTATCGGCGCGATTTATTTGCAGGAACAGGGCGGAGAATCTCTCATTAACTTTGCCCTGGGTGTTATGGCTTTTGCACAGGCTCCCCTGCTGGGTGTATTCTGCACCGCACTCTTTACGAGACGCGGAAATGCCGCCTCTGCCTTGACTGCCTTCGCCACAGGCATAGGGCTTGTGCTGCTGTTACAGCCTTATATGCTGCCCAAGTGGGCAGGCTTTACTTTGGGCTGGACCTGGACCTGGGCTATCGTCAGTCCTGTTTGTTTTCTGATCTGCCTTTGCGGAAGCCCGGGCACAGAGGAAATTTCATGAATAATTCCCTTTTTCCAGAAGAAAAGCCGGTTCCCTCCTCTCTTCCCAAAAAAGAAGCACCGCTCGCCCGCCGTGTCGCCCCAAAGTCCCTCGATGAAATTCTTGGACAAAGCCACATTCTGGGTGAAGGTAAACTGCTGCGCCGCGCCATTGAAGCAGATCGCATCACTTCCATTATTTTGTATGGCCCGCCCGGATGCGGAAAAACAGCACTGGCGCGCGTTATCGCCATGCGGACCAAAGCGGTTGTGGAACCACTCAATGCTGTTCTTGCCGGCGTTACCGATATCCGGCGGGTAGTTAAGTCTGCTCAGGAACGTTTTACAACGGCACAGCGTGCTACAATCCTTTTTCTTGATGAGATTCATCGCTTTTCAAAAACCCAGCAGGACGCTCTGCTTCCTCATGTGGAAAACGGACTTTTTACGCTTATCGGAGCGACCACTGAAAACCCCTATTTTTCAATAGTCTCTCCTCTTTTGTCGCGTTCGCAGATCTTCGAATTCAAAGCACTCTCCGAAGAAGACATTCAGGTACTTTTAAACCGCGCCCTGACGCATCGCGGTCGCGGCTTTTCCGGAATAGAAATTCAGATTGAACCGGAAGCGGCAGCCTACATTGCTAAATTTTCAGAAGGAGACGGCCGGCGCGCTATCAATGCGTTGGAATTGGCAATTCTGACCACGAAACCTGTAGAAAACACCATCTGCATCACCCTGCCCATTGCGGCAGAGTCCATCCAGCAGAAACTGCTCCATTACGATGGAAGCGGGGATTCTCATTATGATGCGGCATCCGCCTTCATCAAAAGTATGCGCGGGAGTCATCCGGATGCCGCGTTATTCTGGATGGCACGCATGATAGAGGCCGGTGAAACACCCCGCTTTATAGCACGCCGGATATGCATCGCTGCAGCCGAAGAAGTTGGCTGTGCCGATCCGATGGCGCTGGTACTTGCCAACGCCGCTTTTCAGGCTGCCGAGTTTGTCGGTTTTCCTGAAGCGCGGATCATTCTGGCTGAGGCGGCTGTCTATGTGGCATCAGCACCTAAAAGCAATGCCTCATATCTTGCCATTGATGCGGCGCTCGGGATGGTGCGTGAAGGGAAAAGCATTGCTGTCCCGGATCACCTGAAAGACAGCTCCTACCAGGGTGCGAAGAAATTGTCGAGAGGCATCGGTTATCGTTATGCCCACGATTTTGAAGATGCCTACGTTGCTCAGGACTATGGCGTTCCCCGCAGTATTTTTTATAAGCCAACTGAGCGTGGTCAGGAAGAACTGATAAAAAAGAGATTGGATACTCTGGAAGAAATAGACCGGAACGCTGCTGAGTCTGTTCAGCCTTCAGAAGAGCCGCAATAAGCCAGACGGCATGACCGTATGTCAGGTATCGGACACCGAATCCATCTGTTTTTTGATTTTGTCGAGGAGCGCAGGACTTCCGGTCAAAACCTTGTTAAATTTACCGAGGAGATCACTCGTTTCAACAGTGATCAGATGCTCCATTTTACAGGCTTCCTCAGTTGCCAGCTCTGAACTCAGCCCGAGCACCGACTCAAAAAAACTTCGCAATACTTCATAATTACGGGAAACAAGGCGGGTCATCTTTTTGCCTTCTGCTGTTAAAAGCAGAAAACGATTGGGATCTTCAGTAACCCATCCCCGCTTTTTTAATTGTGAAAGCGCCATGGAAGCCGCACCGCGGGATACTTCCAGCATTTCAGCAACATCAGTCGTCCGTGCGTAACCCAGACCGTCACGGAGAGATTCGATGGCGAGCAGATAATGTGCCCGCGAATGCGACAGATTGCTGTAGGTGTATTCGCGCCAGCTCGCCCCTTCCGCACTCATATCACGTTCTTTAGTCCCATCCTGGGATTGTGCTTTATCATTCAAAATATCCTGAGTCTCCATAGGTAGTGGACTTCAGCAGATAATCAGGAACTGAAGGTTTTGTAATCTTTGCCTTTACAGCCTGATTAAGTAACACCAGCTCTGATGTTAAGTATTCCATACAACTATTCAGCATCTCAA
>MWCY01000004.1 GCA_002070275.1 Candidatus Hydrogenedentes bacterium ADurb.Bin170
GGCGTTCCTGGCTATATTCGTTCGGACAATGGCTCGGAATTTATCGCCGGGCAAATGCAGACCTGGCTCGAAAAAACCAAAGTAGGTACCCTCTACATTGCCCCTGGTGCACCTTGGCAAAATGGTTACGCAGAGTCTTTTAACAGCCGCTTGCGAGACGAGTTTCTGGAAATGAATTATTTTACTTCACTAAGGGAAGCGCAACAACTGACTTTGACCTGGAAGAGGTACTATAACGAAGCACGACCTCATACCTCTCTGGGGAATCGGACCCCGCAAGAGTTTGCCGAGGATTGCATGGGCGCGTGTTCCGCCTCGCTACGCTCGGCTCCACAAGCCCCCATGCAATCCTGCCAGGAGGCGCAATCATGAAACAACGAAACTCTCATAACGACTGGACCAAAGAATGGGGGCTTGACAGATCTCTTCAGCAAAAGGATCCTGGAAAACCTCGCCGGGAGGTAGAGGAGGGGAAGGAATCTCTTTCTTTTTTGTGAAAAAGGATAGCATAGTATGCTCCACGCTGCTTTCTTGACCGCTTTCCTATAATACGCTAAAGCCGATTCTATAGCAACGCTGCGAGTCAGGCCAGATAAAATCTTTTTGGATAAATGCGGGGGCAGACTACGAAATATTTTCTCAGGAAGAGGTTTCTTTGAGGCTTGATCCGGACAGAATTAAAAAGACCGGTGCTTTCGAACAACTACAAATCCGACTGACGATTTTTCAGACGCCCAATCACAAAAGCAAGTCGTTCACTTTCCCGCTCTCCAGTGATGCAGGCCGTCCAAAAGAATGACTCCGCTCTTGGTTTCGATGTGTAAAGTTCTGGCACACAACTTCTGGCACACAACTTTGAACTCTCCCGTTCAAGTACGTACAATGATACTTGTCAGCGTCCTTATGTTTTCCATGTATCTATTTCGTTGCGGTGAACAGGAGCGGATGTTATGGCTTACAGGCAGCATGTGGAATGCCTTCAGAAAGGGGTTGACGCCTGGAACGCCTGGAGAAAAGAAACCCGGCATTCCCGCCCCGACCTGAGCGGATTGAACTTGTCCGGTCTGGATTTGCATCGGCTCGACCTTGCATTCACCAATCTTTCTCATGCCAATCTATCCAAGGTGGACCTACGGGGTACAGATCTGACGCAATGTAATTTTTTTGGTGCCAATTTTCTAGGTGCCAAACTAGCCGGAGCTATTTTAAATAGCGCCGAATTAAGTAACGCTGATTTACTCAACGCTGACCTGCGAGATGCCTCTTTTGAAAACGCAACCTTAAACAATGTTGTCCTGCACGAGTACAACTTTCACGGCATGAACTTTAAGAATGCCAGTTTTTTTGAGTCAGACCTGACTAAATGTGATTTTTCGACGGCAGACCTTTCGGGAGCGGTCTTATCTTCCGCTAAACTTGATCTGGTTAATTTTTATATGACAAACCTGCAAAATGCCACGATAAGCCAGTGCAGCGTTCGCATGGCAGTCTTTAAAAATGCGCTGCTTGAAGGCATTGTTGTTCATGAAACGAACCTTTTAGAGGCTAATTTATCTCTCAAAGAAAAAATGAAGTTGAAACTTCACGGAAAATTGTAAAATCTTTGGTTTGCTCTCAATCAATCCTTCGTTACCGTTGCTGTTCTTGTTCGACCTGCAGGAGTAATTGCATATGAAATCTGAAAACCCGACTGCACTGCCCCCTTTAACCAGACGTTCTTTCCTTCACCACGCCGCTGTCACCGGAACCATAGCAGCGGGACTCAGTGCCGGGCTTCACCGCAGAGGTTACAGCGCTAACGAGCGTCTCGGCGTAGGTGTTATCGGTGCCGGTAACAGAGGCAACAGCCATCTTGATGCCCTCAAACATATACAGGACGAAGACAAAAGCATTGAGCTTCGTGCTGTTTGTGACGTATACAGACCCCGTATGACCAGAACAGCGGAGCGTTTCGGCATTAAAGGCTACATGAGCCATCTGGAATTGCTTGAAGATCCATCCGTTGACATTGTCACCATTGCAACTCCTGACCATATTCATGGGTATCAGGCACTTGATGCATTGCACGCCGGCAAAGGCATCTATTGCGAAAAACCGGTGACACACTGGAGGCAGTTTGAACTCACAAAACAGCTTGCCAAAGAAGTTGCCGCATCACGGGGTGTGTTCATGTGCGGCACCCAGGGCATGTCCGACACAGCCTGGCGCCAGATTGGACAGCTTGTCCGCGAAGGACTCATCGGGCAGCCCATCCATGCGGAATGCGGGTATTTTCGGGTAGGCGACTGGGGCGAAGCGGGCATGCCCATCGATGACCCCAATGCCCGACCGGGTGCTGATCTGAACTGGGAAGCTTTTCTCGGCGATGCGCCGCAGCGCGCCTTTGATGTAAGCCGCTTCTTCCGCTGGCGCATGTACGAAGACTATGCGGGAGGTCCTTGCACGGATCTTTTCCCGCATATTCTAACTCCGGTCATGCACATGATGAATGCCGGTCTGCCGTCCGTTGCGGTGGCAACAGGAGGAAAATTCCGCTACAGCGAGCGTGAAGTGCCGGATACTTTCAATATGCTTGTCGATTTTCCTGAAAACTTCACTATTGCCGTGCTGGGAACGCAGGGAAATGATTTTCAGGCAAGCGAGAACCGCGGTTCCGCTTCGCGAGTGCCTGTAATCCGCGGATGGGATGGAGCATTAACAGTCTCCAATGACAAAATTATCTTTACACCCGCTCATGGCTCCAATAAAGAAAAACAGCTGTTTGACATTGACCGTGGGGAAAACCTGCTGCACTTTTTCCGGGAGTTTATCGGCTGTTTCCGGAACAGCAATCCGAATACGATCAGTAATATGGAGCTGGCGTATCGGGTGCAGACGGCGCTGATCATGAGTTATCTGTCCTTGCGTGAAAGTAAGGTGGTAAAATTTGACCGCCAGACAGAATCTATCCTGCTCTAAGAATTGCGTACCACAGAAAAACACAGCAGCCGCCAATATGATATTGACGGCTGCTTCTTTTTTATTTCAGAGATGAAAACTGCTTACATCCGCCAGGGTTCCCGGTAGGCCCGGCTGCGCAGTCTGTTCGCTTCATCATCGTTAACAAAGGCTTCTTTCACAGGATCCCAGGTCACTTCGCGCTTTAATTTGATTGCGATGTTTGCACAATGGCAGGCGGTAATGGATCGATGTGACGTTTCAGCCGTTGACTTGGTCGGCTGTCTGCTTTTAACGCTATTGAGAAATTCACGCACATGATTATCTGCCGGATAGCCGCCGGAAAAATGACGATCGCTTGCCAGGGAAGCGGGAGATGTTTCAATGGTGTTGTCGTCTCCCGTTTCCACCCAGCCTTCAGTGCCTTCAAACCGAACGGGGCAGGATCCAAAACGCAAGCCTTTGGTAATAACAAGTTTTGCACCATTCGCATAGCGTGCTTCTATGTCGCCCAGTTCATTCATGATCCTGTAATGCACAGGAGATGTGTCATCGGCATTTAAAGCCCACTGGCACAGATCCACCGTATGGGAGCCCCATTCGGCGATGGAACTTCCCGAAAAATCACCGTGTCTCCGCCAGAATCCTGTGGTGTATTTCAGATTGTAGGGGCGCCACGCAGCCGGACCGAGCCATAAATCCCACGCCATTTCTTCGTAAGGCGGCAGGGGTTCTTCCGGAAGAACCCCGTAGTAAATAGTGGAATCAGGCCAGGCTTTTTCGGCATACACAGTTTGTATTTCGCCCAGAGCACCCGAACGTGCCAGTTCTACGGCAAGTACAAAATTGCCGACATTACGGCGTTGGGTGCCGCACTGAAAAATCCGTCCATTGTGGCGTACCGCATCCGATACCGCCCGGCTTTCCGCAATGGTTACGCTCATCGGTTTTTCGCAGTAGATATCTTTGCCCGCCCGGGCAGCCAAAATGGAAAGAGGGGCATGGTTATTGTCACCTGTGGCGATCATCACCGCGTCTATGTCAGGTCGGGCAATCAGTTCCCGCGCATCAATATAAGCAGCACAGTCGTCATTTCCGTAATGTTCATCGACCATTTGTTTGGCTCTGTTGCGCCTGTCTGCAAAGACATCACAAACAGCGACGACCTTCACATCAGAATATTGAAGAAAGGCATTCAGAATGTAACGCCCTCGTCCGGCTATACCTATGGCACCTACGGTGATTTTGTCGGAAGGATTGGCATCACCGAAGGCACGGGACATAACCAGAGGGGACACGGAAAGAGCACCAGCCGCCATTGTGGATTGGCGGAGAAAAGCGCGCCGTGTAAGTGTTTTCACTGACTTCATTATTGAGTATCCTTTATGGTAAGCATTGACGCTATTGTGTTTTCAGTTGGAGGCAGGTTCAAGTTTTTTAACTTTGACATCTTTAAAAAGGACTTTCATGGGAGGCCCTTTGTGAATTTGAAAGGCGATAATACCACGCCGTTTCGCAACGGAGGAATGGTCGGTCACTTCATGCATCGTGTGCCCGTTGATTCTGGAAACAAAAGTGTCCCCTTTTACGATCACATGATATTGGTTCCAGTCGTGAGGATAGATATAGTCGCCGAGCGCTTTCTGATCGGCAAAGCGTTCTGATTGAACTCCATCATCTGTGACCACTGACTTTTCACCACGATATGCCAGAAACTGACGACCGCCTTCCTCATAGCACAGTCCGGTGACCCAGTCTTCATTGGAGATATCAGCCTGATATCCGCGCACTCTGAACTGTTCATCCGAGAAATATTCGGAGCGGATCTGAATGCCTGAATTTGCCCACTCGCTGTCAATACGGTATTGGAACATAATCTCAAAATCTTCGAGTTCCTCGACGTTCCAGCTGAGGAAAGTATTGTGCTCGAGTTCATCCGCATTCTTTGTTTCCAGCACGATACAGCCGTCTTCAACCCTGCAGTACTGGGGATTTCCCGACCAGCCGTCCAGTGTCTTTCCGTCAAAGATAGAAACAAATTTTCCTGTTATAAGCGGAGCCGCCCCCCCTGGGTTCATTGCTTTATTAAAAGCTTCCTCGCCCACTTTCTCTTTAATACGACCCAGCGCGGCATCGGCTTCCGCCTGAAGATCTTCTGTCTTCGCCAGAGCGGTAATGAGAGAAATAGCTTCTATATTCCCTGTTTCTCCGAGTCCGGAAAGCAGTAATTTGCGCTCTGCTGTATTTTTCGCAGCCGTTATCAGGGATTTATAGCACTCGAGTGTCTTTTCCTGAGAAATCTCTCCCAAACGGAGCAAACGAACAGCGCCGCGGAAAGCAATGCTCTGCTGAGCTGCTTCCCCGCTACCCTGGGTAAGATCAACGAGCGTATCCAGCGCCTGCACCGTAGGCCAGGCAGCCACAGCCCGTACAGCGCCGTCAACAACGCGTGGATCGCTGTTCTCCAGATATTCCTGCACCAGACTGAAGGTTGTGGGATCTCCCAGGCGACTGAGAACCTTCAGAAAAGACACCTGGGCATTGGCATCCGTGGTAGCCAGCAGATTTCCTTTGATCATTTCAAAGACTTGCAGCGGCAGCATATCTGAAGCAAGATTCATTGTCGCCCCTTCAGACACAGTTTTTTGCTTCACGACTCCGCGCTCTAAATATTCCAGATGCAGTTTTTTCACAATGTTCGGTGCCGGATCTCCATAATCGGCATTCTGTGCGATGATGGAAAAAGTGCCGTCCTGCACTGCCTGCTTCACCTTGTCGGTTACATCCGCACAGGCACCATCAGGCCAGTCACCATAGACAGCACTGCGGATTTCAATACCGGCATCTTTTTCCTGTGCTTTTCTGCAGAGAGCAACTGCTGCGTTTTCCGCCTCAGGGCGCCCTTTGTCGCCATCAAGAACAGTCAGCAGGCCCAGCAGCACAGGCACCTGATCCACATCGGCAAGTTTCGCAAGCGCCTGAAATGCCGCAGGGGCGCAGCCATCTATACGGGTATGTGCAATCAATGTGATGACAGCTTCTTTAACATCGCGCTGGGCCAGAACTTCAATAATCTCGGGGCGTGCTGCCAGCGGCGCATTGGAAAGATAATCCACGAGCGCCGCATCCACATCTTTTCCTTTCAGCCGGCGCAGGGTCTCGGCGGCAACATTTTTTTCTGTACGTCCCTCTGCACGGGCAATCATTTCTGCCAACGGAGCAATCGACGCACTGGTGCCGTTGTTTCCAAGCGCTTTTGCCGCTTCTATACGCACCGCTTCGCTGGGACTGTGCAAAAACTGATGGAGCGTTTTTTCGGCAATTCCTTCTTCCCGTTTTCCTAAAGACTCAATCAAACGCGCCTGTACATCCTCCGCAAGAGATGGCAGTTCTTCTACGAGCTGCCCCACCAGATCACCGCTCTTCAGGCTGATTGCGGAAGCAAGCGCAACAGAACGCAAAAACAAGTCATTGGAATAAACCATTTCCAGAATATGACTGACTGCCTTTTCGGTATCCTCTTCCAGTATCCGCATAAAAGCACCGGCACGGATTCTGTCGGGCCAGGATTTTTCCAGAAGCGATTCATAAACGCCGGCTATCGTCTCCGTATCAGACTCAGCCTCTTCCAGAGCGACGAGAAGCGCTTCGGCGGCAACAGCGGCACGCTCTCTGTTTTGATCGAGAATATGGGATTTCAAGACTTCAGTTGCTTTTTTACCGGAAATGTGTCCCAGAGCTGCAAGGGCAGCCTGAGCAAGTCCTTCCTGATCTCCTGCTGCCAGATCAGCCAATACGGAGACAGCACCTGAGTCTTTTCTCACGCCCAAAGAAGAAGCGATCCCGATCGCTTCCTTTTCCGGCGCTTTCGTTAGTGCATCGCGCAAGGCCGCAGAGGCCTCTTCTCCCGGGATCAGTTCCAGCGCAATTCGGGCGAGGTGAGACCGTTCAGGCTTAACAAGCATCTCGGACAACACCGGGACGCTCTTCTCTGTGCCGATAACAGATAAAATTCGAACGGCACGATATAAGTCAGCCCATTCATCTGACGATTTCAGTGTGGACAGACACTCCTCTTCCAATGCGCCTTTCGCTGTCGCATCCTGGCCGATAGCAGCGACCGCACTGTCAAAAGCCAGGTCCGGAGCGTCTTCCTGCCCATATGCCGCAGAAAGAGAAAAGGCACACGAAAAAGCACAACACATAACGAACATACAGTACCGCATAGAAAAAACCTTTACGCAAAGTTGTTAAAAAAGTTGTCTCATCTATTGACGCAGAAGTCAACAACAAGGAAGCAGAACCCTGAGGTTAAATCTTCTCCCAGATTTCTGAAGCTGCACTGTTCAGCACTGCCTCACAGACCTTTTGTGTTTCAACAGCATCCCTGAAAGTGGGCGGGCAAGGCTGATCCTTTTCCAGTGACTCCATGAAATCCGCTGCCTGATGGACAAAGGAATGTTCATAGCCGATCTGCAGACCGGGCACCCACCAGCGACCCATATACGGATGATCGCCGCCGTGGTCACTCACATGAATAGAACGCCATCCGCGCAGAGCGCTTTCATCACCATGATCGAAGTATTCGAGGCGATGAAGATCATGCAGATCCCAGCGGATTGAAGCATTGGCACCGTTGATTTCAAAGGTGTAGAGCGCTTTATGGCCACGGGCATAGCGGCTTGATTCAAAAAGCCCCAGAGAGCCATTGGAAAAACGACAGAGAAAAGCACAGGCATCGTCAATACCGACAGGCGCAAGCTGCCCCGTTTCGACATGAACCCTTTGTTTTACAAAGGTCTCTGTCATCGCCGTTACTTTATCAATGGAGCCATTCAACCAGAGCGCTGTGTCGATGCAGTGGGCAAGCAGATCTCCTGTCACTCCTGAACCGGCCTCGGCAATGTTGAGGCGCCAGTTGGAAGCACCGCCCTGAGGCACGTCTTCAGAGATGCACCAATCCTGAAGGAAATTTGCTCTATAGTGATAGATACGTCCCAATTTTCCGGATTCAACAATGTGCTTTGCAAGCATGACAGCAGGAATCCGGCGATAGTTGTACCACACAGTGTTGGCAACACCGGCTTTTTCAGCTGCCTCCGCCATCTCGATCCCGTCGGCGGTATTCATGGCAAGGGGCTTTTCACAAAGGACCATTTTTCCCTGCGCAATAGCTGCCAGTGCTATTTCTTTGTGGCGGTCATTGGGAGCGCAGATATCCACTGCGTCAATGTCATCCCGTTCAAGCAGCTTCCGCCAGTCCGTTTCCGTCGATGCAAACCCCCACTGGGCGGCAAAGGCATTAACCTTATCCTGATTCCGCCCGCAGGCTGCCTGAAGCACCGGTTTATATTTCAGTTCGGGGAAAAAATCGGGAACCCTCTTGAATGCGTTTGTATGAGCGCGTCCCATAAAGCCGTAGCCAATCATGCCCAGACGAATCTGTGTCATATCCTGTACCTTTCCTCTTTTATGAGCGGATGTGTTTCTGTTAAGTTCATTCCTGCCAGCCATGTGCATTACGGACAGCAATCATTGCGCTGAGGATGCTGTTCCAGGTTGCAGGATTCAGCAGAGTCTCATTGGGAAACATGCAGCCGTCCCAGCACAGATGCCGAATTTTTTTCTTCAGATTTCCTTGATTGTCACGGAGCCAGAATCCGGCATATTTAACAATATCAAGTTTCCCATTCGGATCTTCAGGCAGGCAATGCCGCCCAGTCTTATCATGCGTTCCGGAGCCGAAGACGGTTGCATCATTCTGCGCCACATGAAAATCCAGCGTCCAGGGGCGCAAGGCGGCACACAAAGACTTGTAGGCAAGATCAAAAGCGGATTCATCATTCCATTGAAAATCAGGAGGAAGCAGAGCATCTTCGGGCGCATTGGCACCTAACAGATACAGCAGCGTATGCGCCATATCAGCCTGAAATCCAAACTGTCCTTTTCTGTCCACCATTTCAAGGAGCTGTGACATGCGCCGCCAGCTGTGCATACCGCCCCAGCATACTTCACCTTCGGCCACCAGAATTTCTCCATGATCAGCGGCGATATCAGCGGCCTCACTGAAAGTTCTGGCAATTTTTTTCTGATTACCTTCCGGATCCTGCGCCCAGCTTTCTACAGAGACAGCCGAATCAATGCGCACCGCACCATCCGGCCGAATACCCAGCTCTCTCAGCTTTGCACCGATGCGGCACGCTTTGCGCACCTGCTCAAGAAAGCGGGGCCGCCCTTTTTCCTCATCCATGGCGGAACCGCCGCCCGCATCCACCCAGACAGGCGCGACCAGACTTCCCACCTGAAGACCAAGACCATGAATCTTGTCTGCCAGCGCCTTAATGCCGTCATCAGCAATGTCGATGCTGATATGCGGATCTGCAAGAAAAAGATCAATCCCGTCAAACTTGATGCCATCCACTTCGGCGGCAGCTGTCAGATTCAGCATGGTATCCAGATCAATGGGAGGCTCGCTGCCCGGGCCTTTCCCTACCAAACCGGGCCATGCTGCGTTATGTAACTTGGGGAAATTATTGCTCTGATTTGTCATTGTTTGATCCTCCTCTTTTATATCAGTCGAGCGGGACAGGCATATTGGTATGCGCATCCGGACCGAAATGTTTCAACATGACAATGGGATCTGATTTGCTCGGATTGGTTATGGTTACACCTTCGCGTGCGGCCGCTTCAGAAACAAAATATTCGTCATAGGTCAGCTGACCGTAGCGGATAAGCGCCGGCGATTCAATGTCCCAAATACCAAGCGTGCCATGTCCCTGAACAACATACAGGCCATAAGCACCGCCATCTTTGATGGTGACCGTTGCGCCCGGCAGCACGGTCAGCTCTTTGGCACTGAATTCTTTTGATAAATAGCAAATCCAGTTTTCCTGATAGCCTGCAGCACGCATTTCCGCGGGGTCATCAACAGGCACAGGTTTCATAAAATGCTTTTGCCTGAAAAGCGGATCTGTATTCTGCTCCCAGTCAATCACTTCCAGCAGATACTCGTGGTTTCCGATTTCCTCTTCCGGCGAATCTTTCCACAGAAGGTCTTCGGACAGCACCTGATCATGTACGACAGACTCATACATTGCAAAAACATCTGATGCTTTCTGAGGCTCGTAGGTGCAAAGACTGCCCGGCGCATGCAGCACTCCGGGCGGCACGTTCCAGCCTGTTCCCGGCGTCAGCACATAGGCTGCGGAAAGATCGGTAATGCGATTTTCTCCTTTTGTAAAAGCACGCAGTGCATCAAGCACTTCCTCTTTTGTCACACCGGGAGCAAGCCCGAAAAAGGTATAGGGAAAATCGCCTCCGTGATTATTCAGCTGCGGCGGAAAGTAATACGCCTCAGGCTTTCCACGTGCGCCAACCCGGGCAGCATGATCATCATCATGGTGAATGTGGAAAGGAAGGGCTCCCTGATTATCAAAAAACTTGGAGTACATGGGCCACGCCTGATATTTAGCCCAGAGTTTTCCGATAATAGCGTCTTTCAATTCTTCAATGGCATCACG
Organism: Candidatus Hydrogenedentes bacterium ADurb.Bin170; assembly: GCA_002070275.1. GTDB lineage: Bacteria > Hydrogenedentota > Hydrogenedentia > Hydrogenedentales > CAITNO01 > JAAYJV01. The sequence continues at coordinate 10,458 of MWCY01000004.1, forward strand.
AAGCAGGAAGAGTTCTGTTTTGCCGCCATCTTCAAAAGCGATGTGACTCAATCCTTCATTCTTGCTGGTGAGCGGGCCGTTATCAGCAGGCGTTGTGGAAGAAAACCAGCGTTCGTCAATACCGCCCCTTTCCCCTCCCAGAGCATAGTAGTCATGGGGATGCAGTTTAATCCGCCGTCCAGGCACACAAAAAACACGAGGCACCCAGGTCGGGGTAAGGCGCAGCACGCCTTGCCCCTGCTCCATAGCTCTTTCTGCAATGGCTTTCACTGACATGATCAAACTCCTTTAACTTGACATGAGATCCATACAGATTACTTAAAACACGATGTTGTAGACGCACGACAAAAACGCTTTTCTCAGCCTGTCTCTAATCTTCTTATTTTAAGCCATCCGGATGCAAATTATTTTAATTATCCTTTTCTTTTTTTTCTATTTAAAAATCTGTACAATAACTCTCAGGTATTCTGACCCATTTAAAATGGATCTGTCCGGAAGTACAAAATGGTCTGCTTTTTCCCCAAAACGGTATGGATCCAATCTCCCCAACCTAAACGATGGAGCTCAAATTCATGAAAACACGTTTATTTCTCCCCTTTATCCTGTTTCTTCTCCTGCTCACCGGTACCCCCTTTGCGTCCGCACAGTTTGAAACTCCAGTCATTAAAGAATGGGTTGTCAAAGAAACAAACGACAATGGTGAAGTGGAAGAAGTGGAGTACATGTCATTGGACGGTGTGCTCGTACATGAAACAGACCCCGCACTGGCACCGCAGCCCCCTGTCGTGCAACCCGGTGCTGTGACCGGCATGCCTCCCTCTGATGCTATTGTTCTGTTTAATGGGAAAAACACTGACGGCTGGTCTGCCGATGATGGCAGCCCGAGCCAATGGATCGTGAAAGACGGTGCCCTTCAGCCTGTGGAAGATTCCGGTGTCATCCGTACCGTACAGGAATTTGGTTCCTGCCAGCTCCATGTTGAGTGGGCCACCCCCGCTACTGTTGAGGGTGACGGACAGGGACGCGGAAACAGCGGCGTATTCCTCATGGGTCAATATGAAATTCAAATTCTGGATTCTTATGACAACACGACTTACCCCGACGGACAGGCAGGCGCTCTCTACGGCCGAAGCGCTCCGCTTGTAAATGCCTGCCGAAAGCCGGGCGAATGGCAATCCTACGATATCATTTTCCACCGCCCTGTTTTTGACGCCAGCGGCAACGTTGTCAAGCGGGCAACATTTACCATTCTCCACAATGGTGTCCTGATTCAGGATCATCTGGAACTCTCCGGCGGCACGCTCTGGAAAAGCAAGCACTCCGTTGTTCCTTATGAGGCACATGGCGACAAAGGACCGATAACGCTGCAGGATCACGGCAATCCTGTCAGTTTCCGCAACATTTGGGTGAGAGAACTGGCAGACTGATCCTTAGCAATATCTCCGCTTTCTGTTCCCTATACACGGCAGACCATTCAAGTTACTTTATGGTCTGCCTTTTTTATGCCCTCTCTTGCCTGTTCAGTGCTCATGGGGTACACTATAGGCGTGCGTTAAATCTGTTCACGAACCGGGCTCACCCGTTGAAAGCAGGAATAAACGTATGAAATATGTACTTGCATTAGATCAGGGCACAACCAGTTCCCGGGCCATTATTTTTGATCAGACAGGGACAATACGGGCCAGTGCTCAACAGGAGTTTGAGCAAATTTTTCCCGAGCCCGGACTCGTTGAACATGACCCTTCAGCAATTTGGACATCGCAGCTAAAAGTGGCGCGCGAAGCACTTTTGAAGGCAAACCTTAAAGCATCGGAAATTACTGCAGTCGGGATAGCCAATCAAAGGGAAACGACTCTGGTATGGGATCGCAAATCAGGAACACCCCTTTACAACGCCATCGTGTGGCAGGATCGACGCACGTCGGCATTCTGCGAAACGCTACGCAGTCAAGGATATAACGACCTTTTCAGAGAAAAAACAGGGCTGTTGCTGGATCCTTATTTTTCAGGCACCAAAATAAAATGGATTCTTGATCATGTCGAGGGAGCCTCTGAAAAAGCCCGGCGGGGAGAACTTGCCTTCGGTACAGTGGACACCTGGCTCTTATGGAATCTGAGTGGCGGACGGATCCATATGACAGACGCTTCCAATGCATCCAGAACCCTTTTGTATAATCTGCACACCGGCACCTGGGACAATGAACTGCTGGAGCTGCTCGCAATCCCGGCAAGCCTGATGCCGGAAATCGTAGACTCAAGCCGCATTTACGGATATATGCAGGAAGATCTTCTGGGCGCATCGGTCCCCATTGCGGGTATGGTGGGAGACCAGCAGGCAGCTCTTTTCGGTCAACTGTGCACCCGGCCGGGCATGGCGAAAAACACCTACGGCACCGGCTGCTTTATGCTGATGAATACAGGATCTCAGGCTGTCCGCCCTGAAACGCAGTTGCTTACGACTGTTGCGTGGCAGCTGAAAGGCGAGCTTCAGTATGCGTTGGAAGGGAGCGTATTCGTGGCAGGAGCCGTTGTACAATGGTTGCGCGACCAACTGGGCATCATTTCATCTTCTTCCAAAATCGAGACCCTTGCCCGAACGGTGCCGGACAATGGCGGTGTCTATTTTGTGCCTGCATTTACCGGACTCGGTGCCCCCTGGTGGGATCCTCACGCACGGGGCACCATAAGCGGTCTCACCCGGGGAGCCACCGCAGGACATCTTGCCCGGGCAGCTCTGGAAGGAATCGCTTTTCAGGTGGAAGATGTGCTTGACGCCATGAGCAGTGCATCCGGTGTTGCTGTGCAGGAGCTGCGTGTGGACGGCGGCGCTGCCGCCAATAATCTGCTCATGCAATTTCAGGCGAACATTTCAAACACGCCTATTATTCGTCCTAAATGCCTAGAGACCACCGCTGCAGGTGCGGCTTATCTTGCAGGGCTCGCAACGGGTGTGTGGGATTCAGTCGATGCACTCGCTTCACAATGGGAAATGGACAGCACTTTTGCTCCGGCGTTTTCAGAAGATGAACGTTCTGCTTTTAAGACAGGATGGCATCGCGCCCTTCAACGCGCAAAAAGCTAAGAAAATATCCCGTCTCCTGCGTCCTTGTACCGGAAAAGAAATTATTGCCTTTTCCCTTCTGTGGCAAGTTCCTTTATCTCTTCAGGCGAAAGGCAGGTGTCATAAAGATGCAGATCACGCATCCACCCGTTAAAATAATCGCCGGGACCTGCACCTATGAGTAAAGAGACATCCGGACTGCTCTGCAGTGCAGAGGCCGATGCGTTTTCACTGGAAGCGACGCAATCACCGTCCACATAAAGTTTCAGAGCAGCGCCCTGACGGGTTGCGGCAATATGCCGCCAGCCGGAAGGCAGCGACCGGTTCCAGGAAGTGCAGGTGCCCGTGCTCATACTATAGATATTTCCGGACGGCAGTGTACCGCAGAAAAGCTTTCCGTCATAAAGAGCCATGGACCAGGTGCGCCTGTATCTGCCTTCAGCCGTGTCCAGCTGATCACTCACTTTTGTCCAGATATCCTTGCCGTCATAGCGATACACGCAGGAACTTGGAAGGGTTCCTGTGTACAGTTTCCCGTTATAAACCATCATGCCCATGGTTTCAAGCTCTTCCCCTGTACGCCCGGCAGCAAGCCAGGTGTCCCCTTCCAGACGATAGACATAAGCCAGTGGCCAGGTGGAAAGGTACAGCTGTCCGCCATACACTGCAAAAGAATAATCCTGATGAATAGGCGGATCCAGCGATGCGCCCCGATAAGACCACTCCTTTCCGTCAAACAGAAAGGGACCGCCCGGCGCATCATAAGACACCATGTAGAGTCCACCGTTAAAAACGGAAGGATTCAGGACGCGTCTTCCCGGATTGCCTAAATAACGCCATGTTGTGCCTCCCTCATACCGATACAGACCAAACCCTTCTTTTTTTAATGTGGTTGCATGCAACGCACCCTGATACACAGCCAGACCTCCCAGCGTACCCGCTTCACCCGTTTCCTCATTGGCAAGCTGTCCGCAGAACTCCCAGGAAGTGCCGCCCAGATATCGGTAGACCTTTCCGCTTCTCTCTTCATTGGCAGATGCCTCCAGTGAAGAGCCGGTCGTGTCATACCATCCTGCACCTGCAAAGAGATTTCCTTCATGGACGGTGAGTGCCATTACTGCGTTGCTTGCATCCGGAGATCCGCAATCAATCCATCTTGTGCCACCATCGTAACAATACACGTGTCCTGCATCTCCTGAACCCGGTTCACAGGTGGCAGCATACAATTTACCTTCAAGCACGGCAAAGCCAAAAATAAAAATCGCTTTTCCGGGTCTTCCGCAAAATTCCCAGACAGGTTCCGTCCCCTGATCGATCCCACAGAAAAGATTCCTGTGATTGGGCGAGGAATTACAGACTCCGGAATAATCAGCAACGCCGAGTGTAAAGCCGGTTCGTGTCTCAGGATCAAATTGGCTGAGCAAATCACCGACGGCATCGTCAAGAGTCGCTTCAGTATATATGTACATGGCGACGGTGAACTCTTTCTGCAGCAGATCGCTAAGAAGATGGGAGGGAATCTCAAGATAAGCATCAATACCGTTAAAACGGGCGGCTTGTGTTCCATCCGGAGCCGGAGTGTCGAAGACGACACCCTGATTATGCGGATGCAGTGCTCCGCCGGAAGAGTCGTTAACATCTTTTTCAAGAGGCCAGTGGCCGGTCACAGACGCGCAAACTGCGGAGCAGCAAAGGCAGAACATCAGAACAATACGCATACAATCCTCCTGAATCTGTGATTACCCTTTACGCCGGTAGACTTCGACATTTGCGATGGAAGTGGGCATATTCTGCTGTTCCACCTCTTTTTTGCGCAAGGGAACATTGAGCAGTATCCCTATACCTGCCATAACCGTCATGTAAAAACTGCCACCATAACTGAGAAAGGGTAAAGGGATTCCGGTGACCGGTAAAAGCCCGGTTGTGATAGCAATGTTTACAAAAATATGAAAAGCGAGCACCGTCACCACACCAACAGCCAGCAGCGTACCCTGCATGTCGTATGCGTCCCGCGCAAACATCAGGCCGCGAAAAAGCATAATTGCAAAAAGAGCAATAACCATCACTCCGCCAACAAACCCAAATTCTTCCGCCAGCAAAGAAAAAATAAAGTCAGTATGATGCTCGGGCAGATATTTGAGTTTAGTCTGCGTGCCACGCAAATATCCTTTTCCGGAAATACCGCCACTTCCGATGGTTATTTTGCTTTGGTACGTATGCCAGCCTGTACCACGGTAATCGTATTCGGGATGCAGAAATGCGTAAATACGTTTTTTCTGATAATGCTTCAAACCCAGCGTCGTCTGTGTTTCTTTTTCAACCGACGGATCAAAGTCTTTCATTTCCAACCACAGTACCGGAACGAGCATGGATCCCAGCAAAAGGACTAAAACCAAATGCACTTTTCGGCATCCTGCCACGTAAAGCATTGCAAATACAAGAGGTGCCAGAGAAGCGGCAGTTCCCAGATTAGGCTGCTTAAGGATGAGTGCCATGGGAATACCCACAAGAAGAAAAGTAACGACAAACCACCCCAGTTTCCTGATTTTCTCTCCGATTTTTGTAAGATACCAGGTCAGAAAGAAAATCATGATAATTTTTGAAAATTCAGACGGCTGCAGTCTGAAAAGCCCCAGATTGATCCAGCGTTCACTTCCTTTGGCTTCGGTACCGAAAAAAAGCACTACGAGCAGAAGCGCTATTGATCCAAGATAAAACAACGGCGCCCAGTTGACCAGAAAGCGATAATCGATGCTTACAAAAAAGATGGTTACAACAACGCCGCTGCAGAAAAAGAGGATCATACGGTAAAGATAAACAGTGCTGGCACTGCGGGCAACGCTGTACATAAGGATCCATCCGATCACCGCCAGCGCAAGCACATTCAAAATAAGCCAGATATCAACACGCATCACATTTGTAAAGTTCAGCAGCCTGACACTCACATTCTGATGACTTATAAATCTTCGCAATGAAGGCATGAGAGCTAGTTTCCTGCTGTTATCGTGTAAGAGGGCTTGGTCGCTGCATGATTATAAAAATACTCTATAACATCCCGGGCAACTGGTGCGGCAACCGAGCCACCCGCATGTCCATGTTCAATAAGAACAGTAACAGCGATACGGGGGGTTCTATCCAGCACCCCTGCTGTAAACCAGGCATGGTGCCGTAAAGGATAGGGGATATCTTCGGTTTTCTTGTATTTTGACAAAAAAGACAGGGAAGCCACTTGCGCCGTTCCTGTTTTTCCAATGATGTCCATACCGTCAATATAAGCCCGGGTACCAGTGCCTGTTGGAGCAGGTTTTTTACGCTCCACGCACATCCGTAAACCTTCGGTTACCGTCTTGATCGTATTATCGCTAAAGAGTTTTTCCGAGCGCTTCGGTCCCGCTTCCTGGCGCAGAAAAGGCTGTACACGATAACCGCCGTTCACAATGCACGCCATCATCACTGTAACCTGCAGCGGTGTGGTGGTACAGCTGCCCTGCCCTATGCTGAGATTAACGGTCTCTCCTGGATACCACTGTTTTTCCCAGGCAGGCTTGTCTGCGTGCATAGCTGCTTTCCACTCTCTTCCCGGGATGAGTCCGGCAGATTCTCCTGCGATATCGATACCGGTCGGCACACCCAGTCCCATCAACTTGGAATATGCAACAATCCGATCCACTTCAAGTCGTCTGCCCAGTGAATAAAAAAAGACGTCACAGGAAAAGGCCAGGGACTCCACAACATTGAGCGACCCATGCCCGTGGCGGTTCCAGCAATTCCAACGACGGCCTTTTCCGTCAATGGCATAGCTCCCGCTGCAATGAAAACGCGTACTTGCATTGATCAGATTTTCTTCCAGCCCGGCAGCCGCAAGCATAATCTTGAACACAGACCCCGGAGGATATACTTCTCTGAAAGCGCGATGGGTCATCCTGTTGGGTTTTTGTCCGGATAAAAGTGCAAGTCTTTCTTCGGTTGCACCTCTGTTTACAAAGACGCTTGGATCATAACCGGGAGCGCTCGCAAGCGCCAGAACGGCACCGGTATCCGCATCCAGCACTACAATACTGCCCTGTTCCCCCTGCAATAGCGCATCGCACTTGCGCTGCAGATCTATGTCCAGAGTTAAATTGAGGGCTTCACCGGAGCGCGCAGGGACAGGCGGTGCCTCCAGATTCAGCAGGTGACCGATTGTGTCACGCCGCGCAATCATGGGCCGGCCCGCTTTGTCTGTCCGCAGCTGAGGCTGTCCCGAGGCGTATTTTGTGACAAGCATGTACCCGTCCTGCCCATGCAGCAGTGATTCGTAGAAAAGTTCGATTCCGCCTTTCCCAATCAGATCTCCCTGAAAATACCCTAGCTCCTGGCGCTGGTCCAGCTCCGCCTGGTTAATCTCCCCAAGATACCCCATAATTTGGCCGGCTGTTTCCCCAAGCAGATAACGCCGCTGAGGATGCACAATTGTAGTGACACCTGGCAGCAGATGCTGATTCTCTTCAACGCGGATCTGGTCAACCCGGGAGATGTCTCTTTTTACCAGAATTTGAGAGAAGGGAAGTTTTGCCGATGCCGTTATCTTTTTATCCAGCTCCTGCCGGTCAACATTCAACCAGGTTTCAAGCCGTTCACATACTGTATCCAGAGCATCAGCAGGGCATTCGCCCGGAATAATAATCACATCAACCCGGGCACGATTATCTGCCATCACCTCTCCATCCCGGGCATAGATAATTCCTCTATCGGCGGCAAGACGCTTTTGCCAGATTCGGTTGCTTTCCGCCAGTTTTGAAAACTCATTTAAAGAGAGCACCTGCAGGCGCCACAATTGAACGCCCAATAATAAAAGAGCGGCCGCAATCGCAAACCCAATCTGCTGAACCCGACGTTCGATTCCCGGGTAGCGTTCCTGCTCGCGATTGTCCGTCATGACTGAAGTCCCCCTCCCATGTAGTCACGTCTGTGGAAGATCCGATCCAGTGTGAGAAAAACAAGAGGGGTGATGATGGCGGAATAAAAAGCAGTAGGAATAAAATTGGTAATGAGCGGTTGGATCATGCCACTTTGTGGTCGCTGCATATATTGAATGGAGGCGTAGAGAATTCCCCAGCCCGTCCCTGCAGCGAAGACGGCGCCCGCCTTGATCGCCGCATGCTCTGTAATCAGCCGGGTGGACAGTCTGCCCAGTATATAGCCCATGACTACATAGCACAAGACGTAATGACCCAGGGTTGTACCTACGGCGACATCAAGATAAAGCCCGCCCAGGAGCCCGGTAAACATTGCCCACTCTTCACCGTATGCGATGGCAAAATAGACCAGCACAACAAGAATAATATCCGGAGACACTTCCTGCAGCTTTAACAGATTGGGCCAGTTGGTCTGGATCATGGCGGCAAGGAGTGTGCAGAAACACCACAAAAAAAAGACACGACTTTTATAAACACGCTGCCTTATCATGGGGCATATCTCTCCTGAAGGCTCCGCTGATCAGGCATTTCGGGGGCTTTTGAAATAAACGGAACATCCGTCCCGGAAAGAGAGGCAGGCGGTCCGGCGATGTATTCGGACGCTTCCAATGCTCTGAGAATCACCAGTACTTCATCCAGCTGATAGGGATTGACTACCGGCTCTATGGATGCGCTTTTCCATAATCCGCCGCCCCCGCGAAGGCTGACTATTTTCCCTACAGGCAACCCGGCTGGAAACAGGCTCTCCGGGCTGGATACAACCTGATCACCGATCCGGACTTCTTCTTTCATATCTATATATTCCATGGAGCACAACTGATTAAAATCGCTGCCGCTCGCATGGACGACCCCATCATAGGCACGCAATCGATTCCGGAGCACCATAGCACCGACCCGGCAGTCCACATGATGCAGTGTGGCAACAATAGAGGTGAAATCAGCGACTTCTGTAATAATCCCAACGATTCCCTCCGCAGTAATTACCCCCATTGACACCTGAAAACCCTGCATACTCCCCCCTTCAATGCGAAGCATGCCTTTATAATTTTCCAATACAGCGGCCGGCTGAAGCGACAGCCCCGGCTCCTGCTGCTGAAAAGCAAGCAGCCGTCTCAGGCGCTGGTTTTCACGGTCAAGCTCCTTGATACGCGCCGTCCTGGCCCGCAGAGAAGCCACCTCCAGTTGAAGCGCCTCATTTTCTTTCTGAATGCTCTTTGGATCGGCAAAGACTTTGTAGGTACTTTCGACACCTGTCACCGTTGCATAACGCAGTTTGAGAAAGGGATAGGCGCTGAGATTAACAAAACGGGAAAGCCCCATGTGAATAAAAGAGCTGTCCGCCCCCGTAATGAGCGAAAACAAAGACAGTGTCACAAGGACAACTAAGATGAGCTGGGGACGATATTCCGCCAGAAGTCTTCCCGGATTCATAAGCCGTTGCCTTCCCGAAGGAGAGCCTCTTCATGCGCCAGAGATCGTATTTGCACCTTTAAATTACTTCTGGTTTAAAATACTTGAGTTCTTCCAGAAACTTTCCGCCGCCCAGCACAACAGCACCCAGGGGATCTTCAGCAATGGTAACATGAAGGCCCGTTTCCCGGGCAATCAGCTGATCCAGTCCCCGGAGCAGGGCGCCACCGCCTGCAAGCACAACACCGCGGTCCACTATATCTGCGGAAAGCTCGGGAGGAGTTCGTTCAAGGGTTACACGGACGCTTTCCACAATTGCATTCACCGGCTCTCTGAGGGCTTCTCTGATTTCTTCAGAGGTAATGCTTATAGTTTTCGGAAGTCCAAGCACCTGATCGCGCCCCTTCACATGCATTTCCATCTCTTCTTTCAGCTCATAGGCCGAACCGATGGCTATTTTAATTTCTTCAGCCGTACGCTCCCCAACCATCAGATTGTAAGTGCGTTTCAGGTGCTGAATAATGGACTGATCCAGTTCATCACCTCCGACACGGACAGAGCGGGGAAATACGATGCCACCCAGGGCAATCACCGCCACCTCCGTGGTACCGCCGCCCACATCAACAATCATGCAGCCCTGAGGTTCGTGAACCGGCAATCCGGCGCCGATGGCGGCTGCCATGGGCTCCTCAATAATAAAGACTTGCGTGGCGCCCGCCTGCAGGGCACTTTCCAGCACAGCTCTGCGCTCTACAGCCGTAATCCCGGAAGGCACACTGACAGCGACACGGGGCCAGGCAGGAAGCCGTTTCCGGTTGTGAACTTTCTGGATAAAATAACGGAGCATTTGCTCTGTAATTTCAAAATCAGCAATCACGCCGTCTTTCATGGGGCGAACGGCAATAATGTTGCCCGGAGTCCGCCCGATCATGCTTTTTGCCTCGCTGCCGACAGCACGGGCTTTGCCGGTATCCTTATTGATGGCAACTACCGAGGGCTCACTCAGCACAATGCCCTGACCTTTAACATAAACAAGAGTATTGGCTGTGCCCAGATCAATTGCCATGTCATGGGAAAAAAGCCCACTGAAGTAGCGCAGTATATTAAACACAATCAAGCCTTTCTAGCGGATGCCCCTCATTTGCCTTTGGAAGCGGTGTTTATGAAAAAGGGAAGGTATCGCCGTTCTGCCCACTGAAAAGCAGTCATACCCGCCTTATTATAGCAGAAAAAAGGAAGAAATCCCAAGTCCCGGTTGTTTCCATATATGTATTGAGAAAGTTTAACTCATCAGCTGAAAGTCAAAAAAATAAACTGTTACAGCAGTATTTTTTAAAAGACTTTCCGGCATGTGTTCGGTGCTAAAACCAGCCCATGCGCCCCGGCTGAAAAGGTGATAATAGTGTTATTATGAAAAAACCGCCTCAAACCACTCAGTTTTGATGTTGGCCGGACCTCTTTTCCCGGATGCGGTATAAAAATGGATTTTACTACCGGTGTTTTGGGATAATAGGGTCATGTGTAAGGGGTGTTCATTAGATGTTACTGGATACCCGTGTATATGAAAAGAAACATTTTAAGGAGTTGATACCATGGGCGTAAATGTAAACGTTGATACCTGCGACGGCTGCGCTGAATGCGTGGACACTTGTCCGACTGAATCCATCGTAATCGAAAACGAAAAAGCGGTAGTGGACAATGACACCTGCATCGACTGCGCTGCGTGTGTTGATGCCTGCCCCACCGATTCACTTTCCATGGAATAGTGTTCCGGACACACCTTATCTGAAAATACACTGGCGATATGGATACTTCTTAAAGATCTGTGTCGCTAGTGTTCTTTTAGGTAACAATTTTTAAAAATCTCTTTTCATTTGTTTTTCGTCCCGGTGAAGTCGTGTACTCTTATAAAAACTCTTAAACGTGTCGGAAAGCAGTCTGGAGCATGTCATGAACATATTTATTCTGGGCGGTGGTCGCGTCGGATATCATCTGGCACTGCTGCTCAGTGAAGAGGTGTATGAGGTAACGGTCATTGAAAATGATCCGGAGCGTCAGGAATATATCGATCAGATGCTGAATGCTCAGGTTATTCTCGGCGATGGCTCATCTGCCCTGTTCCTGCAATCTCTGGATGTTGGCGAAGCCGATCTTTTTGTCGCCTGCACCGGTCACGATGAGACCAACCTGCTTGCTGCAGCTGCCGCAAAAGGTCTCGGGGCACGCCAGGCTGTCGCCCGGGTGGAAAAAGCCCCGTACATGGTTGAAAGTTACATGTACGACCAATTGCTGAATATTGATTACATACTCAGCCCCGATGCGTTAGTGGCGCAGGAAATTTCCAACTACATACTCAACCCCGGCGTTTTAGTTTCAGAAGAATTTTCTCACGGGCACATCTTGCTGAGGCAAGTACAGGTTTCGCCGGACGCTCCCGCTGCGGGTCATTTATTAAGTGAGATTCTGAAGCCGGGCAGCGGCACCCTGGTTGGAGTGATTGAACGTCAAGGAAAAGTCTTTGTGCCGGACGGCACCACCCGTATTCTGTCAGGTGACAAAGCCACTTTGCTGAGCAAACGAGAAAAACTTTCAGATGCGCTGAGTAAATTTCAGGGCCGTGTTTCGGCTATCCAGCGCGTGGCAATTATGGGCGCAGGAACTATTGGGCTCTGGATCGCCCATGCTCTTGAAAGCACAGTGGCTGAGGTAAAACTCTTCGAACGGAACAGCATCCGCGCTCTTGCCGTTGCCGGAGAATTCAGAAAACGCAACATTCAGGTAATCAACCGTGATGCAACTACCCGCGACTCTATGGAGCAGGAGCATCTTGAAACTTTCGATCTTTTTATTGCCACCACAGAAGATGACGAGCGTAATATTGTAGCCGGTGTACTGGCACGGGAAGTCGGTGTATCGCGTGTGGCAGCAGTAATTCATCATCCGGATTTTGCGCCCCTCGCCGAAAAACTGGGAGTTACTCTTGCCGTTACACCACGAAGTGTTGTGGCAAATAGTGTGTTGAAGATTGTTCGTCAGAAGACAATTGCCGCTTCAACGACCCTGAATGAAGGAGAGGCGGAAATTCTGGAAATTTCCATCAGCGCAACAAGTCCTCTGAAAAATCTCCTTCTGAAAGACTCTAAAGGAAAACTGCCGCCGGGCGTACTCATCGCAACGGTGATGCGCGGCAACGAAGCCTTTATACCGGATGGCACTACAATGATCCAGGAAGATGATTCTTTGGTGCTGATTGCCACCACTGAAAACATACACGAAATACAAAAACTTTTTCACCGCTAAGAGTGATCTTCTCGGCAACATCTTAACAGCCCTTGTATAGCCTGTCTTTTTCGGCGTTCCCGCCCGCCATTTTTCAGTACTTCCGCCTCTCTTTCAAGTATAATGCCATAGAAGCCGGATCATTGATCTGACTTTCACAGGAATGAACAGATCTCATGAATTATCTTGCACTGTTAAAAAACATGGGGCTTTTCTGCCTGGTCGCCACCGGAATGTTTGTGCCGGCTGTTCTCTGCGCTTTCATTTATCGGGAAGACCAGATGCTTCCTGCTTTTTTCTTTTCAATGATGCTGACATTCAGCCTGGGCGGACTGCTCTACTTGGTTGGGAAAAAATCAAATGACCGGCTTTTTCACCGTGAGACATTGGCGCTTGTGGGCCTTGGCTGGCTTATAGGGGCCGTTTTCGGAGGTCTCCCCTACTATTTCTCAGGGCATCTGACTTTTGAAGACGCCTGTTTTGAAAGCATGTCGGGTTTTACAACCACAGGAGCGACCATTCTCGTCGCTATAGAAGGACTGCCCCGGAGCCTTCTTTTCTGGCGCGATTTTACCCACTGGCTCGGCGGGCTTGGAATCGTACTGCTCCTCCTGATCGTACTGCCCTTCCTGGGCGCCGGAGGAAAACTGCTCTTCCGTTCAGAAGTGCCCGGAATCGTTAAAAGTGGATTGCGACCGAGAATCAAAGACTCGGCATTGATTCTTCTGAAGCTGTATTGCGGTATGACTGTAGTCATGACCCTGATTCTCTGTCTTCTTGGGATGAATCTTTTTGATGCCCTCACCCACACTTTCGGCGCCCTGTCCACGGGTGGCTTTTCCCCTTATCAGGCAAGCGTCGCCCACTTCAACAGTTTTGCCATCGAGATGGCACTCGTCGCCTTTATGCTGATTTCCGCAACCAATTTCGGAACACTGCATCAAATTATTCACCGACAGCACAAGAAAGCATTTGCGAGCCCGGAATGGCGGATTTTTCTGCTCATCGTTACCGCTTCCACACTCCTGATAACCGTTAATCTTTATCAGGCTGAACTCAACGGACAGACCATTATCCGGCCGGAGCATCGCGGCATTCTTCCTCAGGGCATTGAGCTGATGCGGATGGCGCTGTTTCAGGTCGCTTCCATCATCACTACAACCGGCTTCTGCACAGAGGATTTTAATCTCTGGCCACCTCTGTCGCAGGGAATCCTGATCGCTATCATGTTTATTGGCGGCTGTTCTGGCTCCACAGCGGGCGGGCTGAAAGTAATCCGGATTATTCTTTTCTTAAAAATGGCCTACTGGCAGATCGAAAGAAGTTTCAAACCCAAGAACGTCCACTCCCTCCGTGTTGAAGAAACAGTTATACAACCGGATATGCAGCAGTCTATCTTTGCTTTTTTCTTCATTTACATGGCTATCGCCGCCCTCAGCACCCTTTATCTGTCTGGACTTGGCCTGTCCTTGGTCACCTCGTTCACTGCCGTCGCCGCGTGTCTGAACAATGTGGGACCGGGACTGGAGCTCGTGGGCGCTACAGGCAATTACGGCTTTTTGCCTGTGTCTGCCAAATGGCTGCTCTTTTTCCTGATGGGTATGGGCCGCCTGGAACTTTATGCTATTCTGGTCTTGTTTGTCCCCTCCTTCTGGAAGCATTCATAAACAGCCGACTGATATAAACCGGGAAGTTTCTTTTGCGCCCCATGCCTGGTAAACCGCTGAAGCCGTACACACCTCTTGATCACTTATGCCCTTTTTTTACCCGTTTTCCTCTGTCCTTTCCGCTGAACATTCTGGAAAATACATACCCGCCCAAACGAGTTTTTGACCCTTTCTGCGGATGCGGAACAACTCTTCTGGCAGCCTCTGTTACCGGACATTTTGTCAGTGGAATGGATATACATCCAGTAGCCTGTGCTGTCTCCAGAGCAAAACTTGCCTCTGCCACGGCCGAAGAGGTCATAGCAAAAGCAGAACAGATTTTAGAAACAACGCCCGTGAATACTCAGAATAAGCAGAACGGCTTCTGGAATCTTTGTTTTCATTCTTCCGTATATGAAGGGCTGCTGCGCCTGCGTGAACGCTATCTTCAGGGTAACCTGGATCAGGCGGAAGCCAGACTCTATGGAATTGTTCTGGGTATTCTGCATGGCCCTCTTCAAAAGGGTAAGTACCTATCCAATGACATGCCTGCCACTTTTGCACCGCCACAGGATTTGCTGTCTGCTCATTGGCAAGCACGTGGCTCAAAACCGCCTCCGTATTCTCTTCAGAGACTTATCGCTGAAAAAGCACGGCAGTTACCAATACTGGATGCCGCATCCGGGTCAGGTGTCGTGCAGGAGAACAGTTTTCTCCGTGCAGAAGCCCCTGCAGCTGAAAACAAATTCGATCTGATAATTACCTCTCCCCCTTATTACGGGCTGCCGAATAAAAACTGCGGCCTGTGGCTTCGTTCCTGGCTGCTGGGCGACGATGAAGCAAGTGCTTCACAAAGCCAGGAATTGCATCATCAGTCCCTCACGGACTATATAAATGATCTCGGGGAGGTGTGGAAAAAAGCGGCATCATTCTGCAGGCCCGGAGCATCCCTCTATCTCCATTTCGGAAAAGTGCATGGATCCGGTGCCTACTCTTCGCTGGATGTGCTTCATGAGTCCGTGAAACGCGCCTCCACAGGCTGGACAGTCAGAAGTATTGATGCCGTAACAACAGCGGCAAAATTCATGGCTCGCCGTAACTTTGCCAGCCCGTCTCCCCCGCCGGAAGATGAATGGCGTATTCAGATGCTTCTGAATAATTAAAAAACAGGCCCGAAGAGCAGCCGGCAAGTCCACTCATGGCTGGCACCCCAGGGCGCCTGAAAGCATTCCCAGGCAGAATAGGCGGAAACAACAAAAAGCGGCACGAGCAGAAAAGCGCACTTCCAGTTTCTGACACCAGAAACGGCAGGCAGTGACAGAAGGAGGAGAACAGGGATCGCGCCATTATACCAGCGAAAGCCGTAGGCTGCCCCGCCATAATTGTTGGTAAAGAGCACATAATAAACCGAGAGGACAAGAAAAGCGGTGAGAAGAGCAAAATAAGGAAGGGACAGCAGATTCTGCGGTTCTCTGATCTTTTTATAAACACCGGGAAAAGCAAGCAGCGTAATCGGGAAAAGGAGAAAAACGCCGAACCGCCCGAAGGTCATATGAAAAAGATAGACAAACCAGAATTCATTCAGCCCGTCCACGCCGATAGGATTTCGCCAGTAGGAATTTCGAAAGGTGTACATGGAAGTCTGAGTCTGCACAGGCAACGGATTTCCGGTAATCACCACCATAAGCGCAAAATGAAGAAGCAATAAGGGAAGTGCACCGGCTCCTGCCCAAAATACACTTTGCTTCGGAAAACGCTGCAGCAGGAGAAGACCAAGTACCGCCGGGAAAATAGTAACAGGCATATCCATGACGAAAACAAAAGCGCAGGCAAATCCGAAAAGGAAAAAACGCCAGGCACTCGGCAGCAGCCGGGCAGTATAAAGCCCGATACCCAGATAGAGGCAAACCATCACTCCAGCTGCTGCCGGCGTGTGGTTGTTGAGCTGGCAGGCAAAACCGGTTAAGGGGCTTGCCAGACCAAGCGCCAGAATCAGAAAAGCGACATGAAAACGATTGGGCAAAAACAGACGGAGCAGCAGAGCAAAGCACAGAACCCCAATGATATGTGGCAGCTTCATGAGCGTGAAAATCATAATGCGCAGCACATGTCGCAGTTGATCCGTGTTGGTCAGTTCCCAGCCGAAAAGCCGGTGTAACGCTCCATATTCTCCAGCCATCAGCAGCGGAAGCACCGGCGGCTTGCTTGAGAGATAGTGGCCGTCATGGCGCTGAACTTTATCAACAGTCTTGTTTTCAAAAGGATTGGGATCTTCACTGAGAGGGCGGTCTATATGCCAGACACCATCATGTATCAAAGCATACACAGTAGCAAGCCTGCTGTTTACGGTTTCTCCCACGACAATACCGGGCCCTCCCCCAAAAAGCGGCAGCAGAACCAGAAGCAACGCAAGCACAACCGGCATTTCATGCAGCCAGTTTTTACCCTGCACGCCAATTGCTGCCTCGTCTTTCCCGGGCACTTCAGTCATGCTATTCTCTCTTTCAGCCGGTTATTCTTCCCCTCGGATGCGATTCCACAGCCTGCCGAACCATCCGGGCCGCTGCTCTTCCGGCAACACTCTTTCCAGTTCCTCCCGTTTGGGAATCCATTCGCCGTTTACCTGTTCTTCCGTGGTTTTTGCATCAAAAATAGCACCGATGCGTGTCCATCTGCCATTATGCAATTCATAAACCATTTTTTCAACCCCGGTATCCCGGACAAACTCATGGTCTTCCCGCGCCAGATTTTTCTTTCGGTGCATTTTCGTCGAAAAACGAACCTTTTCAATGGTGACCTCTGCCATTAATGGCCGGGTTTTTGATTCAAGTTCTCTATAAGCAATGTCAAAGGCATCAGGGCCGTTAAAATACACTGAGTATTCTTTCAAATAATAAGGACGGCGGTACACCACGGGCACCTGCGCCGCATCATTGTACGTTTTGCTCGTTTGGATATGATTTTTAATAAGCAGCTCCAACTCTTTTTTTGCGCCCTCCTCGGCACTGCTGAACCCGCTGGTCTCCGTCGAAATCCCGGATTGATTTCTGTCCCGTGCGCATCCGGAGGTGAGAGGGATAAGCAGCAGCACAAGCATCGACATTCTGAGAAATAGCTTCATAATTCTTTACCCTTTGTTGGTATGTCCATGGGCTTGCATCGGTCAGGCAGGTAAAATACACTCCACTCCACTCCACTCCCACAACAGAGAACACCCAAAAGACCGGTTTCATTTCTTTTCCGGTTCTTTATCTGATTTTAGGAGATGCGTTTCGTTATCTCTTTTCCAGGAAGCCAAATTTACCGGTCAGAAACGCGCTCCATTAATCGGGCAACCAGAGGCCGTCCGGCGCACTTGGGATCTGTATCCTCCAAACGTACGGCCTGGCTTGTTATGCTCACAACTAAAAAACGATCCAGCAGAAGGTCACCCACGGCTACGGTGGCTGTTTCTTCAGGAATATAAGGGTTATTCAAACGAAATTCAGCTGTGCCCGCAGTGCTGTCAAAACGGGTGAGGACAAACTTGAAATAAACGGCTTCTCTGGTCATTCTGTCCGCGAATTCGACCATACGCGATCCACCATCTATCTGCGCCGCCTGAGCAGCTTCCAGCGATGCCTCATTCAGTTTATCCATGCTGAAAGGTCGCGCGTATGCCCGTGCTTCAATAGTCTCTACAAAATAATCCCGCACTGCTTCAAGCAAGGCACGCCCTTCCGGCGTCTTATTTTTCTTGTAAGCATTCGATACATCTATCAGGACTTGAAATTTATCTGCCGCTGCCAGCAGTCGCTCTGCCTGCTCCCCGGGATCTACCTGCATTGTCTCCTGAGCAACGATTCCCAAGTTTTCGGAAATTTCCCACACCCGATTTCGCACAACAAATAAAGCGATGACCAACACAAGTACAGCGAAGCCGATCAGTAGAAACTTGTACTGCTGAAAAAAGGACTGTTCAACGGCTTTCTTTTTTCTTATAGTTGACGGCGATCTTGGCGAATCTGTCTCAAAATAAGCCGGAAGTCCACTTGCAGACTCTTCTGCGGGCGTCTTTATTCTGGAAGACAGACCGGAATCTTTTTCTGCATCGCTTGCGGAGTCACCGCCTTGATCACGCAGAAAAGATTCCATTGCCGATGCCAGAATACTGGTCGTCAAATTAGAGGCTCCGGTATCTGCTTTCGAAAAATGACTGGACTGGATCCCCGGAGTGGAGTTATCTATCAGGCTGTCATTCAATGAGATAAGAGCATCTCTCAAGTCGCCCGGATTTTGAAAGCGCTGTTCTCTATCCGGGTCAAGACAACGAAAGATAATCACCTCGAGTTCGACAGGAATATGATTATAATCCTGTGAAATCGAATGCCGCATACCGGTTGGAAGGGTTCCGGTCAACAGCTCGTACAGAACAACCCCGAGACTATAAATATCTGCCCGGCCATCCACATCCGGGGCATTATGAATTTGCTCCGGCGCCATATAATAAGGCGTGCCCACAATAACCCCCGCATGACTTTCAAAGCGGTTGTCTTTCAGTTTGGATATACCGAAATCCATCAATTTGATATGGTTATTTCTCGTGACCATGATGTTATCGGGCTTAATATCCCGATGAACCATATAGCGGTGCGCGTATTTTAAGGCGTTGCACAACTGAGAAATAATGTAGATGCTCTGGCGGATAGACATATGAGAATCTTTACCGCGTTTATCCAGAATTGACCGCAGCGAACTGCCATCCACATATTCCATGGAAATAAATATGGTTTTTTCAGCATGGCCTATATCATGAATACGCACAATATTGGGGTGCGCTATTTTTCTGGAAATGCGCACTTCATTCATGAAACGTTCAACAACCTGCTTGTCTGCGACAAATTCCGGAAGCAGCACTTTTAAAGCCACTTCTTCGTCCAGCACCTTGTCATGAACTTTGTATACTGCCCCCATGCCGCCACGACCGATCAGGTCATGCACTTCGTACCTGCCTGCTATCAAATCCCCCCTTTTGTAGTCCATGCTGTTTTCTGCATCGGACGATAATTCATGCGGAGTCGTACCGCTGCCGGAGAGAATCAAGGCGCCACAATGATGACACCGCTCGGCTTCTTCGGCATTTTCAGTAAAGCAAACAGGACAAATAGTTTTGGACATCACAGCCCTTTACTTCCCATGCTTCAATTCCAGGCATCATGGCGATGCTTCTTTTACTTCCTCAGTTTTTTCATCGTTTAATTGGCTTTATACAAATAATATTAGCACATCTTCAAGTCGGGCTGAAAATTTTTTTCTGCTATTTTTCTTTTGAACCCGAAACAGCCTGAAACAAGCCGAAAATAGCCGCCCTTTACGAAAGAAGCCAGGCTTCAAATTTTGTTTAATCAATCGATGAAATGCATAATGGCGCAAAGAAAATTATCACTTCTGCTTCAAAATGATCAAATCACCATAAGGGTTCAACAAATGAAAGCCTTGTACTTTGACGGTTCTCTCTCAATCAAGGAAATGCCTGATCCAGTTCCTGCACGTGGAGAGGCTCTTATTCAGGTGCTGGCGGCCGGTATCTGCAACACCGACCTGGAAATTACACAAGGTTACATGGGTTTCAATGGAATTTTGGGGCATGAATTTATCGGTCTGGTGGTGGAATGTGACAACCCTTTTTTACGGGGAAAACGCGTTGTCGGTGAAATCAACTGCCCCTGCAGAAACTGTCGCTATTGCCGGATGGAAATGACCAGACACTGTGTTGAAAGAACTGTTCTCGGTATTCAAGGACGGCATGGCGCTTTCGCCGAATATCTATGCCTTCCCGAAGAAAATCTGCATCTGGTACCGGATTCCATTCAGGATGAAACCGCTACATTCACCGAACCGCTGGCGGCGGCTTTCAGAATTGTCGAACAGCTCTCCCCCTCTTCGGAAGATAAAATTCTTGTATTGGGTGATGGAAAGCTGGCACAGCTGATCACCCAGACATTGTGGCTTTATTCAAAGAATACCATTTGTCTTGGAAAGCATCCGTGGAAGATGGAATTGCTGAGAAACTTCGGAATCACTGCCGTTCCTTTTGAAAAATATAAGGGAGAATCGGCTGACATTGTAGTGGAAGCCACGGGAAAATCCGATGGACTGACGCATGCCTTGCAGCTAATCCGCCCCGAAGGCTCTGTAATCCTGAAAACGACCTGTTATGAAGGCTCCCCGCTCAGCTCGGTCAGTGCGGTCGTGAATGAAGTGAAGATTCTAGGGTCCCGGTGCGGCCCGTTCCGCCCTGCTCTGGAAGCGCTGGCACTGGGAACAGTAGAAGTACGCCCTATGATCAGTGAAGCCTACGCACTTTCGGACGGCGTCCGGGCTTTCAGTCGTGCGAAATGTCCGGATGTTATGAAAGTACTGCTTCATATGAGATAAAAAGGCAGGGTCATCGGCAGACAGCCTTCCTTGTGCGCCCTTTCCTCTTTCGCCCGGTTTAAATTGCATATCTCCGGGCAAATCAGATACAGTGTTGGTTCATGGAACCATATCCGGATTTAACATCTTTTTTAGCAACTCTTTCCAGCGATACAGCCCCTTCAGAACGTGAACGGCTCACAGCGATGCTGTCAATCGAAGATGCGCTTTGGCAGCAGGGTTTTTCCCATATCGCCGGAGTAGATGAAGCCGGGCGTGGTCCTCTGGCCGGTCCTATCGTGGCAGCAGCGGTTATATTGAAGTCTCCTGTCTGCGGGCTGAATGATTCAAAACGCTTAACGGAAAGAAAGCGAGCACAACTCTATGAGGAAATTATGAGAGGCGGTCATATTGTTTCCGTATCGACAATCCCGTCAAAACAAATAGACCTCTTCGGCATTCAGGCAGCAAATCAGTCTGCTATGCGGCAGGCTGTAACGGCATTATCAGTCTCTCCTGATTTTGTTCTGGTAGACGGCTATAAACTGTCCGGCTTTCAGCAGCCCGCCATGCAGGTAATTAAAGGCGATGCACGTTCCTTGAGTATTGCAGCGGCCAGCATTGTGGCGAAAGTTACCCGTGACAGATTTATGCTTGAGATAGACGAGTGCTACCCGGGCTACGGCTTTGCCCGGCACAAAGGCTATGGAACCCGACAGCATCTGGAAGCCATAAAACGGCTGGGTGCCTGCCCGGAACATCGCCAAAGTTTTGCACCTTTTACAGACAACGCTTCTTCGGAAAAGACTTTTTTGGATTTCACAACGAATCCTGGCCGGCAGGATTCTGAATAACACAAACTTTTTCGCCTGTTCAGGCATAGAAACGGACACTGAAGAGAGCCATCAGCCCTTATGACGCCCAGAAAATATTTATATAACGCCTGTTTATTCCTGCTGCTTCTCTTCAGTACCGGATGTGCTCATTTCCCAGGACAGAGCAACAGAGTATACTGGGGGAAAGTTGTGCCGATCAGACCGCAAGGCAAAGCTTACGCTCATCACATAGCGGGAGTCTTGTATGAACGGCAGGGCAAGTTCGCCGAGGCGCTGGAGTCCTGGAAAAGTGTTCTTGCCTTTGCCCCGGAAGCCCATGCTCCCCGGCTCAGAATGATCCGGCTTTATCTCACGCAAGGTGACTTAAACCAGGCTATTGCAACAGGTGAAGAGGTTCTGCGTTATTCGCCGGAGGTTGTTGAATTTTGGGTTATTCAGGGAGAAATGAAGCAGGCAGCAGGAGATTTTGACGGTGCACGGGACTGCTTCGAAAAAGCCATAGCCCTGAAGCCCGACAATATGCTCGGATACAGCGCCCTGGCTGATCTGTATGAAAAAACCAATGATCTTGTAGCTGCCATCGAACTTTATGAAAAGCTGATACAAAACAGTCCGGACAGTGCTGCTTTATATTTTCAATTGGGGATGAATCTGACAAAGATCAATGATAATGCGGGAGCATACGCTGCCTTCACCCGGGTACTTGAATTGGAGCCCCTCGTGACCCAGGCACGCCTAATGCAAGCTATTCACCTTTCCAATCTTCACAGGTTTAACGAAAGCAAAGATGCTTTTTATCTTTATTTGGCGGAGCGGCCCAACGACATACAGGCCTTGCAGTATCTCGTCGGAACAATGCTCCATTTGCGCCGGATGGAAGAAGCCCGTTCTATCATGCACCGCCTGCTGGAGAATCAGGAAGCGGGTGCGAAAAATGTTCTGCAATGGGCTCTTGTCCAGGGGCTGGAAATGAATTTTTCCGGCGCTGCGCAATCTGCTCTTGAAGGCAATGCCCCTTTCCTTGCCAGTTGTTACGGCCGTCTGGCAAATGCGGCACCCAACGAATATAGCGGTCAGGATAAAGTGTTTTTGTCTTTGGAAGAAATAGAACTGGAATGCAGCCGCATCGAGGACGCTCTTATTTCCCTGCAGGCACCTCCTCAGCTTGCAGATGCGCTTTGTTCACAGATGGCCTTCTTTCAGGAATCTCCTTCTATCGGCAGATTCACTGCATTTCTCCAGGCGCGCCTTCTTCTTTATTTGAAACGCCCCCGCGAAGCTCTTGACCTTCTTAATCAGATTCAGGCGGACGGCGAAGCGCAGAAATTTGTTCTGTACCATCAGGCAATCGCCAGTGAAGCCCTCAAGGATATGGAAAGTACAGAAAAACACCTGCTTGCCTATCTTCTTTTGGATTCGCAAAATGCGACCATGCTGAATTTTCTCGGGTATTTATATGCCGAAGAAAATCGCAATCTGGGCAAGGCGCTGAAACTGCTTACGCTGGCACTGAGCCTTTCCCCCGACGATCCTTTTTATCTGGATAGTCTGGGATGGATCCACTACCGACTGGGCAACTTTGATCAGGCGGCAGAACTGGTCAGGAAAGCCATTTACGGCATGGAGACAGACGACGCTGTCCTTCGCAGGCATCTGGGTGATATTTATGAGGCTCAGGGAAATACACAGGCAGCGCTGGAGCAATGGCGTCGCGCTCTGCGTCTGGATCCGGCGCAGGACGATCTGCGAAAAAAGATGGAACACTATCAGCCCGCGAATTAATCAAAAGGGCTGAGACAGACAGCGACTTTTCCTGAGTTCCGCCGGAAGATCTCCAACGAAGCAGACAATCTGCCGCTACTTTGAAATGATTTTGTTCCGCAGAGCCGCAAGCTGCTCTGCCAATGCCGTATTGATCAGGCTGCCTTCGTGTAGTCCTTCCTTCTGCTGCTTCGGGGCTCTCTGGCTGTCTTTGGGTGCTCTACGTTTTGTCCGGTCACCGCGTCCGCGCTCCCGCTGATCCCAAGGCTCTTTGGGGAATCGTCCTGCTCCGGTTGGACGTGTTAACGGCAGTTTTGCAACGTTTCGAATCGTAAGTCCTATTTTGCCTTTAGAAGGTTCCACTTCTTTCACCTGGACTTTAATAACTTCGCCTGTGAGGATCGAGGTTTTCAATGCTTTGATATCCAGCCGCGGCATTTCAGAGCGATGCAGCAGCCCCTCCTCAGGAAGCCCGAGGGAAACAAAGACTCCGAAATCTGTCACATTGGTGATGAGTCCTTCCAGCACCATGCCCGGCTCCAAATCCTCTATGGAATCCAGCGTCACAAAGCTTGCAGGCGCTTTGAATTTCTTTCTTGAATCTCTGCCGATACGTCCCAGATCGTAGCAGATATCTTCCAGAGTCATCACACCGATGATACCGTCAACAAAGTCTTCCAGCCTGACGCTGTTCAAAGGTTCAGTGTTCTGGGTCAGTTCGGCAACAGACAGTGAAAGTGATGCAGCCAGTTTTTCGACAGTACCATACGCCTCCGGATGAATGGATGAGGCGTCCAGGATTTGTTCGCCTCCGATAATTCTCAAAAATCCGGCGCACTGCTGGAAGATTTTGTTGTCCAAGCCCGGCACTTCCATCAGCTGCGTTCTGTTGGTGAAGCCGCCTCTTTCTTCGCGTGTTTTTACAATTGCCTGTGCCAGTCCGAACTGAAGCCCGCTGATATACCGAAGCATTTCCACAGTGGATTTATTTACGTCAAGACCGTTGCGGTTCACCGTGGATTCAATGGTTCTGTTAATGCTCGCCAGAAGCCGCCGCCTGTTTACGCCAAAAGCAATTTTGCCTGGAACGAGCAGAATCGGATCCATTTTGATCAACTCTTTTAAAGGATCCTGATGTCTCCGGGCAATGGAAACCGCAGCACGGACAGACTCTTTCAACCCGGGCAGTTCTTCGGCAGCCAGAGGTGACGATGCATAAGCCGCCAATCCTGCATCAGACACCAGTGTGGCATAACTTTGCCGGTGCCCTTTTTTCTTGAGATAGGCCTGTATAAGCCGCAGCAGGCTTCTGCCTCCCGGCCCGCTGCTTACGGCAATCCCGGCAGCGGGCGCTTTGTGCAGAAGTGCTTCCAGCGCTGCTTCAGCATCTGCATGCAAGACATCTTCATTGGGACTCTCAACCTGACGATCTTCGAGAAGGGCACCGCTTTCATCGACGAGCACGAAAGAATACTCGCCCGGAGATAAAGAGCACACGGCAATAACAGGCACTTCCCCTGCCGGTGCGGCAAGAAGTGTATTACGCACCTGCTCGCGGCATGCCTCAATAACGGCATCCTCCGCATTCCGGCGCGCCTGTGCAATGACCTCGACTTCCAGAGACGGGCGGAGCAATCTTCGGTAAGCATCGTTCACAGCACCTGTCAACTCAACGGCATATGCGCTTTCTTTGTCATTGACAAAGCGGTTGATAATACCGGCAAGCATCTTTTCATCATCGATCACGAGTTCAACCCGCAAAGCAGCTTCCCACTCACCTCTTAAGATGGTCAGGAGTTTCTCAGCATCGAGTTCCGCCAAAAGAACATTCAGATCTTTGTAGGCGTCATATTTTGATTTCTTTTCTGCCTCGGCACGGGTGGGATGCACAAGCAGGCGTCCCTCTTCCGCCAGTGCTTTACGAAGCTCTTTGCGCACATCCACATTCATGGCTATGCATTCTGCGAGAATATGCTTTGCCCCTTCCAGTGCTTCTTCGACGGAATAGATCTTCTGGTCGGCAGAAACAAAAGACTGCGCATACATTTCGGGAGGCGGCAATGAGGGCGCCTGTGCCCAGACGTAATTAGCAAGTGGCAGCAGTCCTTTCGCCACAGCTGTGGCTGCATGATTGTTCCGCTGCTTTTTATATGGAAGACTCAGATCTTCGAGTACGATCATGTCATCGCACGCATCAATGGCAGCCTGAATTTCTTCAGAGACGACTTGTTTTTCTTCCTGCCCCGGATCCGGTTTTTCCAGACTGTGCAGCAGAGATTTCTTTTTGGAGTACAGCTGGGTATAGTACTTATTGCGATCTGAAATACGCTCCAGTTTACTTTCGCTTAAACCGCCCGTGACATCCTTCCGGTACCGCATAATAAAGGACACCGTGGCGCCTGCATTCAGAAGTGATATTGCAGACTCCACCTGTTCCGGGGTAACGTTCTCGTCTGATGCAATAAGGTCGATATATCGTTTCTCAATCATGACAGACTCCATAAAGGCCGATGACAGAACACCTGGCTGCTTTGCAGTTCTGACATTGGTTCATCGTATTCTGTTTCAGCCCGGTGTTTCTGGAATAAAGACAATGCATGAAAGTTTAGCAAATTGCCGTATTTTAAGCAATATACAGTTCAGCTGTGCCGCCAGCGTGCACCATAAAGGCCTACATGCGTTCGGGGGTTTCAATGCCCAGCAGAGCAAGGCCGTTAGACAAGGTCTGCAGTACAAGAGCACATAAAAGGATTCTGGATTCCTGCTGCACCTCTGTTTTTGCGGTCAGGACAGGACACTGATGATAAAAGGTGGTGAATACATGGGCCAGATCAATCAGATAATTTCCAATTCCGGCGCAGCTTCGCAGCAGCAATGCCTCTTTTACAATATCAGGAAAATCGGCGACTTTCAGCACTAGTCTCCACTCACCTTCTTCATCAAAGGCAAAGGCACAGGAGCTCAGATCAGGAAGCGCCTGATCCCATTTTCTCAGAATGGAACGAATGCGGGCACAACAATACTGGATGTAGGGGCCTGTATCCCCCTGAAAAGACAACGCCGTCTCCATATCGAATACAACATTTTTACTCGGCTTCACCCGGAGCACGGCAAAACGGATGGCAGCAACAGCAACCTGCCTGGCAATATCCTCTCTTTCCGCTCCCGCCAAATCGGGAAACTGTTCGGTGACTTTTTCCAAAGCGATCGCTTCAGCCTGATCCAGAACAGAGGTGAGCAGAACCACCTTGCCGCTTCTCGTACTCATCTTCCCTTCTTTAAGAAGGATGTAAGAGTAATAGATGGTCTCTGGAGCCGGATATCCGGCAGCTTCAAGAATCAAGGCAAGCTGCTGTGCATAGAGTTTATGATCCTCTCCCAGAACCATTAAATTATAATCAGCGCCCTTCTCCTGTTTTTCAATGGAATAAATTAAATCCCGACACCCATACATGGACGAGCCATTGGCACGGCGCAGCACAAAAAAACGCCCTTCCTCCAGAGGATACCCAAGTTTGGACAGATCGACGACCAGACGCGCCTCTTCATCGGTAAAAAGCGCCCCTTTGCTTTGCAGTGCTTTTTCGATCACCGAAAGCCGCGGATCGTTCACATAGTTCGACTCATGATCAAAGAAATCGTATTGAGCACCTATCCGCTGCAGTACAGCAAGTTGCCCCTTTAAACACATCTCCGTTATATCGAAAAAACGTTTCCGTATCTCTTCGTCGCCGGACTCAATACGGGCAAGCAGTTCGTAGCCCCGAGCTGCAAATTCCGGATCTGCCTCGGCACGGACATTGGCTTTCACATAGATCTCAAGAATTTCATCAAAAGTAGGGTTGTCCAGTTCTTCCATCATCAGCACAAGCAGTGCGATCTGCCTGCCCATGTCATTCACATAATAATGGACATCAACATCATAATCTTCAAAACGAAGCAGGCGAACCAGGCTGTCCCCTATCATGGCACAGCGCCCCCTGCCCACATGAGGGCTGGCATTGGGATTAATACTCGTATGCTCTATAAGAACTTTTTTACCGGCGCCACTCGCATTGCTTCCCCATTTTTCCTTTTTTGCAAATGCACGGGAGAAAAGCTGTTTCGCAAAATAATCACGCTTAAGAATAAGATTCAAATACGGTCCTGCTAGCGAAACAGATTCCGCTATTGCAGAAAAATCCACGCTGTCTGCCACCTCTTTGGCTAAAACGACGGGAGGCTTGCGAAGCTTTTTAGCAAGTTGAAACATAGGCACAGAGACATCGCCCAGTTCCGGAGACGGTGGTACTGTACATTGTATGTCTGCATCTTCAACATCCGGGAATCCGGAAACAATTAGTCGGGCAATCATTTCTTGCAAAATCAAAGCATCTTCTCCAGTTAAAAGTTGAACAGCATGCAGAAATACCCCTTCAAGGGGCAACACCTTTGGCGGCTTCCTCTTTCATTTTCTCAAGGGCACGCTTCTCCAACTCTTTTTCGTAAAGGTCAGCTCCGGCAATGTATCTTTCCTCTATCTGCACGAGATGAAAACCAAAATTGGTAAGGATCACATCACTGATAGCCCCGATATTGCCTGTCCAGCAATATTCATCAAAAGGCGCTGCGTAAATCCCTTTAGGTGCCCATCCCAAATCACCGCCCCTTTTTGCAGACGCAGTGTCATCCGAATACTTTCGCGCCAGCTTATCAAAACTTTCTCCTGCCTCGAGCCGTTTTTTCAGCTCAAGGATACGGTCGTGCGCCTTCCCGCGGTCAACCGGATCGGCCGGGTCAAACGAAACCAGAATATGGCGCACATGAACGCTGGTCGTCAAAGGCTTGGTGGTTCTCCCGGAGTATAAAAAAAACATCATGGCAACAATCAGAATCCCCACCCCAAGCCAGATGAGTTTCGTATAGTCTCTGGGGTCTTCCGCAACAGTTTCTTCGTTCCAGTTTTTGAGTTTCTCTTGTATATCCATCATACACTCCATTCAGTCCCGGTACCTCGGCAGTGATCTGTCAAAGGTCAAGCATGGATCCATACAATCTCCCGTAAAACGAAATTACAATATAGCCGATCACGGCTCCGACTACCAGGGTTATAAGAACCTGCATGACCCGCATTCCCACTTTAAGCGCACTGCTCGCTTCTGCCAGATGGTATTCAGACAGCTTTTTGCACGTCGCTTCGAGCTCACCGGATAATTCACCCACACCGACCATTTCATGGTCAACACGGGTAAAACTTTTACAGCGTGCAAAAGCTTCCGCAAGTGTTTTTCCTTGAACAATAAAAGGAATCGCCTGAAGCAGATCGCGTTCCATAATGCGATTCAATGTCAATGCGGCACTTCTGCTTATGCATTGTTTTATTTCGATACCGGCGCCCAGCAAAAGAGCAAAACATTGAAAAAAACGGGCCATGGAAAATTTTCTGGAAATCTGGTTTATTGGCCAGACATGATTTTTTACAATAGAAATTCCAGAATCGAGCATCCCGAAACGCTTCAGGATGAAAATCACTGCAATCACTGCCAGTGCGATCAGATGGCTTTTTATCTGAAAAGAAGCATAGGAAGACAGGTAATCCGCAAATACGATGCGTCCTCTTGACGGATCCAGAATGGTTTTCATGATATTCAGGGCAAAAGTGCCCAGATACCAGGCGCTCAGCAGCTGCAAACCGGGATAGACCATGGCAACTTTTGCCGCCCGGGCGATCTTTGCCATTTCTTCATAATGATCCGCGAGTTCATTAAGCAGCGCACCCAGTTTTCCTCCCGTTTCGCCTGCTGCGAGCACCACAATAAACAGATCCGGAAAGGTTGCTTCCTGCGCGCGTGCAGCATCGGCAAGGGTGGCGCCGTTGCGAATCAGCTCCGCCATGGTAAGCAACGCACGCCGTGCACGTATTGACGCACCGCGGTCTACAACAAGTTGCAATGCGGAAATAATAGGAAGCCCGGCGTTGTAAGCGGTGCTTAACTGCCGACACACTACAGCCATCTCACGGATGGACAGTTTTGAAGAAAAAAGCACGGTCATAAGAGGAGACTTTTTCAAGCCGTCAGAAGAAAAGAGAAAAGAAATCAGTCAATTTGCTGTGCTTCAAGCCATCGCGTGCAATCCAGAGCAGCCATGCAACCGCTGCCTGCTGCCGTGATTGCCTGCCTGTAGATCCGGTCCTGCACATCACCACAGGCAAAGACCCCTTCGCAATTGGTGTAAGAGCTGTCTGGTCGGGTAACGAGATAGCCTGCGTCGTCCATATCGAGCACTCCCGCGAACAAGTCTGTATTCGGTTTATGCCCGATAGCTGCAAAATATCCGACACACGCCAGTGTACGTTCTTCGCCACTTTGCGTGTCTTTCAGCACAACAGCGGACACCCCTTTTTCATCATCGCCAAGAATATCTGTTACAACAGAATTCCATTCAACTGTGATTTTGGGATGGCTGATCACACGATCACTCATGATCTTACTGGCACGAAAAGAGTCTCTCCGATGGATAACATGCACGCGCCCGGCGAAATTGGCAAGAAACAAGGCCTCTTCCGCTGCTGTATCTCCACCCCCGACCACAACGACTACATTGTTGCGGAATCGGGGAAGTGCCCCGTCACAGGTAGCGCAGGCAGAAACACCGTTATTCAGAAAGCGTTTTTCTGCATCCAGCCCGAGATATTTCGCTGTGGCACCTGTCGCCACAATCACAGCATGGCTGCTGATTTCTGTCTCTCCGCAGAAAAGGCGCAAAGGCCTGTCGGCGAAATTCACACGTGTTACTGTTTTATATTCAAACCGCGCACCAAAACGTTCCGCCTGTTTTTTCAGGTCAGCCATCAGTTCAGCGCCGGAAATTCCTTCCGGGTAACCTGGAAAATTTTCCACTTCCGTTGTGGTCATCAATTGACCGCCCGGAAGAATATCCTGACTGAATTCACCTTCCAGCACCACCGGTGACAGATCAGCCCGGGCAGTGTACAGCGCTGCTGTACAGGCTGCGGGACCGCCTCCGATAATCACAACTTTTTCCATTATCCTTACTCCTTGTTACAGAACGCCACCTCCAGGCACCTGGCAACACCCAAGTCCGGGAAAAAATCAGCTCGTCGGCGTATGCTCGGCATTCTGCAGACTTTACAGCCTACTTATCTTCTTCTGATCCTGATGCATCGGCAGTTTCGGCTGCTGCTGCAGCGTCCGCTCCGGCACTCTCGCCGGGCGACGAGTCTGCTGCTGAAGCGGCGGCATCCACAGGTGCAGTCTCTTTCTCAGGCTCCCGCTCTTCAATCGCATATTTTCCCCGGCTCAGCACACGATCCAACACATCGTTATTCTGCTTGTATGCCACGCTGGCAAGCATTCTTTCTCTGAGATCTTTCATGAAATCGGACATGATTTCATACTCGGCATTTTGGGCGAGCCGCGCTTCAATGTTTTTCAATTCATCCGAAAGAGCGGCTAATTCCTCTTCAGTTGGCTCTGTTTTTTCGACGAGCTCAAAGAACCAGGCATCGCCAAAAAAGCCCTTGATCGGACCGGCTATATCGCCGGGCAGGGCATCCTGCAAAGCAGCAACAATCTCATTGGCCTGCACATAGATCTTCTGCTGGAATAACGTATCCTTACGGGTAAAGGCCTCAGGTGTCTCTCCGGTCTCCTGAACTATGTCAGGAAATGCGCCTGCCAGGCTGTCAATTTTTAATTTGCTTTCTTTAATCTGTTTGGCATACTCATCTATCCGTGCCAAATAAGCTTCAGAGCGTTTTTCCTGAGCAATGAAATTATCTCTGGCATCCTGTTCGACTTCCGCAAACTCAGGAATTGTACCGGGTGCCGTCTCAATGATGTGCGTAATAAACAAGTTATCCCGACCCTTGAGGACTGTCCAGGGAGTATCTTTCTGGGCAATCACTTGCGAGCGGAATGTAAACAAATCATTCATGGACAGAGGTTCTATTTCCGTACTGGTACGCCCGAAGAAGGAAGTCTGCTGCAGGGACAAACCGGCCGCTGCTGCTGCGGACGCAGCATCTTCGCCATCCTGAATTTTTTTAGCAATTTCGCCAAGTGCCTTTTCACGAATAGCAGCTTCTTCAGGAGTCATCATGGCAGGAACTACAATCTGCCTTCCGTGCACTTCTTTTTCTTCCGTATCGGGGTTGATTCGTATTTCTTCGTTTTTGAAAATATGGTACCCCAGCGGTCCCCATACAGGGTCGCTCACTGCTCCCGGTTCCAAGGCGTACAGAGCCTTCATATAGGGCGCTGCGTCCGGATTTACAGGACTCCACCCCAGATCGCTGCTGTCTTCCTCATCCTGCCCGGAATATTCTTTGGCAACAGCGACAAAATCTTCACCAGCCCGAATGCGTGCAACAAGTTCATTTGCCTGCTCCGGCACATCCGGAGTCAGAGAATAGGCTATAAATTCAGCCTTGTACTGTTCCGGCAGTCTGTATGCCTCCGGATTTTCGTCATAGTGCTTGCGCGCATCATCGTCGGACACCGCCACTTGCGGCTCAATTTTTGCGAACTTAACTTTAATTTTGATGTTATCGGATTTCAGCTCATTTTGTGCTTTTGCGGCGATTATCCGGTGTGCAGGCGCAGACACAGCGGAAAGATACATCTGGCGACCCACTACTTCTTCAAGTTCGTCGTAAATCTCGTTCCACCGTTCAACACTGGCTATCCATTCATTCCATATCTCATGGTTGAAAACACCGTTTTCATCCTGAAACATCCCCCATTGCTGCATCTGCTTTTCCAGAACCCGTTTGTCAACTGAAAAATTGCGCTGAGCTGCCCGGATTCTGAGCAGGGAGGCATCCACAAGCTGTTCAAGTACTGCCTGCGCCGTGCCGTCTTTATCGAGATCGGTGTAGGAAGGACGATCACCGCCCTGGCGGCTTCTTGCTTGCGCCGCAGCATCCAGCCCGCGCCTGAACTCCGATTCTTTAATGGGAACGCCGCCGACCTGCGCCAGCACCGCACTGTCGGCAGCCTGATTGCCGTGGGGCGATGTCGGTTTACCCCACATAAAAACAAAGGGTATGCCGATAAAAATAAAAATAAAAAAGAAAATTAACCGCCGATGTTTACGCATCCAATCTTGCATGCCGGATTCTCCGATCCTGTAGTGTGCACAAAACGGGAAAAAAAAGAAAATACAGCGGAATGACAAAGAGAAGTCAGGGAAACTTCTTACCGCTGCTGTCTTTAATGTAGCATATTTACTGTTGACACCTCAACTGAGAACGGCTTAAAAATAGGCTGAAATTCCCTACAACGGAAAAAGGCGATGCTTCGCCGTCCTTCTCACTCCGTTGCGAATCCTTCCTTTATACTGTTACCATATCCGGAAGTATCAGGCAGAAGTGCGCAGCGCCGTCCGGGTGCATTTTTTCAATATCGGAGTTTTATATGAAAATAACTATTCTAGGCTGCGGATATCAGGGACTGGTTACAGGAACCTGCTTTGCTGAAAATGGACATTCGGTCGTTTGCCTTGACAAGAATCCGGCTGTAATCAATCAGTTGCAGGCGGGAAAACTCCCGATCCATGAACCGGGTCTGGAAGAGCTGATCATCCGAAATCTTGAAGAGGAGCGTTTGAGCTTTACAACAGATCTGTCGGCAGCGCTAGACGGCAGCCTCATGGTGTTTCTGTGTGTGGGCAGCCCTGCCGACCGGTTGGGGCAGGTGGACTTAAGCAATGTCCTGAGCGTTACCGAAGAGATTGCGAAAAAACGCACTGGTTATCAAATTATTGTCAACAAAAGCACCTGTCCTCCGGGCACAGCCAAAAAGATCGAAGAGATCTGGAAAATCAGACAGGCCGGGGACGTGGTGGTCAATCCTGATTTTATGAAAGAAGGCTCCGCTGTCGATGACTTCCTGCGCCCTGACCGCATTATTGTAGGATGCCGGGATGTCCGTGTTCAGGAAATGATGCGCGAACTGTACAGCCCTTTTTTGAGGACAGGCAAACCGTTTCTGGCAATGAGTCCGGAAAGCGCAGAGATGGCAAAATACGCAACCAACGCCATGCTGGCATCCCGCATCTCGCTCATGAACCAGCTGGCTGATTTATGCGAAGCATACGACTGTGACATTGCGGACATACGGGAGGCGGTCGGTATGGACAGCCGCATCGGGCCTACTTTTCTTTTTCCCGGTATTGGCTTTGGCGGTTCAGGGCTTCCCCGCGATGTGGCGGTATGCGAACGACTCGCCCGGGAAGCGGGGCTGGAGCACGACTTACTGACCGCCATCAGCGCAGTAAACAACCGGCGGCGACAACAATTTCTTGCAAAGATACTGGACTATTACGGCTCAAAAATAAGCAGCAAACGCCTTGCTCTTTGGGGTGTCAGTTTCAAGGCAAGAACTGATGATATCCGGGACGCACCTTCTCTGGATATTATTGAAGGATTGTGTGCCGCCGGTGCGGAAGTCGTCGTCTATGACCCGGTGGCGGGACAAAAAGTATCGGCGCGCTACGGAAACCGCATTCAAATGGCGCCCAAGTATTACAGCGCCCTTGAAAATGCGGACGGCCTGGTTATTCTGACGGAATGGAACGAGTTCAGGCGCCCCGATTATGCCCGCATGGCTTCGCTTCTGCGGGAGCCTGTTATCTTTGACGGGAGAAATCTGTACACGCCGGTCGTTATGCAAGAACATGGATTTAAATATTTCAGCATAGGCAGAAAATCCGTATAATTATACGGCTGTTCCGCAGAAATCCCGTTGTGCCGGGCGAAGGTCGGTATTTTCTGCGTACCTGCAAGCACAGCATTTTTCGGTGGGCGTATAAGTGGTATCTGATACACAAATAAAGAAAGGACACAGCCGGACACACGGCACCCTTTCTTTCGTTGAGGCAATCCCCGTTAATTTGCCTTGCAAGCGGGAGGCGTGATAGTCTCATTCCACGCCAAAATTAAGGTAACTGTATGGCTGAAACTAAAAGATTTCTATGGCAGTGCGTCGAGCACTGGGCGTCTGTCAAGGGAGATGCAGAAGCCCTGGTGTTTGAAGACACGCGCCTCAGCTGGGCAGAGCTGGCCCGTCAAGTGGATCAGGCTGCCCGGGCATTTCTCGCTTTAGGAGTAGGTCGCGGCGACTGTGTGGCGTGTATTTCTTCTGCCCGCCCTGAATTTGTGATATCTTTTTTAGCCGCATCAAAAATCTCCGCCCTCTGGACAGGCATATCGCCCCGATATACCGTAGGAGAAATGGGCCGTATCCTCAGAGGATGCCGCCCGACTGTACTGATCACGCAGGAACGCTATCACAACACAAACCTGCTTGAGCGGGCTTTTACCTTCAATTTCGAACTGGCAAGCATTGAGCACATTATCCTGATTGATGGAGAGCATGGCGATGCGCCGTCTTTTCATACAATCCTGAAAAAAGACTATTCAGATACTGCATCCCTTTATGAAGAACGTCTGGCTGCGGCCTCTCCTGGTGACAATGCGCTGCTTATGTACACTTCCGGTTCTTCCGGTAATCCTAAAGGCGTACTCCACACCCATTCAAGTGTCATCAGCAATGTTTCACAGCAGCACACACTGTACAACATTCATAAAAACAGCAGGATCCTGCTTCATTTTCCAATCAACCATGTGGCAGCTGATGTTGAAATCAGCTACTGTGCTCTTTTTGCAGGCGCCACAATAGTCATGCAGCCGGACTTTAACGCAAAAGCAAGCCTGGAGATCATCGAAAAAGAAAATATCACGGTACTGGGACAGGTTCCGGCCATGTATATCCTGCAGTTACGGGAACCGTCCTTTCATTTAACCAGATGGGATTCTGTGGAAACCTTCGTCTGGGGCGGCTCCCCTGCTTCCAAAGAGATGCTGGAGGCGTTGCACCGCATCTGCAGCCGGACAGGTGCCATTCTGGTGACCGGATACGGTTCCACAGAATTGTGCGGTTTTGTCACGGCGACGCAAAAAAAAGCGCCTTTCCCCGTTTCAGACCAGTCTACCGGGCCTGTCTATCCTAATTGTGAATTACGGATAGTTGACGAGCAGCGCAACCCACTCCCGCCAGGTCAGATTGGCGAAATCGCTGTTCGCGGCCCTGTTGTTATGAAAGGGTATCTGAACGAGCCGATTCAGACAGCGGCAGTTCTCGATGCTGCGGGCTGGTACTATACCCATGATTTAGGCAGTCTTGATAAGGAAGGCAATCTGACGCTGCATGGGCGGCGCACCGACATGATTAAAACAGGCGGAGAAAATATTTTTCCATTTGAAATTGAGTTGACTCTGGAATCGCATCCGCAAATACTTTTCGCCGCCATTACCGCCGTGCCGGATGATGTATTCACCGAAGTGTGCCATGCCCATGTGATGACTGTTCCAGGATCAAAGTTAACGGAGATGCAGCTGCTCAGCTGGTGCCGGGATCATCTCGCCCACTTCAAAATTCCGCAGCGTGTCTTTTTTTACGCAACCTTGCCACTGCTCCCCAATGGCAAAGTGGACAAGTTAAAACTTGTAGAAATAAACCCGCTCTAAAGATTTTTTTAAGGAAAAGGGACTGTTGATTCCCCATAAAGGAGATCTTATGAAACGCCAAATGTTTTTGAGTCTTGTGTTCGTCTGTGCTGTCGCCTTATATGGTCATGCAGCCACTTTTCAGGAAGATGTGGATTTTCTGAAGCAATACCTGGATGTAATTGTACTCAAAAGTCCGGACGGGCAGGCACAGGTTGCTGTGGTGCCCGCTTATCAGGGCCGGGTCATGACCAGTACGGCATCCGGTGCCAACGGCCCAAGTTTCGGCTGGATTAACAGAGAACTGATTGCATCAAAAAAATTTGAGCCCCATATCAATGCCTTCGGCGGAGAAGATCGTTTCTGGCTCGGTCCTGAAGGCGGGCAGTTCTCCATCTTCTTTGAAGCCGGTGCCCCTTTCGATCTTGAGCACTGGCAAACGCCACCTGTCATTGATACGGTTGCTTATGCGGTTGTCGAGCAAAGCGATTCAGAAGTGGCTTTTGAGCACCGCGCAACCATCACAAACCGTTCGGGCAGCTCCTTTGATGTAAAGATACGGCGTGTCATCCGTCTGGCGGAAAGCCTGACGGACGAGGCGCAAAGTGTTGCTTTTGAATCGGAAAACACCATCACCAATCTGGGAGATTCAGCGTGGAACGAAGAGACAGGGATGCTGTCCATCTGGATTCTTGGCATGTTCAGTCCCTCTCCGGACGCCACGATTGTCATTCCTTTCCGGGAAGGAAGTGACGAAGCTCTTGGCGCCAAGGTCAATGACAAATATTTTGGCAAAGTGCCTGAAGATCGACTCGTCCAGAGAGACAACGTTCTGTTTTTCAGCGCAGATGGCACCATGCGGAGTAAAATCGGAATCAGCCCCAAGCGTGCAACGGAGTGGCTCGGCAGTTATGACAGCGGCTTGCAGGCGCTGACATTGGTTCAGTACACACTGCCGGGTGACACAGATAAATACGTAAACTCCATGTGGGAACTTCAGGAAGAGCCCTTTTCGGGTGATGCCATCAATGCTTACAATGACGGTCCGCCTGCGCCGGGGAAAAAGCCGATGGGACCCTTTTATGAATTGGAAAGTTCTTCTCCGGCCGCATCCCTGCAGCCGGGCGAGTCCCTGACTCATATACATCGCACACAGCACCTGATCGGACCGAAAGAGGCGCTCGAGCCTCTCGCTGTCAAATATCTGAGTGCAAAACTTGATGATATTTCCTCCGCACTGCCCCGATAAATAACTGCCTGTTTTCACTGATACAAAGATACGACTGCGTTAACATAAGCCGGAGTCGATACGTTCTTACACAGAATCCCGGCTGTGCTGTACCTGCACTGTCTCACAAGGATACATTCTATGCCAACCGCCAGATCCCTCCGTTTTGCCATTCTGCCGCTGCTGTTTCTCTCCGGAGTGCTCTGTGCATCAGCGCTGCCCGCCACCGCAGACACCGCAGCTTCTCTGGAAGAAATCTGGTTTGACAGTTGGACAGTGGAAAAATCCAATACAGTCACCATTGATCTGCCGGTTTTGCCGTCAGTTCCGGCAGCAGACAATATAGATTTGGGTATCAGCATTGCTGCGACTGTGCCGTATCAGAAAACCGCCGTGATTCTCCAAGTGCGCGATGTGCAAAATAATCTTGCGCAACGCCTCGAGTCCATTGCTGATCTTCGCCAGGGTCTGAATGATTTTCGTTTCGAATGGAGCGGCTTGTCTTTAACACCCGGGCGCTATACGTTGTCAATTCAAGTCGACTATTCAGATGCATTTCCTCCTTTATCCGCTCACACCTGCATGCGTCGTATCAGCAGTGAAGCCTGGCAGCAGAAACTGGCACAGTCCATTGAAACGCTAAGCAAACTGGAGCAGCAAAGCACAGCACTGTCTGAGGGTATTGCCAAAAAGCAGCGTCAGGCACAGGTAACTGCACCGTACCTCAACTTGGGCGTCCAAACAGCACACCGTGCCATAGAAGCAGCGAAGGATGCCTTGCAGCAAAGCAACTGGTCAGTGGTTTCCCGAAATATGGAGTATTTGGAAACAGCACTTCCATCCTTACAGGCAGCCCTCGTTTTCAGCACCCAGCGACCCGAGCTGTGCATGACAGAAACCACGGATCATCTGACGTGCGAATTGCGGCAAGGCGGGTTCTATTGCTCTGATAAGGCACTTTTTCTCTTCGGCCTGGGGCTTCCCAATCCTGAAACCACCACGGAAGAACAGGCATTT
The DNA here is from genome assembly GCA_002070275.1 of Candidatus Hydrogenedentes bacterium ADurb.Bin170. GTDB lineage: Bacteria > Hydrogenedentota > Hydrogenedentia > Hydrogenedentales > CAITNO01 > JAAYJV01. The sequence goes on from MWCY01000004.1 coordinate 48,560, forward strand.
TTAGAAAATCAGGCGGCACTGCTCTCGCGGTACAACCTTAATTTTTTAGTGCTGAATTGCCCCATTACGCTGGACAAATCACAAATCGCTTCTTTACTGGATCGCGCTGCCTCTGCTGCTGAGCACGAGCAACTGTTCTGGGCACTGCAGTTTCAGCAGGATGAAGATGTTGAAAAGCTAATGGATGTACAACCGGCAATCATAAACCCGGGTTTTGTAAACCTTGCTCATGTCGACTTTAACAAGGCATACAGAGATCAATTGCTTGCAGCCATGCCTCATCTCCAGAATCGATCCGGCCGCATAGCCGCTGTCAGTCTTGCCGACAATCCGCGCTTCCATTACGATGGCGAAGAAGTGCGGCAGGCATTCATTAACACCATTAAAGAAAAGCATCCGGATCGGATGACGCTGAACCGGCTGTGGCATGCCAAACTTGCTTCTTATGATGAAATCAGTATCTGGGAGAATCCCAAAGAGCACAGCTACCATAACCAGCGCGCCTACCAATATGAATGGCAGACCTTTCACCGTTCCCTGATTGCTGATTTTTTCTCGCAGTTCAAGCAGTCACTGTCCTCTCTGGCGCCGAAAATCCCCCTGACGCTGACCCAACCCGACACTGCATTTTTGCCGGGAGAAACCCGAAGCACAGCAGGAAGATCCGATATGTCGGAGATTATGGATCTTCAGGCATGCACAGTTCGCTTTGAGCCCGGTGACGGGGTCTATGCACTGAACTATCCAATTCCCAACGCCTATCTGACTTTGATGCGCTCCTACCAGCCGGACAAAGCGCTGCTTCCTTTAAAAGGCGATATCGATGTCAGCACAATAAAAGAGTCGGAAATGCGGGTGCGTATTGTCACCGCTGCCCTCTGGGAGTCCGTCATATCGGGGGCCTCGGGCTTTGTCCTCGCTCATGACTCATCCGTTTTTGATTACCCCGATGCTTTCGAAGCCTTTGTCAGAAGCACAATGGATATTAACAGGCTGGGAAATATTGTAGTCGCATTTCAACAGGACACGCCTGAAATCGGCATTCTTTTCAGTGAAGCTGCCAAAATCATGGACGACGGTGTTCCTCATCTGGAGTCTGCCCGTTTTGCCTTTGAAGGCTCTTCCTTTTCGGGATATCCCATTCATTACCTGACAGAGGGTCAAATCTTAAAAGGCGGTCTGGATAAACTTAAAGTTTTGATCATGCCGGAAACAATGGCAATATCAGATGAAGCCTTTCTGAAGATTGATGCCTATGTGGAAGCAGGCGGAATGGTCGCCCGGGTGGGCACGCCTATTCCTTATAACGAAAGCGGCATATCCCGAAATGATGTAATCCGCACAAGCCCCAATACCGTACTGGTGCGGGGAATGAATCTTCCGACTGAGTACCTGCATGCCATGGATGCGGTGCTGGATCGGGGAAAGCTCCCGCTGATTCCCCGCCCGATCAATGCCCACGGTTATCCGCTTGAAGGGGTGCGTTCCCGCTATGTCCGTATTCAAAACCAGGAGTATCTTTACATCATAAATTTGCGTCGTGCTCCGGTAGGCGTCCACATCACAGGCGCATCGGAAGGCGGTCGCGATTTAATTCTTGCCCGCGATGTGGAATTTCCCCGCGAGATGGAACCGCTTGAAGTCATGCTGGTTCAGCTCGACTCTCCCGCTCCCGCCGATCTTTCAGTACAAGAATAATCGCTTCGGGGCAGCCAGCGAGGAACGTTTTTCTCTTTACTGCGTGAACCACTTTAAAAAAGGAACGAATCTTGCGAAAGAATTCATTTTTTCTTCCTTCGCGGACAGTTATTGCTGGATGCCTTTTTCTTTCACTCCTTCTCCCCTGCCTTCCGGATGTTACCGCTTCCGTTTATGCCGAGCTGATTGAAGGAGAACCGGAGCTGCATGCGCTTCCCGAAGCTCCTGCTCTACCGCCGGACATCCATTCAGAAAGTGATTTGTATATTGCAGCGGCAAAAGGTGAAATTACGCTTCTGAACCCTCAGGGTCCTGTTCCTGTCCCGGGAAACGTACTGGAAAAGAAAGATATTGAATACGGGAATGTAAACGGGCGTGCACTGCTTCTGGATCTTTACCTTCCCCGTGATCAGGACGCCGATATTCCCGGCATCCTTTTTATTCATGGCGGAGGCTGGGCAAGCGGCAATCGGAGTGATTATAAATACTACACAGTCCGTCTGGCACAAATGGGGTATGCGGTTGCAACCATTTCTTACCGCTTTGTTTCAGAGGCATCTTTTCCTGCATGCGTGGAAGACGCCAAATGTGCAGTCCGCTGGATGCGCGCCCATGCGAAAGAATATCGGATCTGCCCGGATACCATTGCTGTTGCCGGCGGTTCTGCCGGAGGACATCTTGCCATGATGACAGGGTATTCTTCAGATATTGAGGCTTTGGAAGGGACAGGCGGCTATCCGGAATTCAGCAGTGCTGTACAGGCTGTCATCAACCTTTACGGTCCCACTGATCTGACACCGGTTGAATTTCATGATCATCCTACGTTGAAAGCTTTTTTCGGAGGGAAAACTTTCAACGAGGCGCCTGAAAGTTACGCCCTCGCCTCGCCAATTCGCCATCTGGACAAAAGCGATCCACCAACGCTGGTGATTCACGGCACTGATGACTCAATTGTGCCAGTAGCTCAGGCCGATCTGCTGGTCGCTCGACTGGAAGCACTTGAAATCCCTCACGAGTATCTTCGTTTGGAGGGTTATCCCCACACATTGGATATCATTCAGGAAGTCAATCAGTGTGTGCGCTGGCATATGTATCGTTTTCTGGAGAAATATTTAAAGAAGTAAGGGGTGGCAGAGGCACGTCTCCGCGATGGTGTTTGAGTACCCTGCCTGATCTGCCCGGGCCCTTTACATGACAGCACACCGCCCTGTGAGAGTCTCCATGAAAGCAGCAATCCGCATATTCATCTGCTCATCCGACCAGGTACGCGAATCGTTCATGTCCGCTTCAAGCATAAGAGTCGGTACTCCATGCTTTTCCTCCATACGCCGGGCAAGTTCATACTGCCCAAAAGAGTAAGCGCGACAGCTGCGGTTGGAATGCATCACAAAACCATCCAGGCTGAAATCCTTTACCATACGCGTCAACTCTTTTTCACGGAAGTCCAGCCCGTGGTTTATGTATCCTCCAATATAAGTGGAGGCATAGGTAAGCAGGTGATCATTCGGATCCTGAATAGGCCCCCGGTAAGAAAAATTTTCTGTATAAGTGGACACAACGAGCGCTGCGTCAAATTCTGCAAATTTTCTGGACAGCTGGTTCATCTGATGCCAGATCGCCAGATTGTCCCATCCCAGGCGGAAGCGTTCCACCGGAACAGCCCCTATTCCCTGTTCAATCCGTTCCCGAAGTTCCGCCTCAAGCTCACGGTAATAATCCAGGCATAATTGCGTGCCGCGGAGCGTTACGATCGGTGCCATGTGTATAAAGGTATCAAAAGAATTCATTGGCGCGGGCTTGTGTGCCAGCATGCCCTGTATGCTACGCCACAAATCGGCGGCCTCACCTGACAAAGCTACCACTTCATCAAAACGGTCGTAATCAAAGGACTTGCCCGTCACCTCTTCAATGGTACCGATATAACCCTTCAACTGGTCTTTCAGATAAGATACTACATGCGCCGCATCTTCTTTTTCATACTGATACGGGACATCCAGAAGCACCAGAGGCACATCAAAATGGCGCTGCAGTTCCTGATACCATTTGGTGACGGTTCCGCAGATATTGTTGCAGCAAACCAGAAGATCCGGTTTGGGCAGGCCGCCAATCGGACTGGTACCGGTCAGGATGGCGCCTATATCTGTCCGGGCATAGGAACACAGGTCTCTTGAAAAACCAGCCTCCTCCGCAGCGGAACAAAGGGTATTGGCAAGACGTGACGCACCGCACATGGCAGCATGGTTTTCGGGATAGAGCGGTGTTATGTCAGCGGCATACAGGAACTCTACGGGAGCACCGCTTGTTATCCAAGCCATTTTCTGTCCTGACCCCTCCGCCATTTTTGCGCCCATGTAATACATGGTCATCACTTCTTTCATGCGGGAGTAGGACTTTAAGCGCGGAAGTTCTATCGTCATGAGAAGACTCCTTTTATTGCTTCAGCTCAAATGGCATGACTGAATTAAAATCTAGGATACGTTGTTTGCAACTGCAAATCAACTTGTTTTCAACGGCGGTCCTTCTCAGGCATGGAGTACAGATTGGCTCCTGCGGGCTGTTCACGTTATAATAGAGTTAAATCCGACTTCTTACTGCGTCGAAAGGATATTCTACGAACCCTATTTGCGAAATAGAACTGAACAGCCAATCCGAATCATTGGCACTGCTGGGACATAATGGTGCCATCAGAAAATTAGTTCAGACACATTTCAATGTGCGTATTGTGGATCGGGGGGCGAAAGTCACGATTTTAGGTGAACAAAATGCCGCGCGATCCGCACATGAGCTGCTGTCCGGCATGCTGGATGCCGTGAGAAAAGGCTATTCTCTTACGTTGAAAGATTTCGAATATGCGTTGACCGCATCTCCCGACACGGCAGGGACCACAACAGGAGAACTTCTCTCTGCGAAGCCGGCAGGCATTCGCCCGGATGTGAAAGTACGACCGCGAACAGATGGGCAGCGACTTTATCTGGATACGATTTACGCTCAGGACATCACATTAGTAACCGGCCCGGCAGGTACTGGAAAGACCTTTCTTGCCATGGCTGTTGCTGTGTCCGCACTGTTAAACCGGCAGGTAAGGCGCCTTGTCCTTACACGTCCAGCCGTAGAGGCCGGAGAACGATTGGGCTTTCTTCCCGGCGATCTCACTCAGAAAGTCAATCCGTATCTCAGACCTTTATATGATGCTCTTTACAGCATGGTTGATATGGATCGGATCGGCCGCCTGATTGACCAGGAGGCCATTGAAGTGGCACCACTGGCTTTTATGCGCGGACGTACTTTGGATAATGCATTTGTTATTCTTGATGAAGCTCAAAACACAACGCCTGAGCAAATGATGATGTTTTTAACCAGGTTGGGTCAGTCGTCCAAAATGGTGGTAACGGGCGACGTGACGCAGATTGACCTGCCCCGCGGCTTTAAATCCGGGCTCATTGATGCACAGGAGACGCTGCAGGGCATAGACGGTATTGGCATGGTTGCCTTAACCCGCAGTGACGTAATTCGTAATCCGCTGGTGCAAAAAGTGGTCTCAGCTTATGAGGCACGGCAATTGCAGAATAAAGCGCGCTTCGAAGAAAAAATCGAATGAGGCTTCAGATTCATCATTGATGCCCTCTTTCCCATTGGGCCTTTCCCTCAACTATCACCAAACAGCACTGTAGAACATTATGGCTTTCTCCAGCAACATCAACACCCCAACCGGCCTCAGCACAGGGGCGGATTCGGTCATTTTTAACGTTCACAACGGGCAGGATCACACTGAAAAACGAATCTTTCAGGTGCCGCTCCGTCAGATCGCCTTTGTGCTGGCTGTATTCGTGCTTTCGATTGCGGCGCTGACCCGGGAATCGCCCCGCGACCGTATCTCCCCTGAAGACCTCAAATCCACAGTGGCGCAGCGTGAAATTCGCGCTATGTTTTATTTTGAGTCCACCGACATCAAAAAAACACAGGAAGCCCGGGATCTGGAAGCCATGAAAGTGCCTGTGCACTATCGCATCCACAATGAAGCAGCAGAAGAACAAATCCGGCTCCTTCAATACAGACTGGAAATGATTCGTGAACAATGCAGCCTGGTGCCCGAGAAACTGCATGCTGCCCTGCAACGCTCGGAGCCTGCGCAAACTCCTGAATCAGTCCTCCAGCGTGAGGTCACTGCTTATGCGACCCGTCTCAAAGAAGAAACTGCGTGGGAAAGTTTTCCGGAGCCGGACCTGCTCGCCCTTTGGCTGACCCCGGACAAGGTAAATTTAACAAGTGCTCCGGGCGCTGATCTTTCCGCACCGCGTGACCCGACAGCGCTGCAGCCGGAATTTACTTTTGAACAGAGCAATAAAATGGGCGCCATGGCTCTCTCTTCTTTGCGATTTGTCCTTTTTACAGGCATCCGGCACAGCGTGTCTTCAAACATAGATCTGGCACGGCATATCGTCATTCTTCGTGACAGGAACCTGCCCGAACTTCCCATTACAACCGACACCAGTTTTGGCGAAGTACCTGACCTTGCTAAAGCAGCAACGCTGCTGAATCAGCGGCTTACTGAATCTGCCAAAACGCTTGCCAGCGAAATGGGGATGCCGGAAGCGTGGGCCCGTATCCACGATGCCTCACAAGCCCTGGTTGAGCCTCTCCTTATTGCTACGCTGCAGGAAGACAGGCAATCCACTGAAAACGCACGTGCTGTTGCCATGGAATCGGTAGCACCCGTTCTAAAAGAGATCGAGGCAGGCGAAATTATTCAGGATGCAGGAAAACGTTGGACGGAGCAGTCCCGTATCGATGCGCAATCCTACATGCATGTTCTGTCCGATGAACAGCATCCCTACAAAAAAATCCTGAATACCCTTACAGCGCATTTTATTCTGGTGCTTCTTGTCTTTTGGGCATTATACAAACGCCTTCATTTTCAAGTGGACCAGCGCGGTCTGTCATCGAGAACCGTTTTCAATCTTTCGCTGCTGATCTTATGTGGCACTTTAATCATCGGGCGAATCAGCTCTTACTTTGAACCGTCGGGCTATGTATTGCCGGTGGCGGCAGGCGGCATTCTTTTTGCCATTCTGGCAGGCCCGCAGCGGGCGGCCTTTTTCGGCGTACTTCTTGCCGCAATGATTTCCGCCCAGTACCAGTATAATTGGCGGCTGCTGCTGGTGCAGGGTGCCATGATTATTGCCGGGGCTTTCAGCATTTACAAGGTTCGCAAAAGAAATGATATGACCGCTGCCGCTCTGATCGCCACTTTTGTGGGGCTGTTATGTGCAGGCGCTGGTCTGCTTGCTTCAGATCTTCTCTTTGGAGAGATCTTCATGCGCCGCAGTTTTCTGATACTGCTGAATGGCGGCTTATGCGTTCTGGTGGTGCCTGCACTGCTGCCCTGGCTGGAACGTCTGTTTGATATTACCACCGATATGCAGCTTCTTGAGTACAGCGATCTCAACAATGAGCTGCTGCGTAAACTCGCTATCGCGGCACCCGCCTCCTATGCACACAGTCTCCTGCTGGGACAGATCGCCGAAGCCGCTGCCGACGCCATAGGCGCCAACGGGCTTCAGGCCCGGGTATGCGCCTACTATCACGACATAGGCAAGCGGCATAAACCCGAGCACTTTACAGAAAACCAGGGCGGCCGGAAAAACATCCACGACAATATGCCGCCGGAAATCAGTGCGCGTATGATTCGGCAGCATGTTATAGAAGGTGCACGGGAAGCCCGGGAGCACAATCTTCCGAAGCCCGTGATCGACGGCATTCTCGAGCATCACGGCACCTGCAGAATCAGTTTTTTTTATGATTTGGCGCAAAAAACAAACCCCGGAGAAATTATCGCGGACGATGAATTCCGTTACCCGGGCCCAAAACCGCAATGTCCGGAAACGGCTATCCTCATGATTTGCGATGCATCAGAATCAGGAGCCCGCTCTATTCCCAATCCGACACAGGAAAAAGTGCGCCAGTTTGTTGACACAATAATTAAGGCACGGGCTGAAGACAATCAGTTTGACAACTGCGACCTTACCCTCAAGCAGCTGCGCATCATCAGGGACGTGGTCGCCCGCTCCATTTTCAACGCAATGCATACACGCATCGCCTATCCGGGACAAAACGCTCACAAAAAAGAAGAACCGCAGCCCTTGCAGGACAATACCTCTCAGAAAAACAGTCAGGAGGCGTCCGTACCCACATGATCACACTTGATATCAAAAACGAATCGACTGTACACCGGATTATTCAAAAAAAGACATTGCTGCGCCTTCTGGAATGTATTGTGACAGGTGAAGGCATTAAAGATCCTCTGGAAGTCAGCGTGCTTTTCTGCGATGATGCATTTATGACTTCTCTGAACAAACAGTACAGAAATGTCGCTTCAACGACAGATGTGCTTGCTTTTCCCATGGATGCGCAAATCCCGTCGGATAGTGTCCGGGTGCTCGGCGATATCGTTGTTTCCATGGATGTGCTGCGAACCCGGTGCAAGGACGTCCGGGAAGCAATGAGACAGGAACTGCTGCTTCTGGTATGCCATGGCATGCTGCACCTGCTCGGATACGATCATGATACACCGGAAAAACGTACACTGATGCAGCAAAAGCAGGCGCTGTATCTTGAACTGCCTTTCGATACTGTTTGGCATTCATGATATAATAGGTATTCTCTGGATTAACAGAACAATATGCAGGAACAGGAGCACAGTATTTCCTTGGATGACGATACCAGCGGGGACCCTCCGCGAATAGCAAGACTTGGGTTCACAGGCCGGAGTGCCTTTCAGGCTTTTGTTCTGATCTTTTCCCTTCTCCTCTTCTGCAGTTTGGCTACCAGAGCCAATGGTGCAGCAGATACCGGCGGGACAGGGCACTTCTCTCATCCCTGGCATGAAATTATTACTCCTTCGGTAATATTTGCCAGTTTTTTCCTGATACTCTGCTCTTTCTTCTTTTCCTCCTGCGAGGCCTCTTTTCTGTCTCTAAGCAAAGTGCAGCTGCGTGCCCTTCGGGAAACAGGCAGCTGGATTCACGGCCTGACCGCTCAGTTGCTGGACAAGCCTGCCAGCCTGCTTACCACCATCCTGATGGGAAATACCATCGTGAATGTGCTGCTAAGTATCACCTTTGCAGGCCCGATGACCGCTGTTCTGCAGAAGAGCTTCCTTCTTTCCGGGACTTCTGCTTATTTGTTGACGGTCGCTGTAACTACTGCCATTCTGCTTTTCTTCTGTGAAAGTCTGCCCAAAATGCTCGCAGTGGCTCATCCACGAACCTTTGCCATTGCCGCCGCCGTACCGATTTATTGCGTGGAAATGCTCATGACGCCTTTTCGGCTCTTCTCCATGAGCCTGGTCGGATATCTTTTTAAAGTAACCCGCCTCAGTCAGGTGCCGCCCGCTGTTTTTCTCACGGATGAGGAATTTAAAATCCTTCTCTCTGAAGGAGAGGCTGCCGGTGCTATTGAAGAAGATGAGCGGCAGATGATTCAGGGAATTCTTGAATTTCAGGATGTGACACTACGGGAAATTCTTTCTCCCCGGCCGGACATTGTCGCTATCCGGGAATCAGCCACAGTACGCGAGGCGCTTGCCATCGTACGGGAACACGAATATTCACGCATGCCCGTTTATAAAGACAGTCTCGATCGCATTTGCGGCATTTTGTACGCCAAAGATCTGCTCCCTGTCACAGAAGACGGAGAGCAGGACAGCCCGGTCACCCAATATATGCGCCGGGCACACTTTGTCCCGGAAACCATGACCGTGGCAGATTTTGTATCCATGGCTCAGAGGCTTCATATTCATATTGCCATCGTTGTGGATGAGTACGGCGGTACGGAAGGCCTGGTAACGCTGCAGGATGCACTGAGAGAAGTGGTGGGCGATATTGGCGAAGAGGACGACGTGGAGCCTCCTTTGTGCGTTGACGGTCCGGATAATTCAAAGCTGATCGCCGGCAATTTCCCTCTGTCCGACTTTGCCGAAATGATGGGGCTTACATTGAAAAATGAAGAGCACACCACCCTTGGCGGGTTCCTTCAATCTCAATCTGAAACAATTCTTGCTGTCGGAGATCATATCGCCTATGAGGGATTATGCTTCCGTGTTGAAGAAATCGATAAGAAGCGCATCACGCTTGTACGGGTGATGCATGAACCCTGCACTGCGCCGGAAGAATAGTCGGGCCCTATGGATATTTTTATTTTCCTAATGTGTGTACTTGGATCCTTTTTTTTCGCTGCCTACGAGACCTGTTTCTATTCTGCGAATCTGATCAGAATCCGACACCTGGCTGAAAAGGAGAATAACAAAACAGCGGTACGGCTGCTGGCTCATTACAAAGATCCGGGACGACTGATCACACTGATGCTGGTAGGCACCAATCTTGTCCTCGTTATCGGCACTATTTCTCTCAGCCGGGCAGTCGGTGCCGGATGGACAACATTGATCGCTACCCCGGTTTATCTTTTTGTCGGAGAAATTGTCCCGAAAAGTATCGCCCGGCACTTTCCTATGCAGATGGTACTGCCTCTTTTTCCGCTTGTCACTTTTTTTGATCGTCTGCTGGCGCCGATCACCTGGCCCATCGTCCAACTCTCTAAATTGGTGCTCAAAATGCTGGGCCGGGAAGGTGAGCACATGAAGCCGCTGGCGGGATCCAGAGAAGACGTGCGCATTCTGGTAGATGAAAGTCATGATCAGGGTGCGCTTGACCCCGAAGAGCATGAGATGATCCATTCAGTCATCGCCCTGCAGAACCAGAGTGCCAAGGAAGTCATGGTGCCGCGCATGCAAATGCTTGCCTTGCCCGAGTCTGCTACACGTCATGAATTAACTGCTTTTTTCATCGAAAGCGGCAGAACACGCCTGCCCGTGTATGCGGATACTGTTGACCAGATTGTCGGCGTTGTCAATGCCTTTGACCTGATTAAAGACACAAGAACCGATCGTCAGGACATCGCCCGTTTTATTAAACCTATCATCCATGTGCCGGACACAATGAAATTGGACGACGTGCTGAAAGTGATGCGGGATGCCCGTCAATCTGTTGCCATTGTAACCGATGAGCACGGGGGTACTGATGGACTGATAACGCTGGAAGATATACTTGAACAGATATTCGGCGAAATCCATGATGAATACGACCTGGCGCCGACACAACTCAAAAAAATCGGACCCGACGCCTATTTTGTTGACGCACAGATGCCATTGGAGGCGTTTTGCGAAGCGCTGCATATTCCGCTGATAGAAAACGGGGTAGAAACAGTGGGCGGCTGGGTAACCCGTCTTGCCGGATGTATACCTGAGCGGGGGCAGGTCATTCCCTGGGAGAACCATACAATCATTATTCTTGAGGGTGCTCCCAACTATATCTCCAGTATCCGGCTGGAATTGAATCAGGAGAAAGCACCCGAACATGACCAAGCATAACGCCTGCTTTACCCGATATGCGCTTCGTCCCGTTCGGCCGTTTCTCACGGTCTGTAAGCCTTCTGCCCTTCTTTGGCTGTTGCCTGCTGTTCTTTTAGTATCTCTCACAGGCTGCGTCCATCTGGGAACGCCTTTTGAACCCGTCGAACTTCCTGCCGGTGCCCCCTCCGTTCGGGATGTCCTTGCGAGTCTGACTGAAAATGAGGCCCGGCTTCATAATTTCAAAGCGACCGGAACCATTATGGTTAAACTCCCGGAAATGGAGGGGATACAGGTTTCCCGGGAAAGCGTTGTGTCTTTCGCCGCCCCGGATTCCCTCTATGTCCTTGGAAGAAGGTACGGAACCCGTATACTCAACCTCATTTATGATAAAGACTCTTTCCTCATAGAATTTCCCACGCGGCGCGAATATTACTACCGCCCATCGGAAGAAAGCCTGGGTTCCGTTACCACTGCTGATATTGTGCGGGAAATGTTTCAGCCTGAAGACTGGAAACAATTGAATCCACGCCTGATTCAAATGACCGCATATGACGAAGAAAAGCAAACAGCCACCCTTGTACTCTGGGAAGGAAGCGGCGTTGCCTTAAGGCATAAACGAACACTTAAACTGCAGGGTGCGCCCTGGGTCGTGCTGGAGAATATTCTCTATAATGAATCAGGTGTTCCCGTCGCCCGAACAAACAAAAGCCACTATTACAACAACAATGACCTACACTATCCTACTCAGATAGAGTGCACTTTCCCGCAGGAAGATGTGTGGATGCGCTTCATCATGAGAAAAGTTGAAACCAACTGCGAGATTGATCCAGCACTCTTTGATATCCCTGCCAAGCTGTCGGACCTTATATACAAAAAACATAAGCAGGTGGATCTGTTCCGAAGCGACATTACTTCCCTTGACGATCTTTCTGCAGGTACGGCGGAAGAAAACCAGGATCCGGTGCCATGACCGCCGCTTTCGAAGCCTTTCATCTGACAGGCTCCACACCTGAAGAAATGGCAGAACTGCTTTCGGAGCCACCCCGTCTGGGGCGCCAGATTTTCACCTGGATTCATCGGAAGCGTGTTTTTAACTGCAGCGCCATGACTGATCTTCCCCTCCAGTTAAGAAACCGTCTCAATGCTCAGGAAACTCTTTTTGCGCTGAAAGTGATAGAAAAAAAGCAGTCAAAGCAAAACGGAACCTGCAAACTTCTGCTGGAATGTGGGGACGGCGAGCTCATTGAATCTGTGCTGCTCAGGCACAAAGACCGACTGACCTTCTGCCTGTCATCGCAGGCCGGATGTGCGTTAAATTGCTCGTTTTGCGCCACAGGCCAGTCCGGATTCCGGCGCAGCCTCTCCGCTGCAGAAATGGTTGAGCAGGCGCTTCATCTCGCCTGTGCAGGAAATTTGCAGTCGAACAGCACACCTAATCTTGTGTACATGGGCATGGGCGAACCCTTTCAAAACTATGATGCCGTAATGAAAAGTATCGCCCTGCTGATGAATCCGCTGGGGATGGGTATCGGAGCCCGGAAAATCACTATTTCCACCGCAGGCGATATACCGGGAATAGACCGACTGGCTGAAGAACCCCGCCAACTGCGACTAAGCGTTTCTCTTCATGCCGCACATGATGATCTGCGTTCCGCACTGGTTCCTTTAAATAAAAAATACCCGCTTCAAGATTTGCACGATGCTTTGCAGCGGTACCAGAACCGTCGGGGAAGGCAGATCACCATTGAATGGACACTTTTGGAGAATACGAATGACTCTCCGGAAGAGGCGCTCCGCCTGGTTTCATTTCTAAAAGGGTTGGATGCGGTCGTGAATGTAATTCCGTGGAACCCGGTATCCGGGTTGCCGTTTACTCCCTCTCCCCAAAAAAGGCAGGACAGGTTTATGAGCGTGCTGGAACATGCCGGAATTACAGCGACCTTGCGCCAGGAAAGAGGGGGCGACATTGATGCGGCATGCGGGCAATTGCGTATGCGCCGTAACCGTTCGTTTCGCGAGAAAAGTTAATACGCTATTATTTGCTGGAATGAATGCTTTCCCCGCCCGCAAAGCAAATAAGATGATCGTTATGCTTGGATAAAAACATATCGTTTCAACTGCATATTTTATACACCGCATATACATTTTTACTCTTAACAACAGATTTGCTTTGTTTATTCCATTTTATATATTATCTGTAAGGTAATAATAACTTAAGTCTGAGTGGAGACGGACACCGTGGCTGACTTTCTTCAACATACCTGGCTGAGGCGGCTTTTTTACGCATCCCTGTTTTTCGGCATTTCTTCGGGTCTTGGTCTCGGAGTAGGAACTTACACGTTCTTTTATGCCAAAGGCTTATCCTACATGAACGATGATGCGGAAACATGCGCCAATTGCCATGTGATGAAGGAGTACTACGACGGTTGGGTTAAATCCAGTCACAAGGCTGTTGCCGTCTGTAATGACTGCCATACTCCCCATAATTTTTTTGGAAAATACTGGGTAAAAGCGATGAATGGCATGCATCATTCCTATGCTTTTACCACCGGGTTCTTCCCCGACAACATTCAAATCAGACCAGGGAACCGTCAGGTGACCGAGGGCGCATGCCGTTATTGTCACAGCAAAATCGTTGAGGAAGTGGATCGTTTCGGACACGGGCCTCAGGCTTTGGACTGCATTAGATGCCACACTTCTGTGGGTCATTTAAAATAGTATCATTGGTTTATGTAGTTTTTATCGGGAAAGGAATCACAGCGTTATGAGCTCCAGCAACAGGTCCGATTATTCCGCAGCATTGCCGTGGCGGCGTATTCTGATTGTTATTATTGTTACCGGTGCACTGGCTGCAGGGGCGACTCTGGGAGTCACCGGGCTCCTCATCAACATCTTCCAACGCCAGCAGGAAGCGAAGAACCCCTTCATGCGTGTCGTTGAAGTGACCGATGAAACAACCGATCCTGCGCAATGGGGCATGAATTTCCCCATGCAGTATGATCAGTATAAGCAGACTGTTGATATGGAGCGCACTAATTTCGGCGGCAGTGAAGCGGTACCCCACACTCCTACCGATGAAGATCCCCGCACAGTGACAGCCAAGAGCAAACTGGAAACAATCCCTCTTCTCAAACGCCTTTGGGCAGGCTATGCCTTTTCCATCGACTACAGGGAAAAGCGCGGTCATGCCTATATGCTTGATGACCAGACCTTCACGCAGCGCCAGAAAGTGCAGCAGTACGGAAACTGCATGAACTGCCATGCCTCCATGTATACAGTGTATAAAGAGATTGGCAATGGCGATCTTCAGGCCGGTTTTGAAAAAATCAACCCCATGAAGTATCAGGATGCCCGAAAACTGGTAGAACATCCTGTGGCCTGTATTGATTGCCACGACCCGGAAACCATGCAGCTTCGCATTACCCGCCCGTCTTTCATGACCGGCATCCGTGCCGCAAAACTTGCGGAAGAAGGTATTGCCGATTATGACGTGAACACCATGGCAACGCGCCAGGAAATGCGCACTTTTGTATGTGCCCAATGCCACGTCGAATACTATTTTGCTCCGGATGAAAGCCGCCGCCTCACCTTCCCCTGGTATAAAGGCCGCCGGGCAGATCAGATTCTCGACTATTACAGTGAAATCGGCTTTACAGACTGGACACACAAAGAAACCGGCGCCCAGATGCTCAAGGCACAGCACCCGGAATTTGAAATGTGGAGCCAGGGCACCCATTCGGCAGCAGGGGTCGCTTGTGCAGATTGCCATATGCCTTACATGCGTCAGGGCGGCCTGAAGATCAGTGATCACCATGTACGCAGCCCGCTGTTGAACATCAATAACTCCTGCCAGACATGCCATAAAGTATCGGAAGAAGAACTCCTGCAGCGGGTAAACCGCATTCAGGAACGCACTGTGGAAATGTGCAATATGGCTCTTGAGGGGCTTGCCACCTTCATCGACGATCTCGTAGAAGCAAAAGATGGTGGTCTGGCTGAAGCGCAATTGCATGAGGCCTATCAGTGCCAGCGCGGTGCCAGCTTCCTTATCGACATTGTACAGTCTGAAAACTCTCACGGATTCCATGCTCCCCAGGAATCAGCCCGTCTTCTTTTTAAAGCAATGGATTATCTGCGCCGCGGTGAAATCGCGCTGCAGGCAAAAGAAATAGCAGCAAAGGAAGAAGCCCCCTCATCTTTGGAAGCAACAGAGACCGCTTCTTGAGCGCCCGACCAAAATAGTACCTGTGTAAAAAGAACATGCCTCCTGCCGTACAGATGCGGCAGGAGGCTTTTTAAATCCTGCATTGTCGACTGTCATTATCGCAACTACAGTATTACCGATGTACTCTCAGATTCATTCTCTTTAATTTATTTTCATGCCGTTTTTTATACGACTCTTTGCGGTTTTCTAAATAGGTTCCTTGCGAAGTCTGCAGATCATTGACTATTCGAGAAGAAAAACAACAGCATTGGTTAAGATAAAGGGCACGCAAAAAGACTGTGCTCCTCTATTTCTGTTACGGCGTCAATTCGGTTAAAATAAACCCACGCAGCCTTTCTGCTCTCTGTTGTAAATCTTTTTTTGCATAGGGTCACACTACAGAATCCATGTCAGAGCCTTTTTCGTCAAAGTCAGAAGCACGGCTTTTTTATCTGGAAAAAAGGAGATCCCTTTCTTCCGAAGACTGGCAGGCAAAAAGCGGAAGCATCTTCCAGCGTATCATCAATTCTTCCTTCTATCAGGAAAGTAATGCCGTGCTGTGCTACATCTCATCTAAGGACAATGAAGTTGACACACATGCACTTCTTGCCATTGCCGCAAAGAGCGGAAAACGTGTTCTGGTTCCCTATACCGCCCACTGCCTCCCGGGCACTATGCGCTGGGCTGAGATGCAGCCGGGGGCTGAACTCGTTAGAAGCGCTTTCGGCTTGCTAGAGCCTGCTCCCGGAACAGTGGCTTTGCGCACGCCCCCGCCAGGCTCCCTCTGTATCATCCCGGGAATTGCGTTCACACGGGAAGGGCATCGTTTGGGATATGGCGGCGGGTATTATGATCGATTTTTAAAAAGCCACAAGGGCGTTCGGGTAGCATTGGGATTTGATTTACAAATAGCAGACTCGCTCCCCTTCGATAATTTTGACGAAACAGTGCATTATCTGGTTACCGAGACTGAGGTTATCCACGCGTCAAAAGAAAGCCGTTGAAGGGCGCAGAGCGTCTCCTTTTCTACGGCATACGTTCCTCTCTCACAGTAATAAAAAAGCCCGAAGACCAGATAGGACCTTCGGGCTGTAGTTTTTTATTTTAAGGAAGAGAATTACGGTTCCCGACGCCACTTCCACTGAAGTTCTTTTACCGCCTGGGGATGACGTGTGTCATAAAGGGTGGTTTCCCAGGCGTCTGCTTTCATCTCTTTGGGCGGCACATCTTCCAGGACCTGCTGCTGATGCGGACTTAACTGGTAATCTTGTTCATTCACAACTGAGCATGTAAGGAACACAAGAAGATCGTTAATCTGTTCGGTTCGGCTATTGGAACGGAAAGCAAAATTAATAATAGGCAAATCACCCAGCACCGGAATTTTCTTAGCTGTTGATGTGCCTTGAGACTTCCTCAGCCCACCGATAAAAATCGTCTGGCCTGTCTGCATGCGCATGGTTGATGCAACTTCACGCTTGTCTTCAATAGGGACACCCTGAAATTCGCCGGAAACATAACTTTCTTTGCCTTCCAGCTTGCAAATGATCGTATTATCATGCGTTACTCGTGGGGTAACTGTCAGAACTGTACCAATTTCTTTAAAGCGCGTATTGGTTTGGGAACCGCCCGCATTTGTCTGCGACAACTCAATATAGGGGATTTCCTGAGCGATGGAAATATTAGCGGATTCATTTTCTACTGTAAGCAGCATAGGATTGGAGAGCAGGCGACCATTTCTGTTACGAACCTCCGCCTGAATAAGCCCGCTCCAGTCGATATGATCACCCAGAAGGCTGAAGGTAAGCATTCCTGCAGGCTGCCGCAGTGCCTCAAGGTCCGCACCAAGAGCAAGTTCCTGAATATTTCCTAAGCTCTTACCTTCTTCTCCCAGCAATGCCTGGCGTCTGGACATACGATGAAGAGAATTCATCAGCCATTTTACACCTGTGTCGGCATCATCAGAAAGCAGCGCTTCAACAACCATGGAGTCAATTAAAACCTGCTTGGTGGGAATATCCAGGGTTTTAATCAGATCCGAAATCTGCTCTACCACCACAGGAAGATCCGTGATAATCAGATGGCGTGCACGCTCATCAGCAGACGCCTTCCCTATACGGGGGCTCAGCATTTTATCAATGACAGGCACCAACTTCTGGGGTTCGCAATAATTAAGACTGATGGCACGTGTTTCAGTGGGAAGAACAGGCTCAGCCACGTCAAGCTGATGAGCCATGGCAGCGAGTTCGTCGACTCTGGCTTTTGGTGCGCTGATAATAAGAACGTTGGTTGCCTTGTTTG
Organism: Candidatus Hydrogenedentes bacterium ADurb.Bin170; assembly: GCA_002070275.1. Classification (GTDB taxonomy): domain Bacteria; phylum Hydrogenedentota; class Hydrogenedentia; order Hydrogenedentales; family CAITNO01; genus JAAYJV01. Next base: position 66,166 of record MWCY01000004.1, read on the forward strand.
AAGATATGCTGATTTGCGCTTCTTCGCGGGCACCTTTGGTCACGTCCGTGAGTACCTTCCGAACATCGTCAACATTGGCGTTGTCCATGGCAACCATGACTGTTTTCCGGTTAACCGATGCTGCTTCTTCATAAGGCACGACAAAGAAAATTCCGTCCTCTTCGATCAGGCCCAGACCATTCATGCGCAAAACAGTTTCCATGGCTACATGAAGCGGAACCTGATAAAGATTCGCTGTCACAGAACCTTTCAGATCTGCGCCGGCAATAATATTAATGTTCGCTTTAAGTGCAAGAATGGCAACCACATGGCTTAAATCGGTATTTCTGAAATCCAGATTAACCAGATCGTTCAATGAGCCTGATTTCGGTGCACGGTTCGGCGCCTGCGCAGGATCTGATCCGTCTTTAGAAAACAAAGCCGTATCGCTGGAACCGGAGGGCGCCCCTGCCGTCACTGATCCACCGCCCGGCGTTTCCGAGCCGTCAGATAAAGTCCTCAGTTGCGAAACCAGGGAAGCATTGGCATCTTTTACATCCTGAGACGTCTGCACACGCGGGGCAGGCGGAAGCGGACCTTCCTCTTCCTCTGCTACTTCCTGTGCCGCATCCACCTTAGGTGCTGGCTCTCTTTCCGGAAGGTCAGGCGCGTCGGCAGCCGCATCGTCACCGGGTGCCGCCGCATTCTGATTGTCAACGCCGTCCGCTGCCTCATAGGTATCGGCCACTTCGGACGGATCGTTCATCTGAAGCACTGCCAGAACCTTCTGTTCCATGCCGGACACTGGCCCCAAGTCCTTGTCAATAATCTGCAAAGACACGGCTTCCGGGTCTTTAGTTGCTGTCATTTCCTGCTCATTGACAAAGTCAACCAGCATAGATTTCAGCATATCTGCCTTCTGCGCATGAGCAGTTCCCGGTGAATTATTGGCAGGCAACTGAATCACCTGCTGTGCAAGGGGCGCGCTGCTTTCCAATAACGCACTGGGCTTTGCCTGAAGTTCCATTTCCGCCCAAGCAACTGCCGCCAACAACAGAACGGCCACACTTAGGCCTACCGCCTTAACATGCCGGTGGTAACGCATAAATCAGAACTCCTTCATTTCCACAGGGATTATGGCTTCGCCAACCTTGAACAAAACACGTAATGGCTCAATAGAATGCACAACTGCACCATTAGGAAATTCATAGCCGACATGAACAACAATATCATCCACAATAGCAACGGGAAACTGTTTATCCCAAATAATTCCACTTACGACGCGCGTTGCCGTGGTCCCCCGTTGTACATATGCCAGTGCGTCCGTCTCATCAGCGGCTGCTGATTCTGCCGCCAGTCCGGGAGGAAGATTCCCGACCAATGGTGCCATGGGATCTCTCGCCGTCCTGGACAAAGCATAATCAAAAGGTACCACCTCAACCGTGGCAATCAACGCGGCAATATCAATTGAGGCAAGAGCAGCCGCATCGGCTACTGGTGCTCCCTTTGCATTTGAGGAACTTTTCTTGCTGGTCGTTTTTGATTTCTCGGCTGTTTTGGTGTCTGCAGACCTGCCACCGCTGCTGGAGCCGCTGAGACCGAATTGGTAAACAAGAACACCTATCAGCACGACCCCGAGGACGGCAGCCATAATGATCTGTTTTTTATTTTGTTCATTCATTCTTTGATTTCCGGTTCATTCAGGAATCTGAAAGTGCTGAGAACAAAAGTTGCCTTGGAAATGCCTTCAATTTCTTCGTCAATATCCAAGTCGGAAATTTTGAGATAACGCTCGTCTCTCTCAAGCATATTAATAAAAGAAACGATCTGATGAAACTGTCCGTCCGTAATGGCTTTGTACGGGATCACTTCCATATCATTATTTAAGGTCTTCCGGGTAGGCAAAGAAGACAATTGTACGCGCAGCCCCATCTCATAACCAAGTTTTTCAAAGCGCGCCAAAAGTGCCGGGATCTTGCGTTCTTCAGGCAGTCTGTCTTCAAAAGACTCAACCAGATGGTTCATTTCCTGCGCCTCTTTACGGAGATCCTCAATCCCATCCGTAAGAGCGTGCGCTTCTTTCAGTTCTTTACTGATCCGCACAGCTTCAGCTTCCTGTGCCTTGATTCTATTTTGGAGCTTTGTATACCCGAAAAGATAAAAGGCAACAAAAAGCAGGGCTGTTACACCGAGGGTGATACCCACGAATGCCCAATCCTGCCGGGTAATCTTTCCTTTTGCTAGTACTGCCATATGTAATTCCTGTTTTGTGATTGTGGCTGCTTAAAGCGCCTCGTCAGTGCGTAACAGGGTCAACCTCCAATTATATATTCAAAAGTAAATTCGCGGACGGGATGTCCGTTAAAATCGGTATCCACGATTTTTGAATTGTACAGCATAAAATAATTTGAAAAATCTTTGTCATTGGTGGTGCGTGCCGCAAGCGTGGAGGTACTGCTTAACCCGTGCTCGTCATCAATTGCATATCCGGACACTTCCAGGATCTGTTTATCCACGGAAACACGGGTCATCCGAACCGCTCCTGTCTTGGCATCCACAACCGGTGCACCTGTCTTCTTATCAAGGGTCGGCTTTTCTTCAGCAAACTTTTTGGAAGTAATGCGTATCCGCTTGTACCAGATGTTTTCAGGCGTCAGTGTTGCCAGCCGGTGCAATTGTTCAGACCACACTGTTTTGCCTTCCAGGATCTCCTGAATTGCAAGGATTTTCCTCTGGAGCAAAGATTTCTGCTTAATCAGTTCTTTATGCTCTTCCACAGCCTCCTGCAGCCCGTCAAGTTCTTTTGTCATCTTTTGAACTTTGCCGTCAACGATAAGCAACTCCGTACGCTGACCAATAAAAATGTTGTACATAAAGACCAGCGCACCCGCCAGAATCAGCAGACTGACTATATGGGGGATCGGCGTCCGTTGTACCGGCCTCAGCTCTTTTGGCAACAAATTTATTTTTATCATGCTGCTGTGACCTTTATAGTTCCGCCATTCCGCGTGCTGCCAGACCGACAGCGACAGCAAATTGTGCGGGGTGGGCATGAAAAGCACTTAGAGAAGCCTCTTCTGAAACTAGAAGGGCACTTGCCGCCGGATTAACAATTTCTATATCACTGAAATTAAGCACTTCCTGTAGACTTTCAACCAAAGGCGCAAAAGCGACCGGACCACCGCTGATTAAGATACGGTCTACAGGCTGCTCATACAACTGATGCTCGTAATAGTCAAAGGAACGGCGCAGTTCGACGCCCAGTCTGTTCAAGGGCGAGGCTACCAGGTCGGACAGTGTCGCCGATTTACCGTAGCCACTGTCCATGTAACTCAATTCAGACTCCATATATCCTTGTTCGTCGTCATGACCACCCATGTATGCTTCTGCCTGCGGAATATCTTCAAGGAAAGGCGTTTCCATGTAAGCAAAACTGCTTTCCGCACCGCCTGCTTCCTGTGCTTCAGGAACAGACACATGGTCGATGGCATAATTTTCAATGGTTGACAGTGCCTGCTCGTAGTTAGAGCGCATGCCCTTGGCAACAGATTGAATCAGTTCCCGGGCTCCCCAGTTCACGTCACGAATGAAATTGGAAACACCGTTTTTGACAAATTGAATGCTAGACGAGTTCAGTCCAATATTAATCAGCGCAACTGTTTCGCCCTTCTGGAAAAAGTCGCATGCTTCCGCGGCATCGGCAAGCGCCAGGGAGTCAACCCCCAAAACACCGCACTCCAACCCCGCCGCACGCATCACCTGAAGGCGCACGTCAACCACTTCTTTACGCGCCGCCACGAGGAGCACTCTGGTAATATGGCGGCCTTCCTCCGAGTATTCCTCCAGCACGACCCAATCCAGAAAAACATCTTTCAGATCGTAGGGAATGCTGTTGGTTGCCTCTTTCGCTACCGCTCCCTGAAGCCGTTCTTTCGACACATCGGTCAAACGCGGATACCGAACAACAACAGTCTGACCGGCGAGGGCGCCGACGATGAGACTTTGCTGAACCGGCATTCTTTCAAGTGTTCTGCGAACAGCCTCTTCCTGCGCTTTGACCGGGTCAAGATTTAAGAGATTGCGGTCAATAGGACACATTGCAGCCTGCTCTATCTTGAGACGGCCCGAAATGCGAGTCATCAAAACAGATTTTACTGCATGCGTGCCGATGTCAACGCCGATGACTTTTCTTGGTTTTCTGAAGCCCAAATGCCGGTACCTCCTGTATACGTTTTCCGGTATCACAGATGGACAAAATTTTTATCATCTCCGGATGCAGAACCAGGGACTCAGATCATAATAAATATGCCCGACTTCTCTGTTGCGATCTATCATGACTTCCAGAAATTACATTTCAGTCAACACTTAAATGTGAGATGGTGAAACTTGTTCCTGATAAGCATCACACATCATAAACTCTCTATTCTTTACTAATAGCATAAATTCCGAAAGTGTCAAGAGTTATTATACTCTCACCCCAAGGCTTTGTCAAGAACTTTCCAAGATTAGTTCGCACGGAAAACGCCATGCCTAACAATACTTTTCACAGACGAAAAATTGGTGATATAAATGCAGCTATGCTATGCTGATTTTTAAGACCCGGAAAAGATAACAGACCATGCCTGCCACTGGAAAAAAAAATTTCTCTAAAACCGCCTCAAACGAAAATGGACGGATCCTTCCCTTTTTAATTGCCGACGCTGCATACCTCCTTATAGTTTATGGATGGCTTGTCACCATGCAACCGGTCGGATTGTCGTACCGGCAGGCGGCGACACCCGACGAAATACATTTGCTCCCCCGCCTTATCTTTCAGCAGATGCACCGATGGTTTGGCGACTCGATGCCCGGATATCTAGTTGTAAATTTTCTGCTGCTCTACGGCTGCATGGTTCTTATTTTCTTTTTAACCCGCCTTATTACGCGAGGCCCCTGGTGGCTTGGTTCCGTCTCTGCCGTACTCTTTATGGCAAATCCCATAAAAAGCACAGCCCTTTTGTCGATAGGCGGCATTCAATGGCTTTTGCCCGGTCTCTTGGGTTTGGCAGTTCTTCTCCTTTACGCACTGTGCAGATCGGGGTCCATGATCGGGCACAAGTGGCTTCCTTTTTTGACCTATCTGCTCGTATCCGTATTTACGCCTTCCAATATTCCGCTCTTTGCCGTCATTTTTGTGCTAGAGGAAATTTGCTTTAAAAAAGCAGAACGATCCGTTACCCGCCACCATATTTATATTGCAGCGGCAGGCATTCTACTATTGTTTTTTAGCGGACAGATTTTTCTCCCCCATGCCCTTTCTTTGCATGCTATGTTTATTCCCCTGCTTCTTCTCCTGAATCCCATCGGCTTCCTTTCATCTACATTTTCTTTTTTTTCTTATTACACCATCGCTTTTTATATTGGCCTTGCTGCAGGTTTGACACTGCTTTGTTTTTTCATGCGACGGTACAGGCATCCTGCATTTATTTTCGGAATTCTGGGCGCTTTTGCCTTCAGGATCGGTCAGGGCTCGCTGCCCATCGATTTAGTTACCTTAGAAAACAGTTCTACGCTGCTGATTCCGACAGCACTTGCTGCCGTCGGCGCCGCCGGTTTTTTTCTGGCTCTTTCTGAAATACCGCACTGGAACACTTCTGTCGTACGTTTGTCAACTCTGGTCTGCTGTGCTGCCATGCTGTGTCAGATCTGGGTTAACTTACAGTGGTACCGTGCAGGGGCGGACATAGCACGTTTTCGCACAGCAGCCAGGATCAGCGCAGAAGAGCACCCCGGTCAGTATCTTGCCGTTTTCCCCGATATCGACTACGTCGGCTTTGTCCCCTATTTTCTCTCGGAAACGCTGCGCCCGATTGACAGAAATACGTCCGCCCTTCCTGTTTATTCCCCGGCTTCTTTTTCTGTAATGCCACCGCTGCGGGCGGAAGTGTTGGTGTACGCGCCGAATCTGGCAGTTGCATCCATTACAGGCTTCGATGAAAAAGGAAAGCCTGATTTCCGCCCTCTTTCCCACGACTGGTGGAGGCAGCGCCTCTTTCGTTCAGGCTCCCGGGTGTTGACAAGAGAAGCCGGGGACCACCTCTTTCCTCTGCACAGAATCCCCTTCCCCTGAGCCCTTGATTTTCATTCCTGCTCCGGCGATATCACACCGGCGGGAAACGGTCAAGCAGTTCTTTCAACGAGGAGGTGATCCTTTCAAGTGCCGTCAGTATTTCTCGAACATCCTGCTCATACTGTTTTTTTGTCTCAGCTGTCTCTACAGCATAGTCATATGCGGTCGCCAGGGCATTGCGCTGCGTATTCACTGTTTCATACGTCGCCCCGATTTTCTTCAGTCTGGCACTTATCTCAGCGGCAAGCTGCTCTGTCGTTTCTTCATCAATGTAAAGAGGGACCTGCAATCTATTGCCTGCAATCTCCACCTGCTGTTTTGGATTCAGAATACTCATAATCTCAATGCATCCGCCAGACTTTTCGTTAAGATCAGAATTCGTTTGGCATGCTCTGCAGCCTGCATGTTTTTCTGCCGCAGCTCTTCATTCTCCTGTTTCAGTTCGGCAAGATTATCAAGATTTTCTTCCATTGTTTTGATTTTCCTTGCCATCATCCATTTTTCTTTCTGGTCTTCTTCATTCTTTATCCGGCTGCTGGCGAGCTGAGTGCCGTAACTGGTCAGGGTCTTTTCCAACTGATCGGCCAGCACATTTATCTGCTCAATATAGTTCTGAAGAAATTGGTTCAACGAAGTTCAGCCTCAAAATCTTTCCGGAGCCGCGACACAATCCGGTCCATAGTTTTTTGGGTGTCTTTGTCGGTGAGGGTTCGGTCGGGCGACTGAAAAAGCAGGCTCAAGGCAATGCTTTTTTTATCTGAAGGCAGGGGCTTTCCGCTGTAAACGTCGAAAACATTCACAGCCGTGAGCAAAGGTCCGGCTGCCTGTTTCGTCGCCGCCACCAGATCTTTTGCGGGAACAGCCCGATCGACAACCACGGCAAGATCCCGAAGAGACGCCGGATACTGCGGGATAGCAGTAAATTGCGCCGGCTCCGTCTTTTTCGCGAGGAGGATTTCCAAGTTAATTTCCAACACATAGGTGTTTTCCGGCAAGCCAAAGGTTTTTACAACTTCATCTGCCACCTTCCCGATGCATCCTAAAATGTGTTTGCGCCATTTTATTTCTGCGAACTGCCCTTTCTGAAAACCGGAAGACGCACTTTCTTCCAGCGTCAACTCTTTCCCGAAAAAACGGGCAATTACGTCCAGACAGCCTTTAATATCGTAGAAATCATAAGAGCACTCCGCACGGCTCCAGTGCCCGGGCGCATTGCCGCTCAAAAGAATCCCTGCGTACATAGGCTCAGCGGGCAGAATTTCGTCTGCGCTATTTCTGTACACAGGCCCCAGTTCGAAAATCCTCAGATCACGCCTTCCTCGTTTAGCGTTATATGCCGCCGTCCCGAAAAGCCCGGGCAGCAGAGAAAAACGCATGACAGCATAATTTTCAGATAAGGGGTTGGACAGATAGACCTGATCTGCCGGTGATACAGGCAGACCGGCATCAACAGCACCTTCGGGGCTGCCGAATGACCAATTCATCACTTCCGTAAGCCCTTGCCCCGCCAGATACCGTCTGAAATTGCGCAAAATAGTCGCATGGGGAGCAAAAACACTTTCGGCCTGGCGAACCGGAGGCATGGTGACGGGGATATTTTCATATCCGAAGAGGCGTGCCACCTCTTCAATTAAATCAGCTTCATGCCTGATGTCATGCCGCCAGGAAGGAATTTTAAAAGTGGCAGATGCGTCCGTTTCGGACTCAAGTTCACAGCCCAGGCTCACAAGAAAACGCTTCTGTTCTGCCGGCGCCACGTTCACACCGACACGGGACACAGTACGCTCGTATCGAAGCGTAACGGCAGGATACGCTCTTTGTTGGGGCCAGGCATCCAAAATACCGGGTGCCACTTCCGCATCTGCCAATTCCTGCATGAGCCGTGCAGCCCTGTTGAGCGCATAAGGAAGCATCTGCATGTCGGCGCCACGCTGGAATCGCTGAGACGCTTCCGTCGATAAAGACAGACGGCGTGAAGTGCTGCGGACACATCGAGATTCAAACCAGGCACTCTCAAGAAGGATCGTTGTTGTAGTCTTTTCCACCTCACTGTCGGCACCGCCCATAATTCCGGCTACTGCCTGTGCATTTTCTGCATCGGCAATGACCAGCATGTCCTCCTGAAGCTGTCGCTCAGTTCCGTCGAGAGTGGTTATTTTTTCATCGGCGCGGGCGCGGCGGACAACTATGCGGTTCTCTTTCAGTTTTTCATAATCGAAAGCATGGAGCGGATGCCCTGTTTCCATGAGAATATAGTTCGTAATATCCACCACATTGTTGATGGGCCGTTGTCCGGCGGCAATCAGCCGGGCACACAGCCAGGGCGGCGAGGGTTTTATGACAACATTGCGCAGTATGCGCCCCGCATAGCGCGGACAGAGGTCTGGTGCCTCGATAGTAATGGAGGACCAGGCAGCAGCAGGCTCTCCTGATTCTTTGACTTCGGCATCGGGCAGCGTCATCTGAAGTCCGTAAAAAGCAGCAAGTTCCCGCGCCACACCAATCATGCTTGCCCAGTCCCCCCGGTTGGGAGTGACTTCTATTTCAAATACCACATCATTCAGTCCGAGAAAGTCCCGTATATCCTGACCGATGGGCGCATTTTTATCCAGAATCAGAAGCCCGGCGTGCTCCTCGCCCAGTCCCAGTTCACGGGCGGAGCACATCATACCGCAGGATTGAATTCCCCTCATTTTTCGGCTGCCGATTTTAAACCCGCCCGGCAGCGTGGCACCATCGATAGCGGTGGGCACTTTATCTCCAACCTTCATATTGGTCGCGCCGCAAATGATTTGCAGCGCTTCACCCTGTCCCGCATCGGTACGGCAAACAACCAGTTTGTCCGCTTCAGGGTGCGGTTGAATATCCAGAATGCGCCCGACAAAAACATTTTCTATGTCTTGCCCCGGGCGGCGCACCGCCTCTATTTCGAGTCCAAGCATCGTAAGGTGTTCGGCAATCTCATCAGCATCCGCTTCAAGCGGCAGTAGCTCTTTCAGCCAGTTCAGTGAAATTTGCATATTAAAACTGCTCCAGAAATCTCATATCGTTTTCATACAGGTGAGTAATGCTGCTGATACCATGGCGCACCATGGCAATCCTGTCAATACCCAGGCCGAAAGCATATCCCGAGTACTCTTCATAATCGTAGGAAACATTCTTAAAGACTTCAGGATGCACCATCCCGCATCCGAGGATCTCAAGCCATTTGCTTTTTACTTCTCCCGTATGACGATCCCGTGCTGTCCACAGAATATCCACTTCCGCACTAGGCTCGGTAAAGGGGAAAAAGTGAGGTCGAAACCGGACCTGTATATCAGGGCCGAAAAAACTATGTATAAAGTGCATCAGCGTTCCTTTTAAATCAGAAAAGGTAATGCCTTTATCGACCAGCAGCCCTTCCATCTGCACGAACATGGGGCTGTGCGTAGCATCCAGATCCACACGATAGACCCGACCGGGTGCTATAACCGCCACGGGCGGGCGGGTCTGCTCCATGACCCTGATCTGTACAGGTGACGTCTGTGTTCTCAAAACCACACCCGGTTTGACAAAAAAAGTATCATGAGAATCCCGCGCCGGATGGTCATCGGGTGTATTCAAGGCATCAAAGTTGTAATATTCCGTTTCAACGTCGGGTCCTAATGCGAGCTGAAAGCCCATTTGAATAAAAATATCCGAAATTTCATCGGCAATTTGATTGAGCACATGGACGTGTCCCGGAGGAATCGCCCTGCCGGGCAGACTCATATCGACCCGTTGTTCCTGTGCTTTTTGCTCACGAAGCGCTGCTTCCAGTTCTGTTTTACGCGCATCAATACGCTGCGCAAACTGATCCTTCAGAAGGTTCGCCATCTGCCCGAGCGACCGTCTGTCTTCCGGAGACGCACTGCCCAGCCCCTTCAATATCTCTGTAATACGCCCTTTTCTCCCGAGATAGGCAACACGCACCTCCTCCAGTGATTTGAGATCCGATGCTTCCGCAATACGTGCGCTTCCATCCAGTTCCAATTGCTTCAATTCTTCTTTCATACAGAAGTACCTTATTACAGTTGCCTGACAGCATTTTACCTGTTGCTGCAGAACAATCCTTTTTTTACACAAACAACGCTCTGCCAATACGAACCTGTGTGGAGCCTTCTTCAATGGCGATTTCAAAATCATCGGTCATGCCCATGCTGCATACAGGCAGATTATGAGCAACACACAGTTTTTTTAAACCGGCAAAGCATCGGCGCAGCACTTTTTCTTCAGCCTCCCAGGGTGCCATAGTCATAAGCCCCTGCAAAGACAGGCGATCCATTCGACGAATCCTTTCCACAGCTTCAGAGAGAAGTGATTCGTCAAAGCCATGCTTGCTTTCTTCACCGGACACATTTACTTCCACTAAAATTTCCAAGTGGCAGTCCAATTCTTCGCATCGCTTCTGCAGCACTTCAGCCGCCCGCACTCTGTCAACAGCATCAGCAACCGTAAAACGGGCGGCAATATCCCGTGCCTTTCGGGTCTGCACCGGTGCGAGATAGTGCCATCGGATATCTGACGGGCACTGCTTTATTTTTTCCAATGCAACGTCCAGACGATTTTCACCAAAATCACGGATACCCAATTCATATAAAGCCAGGATCTCGTCAAGACCCACACTTTTCGTTACCGCAACGAGAGTCACGCCTTCCGCAGAACGGTTCACCCGTTCCGCTGCTTCTTTTATCCGACACCCGATGGTATTCAGGTTCAAGGCAATGCGTTCTTTCATCGATGTGACTCTTTCGCTCTCCCTCTCCGCCAGTTTCAGAGGCAGTGGCGCACTTCCCACACCTCAACGCCAAAGAAAACAATCCTTTTTCTGCATCAACGGGCAGAAAAACTGCAACTCTTAACTATTTTTTATTCCTGTAAAGGATACATGGCAAAGCCGATAAAAAGCAAAAAAGCGGAACTTTGCTTTCCAATTGAACTGTGCGCCGGCAACAGGTATACTTCGGTTGTGGCCGTCTGTTGCACAAATCTGTATTTCAGCGCATAACGGCTCTTTTCTCTACGAAAACAACACATATTCCGATGAGACGCGAACAAGTCCCGTCAGAAAGCATTTTTCTTTCATGCCTTTTATTGCCGTATCACAATCTGCTGAAATACCTGCCACAGCCATTGTGTACCTGCCTGCATGGTGGAAAATTGCTATTTTAATCGCTGTTCTCCTCGAACTGACCGGCATCAGTTTTTTCATCAAAAAGAAATGGCTTGAAAATCAGGAAGCACTGCCCGTCAAGGTCGCACTGACACTGATGTTTATGGTTTTCTCGATCTATTTCCTTGTCGGTACTGTTCTTTACTGGGGCAGCCCGAAAGATGAACGGGCTCCTCTTCTTATGTGGCTGATCCTGTTTATCATTCCGGTGAGTGTCCAGTATTCTTTGACACTGGTCAATGCTCTCAGCTGGCGTGGCGTTCAACGATTAACACCTGTCGGCACCAAAATACCGGAAGCACCTGCTATAATTCAGACGCGCCTGCTGCTGCAGGCAGGAAAAATTACCGAAGCTCAGGACGTTTTGACTGAATTATTTCAGGACAGATCCCGGGCACTGGAATTCACCGCCCACTGGTTTCGTGAAGAGGGGAATTATGAAAAAGCCGCTTCCCTTTTAGAAGAACTGATTGAGCTTCCGGTGAAAGACCCGGATTTCTGGTCGGAAGCAGCCTACAGTCTCGGCAAGCTATATGAGTCCTTTTTAAATCAGCCGCTGAAAACGATGAGTCTTTTTCAGCGGATTGCCGCAGAATGCCCAGGCAGCCGGTTCTGCTCCCTTGCCGAAGCAGATCTCGCCCGGTTGCGTTTAATATACAGTGACCAGGGCGAGTCAGACACGGTTGCTGTACCCGCTGTACCAGGCAGCGACAGCGAGTTCTGGGAGCGGCGACGTGTTTTGCTGCGGCGACAAATGCCACCCGCTTCAAGTGCTGCTGATCAGCCAAAAGAAGCTCCGACAGACATCCGCCAGTAAAATGTTTACATTTACTGAGATTTTGTGTAAAATAAAGGAAAGAAGTTAATTTCGTTAAAGTTGGTTTCATTAAACAAGCCACCCTGTCCAAACGCAAGGGAGATTCAGGATGAGCAAAACACTGACCGCAACTGTTTTACTCGTGTTACTTGCCATTTCTCTTTCAAGTCATGCCGTGCCGCCAGCCTATGAAGGGCAGTTCGGCAATCCGGAGGAACCGGCGCTGCGTGTTGTAAAGTGGCCGTGGCTCGGTTTCAGAAAGCTTGTCTCGCGCACCCATGATGGACTGCACCGGGGAATTTACAAGCATCCGCCCGCGTCCATCTGCGAGGGAACCAAAGGTGCTGTCGTCGGTACCGGCGTTTTTATTGATCATACCGCCCGGGGCATGGTCTATGCGCCACTTCCGCCCAAAGGTCCCTTGAAAAAGAAAAGGACCTATGAGGATAATGCAACACTTTTCATCGAAATGACGCTGAACCAGCAAGGAAATACGGGAGATCTGTCGGCTGCTCAAGAGCTGGCGGGCGAGCCGAAAATGCTGGAAGTCCGGGAAATCAAAGGAGATGTCCGCCGTGCGCAAAGGCGTTATGTTCCGCATCTGATGAGCTATCGCGACCGCACGCCTGCAGGACAGGGCAACCTCCTTCGCCTGGCGAAATAACAGCCCCCCTAAAAAATAAGCCGGCAGACCGTAAATGATCTGCCGGCTTTCTTCTTTTTTCTTTGTGCGCCGGATACTATTTGATCATAACTTCCTTATTAAGTCGTGAAGATTCATAAATGGCATCGATAATTTTTTGGATGCGCAGCGACTCTTCCGGCTTCACCATTACAGGAAGATCTTTTTCCACGCACTCGCAAAAATGCCTCACTTCACGACGGTGCCCATCTTCAGCGGAAAGCCAGTCCCAGGTGGTACGGGTCAATGACGAATGATCGGCACTGAAATACCCCAGAGGATTAATGCCTATGCCGCCCTTATCGCCCAGAATATACATATCTTCAATTTCGTCATGAACATTGGCTGCCCATGAAACAGACATCTGCATGGTAATACCTTTTTCAAAACGGATCAATGCTGTGGCGTAGTCTTCCACATCAAATTCTTCTGCAGGATAATGCACGCCCCAGTCCGCATTAAAAAGATCTTTTCTGTCGCCGAACTTTCGGTACACTTTTCCTGATGCTGCCACGGGTTTCGGGCAGCCCATCAACCAGACACAAAGATCCATCATATGCACTCCGATGTCAATCAGAGGCCCGCCGAGGGATTCTTTTTTAATATGAAACTGACCCCAACCCGGAATACCACGACGCCTGAGCCATTTGGTTTCCGCTGTGTAAATCTCGCCCAGAGCTCCGCTGTCCACCACTTCTTTCAGTTTTTCCGCCCGCGCTTCAAAACGCATATGCTGCGCCACCATCAATTTTCGCTCCGCTTTTTTAGAAGCGGCGATCATGGCGTCGCATTCCCGGCTGCTCATTGCCATCGGTTTTTCCACAAGTACATGGGCACCGGCATTTAATGCCGCAATGGTTGCCGGGGCATGCACACGGTTTTGCGTACAGACATCGATAATGTCAAAAGATTCTTTTTGCAGCATTTTTTTGTAATCTGCATAAGGAACGGCATTTGCACAAAGGGCAGACTCCTTCTCCCGGCGTTCCCTGATCAGGTCACATACACCGACGATCCGAACACGCCCCTCCTCTTCCAGTTCGCGCCAATAAGGGAGGTGCTGTTCCCGGGCAATTGCGCCTGATCCTATAAGTCCTACCTTTAAAGGACGTGCTGTATTTGTCATAATTTTCAACTCCTCTTTCGGTTCAAGCAGTCCAAAATGCGATTGATTCGTAAGAATGGTAAAAACAAAACAATTTTCTTTTCGCAGTGAGATGGTATGCCGTGGCATTTTATGATAAAATACAGGAAGAATAAAACTTCTTGCATGTTTGCTCTGGTTGTATGAAAAAAAGTCGTTTCAGAGGAGGACAGGTGGCGTCTGCCGTGACATGTATTATGTCCTTTTTTGTATGAAGGAAATCTATTTATGAGTAAAATTCTGATTGTTGATGATGACGTTGATCTTGCTGAACTGGTTCGCACAAAGCTAACCAAAGAAGGACATCAGGCCTTTGCCATTAATACAGGTGACGGGGCTTTTGAGTATGCCAAGCAACTTAAGCCGGACGTCATCCTGCTCGATATCATGTTGCCAGGTCAGACAGGTTATCAGATCTGCCGACGCATCCGTAAAGACCCTGAGCTTTACAGAAGTGCCGTACTTATGCTCACGGCGCTGGGTGAAGAGCCTGAGATTGTCCATGGTATGGAACAGGGTGCCGATGATTATCTGGTAAAGCCTTTCAAACTGGAAAGGCTTATGGACAAAATCACGTCTCTCAATGCCCTGCTCGCTTCGCTGGGTCACGTCAATCGCATTAGCAATATGATGGGCACAGAGGCATTTAAAAGAGAGCTCAATCACCAGTTGGCGCGAGACAGTGCCATCGCCTGCGTCTACCTGGATGTGGTGGGTTTTGAGGCCTTTTGCCGAAGCCGGAGCGCTGAGCTGCAGGAGCAAGCACTTAAGTCTATAGCCGGACTGCTGACTGCTTTGATCCGGTCTCAGGGCTTCTACGAAACCGCCGTTGCCCATATGGGGCGACAGCATTTCGTTATCATGCTGAAGCTCGAAGACTATGAGCGTTTCACAGGGTTACTTGCCCAGACTTTCGATGAAGAAGTCAAGCAGCTGTACAAGCCTGAAGAACTGGAACGTGGTTACATTACGGCAATGACTAGGGACGGCAAAGAAGTGCAGGCGCCCATCATGGCATTGGCTATTGGGGTAGCCCACAACAAATTCCGGGTCTTCAAGAGCGCAAAAAAAATGTTTGAAGTGCTGGCGCAGGTAAGACAAAAAGCACAGCCCATCGACGGTACCAGCACTATTTTTGTCGACCGACGCCATACAAACCGATAGACTACAATCTCAATGCAGTATAAAGAATTTGGTCGAACAGGGCATCTTGTCTCCAGAATCGGTTTTGGCGGGATGCGCCTGGAATCCCCGGAAGACATCGACGGCATGGCAGAGGTGGTGCTCCATGCTTTTGAACAGGGCATCAACTACTTTGATACGGCTCCGGATTATCTGGATTTTCAGAGCGAGCTGATCTTCGGTCGCGCCATCGGGGAAATTAAAAAACAGGGAAAACCTTTTTTCATCTCCACCAAAACCATGGCTGCCGACCCTGATGCCGTGCGCCGGCAATGTGAAGCGTCATTGGAGCGCCTCGGCATTGATACCATCGATTTCTACCATATCTGGTGTCTTGTCAAGCCCGAAGATTTGCCCGCCAGAAAGAAAAAGGGTGTACTGAAAATCTTTCAGCAACTGAAAGAAGAAGGGCTCATCCGCCATATTTGTGTATCCACGCATTTGGAACACGGTCGCGTTGCCGCCATGCTTGAAGAAGGGGAAGATCTTTTTGACAGCATGCTTATTGGTCTGAACGTCCAGAACAGCCATCTGCGCCTCGAAGGCGTTCGGGCGGCAGCCGCCAAAAATATGGCTGTCGTCACAATGAATACATTGGGCGGTGGCGTTCTTACGGATCATAGCGACCGCTTTCAGGCAGTCTTGCGTCCCGGCGACCGATCCATCCTTGATGCGGCAATACGATTTAACTTGTCAATTCCGGAGGTTACTGTCGCACTGGTCGGCTTTCGCAACAAAAAGGATATTGATCAGGTTATCGATACGGTGAACCGCCTGCAGACGCTGTCTCAGGATGAAATTCATGAAATCTCGACAGCGATGGCGTCAGCGTATAAAGACATGTGCACCCAATGCGGCTACTGCAGTGACTGCCCGGAAGGCATCCCCGTTGTCCGACTGATGGAATCCTACAACTACGGAATGCTCAAAGGCATGGATGCCGCCCGCCGGCATATGCAGTATCACTGGAACAGCCCGGACATCAAAGCACTGCTCGCCGACTGCACCCAATGCCGCCTCTGTGAGGAACAATGCACTCAGCACCTTCCCATTCTGGAACGTTTCGAAATACTCAAACAGGAATAGCCGGTCTTCCGCCGCCTTCGCTCTTTTTGATAATGGCTGTGCAGGCATCATAAGCCTCTTCAGACGTAATCTTTTCGAGGAGTTTCTGCCCTTCCTGAGGTGAAAGGTTTTCAGTGCGGTCCGGGGATCCTGCGTAAAGGACACGACAGGGCTCACGGAAGGGATGGTGTCGCTGCGGCGATGTACCGCCAAATACGGCAACGACAGGGGTGTCCATAGCGGAAGCGATATGCATGGGGCCCGTATCTCCACCAAAATACAAAGCAGCCTGCCGGATGAGCCAGGCAAAATACTTCAGGGAAGGCATTTCCGGTGCTATGACAGGGTCTCTTTTGCACTTTGCGTGGATTTTTTCCACAATATCCCGCTGGCCGGGTCCCCAGGTTAAAAGTACATCAAAGCGACCGTCAGACAACAGCATATCCACAAGAGCGGCGTAGTAACTGAGCGGCCATTGTTTTTCCGGACGGTCTACAGGTGCATGGACAATCACGAGTTTTTTCGCACTTTGAAAGGTGTCGTGCACATAGGACTCCACCGACTCCTGAATTTCATCAGAAACAGCCAAAGTAACTTCGAGCCCGCGCCCGGATGCTCCCGCCGCTGCGGCAAGAATCAAATTTTCTTCGATGCGGTTCAGGATCTGTTTTGGAAGCGTAACACGTCGGTTGGCAAAAAGATGGCTTAATTCCTGACTGCGCGGGGCGGAAAAGGCGATACGTGATGCGGCACGGGTGGCACGCATGGCAAGCCCGCTCTTCAGAATGCCGTGAAAATCCAATACCATATCGTAGCGGCTGTTTCTCAGGTGGCGGCAGAAGCCCCGAAAAGCTTTTATACCTGCCCAGAAACTGCCAGAACGCTCAAACACGTGAATCTGATCCAGAGCGGGGTGATCAGTAATCACATCTGCGGACTTGGGTTCAACTGCCCAGTCTATCTGGGCATGTGGAAATGCGTCACGCAATGCATGCAAAGCAGGCAGTACGCGCACCACATCACCAATTGCGCCGAAACGAATGATCAGGATACGGGGGACACCGTTAAGCATGGATTCGATCTACGGGCTGCGGGTTGGAAGGATTGAGAATGCGTGCTTTCGCCCCTCCCCTGCACTTCCACACCT
Organism: Candidatus Hydrogenedentes bacterium ADurb.Bin170; assembly: GCA_002070275.1. Lineage (GTDB taxonomy): Bacteria > Hydrogenedentota > Hydrogenedentia > Hydrogenedentales > CAITNO01 > JAAYJV01. The sequence continues at coordinate 83,482 of MWCY01000004.1, forward strand.
TCGGGAACAAAAAACATACTGGCGGAGAGGGTGGGATTCGAACCCACGGTACGTTTCCACGCACACACGCTTTCCAAGCGTGCACCTTAAGCCACTCGGTCACCTCTCCCTGCGCAGCATTATACCCCGCTTGCCGGGGCGGAAGCAAAAAGCTGCTCGGAGCGCCCTCAATCCACAGTAATCAGCAAACGAACTGCTTCCAGTTTTTTGGGCCCGATACCATGCACCTGCTGCAATTCTTCAATGGAGCGGAAAGGCTGGCTCTGGCGATAATTGTCAATTTTTTCGGCAGTTTTAGGGCCAATTCCGGGAAGGGTCTGTAATTCTGCCAGAGAAGCTGTATTCAAATTCACTTTGCCTGATCCGCTGGCGTTCCCTTCTTCAGGCACTGTCGGCGCAGAAGCGGGAATTTCCGGATTTGTCTGCATTTCAGCGGAAGATTTCTTCCCTGGCGCATGAAAAGACGGTTGCCAGCCGCTCCGTGTATATTGAGGCACATTCATTTCCGCTGCAGACAGCGCCTTTTTTGCACTGATCCGGTTATCCTCTTTCTGGACAATGCGCTGAAAAGGCACATATAAAGGCACATTATCCAGAAGCCAGGCGGCAGTGTTAATATCATTGATATCCGCCGTCTCCTGAAGCCCGCCTGCAGCCACAATAGCATCATGCACACGGCTATCCTCTTCAAAATAATAAATGCCCGGCCTCCGTACTGCACCTTCGACAGCAACGCAAAGTTTATTTTCGGGCAGAGCCGCCGTCACGGGCTCTGTTTTCGCCTCCGCTGAATATATGGCTGATCCACCCGGCTGCTCGATCCTCTCCGGGGCGGGGTCTGCTGCACTTTCGCTATGCGGCGGAAGAGTCTCCAGCGAAACAAGTTCCGGCTGTGCTTCATCCGAAGAGAATAAACCGTACCCTGCCAATAGACCCAGAAAAATCCCGGCAGAAAGGACAGCAACCCCCGAAATAATCTGTTTCCCGGTTATTGAAAAGGATTCCATGCCGACTACTCCCCGATATAAATCAGCCCAGTATATCCCGTCTCTGCTCGAATATCCAAAATCACTAAATAAAAGAAATTTTGAACCTTCATTTGCCTTTCTTCATAATGAACCTGAGCAGCCTTTTCACACAAAGCAGACCGGAGCGACAATGATTCAAAAACTGAGACTTCTTTTATCCGTATACCTACTCATCGGAACGGTGTTCGCTTCCAGTGGAATCGCCGCTGTTACCCTCTCCAATTCGCATATGCGGCTTGGCTTTGACGAAAGTACCGGCGCATTGATTGAAGCCTGTCTGGCAGAAACCGGCTTTAACCTGGTGTTGCCTCATGCCAATAATTCGCTCTGGCATCTGCTGCGCCCGGATGGAACATTTATTACCCCGGAAGACGCATGCTCTTTTTCTTTTACAAAAGCCCCTTCAGAAAACAGTGTGGAATTTCTTTGGAAGGGATTCGACGATCCCCGCAGCCGGAATCTGGAAGTGCAGGTTTCTGTCACCTTACCTGAGAATAAACAGGAAAGCCACTGGAACCTGGCACTGCATGACAGTGATGATTTTGGCTTCTATCAGATTGCGTTTCCGCGAATGACTTCTCTCGCTGCTCAAAAAAATGAAGCCCTTGCCGTGCCCTTCTGGATGGGTGAAGTAACTTCTTCCGCCCGGGAATTATTAAATCCTGCCGATGCACCGGCACTCCGCCGAAGCTGGGAATACCCGGGGCTTCTATCGCTGCAGTGCCTGACTTTCTACGGAGATCAGGGCGGGCTTATGTTGTCCACTCGGGACAGTACTGCTATCCGGCGGGAATTTGCTGTTTTCGGAGGCGAGAGGAATGCGCTGGGGATTGAGATTAGTCATCCGGTGAGCCCTGCATCGGCGAACTATCAGCTGTCCGGCGATGTCCTGCTGTCACTGTTTACCGGCGACTGGTTTGACGCCGCTCTTCTATACCGTAGAGAGCGCGACGCACTTCCTTATGCGGAACAAAGCCGTGTTCGCACAAACCAAATTCCAGACTGGGCGGAAGAAACAGGGCTTTGGATCTGGAATCGGGATGCCTCTCCGGGAGTTCTCTCCCCTGCTGCTGCTCTCCAAAAAGAAATGGCAGCACCCGTCAGTGTTTTCTGGCACTGGTGGCACGGATGCGCTTACGATGCCGGGTTTCCTGAGTACCTGCCGCCAAGAGAAGGAGCAGAGTCCTTCAAACACGCTCTGGGTGCTGCGCAAAAAGAAGGCATACACGCAATCGTTTATATGAACCAGCGCTTATGGGGCATGGATACAACGAGCTGGAAAGAAAAAGATGCGCAGCGCTACGCTGTCAAAGGGGCGGACGGCACAATTCGCCGCGAAATTTACAACACATTCACCCAATCGCCCTGCGCTTCCATGTGTATGGGGACATCTTTCTGGCGAAACACTTATGCGGACATTGCCGAAAAGGTACTGCTGGAATTGGGTGCAGACGGAATTTATATGGATCAGGCGTGTTCCAGCCTTGCCTGTTATGACCAGGAACATCCGCATCCTCCGGGCGGCGGTCCCTGGTGGATGCAGGGCTTTCAGCAATTGGCTTCGGACATCCGACAGCGCTGTCTTCCCGTCAAAGCGCCCGTTCTTGCCGGGGAAGGCTGCGGCGAAGCCTGGCTCCCCCATCTGGATCTGATGCTGAGCCTTCAGGTCAGCCTTGAACGCTATGCCGCACCCGGGCAGTGGGAACCTATTCCGTTTTTTCACGCTGTTTATCACGACTGCGCCCGTTTTTTCGGTAATTACTGTTCTCTGACCCGCCCGCCCTATGATTCATTATGGCCTAAAGAAAGTGCACCGGATCGGCCGCTGGCGCTGCTGGACAAAAAATTTGCTGCGCAATTCCGACTGGAGCAGGGACGGTCTTTTATTTGGGGGCAAATTCCCTGCATCGCCAATTTTCTGCCGGAGCAACTCACCAGCCGAAGGGAAGAGCTGTCTTTTCTAAAAACTCTTGTCCATCTTCGCCTTAAAACATTGAAATATCTGAGAGACGGCATTATGCTGGCGCCACCGGATATTGGCTCTCCCCTTATTGAAATCCCGACCTCACGCTTATCCATCTATGCCGGACAGCACGATGCGGTGCAGGAATATACACGCCTGGTTCCTTCTGTTCTGGCGGCAGCCTGGCAGGCATCGGACGGCAATGTAGCTGTTGCGCTGGTCAACATCGGAGACAGCACTGAAGAGATCGAGCTCTCTCTGGAGAGCAGCCGGTACCCGCTGGGAGAAAAAGGAAAGGTTCGACGGATCACGGCCGATACAGAGGAAGAAATGGGGCTGTGGACACAAGGGCAGGCGCTGCATGCACTCACTCTGGAGGGAAGTTCGCTTGCGGTTGTTGAATATCTTTGCGAAATGGAACCGTAACCAATACCAAAACAGAAACGGGAGTCGTGCTCATGGAGGCTTTATTTCTTTCCCTGTTATTTGCTGTCAGCACAGTGCATCTTCATGAAAATGGTACAGCGCTAACGGTAGAAACCGACTATGTGCGCTGGGACATCGGTACAAAAGGAGAAACCCGGTCTTTGCTGGATAAAAGCACGGAAGAAGAACTGATGTCCGCTGAAAATCAGAAAGCCTTTTCTTCCGTTTTATTTGAGGGAAAAGAATGGAAGGCGACTGAGATCAGCCCGTCCGAAAAGGGATATCGCATTTTATATGGAGCAAGTGGCGTGGAGGCTGAGTTCCGGATCCAATCGTACCCGCATTATTTTTCGCTGTCCGTCCACTCGCTGAATAATCCCTCGGTGGAGGCCCTGACGCTGCTTGACCTTTCTTTGAATCTTCCGGCAGGTGAAGAAGAAAAAACAACAGCTTGTGTCCTTGCCGCCAATCTCCGGACGCATGTTCCCGATCTTCCGGGGCCTGCATCGCGTCTCCGTGCCTCCGCCGTCAAGGCTTTCGGGATTGTCGGCGCACAGGTCAATATCATCCTTTGTCCGGGAGCGATGCTGCGCCCGATCATGAAAGAGGCCGTTGAAAACTCCCCTGAGCTGCCCCGGCATAAGAATCAATCTGTTCCGCCCGTGGGCGGACCCTGGGCATTGGACGCTTCGGCAAACAAAGGATCCTATCTCTTTGATTTCGGCACGCTCACTGAAGATACCGTTGATGAATGGATCGACCTCGTACAGCAGCTCGGCTTCAGGCAGATAGACTTTCATACGGGAACCTCGCTGCGCTTTGGCGATCTGACACCCAACGAAAAACTTTTCCCGGAAGGGCGGAAGAGCGTTAAAAGCGTCATTGACCGGCTGCATGGGGCAGGCATAGCTGCAGGGCTTCATACCTATGCCTTTTTTATTGCCAAGAACTCCCCTTATGTGACTCCTGTGCCTGATCCGCGGCTCGGCAAAGATGAGCAGTTTACACTTGACAAAGACCTAGGTGAGACAGGGGATGCGCTCTTCGTAGCAGAGTCGACGGAAAAGGTCAAGACAGACACAGGTTTTTTTGCCAGAAACAGTGTTACGCTCCAAGTCGAGAATGAACTGATCGTTTTCTCCGGGGTTACACGGGAGCCCCCTTTTTCTTTTACCGGCTGTGTCCGTGGCGCCCATGGTACACGGGCGTCATCTCATGCAGCGGGAACACCTGTCTACAAATTAAAGGAATGCTTCGGGCTCTTTCTGCCCGACGGCAATTCAACGCTGCTCACAGAAATTGCTGCCGTAACAGCGGACACATTCAATGAGTGCGGTTTCGACATGATTTACCTCGATGCCCTCGACGGATCCGATATTTTCGAAGGCCCGGAAAATTCCTGGTATTATGCGCCGAAGTTCGCCTTCGAAATAGCACAGCGCCTTGAGCGGCCGGCCTTGTTTGAAATGAGTACCATGTCCCATCACCTGTGGTTCATCCGGGCACGCATGGGCGCCTGGGATCACCCGGCACGGAGCCATAAGCGCTTCATAGATCTGCATTGTGAAGTGAACCGACAAAACAGCACTATGTTTCTTCCTATGAATCTGGGTTGGTGGGCTGTAAAAAATTGGCAGCCTGGAGCCGCTTCCGCCTGGTCTGAGCCCACCTGGCCGGACGACATTGAGTACCTGCTGTGTAAAGCGCTGGCAAATGGTGCGAGTCTTTCTCTCATGGGAGTCAATCCGGACAATCTCGACACAATGCCTGCTTTTGAAAGACTGCTGCCGCTCTTTAAAACCTATGAAACAGCCCGCCTCTCCGGCATGGTGGCAGAAGAAATTAAAGAGCAACTGAGAGCACCGGGGGCAGAATTTACGTTAAAAACAACAGACAACGAAAGCTTTTCCTTTTATCCCGCTGCCACATATAAGCATACAGTGGACTTTTCCGACCCATTCAGTCTTGACTGGGCTGTAGAAAATCCTTTTGATGAACAGCCGGTTCGTTTTCGTATTGAAACCCTTCTCTCTCCGGCTTCTTTCGATTCGCAGGAAGCACAAGTACTGCTGGACTACACCCGCCCGGAAGCATTGAATGTGCAGAAAAATAATGATGGTGTTTCCGCCGAAATCGCCATCACTGAAAGCCCGCTGAACGAAAATGAGCACGTAGCCGCATTCACACTGCTCAGCACCCGGGAAAATGCACGGGGTTCCTGGGCGCAAATAGGCGCCGCATTTTCGCCCCCTGTAAACGCCGGAGCCAAGGCAGGGCTCGGATGCTTTGTCTACGGCGATGGAAGCGGAGCCCTCCTCAATTTGCAGACTCTAAGTGCAGCCCATACGGCGGCAGGTGGTATCGGCGACCATTATATCCCGCTGGACTTTACCGGCTGGCGTTATATCTCTGTAGTTGAATTTGAAAGCGGCGCTATCCCGCAATGGCACTGGCCCTATGGCGACCAGTACAGTATTTACAGGGAACATGTGGACTTTGGCGCACTGGAGTCTTTTTCTTTCTGGTTCAACAATCTTCCGAAAGACAAAACGGTACACTGCAAAATCGGGCCAGTCAAAGCCCTTCCTCTTCTGGAGGGATCTTTAAAGGAATCTGCCCTGATCATTAACGGATCCACTCTTTCACTGCCAGTAACCATCTCATCGGGATGCTGCCTGGAATATGACCCGCAAAAGGGCGCATTCCTGTACAATGAAAAAGGAGAGGTGCTTGCCCAGTTTTCGCCGTCAGAGACTATACTCCTGAAGAAAGGAACAAACAGCATCCGCCTGACAGCAGCCAACGGGGCGGCGCTTCCGGCGGCCCGTGCGAGAATTACCATTTTGACAGAAGGAACTGTCCCTCTCCATTAAAATCACATGAACATAAAAGCGTCCAGACCAAAGAAATAGCCTATGCTTTCCGGGCTTTTGCCACGGTTCTCAAAGCGGAGGATGTGCTTCCCTGGCGTGCAGGCGGGCACCAAAAAGCGAAATTCTTTCTGGTTAATGCCTTTTCCGTAGAGATTAACCGGCGCTCCGAGCGGTATTCCGTCCAGAAGCACCTGAAAAGTCCCGTAATCGCGGGCACATGTCAGCATCAGCGCAAGTTCCTGTACCTGATCCTTGTCAATATCCACTTCAAGTTCCAGATACCCGTTGGGCTCCTGAGGTGTCCAGAAAATTTGCCCGCCGTTATAGCCTATTTCCGGCTGGACAGCAAAGGCTCCATGGGAGACGGAGCACTGATCAATTTTTGTTTCTGCTTCGATCAGCTCCGCCCATCCGCCGTACACACGTTCCAGAGCGGGCGCTAGCGATTCATATGCCTTATGCGGTTCTGTCTGATACCAGAAAGCAACAGAAGAAAAATCATCGTCCCGTTCTGCAAAATATGAGCTGATTGTTCCGTCCTCGTTATAAGTAACACCCATATGTTCAATTTCAAGGCGCAGTGATTTTTCAAAGACTACAGGATCCGGAATGTGCCACCGGTAGCAGGAGGTTCGTGCGAGGGATTCATAGCCCTCCATGAGAGGGGCTCCGTACCAGGGCGTTGACATTTCCCGCAATCCCCAGGCATCGCAAAAATAATCTTCGGAACCGGTACCACGAAGACGTGGCTTTTCTGCACCATCGATAAACCAGAAATCGTCGCCTTCGCCCCACCAGTGCGGGAAATGCTGACGGACATTCAGTACTGTGCCCACATAATGCCCACGCCCTTCGATATCAGCAATAAGGTAGTGTTTCCCGGATACTGCCGGATGTTCCTGCCGGTACATGGCATGGAAATAAGCGGTATTTTCCGGAAGCCGGTCAACTTTTGTCCAATCTACATAATAATAAAAAGCATGGACAGGCCCGTCACCTTCGTTAGTTACTGTAATACGCGCTGACTTTCTGAAAGGCATGGGCCAGTAGCAATTTCTGGCTCTGCCCTCAGAGGTCACCGTTACAGGAAATGATTCCATCGGATGATCCAGCCCATGCCCCATGGCAAAAAAATCACCCAGAGGCACTTCAACAGAAGGATTGCTTTCGCCATCCCAGTACATGCGCAAAACCAGCAGGCGTGAATAACCGCGATCGACAGCAGCCACGGTATTCCATATATGCTGAATCACGCCCGGTCCTTCCAAATCGGCGATAACGAGACATCCGCCGGGCGCTATAAAACGGGCATCTGCGTTCCCATTTTCCAGATCGGCATCACAGGAAGAAGAGCGCTGCGTGCTTCCTTCTTTGATCAAACTCAAATCGGACAGAAAACTATTACCCGCCTGCATCGGCGTTTGATGCTGACAGGCAGTCATACAGAAGAGGCACACGCATACTATAGGCAGAGACATTTTTATTTTCATAAATAGCATTCCTTCTGTTCCGGTTTCAGTTCGTTTGTCGCAGTCGATTTTAACATTATTCTGAAAAACCGTCAAGACAAACTTTTATCTTTTGTACAAGAGATGATTTCTATGTTATGGTGATTTTCAATAGAAAGCTGACAGACTTTTTCGGCAGACCGAAAGAAAATAGCCGTTTGAAGAAGGAACGTATTATGTCTAAAGTGAAGCTGTTCATCTGGATTCTGGCATCTGTTCTACTATGCGCACCAGTTGCTTTTTGCGATGCGGACGCAGAAAACAATGACGATTCTCTGGAAAACACACTGGACGAACTTGCTGCCTTGGGACTGGATCCCGACCTTATTGAACGGGACAGTTTTCGAAAAGGAACCGCCCCGGAAAATTTCAAAGAACGGTCAGGAGCTGAGTACAAACCGTCTCACAATGAAGAACCGAATATTCCGGCACAATGCTGGATCGAAACAGGCTACGGAACGCAGAATGCCTGCCTTTTCTGTCATAGCAATTACCTTTCCAAAGAAAAACACGGCAATAGTTATCCTATTGCCGACGACCAGATTTTTTACAGTTTCCCCACGCCTGAACTGAACCGGATTCTCTGGCGGAACACTATTTTTCCGCAGGAGATCAGCACCCGTCTTGAAAAAGAAGGAATTGTCATTCCCGATCCGGAGGATGTCAGTTACATGCGGAAAGATAACTGGAAAGAGCTTTACGACAGGGTGCGCACGAACTATCCGAAACGATGGCTCATTCCCGATGACGACGAATTTCTTCTTTTCCCGGCATTAAATCCGGCACATCTCTATCCTGAAAAACAGCCGGATCCTACAGAAGGAAACAAACACGGCTATATAGATCAGGAAGGCTTTGTCCGTGACGAGCAGAACGACTATACCGGATGGCGCGCCGTTAACTTCTTCCCTTACGGCATTTTCACCCCTCTGACCGGGAGCGTCAGCGGTATCTATATCCGGCTTCCTGAAATTTTCCGGACAGATGCCGCCATTGTCGATGTGACGTTATATAAAAAAAATCTGGATATTCTGGAACGGAACATTAAAAACCAGAAACTCACAGAGAAAGCATATCTGGGGGATGCCAGCGGCGTTCCCGTTGAAAAAGGATTTTTCCCTGCTGGCACAGAGTTTGCCCACCCGCTCCATTATGTGGATCTGAATGCGGACGGCGAATCAGGAGAACGGCTGGACGGGGTGGCGGATCAGAAGGGCTCCGATTATGAATTTCCGGGCACCCGGTCAAAACGGGTCAAAGAAATTCGTTATATGTACAAATGGAAATCTGTCACTCTGGAAGAAATCACCGAGGACGCGCATCCGGAGAATTTGGTGCTGGGTCAGGAAGGGCAAGGCTGGATTGACAATAACATGGGATGGATTATTGCCGGTTACATTGAAAATCGACAGGGAGCGCTCCGGGCACAGACTACAGAAGAGCTGATGCAATGCCTCGGCTGCCACGGCATGACCGGAAACACAGTGGACAGTGTCTGGTCTTTTCCGCGGAAACTGCCCGGCAATAAGGGGTGGCGTGACATGAATTATGGCGAATATAATTCTCAACACCCTGACAGAACCGCACTTCCTGACTACAGGCACGGAAACACTGACAGTGGAGAATTCGGATTTTTTTATAAAGTAGTGGTTGGTGCTGATCTTTTTGGGATTATGCCTGACGAAGTGGCAAATGAGCTCAGAGCTTATGCGAAAAATAAAGGCGGCAGTCTGCAGCCGGAAGAAGACCTTGACGCCATCCTTGATGATCATGGGCTTATTGAAATGCCCCGAGATCAGCGCAAAAACTTGCTGACGAAACGGCAGCAACTGATGCGCTCTTTTGTCAATGACCGTGCCTATCTTGCAAAAACGGAAGGATCAGAAGACCCGTGCATCAAGGGCACTCTTTTTTATCCTTCCGAGTCCACAATGAAAAAGAATCTTCATCTGTACCGGCAGATTGTTCTTGACCAGAGCTTTAATCTGGGCAAAGACATTTTCGGCTCTGAAGAAGGGCATGTGCCCTTCTCTTTTCGCTCTGACGGCACAGTAAAAAACATTAAAGGAGAAATCATTCCGGCGGGAGAAATAATCACCAGCCGGCCTCATGACAAAGGCGGACAAGGAACAACGCCCACCGGCATCGCTTCCGTGGATCAGGACGGCAATCTGGCGGGCACGGACGGCAACCCGGTGGATATCGATGCATCACCGGAAAAAGTCGCAGGACACCTCTCCACAGGCGGAACCTTCGAGCCTTTTTACAACCCTATACTGAGTGATATTCCTTTAACAGAACCAGGTGCAAAGTAAAAATCAGACGCGACAGATAGCGATTGCCTGACGAAGCGATTCCAGCGGATCCGGCGCTTTGGGCACAAACTCATGAGCCAGAAAACCACTGAAGCCTGTGTCTGCGATGGCAGAACAAATCCGGGGATAATTCAGTTCCTGTGTGTCATCAATCTCATTACGCCCAGGGACTCCTCCGGTATGAATATGACCGATATACTTGATGTTCTCTTCAATCGTTGCAATGACATCCCCTTCCATAATCTGCATATGGTAGATGTCATAGAGGAGTTTAAAGTTAGGTGAGTCGAGCTTTTTAGCAAGTCTGGCGCCCCAGGCAGTGTGATCACATTGATAATCTTTGTGGTTTCGCTTGCTGTTCAGCAGTTCCATACATAAAACCACTCCTGCTTTTTCTGCAAGAGGCAGAATTTTTGCAAGCCCTTTGGCGCAGTTTTCCAACCCCGTTTCATCATCCTGACCACGGCGATTGCCGGAAAAGACAACCATGTTGGGCACACCCAAGTCTCCGGCTTTGGGAATCAGACGCTGCGCATTGGCAATCAGTTCTTCGTGGTGCTCTATCCGGTTCCAGCCTTTACCGATATTGCCGGGCCCGTTTGCCATGGCGCACACCAGCCCCTCTCCTGCTACCGTCTCCCAATCCCCTTCGCTCAGCAAATCAATCCCGGTAATTCCCATAGGCTTCACCGCCTGACAGAATTCCACCAGAGGGATTTTGTCAAAACACCATTTGCTGACCGACTGTTTCAGGCGCCCGACATCCACAGCGGCCTTTTCCTGCGCCATGCCCTGAGGCATTACAAGTGCGGCACCGGATACGGCGGCAAGCGCCGCCAGCATGTTTCTTCTGGTCATCTCGGAAGTACTGTTCATAACGCAAAGCCTTCTCATGGTATTTCAGGGTAAAAACATTCAACACACACCTCATTCTATGAGAAGGCATTTCAGCAAATCAACACCGATGCACAGGAACAAGCGATTCTGAAACCAGTGCTTCCGACTCTGCACTCACCGGCACCGCGGAGAAAAAAAAGATACAGCGCGTCTCTTTTGTTATTATAGAGTTCAATCCGGGCAACACCATCAGTTTACACATATATGCACGAAAGGAAACCATGCGTCATACAATTTTTATCTGTACCATTTTTATCATTTTGTTTTCATCTGCCCTTTTCGCTTCAGAAAACTGGCATTTATGCGTTCTGCCTGAACCAGCCTCTGAAGAGGCTGTGCGACTGGCCGTTGAAGACCTGCGCCTTACTGCAGACTCCCTCTCCATACCGCTCACCATGGTGGAAGATGCAGAAAAAACAGAAGGCAATATCATTATCCTCAGCTATGCCCCGCAACACCCTCTTATTGCAAAGCTCATCGCTGACGGGCGCTGGGCTCCGGCACTCCCGGACAATCCGGAAGGTTTTGAAATAGCAACAGTCCCCGACTCCGGCCGAAAAATCATGCTTATCGCCGGAGCCTCTCCTGTCGGAAACGCTTACGGGCTTTATTGGCTGCGGGATCGAATGCGGGTATACCGCACCGTTCCTGACATCAACGCTGTAAGGCAGCCGCAATTTTCTGTCAGGCTCGGCGCAGCGTGGCATCGGCACGGTTACGGCGGAAGCACCAAAGAGCAGATGCGCGGAGCGCTGCGCAACAGCATCAACTGGGTTTCCGGCGCAAACATTCTGGATCTGATCCCCTGGCATGCGGAACCGGAAGCAACTGAAAATGCCCGGCATCGGGAAGAAACCCGAGAATTGATTTCTTATGCCCACAGCCTCGGCATGAAATATTTCAGCTTTTCCAATGCCTATGTGTATCATCCGTCTATTCTGGAAGAATTCGGCGCCACGCTGAATCCTGAAGATCCCCGCTTCTGGGATGCCGTGCAGGAAACATATCGCCGCCTTTTTCAGGCGCTGCCCGAGCTGGACGGCATCGAGTTGTGCAATGATGATCTCTCCGGCTTCTGGGGGAATTACCTGCCTTTTGATGTCATGCATGATGCCCCTGAATGCGACTGGTCTTATGTTAAACGGTACAACACTTTCATGCAAAAGGTGCAGGAAGTGGTATCCGGCGAATTCGGAAAGGAGCATTTTTATTTTACCTGGGGACTTCGGGAGCACGAAATCCATTGCCAGCCGGAGGTTTTTAAAGCTGTTTTCCGGGAAAATATCCCGACCGACCATTTATACCTAATGCCCAAGATCACCCGGGGAGACCGGTGGTGGCACCAGCCGTACAACGCGACCTTCAATCTGACACCTCATAAAACCGTTGTTCTTTTTGAAACCATGAACTACTATGAAGGCGGCGCATCCCGGCTCTTCCCCACTTTTTCGGGTCAGTATTTCCAGCGGGGTCTGCAGCGTTTTCTCGCGCCGGAACACAGTAATGTGGAAGGCATAGCATTGCTGTCCGGCCCGCTCCGTGAAGGCTGGAGCACGCAAGACGCATACAGTTATGTTCTTTACCGGCTCACCTGGGATGTAGACGAGCCGATGGAAGATATTGCCCTGGACTTTGCCCGCATCCATTTCGGAGAAGCAGCGGCAGCGCATATGGCGCAGATCTATCTCGCTTCACCGGCAGCGTATAAATACGGGCTTCACATCGAACCGATTTCCTACGGGCAATTCAATTCTTTTCCCCATATGCGCGTAAATACTTTTCCGGCGGAGGGCTACCCTGCTCTGGATAACGGAAAAGAACATCTGGAAAATTTGCATAAGATCTACCTGCGATGTGAACCATGGGAAGAAGCCACTCTGCGAGCGCAGTATTATGGTCTGGAGCAGGCCGAATCGATGCTGCGCCATTATGACTCAGCTCGTTCCGCTATTGAAGATGACGCGCTGTCAAAGGAAGTCGGTGACCGGTTGCACATGACTAAAAACCTGATCAGAACCAATATCGGGTATGTCACCACGATGTTCGCCTACTTCAAATATAAAGAAAACGGGATCCCGGAAAACAGAGAGGCTTTGAAGAAAGCGATTGCACAGCTCGCCGAGGCAAAAAATGATTTCATAAATACACCCGGCTTCGGCTTCCAGCTCTTTGCGGTCGATATACTGCAGCGCAATGCGGAAGCCCTGTACGAAAACCGAGAAGAAGCCATTCGCCACTACAATGCAACGCCCAGTCGTGAGGAACTGGATGCCCGGATTAAAAAAGAGCAGGCCGGATATCGCGAGACCTTAGCAAAAAACAAAGACAAAGCTGTGCTTTTTGCGAAGTTCGAGCTGCTGTGTGACGGCCAGGATCTGGTGATTATTCAGGGAGACCAGTATCATATTAAAAACCTGTACTGGGACGGTGCGCATCCCAGGAAAGCGGAATTTCTGACACCGCTTCCGAAAAAAGAAGTGCAGGTGGTCATTGATGATCTTGAATCACGCCCGATGCATCCCTTTATCCTTGAACAGCCCACAGCCGACAATGACTATACGGTGAAGGTGTATCTGGATGATCAGCCGGGAGGCAACGGCTGGATGAATTTTGATCTTTACTATCTGGATAAAGAAAGCGGCATGTAATTCAACGAAGTTCGGATACGAAGCAGGCTAACAGCAATTTCCATGAAAATATGCATCCTAAATGTGCTTCATGATGCTCTGGACAAGCGCATGTATCATAAGATCGCCCGAAGTTTGTCCGCTGCCAGTCATGAGATTGTCTCCATTGCTCCGCCTGCTGCATTCGCTGCCGGAAGGAATCAGGCAGAAAGCGGCGAAACATCTGTTCGATTCGTTTTTACGCCGGCTGTGCATTCTTTTTTCGGGCGGTTGCTGACTGTTCTGCGCCTGATCCGGCTGGGACTCCGCGAAAAAGCGACGCTGTACATCGCACCTGAACCGGAATCATGGGTCGCCGCTCTGTTGATTAAAGCGGCAACAGGACGAAAAGTCGCCTTTGATATGCATGAATATGTACCGGGTGAATTTGCCAAGTTTTTCCCGTCCTTTCTGAGACCACCAATGGAAAAAACAACCTGCCGGATCATGCGTCTTATGGGAAGAGCCTCCGACCTGATCATTCTGACCCGCCGGAGTTTTGAGCCTTTATGGTCCGGTATTCGGACGCCCCGGGTCGTGGTCATTAACAGCAACTGGCTGCAACCGGCATGTACCGCCGTTCCTGATGCAGTCCGGAAGATTGCAGGCGAAAGACCGACCGTTCTGCACCAGGGCATTTTTGGAGAAATCCGGGGTTCACTGCAGCTGCTGGAAGCCATGAAACTGGTGAAGGAAGTGCTGCCCGAAGCACGCTGTCTGGTGCTCGGGCGCTATGTTTATGGCGACGAAAGCGCATACAGGCAGAAAATCAAGGAATCAGGACTGGAAGACACCCTTCTGTTGCTTGATGAAGTTCCCTTCGAAGAGGTCCCCGCTTACATCAGTGCAGTGCAGGTTGGATTAATTCTGTTTCAGCCCGGCCTGCGCAATCATGAACTTGCCATGCCGCACAAACTCTTTGATTATATGCGGGAAGGCGTCCCGGTGATCGCACCTGATTTTGCGGTCGAGGTAGCGCATATCGTGAAAGAAACACAATGCGGTCTTCTGGTGGATGTCACTTCTCCCGATGCCATCGCCGATGCTGTCATCAGGCTTCTCACGAACCCAGACGAAGCACAACGCTTCGGCAGACATGGACGTGAGGCGGTAGAATCGAAATACAATTGGCAGAAAGACAGCGCCGCTTTAGTTGACGCTATTGCGGCACTGGAGTAACGGTATGGGTGGTCTTGCGGGCTATACGGGATGTTCCGATGAAAGGCTGATTCACACCATGATGCATCAGCAAAAGTGCCGCGGGATCAGGCACGCCCGTTTTTTATCCCGTCGGGACTGTACCCTGTCGGATTTTGAGCCAGAAACATCTGATTCCGGCATTCGCTCAGTTGCCGCCGTGCTTGACGGTTTTATTTCCAACAGGAAGCAATTGCAGGCAGAACTGAAAGCAGAGGGCTATCCGTACGAGTGCGGTTCAGACACTGCCCTGCTACAGCATCTCTGGACTGCCCGGGGCATTTCCATGCTCAATCGCCTGGAAGGAATGTATGCCTTCGCTTTATGGGATCCGCAAGAGTCCTGCCTTTATCTGGTTCGCGACCGCACGGGGTCGCGACCGCTCTATTACCATGAGCGGAAAGATGCTTTTTTCTTTGCCTCCACAATTAAAGGGTTGCTGGGCTACACAGGAATTAGAAAGACGCTTGACCTTGAGGGAC
>MWCY01000005.1 GCA_002070275.1 Candidatus Hydrogenedentes bacterium ADurb.Bin170
GCAGGGATGACAGTGTTAGGAATATGCGATGAGATAGAGAGACATACAATAACCCGGCATTCGGTTAAGCACTTCCGTCTTATACCCCTGGGAACGCCAATCTCCGCATTGGCACACAAGCGGGTCATGATGTAGACAGTCACTCGGATCCGCCGCGGAAATATATCCTACGGCATATCACCTCCGTTATTTGACCCAGCCGTCTGGTATTTATTCGTATTTATTTCCACCGTCACTGAAATTACTGGTAAGATTTTAGATGGCTTGATTCGCGCTCTTGCAGGGTGGAAAACCCTTTTGTCATAATGACTCGGAATCGGTTCTTACTATTACATCCTCCATCTGCACTGCCTTTTCCCCGAGAGAGAAAGATCACTTATGAAATTCCCACGCTGCCTGCTTGTCTCCAGCCTTTTCACCCTTTGTGCCGCCTTTTTGGCGATGCCGACCCACGCCGATTACAGAGCAGGGCAATGCTACGATACCGCCTGGGACGCCTTTCAGAATCCGGACAACAGCTTCAGGGGGAAGCCGTTCTGGTCCTGGAACGGGAAACTCCGCAAAGAGGAATTGCTGCGGCAGATAGAAGTGCTGGAGGAAATGGGCTTCGGCGGTTTTTTCATGCACTCACGTACCGGTCTTGCCACGGAATATCTGGGCGAAGAATGGTTTGATCTGATTAATGTTTGCGCCGATGAAGCGGAAAAGAGAAATCTGGAAGCCTGGCTCTACGATGAAGATCGCTGGCCCAGCGGCTCGGCAGGGGGTAAAGCCACTGAAGATCCCCGGTATCAGATGAAATATCTTCTCATGGAAATAATGGACGCCGCCGAATTCAAATGGGAAGAGCGTTTTATCGCCGCTTTTTCATGCACTCTGGAAGGGATTAATTACAGTGCGCTGAAGCGTCTGGATAAAGAGTCTTCTGCTCCCGGAGAGGGGAGAACAGTGCTTGCCTTTTCTGTCAAACCGATGGACAGCAGTTCCTTCTACAATGGGAACACCTATCTGGATACGATGAACGCCGAGGCAACACAGCATTTCATTGAAATCACGCACGATGCCTATAAAAAGCACTGCGGTGACCGCATTGGCACTTCCATTAAAGGCATTTTCACGGATGAACCGCATCGTGGCATGGTGATGTGTCACAAAGTGGATCAGGGCGGCCTGAGTGCGTCCGAGCGCTGCACGCCCTGGACTCCGGCTCTGCCCGCCGCTTTTCAAAAAGAGTACGGCTACGATCTGCTGGATCATTTGCCTACTCTTTTCCTCCGTCCGGAAGGGCAGCGTATTGTCCGGGTCAAATGGGAATACATGGAACTGATTCAGAAACTATTTCTGGAGAACTTTGCAAAACCCATACAAAAGTGGTGCAGAGAAAACCAGATGATCCTGACGGGTCACGCACTTCATGAAGACACGCTGGGCGCTCAGGCGGTACCTTGCGGCTCCATGATGCGTTTTTATGAATATATGGACTACCCTGGAGTAGACGTTCTGACGGAAGGCAATAAAAATTACTGGATTGTCAAGCAGCTGTCATCCGTTGCCCGGCAGTTGGATAAGAAGTGGCTGCTCTCGGAACTTTACGGGTGTACCGGCTGGCAGTTTAACTTTGCTTCTCACAAAGCTGTGGGCGATTGGCAAAGCCTTCTGGGGATCAACCTGCGATGCCACCATTTGTCCTGGTATACCATGGAGGGCGAGGCAAAGCGCGATTTTCCTGCCAGTATTTTTTATCAGAGCGCCTGGTACCCCGAATATAAAGAAGTGGAAACATACTTTTCACGCGTGCAGGCATTCATGTCCCGGGGCGAGCCTGAATGCAATATCCTTGTGCTGAATCCCGTTGAAAGCGCCTGGGCACAGATTTACACAGGCTGGGCAACCTGGCTATCTGCCACCGCTCCGGAAGTCGTCGCGCTGGATCAGAAATATCAGCAATTATTGCTATGGTTGCTCTCGGCACAGATGGATTTCGACATAGGAGATGAAGATATGCTGGCGCGGCATGGAAAAATTGAAAAAGAAAGCACCCCCCGACTCACGATTGGAAAAGGTAAGTACGGGCTTGTGATTGTTTCGGGAATGGAAACGATCCGAGACACTACACTTGCGCTGCTGGAGCAATTTCAGGCAGCGGGGGGATCCATCCTTTTTGCCGACCTGCCACCAGCCTATGTGAATGCTGATGCTTCGCAGCGCGCCATCGACCTGGCTTCTGCAGCCTTGCGAGCCCCTTTTGAACGGGAACCCATTCTGGAAATCTGCAAAAAGTCGGCAGGGCAAAGCGTCGCACTCCACCATGAGTCCGACCCCGATATCTGCACCCGTATTTTCTGCCAAAGCCGCACAGATGAAGATCTCCGATTTATTATGGCGTTGAACACAGACCGGACACAGGCGGTTGAGGGCGTGCAAATGTCCGTACCGGGAAAAGGCGTTGTTGAAAAATGGGATGCGATGACAGGCCAACGAACCAGAATCCCAGCCGATTTCTCCGGAGGAATGCTTCGATTTTCGCTGGACTTTCCAGCAGGAGGAGAAAAGCTCCTCCTTATCAGACCGGATAGAGATCCCGGCGTTCCTCTGGAAAAGACCTACAAAGAATTGAAACGGACAGCCTTTGAAGGCGCCTGTCCCTATGAGCTGAGTGAACCGAATGTGTGTGTACTGGATCGCGCCTCCTGTAGCATAGACGGAAAAGCGTTTGGCACCCCCATGGAAATTTTGAAAGTCGACCAGTATGTGCGTGATCATTTCGGTCTGGCACGACGGGGCGGAGAAATGGTGCAGCCCTGGTTCACCGGGATGAAAGACCGGGTTATTCAAGGCAGGGTCACTTTGCGCTATGACTTTGAGGCAGAGATTATTCCAGAGACCCTTTATCTGGTCCTGGAACAGCCCGACGTCTTTCAGGTTCTCATTAACGGCACAGAACTTTCTGTGAAAGAAGACGCCGGCTGGTGGGTCGACACCTGTTTGAGAAAAATTACGCTTCCCGTAAACCTTCTGAAAAAAGGGGAAAATCTAATTGAAGTTACTGTGGATTTTCATGAAGAAATCAATCTCGAAGCCTTATATCTGCTTGGCAACTTTGGTGTTAAACTGGACAGGATCCGGCGGATTTTAACAGATCTGCCCGACACATTGGCGTTCAGTGATGTTACGGAACAGGGGCTTCCATTCTATTCCGGTGCCATTGATTATCTGCTTACTCTCGCACAACCTGCTAATGAACCGGTGGGTGACGCCTTTATCAGCCTTCCTTCTTTTGAAGGGGCGTGCGCCAAACTCTGCCAGGGAAAAGAAGATGATCTTATTGCCTGGGCGCCCTATGAGGCTCCTCTTGAAACTGAGCAGGGCGGAGACCAGAAAATCAGGCTGCGGGTACTATTGACAAGACGCAACACCTTCGGTCCTCTCCATCAGACAACACTGAAAACTGCAGCATACGGTCCCGGAAACTGGGTCACTACAGGAACAGGTTTTACAGAACACTACAATCTGTATCCTGCCGGGCTGTTGCAGGCACCTGAACTGATCGTGCGCGAAGCGATATAAGCAATGGCCTTGCCGGGGAGCAACTGACAGATGAAACGTACTTCTTTTCCTGTTTTTATGTTTATACTGTGCTTCGGGCTTTTTTTGCCAAATGCACATCCTGAGGAGCAGGAGTGGTCTATCTATATCGGCACCTACACACACGGTGAGAGCAGAGGCATCTATCACCTGACGATGAACAGGGAAACCGGAGAGATGGGCCTTCCGTCACTTGCAGCTGAAACAGAGAATCCCTCCTTTCTGGCATTGCATCCCGACGGAACGGTTCTGTACAGTGTCGGAAATGCCGCTGATGGAGAAAACGGAACAAAAGGGTATATCAATGCCTTTTCCATTGACCGCAAAACAGGAAAACTAGACTTCATTAACCGGCAGGAAGTCAGAGGAACAGAGCCTTGCCATGTTGCTGTGTCCCGTGGAGGAAACTATGCAGTTACCGCCAATTACGGGAATGGCAGTGTGACCTGTTTCCCGCTGGAACCAGACGGAAAAGTGACTGCACTGTGTGATTACAGGATGCACAGCGGATCGGGCATAAACCCTTCACGCCAGGAAGCGCCCCATGCCCACTCTGTCACTTTCAATGCGCTGGGCAACCGGCTCTATGTCGCCGATCTCGGTATAGACAGAGTGCTGGTCTATCGTTTTGATGCACAACGTGGTTTAATTGATTCTGAAGAAGAAGCCTCTCTTGCTGTTGATGCCGGATCCGGGCCAAGACACTTTGCTTTCCACCCGCAAAAAACGGTGGCATATATCGTTAATGAACTTGCGAACACAGTAACGGTATGTCAATACAATGCTTCCAGCGGAAAACTCAGTTTCCTGCAGACAGTCCCTACGTTACCACCTGATTTTAAAGGGGAGAGCACTACTGCGGAGATCAGGGTGCATCCCTCCGGGAGATTTGTGTACGCCTCCAACAGAGGACACGACAGCATCGCTGTTTTTTCAGTGGACCCAATCAGCGGAAAACTGGCTCCTTCCGGTTTTGCCTTTACAAAGGGGAAAAACCCGCGCCATTTTTCACTTTCTCCGGATGGGCGTTTCTGTATTGTGGGGAACGCGCTGAGCGATACCCTTTGCCTATTCACTGTGAATGGTTCCACCGGCGCTCTGGAAGCCACTGAACAGGAGGTGGCTGTCCCATATCCGGTATGCATTCTCTTCGACGCAAAGGCAAATAAGCAGTGAAATTCCCGGGAAAGAGAAAACTGACTTTCAAAGTTGCGCCTCCATTTCTCCGCTCCCGGAAAAAAATATTGTGCTTCTACCCCTAAAAAGCGCATAATATTCACCGTTCCCCCTCAACTTATCGCGAATCCCGGGTGTTTTCCACCACTTATTCAGGACGCCTCCATCGAAATAGGGCGGGGTTTGCGTTCACAGCCTTTCTCAGGCGCCGGAGTCTTTTATCCATGCATCCCATCAGTTCTATCAGAAATGTCGCTATAATTGCCCATATCGACCACGGGAAAACTACGCTTATTGACAGCATTTTCCGCGCTGCCCACATGTTTCGTGAAAATGCACGGGTTGCACAGCGTTTCATGGACAACAACGAGTTGGAGCGGGAACGAGGCATTACGATCCGTTCAAAGCATTGCACTGTGGAATGGAAAAACTACCTTATCAATATCATCGATACGCCCGGACACGCCGACTTTTCCGGAGAAGTAGAGCGTGTGCTTTCCATGGTGGACTCAGTTCTACTTCTTGTGGACGCCAACGAAGGCCCTATGCCGCAAACAAGATATGTACTGATGCGGGCACTGCGCCTCGGGCTGCGTCCCATCGTGATTATCAATAAAGTCGACCGGCCGAATGCGGAGCCGCTGCGTGCTCTTGATGCCACCTTTGATCTGTTCCTCACGCTTGGTGCCACAGAAGAACAGTGCGACTTTATTACGCTGTATGGTTCCGGTTTGAATGGGTGGCTATCCCGGAACCCGGAGGGGTCGCCTGAAGAAGGGATGGAAGCACTTTTTGAGACGATTGTAACCCACGTTCCTCCTCCGAAAGGAAAAGAAGATGCCCCCTTCCTGATGCAGGTGAACGCGATCGGATGGAATGAGCACATAGGCCGAACCGGCACCGGAAGAATCCTTCAGGGACGTCTCACTAAAGGTATGGAGATAACCCGATGGACCACGAAAAGAAAAGAAGTTAAACGTCTGACTCTGGACACCGATACCTTTGAATGGAGTGTAACAGGCAGCAGCCAGGAAAAGGCTGTGTATCTGTGGGCAACCCAGGGTTTATCCACTGTCTCGATCCATGAAGTCGGCACCGGAGATATTGTGACGCTCGCCGGTCCCAAAGAATTGAATATTGGCGACACCCTTGCTGCTGTCGAGCTGGAGAATCCTGCACTTCCGCCGCTTGATATCGAAGAGCCGACCGTTTCCATGATGTTTTTAATCAACAGCGGTCCTTTTTCGGGCAGGGAAGGAAAAGCCGTTACACAGCGCCAGCTCAAAGAGCGTCTGATGCGTGAGATACGTGTCAATGTTTCCCTCAGAGTGGAGGACACCGGGCGCATGGATGCCTTGAAAGTCTCCGGCCGCGGCGAACTCCACTTATCCATTCTTATTGAGGAAATGCGAAGAGAAGGCATGGAATTCTGCGTATCTGCCCCCGAAGTAATCATTCAGACAACAGAAGAAGGCAGCATTCTTGAACCTGTAGAAGAGGTGGTAATAGATGTCATGCGGGAGCATCAGGGGATTGTCATAGAAAAAGTATCCGAACGCAAAGGGGAACTGCTATCCATGCAAATCGGCACGGGGGAAATGATCAGGATGGAATTTCGGGTCCCAACCCGCGGGCTCATCGGCTACCGGGGAGAATTTCTTACTGACACCCGCGGACTCGGCATCATGGCATCGCGCTTTTCCGGCTATGCACTCTGGTATGGAAATATTCCGGGACGAAACAGAGGCTCCATGGTCAGTATGGATACAGGGTATGCGACCGGGTACAGCCTTGAAAACCTGCAGCAGCGAGGTACTTTATTCATCTCTCCAATGACAGAGGTGTATACCGGGATGATTATCGGGGAAAACGCACGGCCCGGCGATCTGCCGTGCAATCCAACCAAACGCAAGCAGTTGACAAATCATCGTTCCGCAACAAAGGAACAGACGGTTACCTTTGATGTCCCCCGTACATTAAGTCTGGAGGAAGCATTGGAATGGATCGGCAAAGATGAGCTGGTTGAAATAACCCCTTCGGCAATCAGACTCCGAAAAACAGTACTCGACTTCGAGGAACGAAAGAAAATTGAACGGCATCTCAGTGCTGTGGAAGGATAGTCGTAGAAAGCCCTGTCGGGCGCAGGCACTTTTTATCGACACCATTGGAGAACAGTTTTATGATCAAGTTTTTTTCTGCTCATGCCTCTATGATGATCGCAATGCTTTGCATCCTTGCGGGAGCGCCGGGAACTGCTGCTGCAAAGGAATGTAACCGGATAACAGGGGAGAGCCTGGTTCTGGTTAAAGAAGAGCCTGCCTCCCTGATATTTAAAAACATCCGGCCGGATACTGTAACAGTAAGAAATACTTACCTTCCGGGAAAGGAAAATACCGTCACTTATAAAGAAGGCGTGGACTATCTGCTTGATCCTGAGGCGGGTACACTGTGCCGCATCGCAGGGTCTTCCATCCCCGATTTTTCGAAAAACATGTTGTACGGGCAGGCGAACTTCAGTCATGCCGACTTTCCGGGCTTTGGCAATACTGACTTTTTTGTTTATGTAGACTATGAATCAGAAGACAGCTCTTCGCTTTTTATGCCCACGGAGCAGGGGGATCTGTTGCCGCGGACAAAAGAAAAACTGACGCAGGGGCAGCCGTTAAAACTCATTGCTTTTGGTGACAGTATCACGGCCGGCGGTGATGCCTCTGAGGTAAAACTGCAATTCCCTGAACGCTATGCAGCCTATCTGAGAGAAAAATATCCCAATGCCGACATCCGTCTGGAGAACGGAGCAACAGGCGGGGACAGCACGGCCGATGGTTTGGTTCGTCTGGAAGAAAAGGTGCTCAGCCGCACACCTGATCTTGTGCTGGTCGCCTTCGGCATGAATGATCACAATAAAAGAGGGATCAATCCGGAAAACTTTCATGCCAACCTGAGCGACATTGTTTCCTCCATACGGGAGAAAACAGGGGCTGATATTATTCTTCTTTCCACCTTCCCGCCCAATCCCTTATGGAGGCACGGATCCCACTGTATGGAACAGTATGCCCAGATAACAAAGCAGGTTGCCCGGGAGCAGAACTGCGCCTATGCGGACGTTTACTCCGTCTGGATGAAAGTGCTAGCAAGAAAAGACTTTTCAAGTCTCCTTGGCAATAATGTAAATCACCCAAGCGATTTCGGACACTGGCTTTATTGCGAAGTTCTAAAAAGCGTTTCTTTTTAAACACTTTCCATGTACAGCAACTTGTACTAACGTTGATTATGGTACAATACGACGGCATGCCCTTTTAAAGCATGCCGTTTTTTCTTTGGAAAGAAGCCTGATGAATTCATTTCGAAAACGAACCTATACCGGAGTGCAGGAATTTTTTGGAGATCTTTGTTTTCTGCTTGCCCGATTTAAGCAAGTCCGGAAAATAATGAGTGGCAAAGGCTTGGATTCTGCGTTTCGCGAACGCCTCATGCTTGCTGTTACCCGTGTGAATGACTGCCGCCATTGCATTCGCTTTCATACAAAAGCTGCTCTGGACGAAGGAATGGCACAGGAAGAAATCAGGCAGTTTCTGGCAGGCGAATATGATCACTGTCCGGAAACACAGATGGAAGCTGTTCTTTTTGCAGAAAGATGGGCGCACGCCGGCGGGCAAGCCGAAGCTGAAGATCTGAAAAATCTTATATCTTCTTATGGTGCCGAAACTGCACAAAACATACAAATTGCCCTCCGAATCATTCGGGCTGGAAATCTGACAGGAAACAGCATTGATGCTTTGTTATTTAAAATTTCATTGGGACGTTGGGGAAATGGATAGCCCTTCCGGACCGACTGCAAAAAAACGGCACTCTTTTGTCTAGCTCACTGGATATGTGATACAAGTGTAATTGCTGGTCCTGACGGGACAGTAGAGCGAGCAATAAAAAACTGATTGATTAAACCACCATGAATGACACAGCTGCTGACAGCACAATCACAGATCCGCCGGCGAAACTGCTGCGCAATATAATTCTGCTCGGGCACTTTTTTTGCCTTGTTCTGGCAGTTGTCTATGCTCTTACCTGGTTTTTGTATGGCAAACCTTATGATCAGGCCTGGCGAATTATTTTTCTCTCCCTGACTCTGGGGCGTGCTGCTGCCGTAGGGGCCTGCGCCAAAATGGGCTTTGGTCTTTCCTTCATATTTTATCAGATTGTATTTGTAGACCTAATTTTTATTCTCTATCTGTATCCTTTGTTCGCCAAAGGATTCAGGCAGATTGTCAGGATACGTTATATTGGCGGCTATCTCCAATCTATCCATGAAGTGGCATTGGGATATAAATCTACAGTTGCGCCTTATGGTGCCATAGGTCTCACGCTTTTTGTTGCCTGCCCTTTATGGAGCACCGGTCCCCTGATAGGAACACTTGTCGGCTACATTATCGGTCTTCCCGCCATTATTGTACTGTCCGCTGTGACGCTCGGAAATATCCTCGCAACCGTTTTCTGGATTTGGCTTTATGACTGGCTGGATAACTGGAGCAGCATGCTGTCGCTTATTCTAGTTATTTTTGTTTTCATTTTATCCACGGCAGGCCTGGTCCTGGCCGGCATCAAAAATTTTAAAAAAGGGCTTTCTGACACAGTTGGTAAATAAACAAGGTTTTATTCTGATACCCCGGCTGATTGCGGGCGTTTAAAAAGGAAGGGAGAAGTAAATGACTAATCTTCAACCGGGTCTCATAAAGAAGCAATTTACTTCCGGGCTGACCGGATACCATTATCTCGTTTTAATGGTTGCCTGCCTGGGCTGGGCCTTTGACACCATGGATCAATGGCTCTTTGTTTTTGTCAAGCAGCATGCGCTGCGCGAGCTGCTCGGTCCACTGATGAGCGACGCCGAAGTGACGCGCCATGTCGGTTATGTGCAATCCTGTATGCTCATTGGATGGGCGACGGGCGGTCTGATCTTCGGCATGATAGGGGATCGGCTGGGGCGAACCCGAACCATGGCAATAACCATCCTCATGTATGCAGGCTTTACCGGTCTGAGCGGGCTGGCGCAGAACTGGCAGCAGTTTGCCATTCTTCGCTTTCTGATGGGTCTCGGCGTCGGCGGAGAATTTGCAGCCGGTGCCGCGCTTGTGGCTGAAACCTTTCCGGAACACGCCCGGGCTGTAGCCCTTGGTATCGTACAGGCAGCTTCCGCATTCGGCAACATCGCTGCAGCAGGAATTAATTTCGCCATGGCTTCCATTCTTCCCCCTGATCAGGCCTGGCGCTGGATCTTTGCTATTGGTATTATTCCCGGACTTCTGGTGTTCGTCATTATCATGTTCATTAAAGAGCCGGATAAATGGAAAGAGGCGAATGCAAGAGCCAAGCAGCTGAAAGCGGAAGGGATCAAGCAGACGGGGAGCCTTCTTGCTCTATTCACAGAAAGAGGTGTTCGAAAAAACACCTTGGTGGGCGTCGGCCTTGCTACCATTGGCGTCATTGGTTTCTGGGGCATCAGCACCTGGACCCCGGAACTGCTCCGTAGTATTCTGGATCCCACCTTGCCCGCCCTAACCAAAGAACGTTATGTCAGCCTGGCGGGAATGGCACAGAACCTCGGCGGCTTCTTCGGTGCTCTATGCTTTGCCGTTGTAGCCAATCGTTATGGACGTCGGGCGGCAT
The DNA here is from genome assembly GCA_002070275.1 of Candidatus Hydrogenedentes bacterium ADurb.Bin170. Taxonomy (GTDB): domain Bacteria; phylum Hydrogenedentota; class Hydrogenedentia; order Hydrogenedentales; family CAITNO01; genus JAAYJV01. The sequence goes on from MWCY01000005.1 coordinate 10,426, forward strand.
TTGCACTGGCGTTAATCGGTTCTTCCATAATCATCCCGGTCACTTTTCATTACACTACAGCCTTTACATTGGCACTTGCTTTTTTCTTTGCCATGGGATTTATCCTGCTTTTCTTCCTGAGCGGATTTGCTATTTATTTCCCGGAGCTTTTCCCGACGCGTCTGCGCGCTACAGGAACCGGCTTCTGCTACAACGTGGCGCGCTATCTGGCAGCCTTTTTCCCCGCCTTTTTCGGGATTCTGGCAGGGCGCTTCGGCATTGGAAATGCCGCAATGATACTCTCCGCTTTCTTTATCCTTGGTCTTTTTATCGTTTATGTTGCGCCCGAAACCAAAGGAAAGCCCTTACCTGAATAATCGAAGCCTGTCTACGTACTGAAAGCATTAAAGGGCTGCATGGATCACCTGTCCTGCAGCCCTTTTCTTAGTTACCTCTATTCGGATTCCATTCAAGGAGCGACTGTTACTTCGTAGAGTATCGTACGTCTGGAAGGCAATGAGGTATCATCCGGCGCTGCAACATTAACTTTAACCTGATAAGCACCGGCTTTCAAAAATGTGTGCCTAAAATTTTCTAATTCCGACAGGAACTCATTGTTCACATACCATTTGTGCTGGGCATACCCCAGCGGTGCTTTAAATGTATTACGTGCATTAATTTTTGTGGAAAACGGCACCGTTTCGTCACCACGGGGAAGAACTTCAGAGCGGGCTTCCGCCTGTGCAACCACCTGATTTCCGCAGCGCTCTTCATAGACAACATGCAATGGACCCGGCTGGTCAAGAGATATCAGCAAGCGACTGTCTTTTGAGACGATCTCATTATTAATCCACCAGCAGGCGCTATATTCAGGAGCACAACCCATATCTATGTCGAGGCGGGTCCCCTCCAGATAAAAGGATTCCAGTTCCAGAAGGGGGATACGCTTCTCCGTTGAACGCAGCTTCACTCCGGTTGTGCCGGTATCAGCGTAAGCAGTCGGAGAAGCCGAGGGCAGCGTAATTCGAACAGGGATGCGAAGTTCACCCAGACTCGTCGCTACGACAAGAAGATAACTGCCGTCCTCTGAACGTTCGGTAGTCTTCACGTATATCCTGCCGTCTTTGAACTCCACTTGAATCATATGCGGGTATGAACTGGAGTCTGAATAAAATTTCCAGTGATCCACCGATAAGGAGGAAACAGGCTGATTCTCCGCAAAGACCTGAAGTGCGTGGGTGTCACTGTGACCGGAGAAGAAAAGCATTTCAGGTTCAGCTGTGAGCGCCGCAAAAACAGCAACAGACCACAATACCGCTGCCGCACCGATGAGCGTAACAGGCAGCCATGATACTTGTCTTGATATGACCGGCATGATTTTTCCCTTCAGACAAAGACATTCATTTATATTTATTTAATTCCCCAAAGTGCATTCACGTTCCATGAAAAAGCCCGCATTGCCAATAAGACAATGCGGGCAGAAAAAACAGGGAAGGGGCTTATTTGCCGTACACTTCGACTTCCACATAGTGGTTGAAGTCATCAGCGGTATTGCCGCTGGAGTAGAGGCGCACATAGCGTGCGGAAACACCCTTGGCATCCATCAGACGACCCTGATAGTTTTCCTGATATTCTTTGTCTTCGCCAACGCCAAGACCGGAAGAATTATCGTGGTCGTTGTTATAAATCGTGGTTACACCGTCGGAAAACTCTTTATCATTGGAGGCCTGAACGACGATATCAAAATAAACTCGTTTGCCTTCGTGGAAGTGCCATACGACAAGCGCATAGATTTCTTTTTCTTCTTCAAGATCAATCTGTACCCACTGAAGGTCGCCGGGAATTTCAACCGTGCTGGACCGTGCGTAGTCTTTGTCTCCGTCCGTGATCTGCGTCAATTTGCCGTGCAGAGGGGCTTCACTGGAAGTAACAGGTTTATCTTTGGAAACAAGGGCAGTGCCTTTCGGAGCCATGAAAGGCGGGCGATCTTTGAAATCTTCAGGCTCAAGATTGGGAGACCAGTAGTCAATAGGCGTTCCACCGAAAAAAGGCTCAGGAAGTTCAATTTTAATTTCCACATCATCAGCAACAGCGACAGGGGCCGCAGCAAGTCCGAGGCATACGAACCCGGCGAGCAGGGCTGCCGACCACAACATACTCTTCTTGCTCATACTACACTCCTTTTAAAAAAGTTTTGGGGGTTGAAAAGGTGGTTACTTAGACCAGTCAGACACCGTCCGCATGCCTAACAGGGTTCAGTATACCATACAAGAGACACTTAACTCACTTCTTTATGCATTTTGTACGGGGAAGAGTGCATTTTTTCACTCCTTTTTCCTGTAACTGATGCACGCGCTGCATCAATGCGTTTATTAGACCGAAGGGATCCAGTTTCAGTTTCTCAGGCGACCCTCAATCGTTGAAGGGCAGCCACGCCTTTCATCAGATCAGACGATTACGGGAGGGATCTATTCATTCGTAAATAGATGTCTCCGGATCTTCTTCCGCCATAACCTCTGCCCGTTCTCTAATGCTTTGCAGCTTTGCCTCCTTCGGTTTCAAACGCTCAATAATGGTGTCCTGTTCTCTTCGGATTTCCATTTCTCTGGAGAGAAGGGATTCACATTCCTGTTGAACGGTTTCTATAACGTGCTCCAGTTCCTTGCGCATAGCCTGTTCAAAAGCCTCACCGCGCCGCTGTGAATAATTAAGAAGCATCGTAAGCACGGACTCTGAGGCAGACTCTTCCTGTGTTTCCTGCATCAGAAGTTTATGAGTTTCCTGTCGGAGTACAGGCATAATCTTTTTGATCCATCGCTCTTCGCTCCAGGCAAAGCGTGCAACCCACCCTCTGATAGTACCCATGAAACCGCCCACGCCAACACCTATGGCTGCACCGACAGCAGGAATAACTGAGGAAATGGATTTTCCCGTAAAAGTATTCAAGCCTGCACCAGCAGAGCCGAAAACATTTTTCTCTTCCGACTGCGCCGCATCCCAGGCGACATTCACTAAACGCTCAGGCTCGCTCAATGCGGCACGCAATTCACGGGCGCGGCTAATTTGGCGGGACACTTCTTCGGAAGTACGTTTTTCATTCGTTTCGATGACAGCACGAAGTTTTTTTATGACGCCTGTGATGAAAACGTCCACTTCATGCTCCAACTGCGCCGCCAGCGGATGAAAATTCCCCTGGCGAATTTCCTTGAGCTGTCCTTTTTTACGGAGCCAGTCCAATAAAGGCTGGATAATTTCAGATTCTATCAAAGGTACTGTCAGCTGCGCCCGCAGGTGCGCATCATAGCCCGGACCGAAGACTTCATCCTGCTGCCCACCGTGAAACTGGATATTGTAACGCACCAGAATTGAATCCACTTCGGTACGAATGGTCGCCATCTGGTTGTTCAATAAATCCCGGTTTTCTTTCAGTTCAATGAATTTTTCAGGGTTGCGTGCCAGAGCAAGAGTATTGCTTATAGTGATCAGATAGTCTGAAGCACGTTCATAAACAAAGCGTGCCGCTCTGGTAAAGACGGCGTTGGATTTATTTTCATTGATCAGATAATCCATAAGCCGCTCTTTCAACAGAGGAAAGCGGCTTTGCCCCATCAGAAAAGCAGACAGATCCTCTTCCGGCGTATCGCTGTGCTCCAGGCGTTCCAATATGGAAGTGGGCAGCATCAGTTTGTTGTCAGCTAATGCCTCCTCAAAGGAGAGACGCTTCTGATCCAGTTCCAGTGCACTCAATGCTCTGTATCCGGACAGGAAGAAGATGTCAGAATGATCCGGAATATCATTGCGGCGAAATGTCTCCACCAACTGCCCGGCAGGCCCGAAAGTGCCTCTGGGATCAATTTCGTCGTTCTCCAGTTTATCCGCTTTATTCAGTACAAAGAAGACCCGGCGGTCACGGCAGGTAATAATCCTTTTGATGAAATTCAGATCATGGATATTTCCGACAAAAGCACTGTCCACAAAAGCAATGACCAGATGGCAATGCTCGATAATGTCATAGGTAATTTTCTGCCGTGTTTCGGAAATGGAGTGTACGCCGGGCGTGTCTATCAGTACGAGATCATCCTGAAGTGCCTCTTCGGGGAGGCATAATATGAGCGATTCCGTTTTTTCCCGAAGAGAAGAGAGATGCGGGAAGGCTTCGTCCGCGAGAACAGTAATCAGAGGTTCGAGAGCACGCCGCATGGAATCCGGATTCTGATCCTGGCACAACACAGAAATCTGAAGCGGATTTCCTTCACTTTCCACGATGACAGGCACAGCTGCAAGCGCTCGCTCCAGTGCTTCTATTTCGTGGCGGGATGCCGCCGTATCAAGAGAGAGCAGCAACTGCATTCTGTCTCCCCGCTGAATAAAAGTCAGGCGCGACGTGCACTCTTCAATATCCATGGGAAGATAAGAGCCGCCCAGGAAGGCATTCAGGGCTGTTGATTTACCCACATTGAAAGCTCCGAGAAAAACAACCCGGTATCTTCCGTCGCGAACAACGGCGTGCTGGTAGGAAACAGCTTTGCTTTCGTAGGCACGATCGCCGCAGTAATCTTCATCCAGACGTGAAAAATTCTCCAGATATTCCAATGTTTCCAGAAGCCACATCCGATTCTGTTCGTGAGAATTGGTCATCATGCCTCCTGCTCCTGCTGGTTGTTGCTGATAAGGGCGGTAAGTAAAGGATGAACAATGCGGTCAAGGGGGCAGGTACCCTCCGGAGTCTGGCATTTCGCTTCAAATTCATACAGAGCTACACGCAATGCGTCAAAACCTGCATCGCAAATATCACGTACTTCTCTTTTGACCCGGTGGCGATATTCGTCATCCTGATTGCGGCGCGCAAACTCAAGTTTTGCCGACACAATATAAAAGGGCGGGGCTTTTACATGGCTATGGCTTTCTATGCGTTGCGCCGCTTTGTCTCTGATTCGGAGTATATCTCCATGATTTAATTGATCTGCCATATTCGCTACCACAAGAAAGCGTCCGGAAAACCGCTCCGCATAGTCTGTTATCAACGCCAGTGTATGACGGGCAGGCCAGTACTCCACAGTAGTCACAAGAACAATCAGGGACTTGTCAGCCGCCTTTCCTGCCGGTAGCAGCGTATCTTCCGCAACCTCAGTTGAGGTGCCCGGCGTGTCAATCAGCGTTAACCGTGTAAATGGAAACTGAGGTGCCAGAACGGACAGCGCAGAAAAGGGGCATTTTGTTCTGCCATGACGCCGGATGCTGAGAAATTGTGTATGCGACTGTTCAGTAAAAGTTTTTTCCTCGGGATTGTAGGCACTGTACGCAATCGTTTCTTCTCCTGAACGAGTCAGGAAAACAGGGGGGGTCCGGCTTTCTTCCCGGCTTGTAAAAAGAAGATTTCGTCGCATCAGGGCATTCAGCACCGAAGATTTCCCCACATTGAAATCGCCAACAAAAAGTGCCGCCGCTTCCGGTGTCGCTTGCGCCGTTTGGGAAAAAGAGTTGTTCATAGCTGATTTTTCTTCCTCATCATGCATAGTTGTGACACCCTGACCAAATCTGGTTTCAGTGTCCATACTCAGCAGTCCTTCCGGTTGGTAAATGCCACCAGGGCATTGAGTTTTTCCAGAGCAGCACCGCTATCAATGGAATAGCGTGCCCGTTCCACTCCTTCTTTTAACGTATCTACAAGCCCGCCTGCCACCAATGCCGGGGCAGCATTCAGCAATACCACGTTGCGGCAGGGCCCTTCCATTCCTTCCAGAACGTTTCGCGTAATTTCAGCGTTGACCTGTGCATCGCCGCCCAGAATCTCTGCCATTGCCGCAAGAGGAATACCCACTTCTTCAGGGTTCACCAGATATTCACGGATATCATTATTTTTGGCTTCACAAACGTAACTGGGGCCACTGATCGTTAATTCATCCAGCCCGTCGCGACCCGCAACGACAAAGGCATGGCGTGTTCCCAAAGAGAGAAGCGCCCGTGCCATCGTCGGCGCAAGCTGGCTGTTGAAGACCCCGACAACCTGCCGGTCAGCATTGGCGGGATTGGTTAATGGCCCCAGAATATTAAAGATGGTACGGATTTTTAACTCGCCACGGACGGGTGCCACATGCCGCGCCGCCAGATGAAGAGATTTGGCAAAAAGGAACCCGATCCCCAGTTTATCGATGCTTTTGCCTGCCTGTTCCGCTTCCAGCTCAATATTAACTCCGAGCGCCTCCAGCACATCGGCACTGCCGCAGCGACTTGATGCCGCACGGTTTCCATGCTTGGCAACGGCGACTCCGGCACCGGCAACCACCAGTGCCGCTGTGGTGGAAATATTAAAGGTGCCTATGCCATCTCCGCCGGTGCCACAGGTGTCGACCAGGGGCGAACGGGAGGTCTGCACAGGAGTAGCAAATTGACGCATCACCTGGGCAAAACCGGTAATTTCTTCTGCAGTTTCGCCTTTCATGCGCAACCCGATCAGAAGTGCCGCCGCCTGCGCTGGCGTTGTTTCACCGGACATCAGTTTATCCATCGCCTCTGCGCTTTGCTCACGGGTCAGATGTGCGCCGCAGCATAAAAGCGAAATTAGATCATGTATACTATACATGGGCATGAGCAGATCGACTCCTTATTTTCTTTATAGTAACCCCGACCCTGACTGAAGCCTATAATACTGTTTTTATGAGACCATGTCAAAGCCTGTCACCTCACAAAGTCTTTGCCTTTTCCCTGTCACTTGTCGGTTTTTATTCCCCTGTTTCACCGACAAATATGAAAAGTTTTTCAGTAGTCCCTATATATTGGGGAAAAATGAGTTTTCAAGCACTTTTCAGCCTGTGGATAACTTATCCCCGTACCTGCATGTTTCAGGAGTCATCGTTTGAAAAAGAAAACAGTCAATAAACCTTAGTCACCACTACACTCCATATCTTATTGATACACAAATGTTTAATACTTATTTTGGGGGAGCGCTTCCAGTGTTTATTTTTATTCCTCAATAGAATCATGCGCTTTTCTGCTGTGGAAAACCTGTGGATAACTTGTGTTTTTATGCTTTACAACATATAGTCAACCTGAATTAATTTTTAAAAAATGACCCTGTAACAGCGTCTTTGTTCGATTTAGCAACGTTTTTTTGATATGCTTTTGTTTATAGTAATTATGTCAGCTAAAAAAGTAACAAGAAGAGAACAGCGAGGAGATAGTATGAGCAGCATTTCACGCAGAAACTTTTTGTGGTCTTCTCTTGCGACCGCCGGGCTTGCCGGGCTCCATCTGTCCCGGACGGCCGCCGAAACTACCATTCAGGGCTTTGATGAAACGGGGACAACTCTTCAGGCAGGTGCCATATGGCAGCCTGTTTCCGACCGGAAAATCAAGGTGGGTATTGTAGGATATGGCGTATGTCGGTTCGGTGCCGCTTTTGGCTTTCAGGATCATCCCAATGTGGAAATCGTTGCTGTCAGCGACCTGCTTCCGGATCGCTGCGCCGCCCTGGCGAAGGCTTGCCGCTGTGAGAAAAGCTATCCTTCTTTGGAAGACCTGATTAAAGACGACGAAATCGAAGCAGTCTTTATTGCCACCGATGCGCCTGCTCATGCGTGGCACAGTATTACTGCCATGCGCCATGGCAAACATGTGGCGTGTGCTGTCCCTGCTGTTTTTGGTTCTCTGGAAGATGCCGACCAGCTTTATGAGACCGTAAAATCAACAGGCATGACCTATATGATGTTTGAAACCACGGCTTTCCGCAACGATGCCTACGCCATGCGTACATTGTACAATGCGGGAGCATTCGGCAACATGCTGTATACGGAAGGCGAGTATTACCACTACATGGATACGCCCATCGATTCTTTCCGTGGGTGGCGCATCGGTCTGCCGCCGCAATGGTACCCGACCCATTCAAACGGATACCATACCTGCATTACCGGTGGCGGCTTTACAGAAGTTTCGTGCCTGGGCATGCGCAGTCGGATTGATTGTTTCGATCCGAAGAACAACCGGTACCAGAATCCCTTCGCTACAGAAATTGCACTTTTCAGAACAAGCGAAGGCGGTTCTGCTCGCATGGCTGTCAGTTGGGATACGCCGGGACTCGAAGGGGAAGTGGGGCGGGTACGCGGGGAAAAGGGGAGTATGACCGACCTGAACTATCAGGGACTCGCTGACATCTCGTCTGTCTCTCTTGAAAAAACGCCGCTTCCGCCTGGAATGGAAGCAGGCGGTCATGGCGGCTCACACGGTTATCTCTGCAATGAGTTTATTATGGCTCTTCTGGAGGGGCGGACACCCCTCGTACATATTGCGGAAGCGCTGAATATGACTGTGGCGGGCATTGTAGCCCATACAAGTGCACTCAAAGATGGCGAGCTGCTTAAAATACCGCAATACACACTCTGATCGCAGCCAAGACTGAAACAAAAGGACAGCCTCCGGAGATCTTTAAATATCCCGGAGGCTGTCCGATTTTTTTTATGTCGGTCAGCTAAAGGATCAGAGCGAGAGGCTCTTTTTCAGAAAATCAAAACTCTCCTGCGCACACTCAAAAATATCTTTTTCTGCATTGTCCTGCTCGTAAATATACCACTCAACGCCGGCTTCTTTCCCTGCTTCAAAAATCGCCTGCCAATTCAGCGCACCTTGCCCCAAAGGCACAAACTGAGCGCGCCGCCCGAGTTTTCTGGTTTCCAGACAGTCTTTGGCGTGAATCATAGGACATCTGTTTTTGAACTTTTTTATATAGTCCGCCGGATCGGCACCGCCGAGAAAAACCCAGGCAAGATCGAGCTCAGCGCATAAATCACTTGTCGCTTCCATAAGGATGTCTATTTTGGCGCGCGGGTCATTATCAAATTTTTCAAATTCCCAATCATGGTTGTGGTAGGAAAGCCGCATTCCCGTTTCTTTCAACCGGGCGGCGACTGCGTCCAGCCGTGCCGCCCCGCGCAGCCAGGCTTCCAGATCTTTACGGCAATCAGACATCATACCGCCGGGCGCCAAATCAGAGTTGCCCACTGTCCTCCAGAAGGCAACCTGACCGTCAAAATCAGTCTCAAAAGCCTCGATCCCGATGTGGCAGGAAACCGCTGTCAATCCGGCATTATCCAGTGCCGCACGAATTTCTGACGCCGGAAGATCAGGCATGCCGCTCCACTGTATGTATTCCCAGCCCATATCCCGAACCTTTTTAAGAGTGCCCGGAAGATCTTTTTTGGCCGGTTCACGCAGCGTGTACATCTGCAAAGCGATCCCCTTGAATGCGCTTACCTCATGTGCAAAAGTACCCGACATTTTTGCAGATGCCGCCAGTGCGCCAAAAACAGCAAGCGCCTCGCGACGGGTCATCTTCCACCCGGATTCATGTTTCATGATGACTGTCCTTTCTAAACGATTGAGTGCCTGATCAGTTTCATCTTTTTTACCTGTTCATTATACAACACATCCTGCCATTTAATCCTGCCGGGCTTCAGTCAAATTGCCGGGCAGCAAAGGGATGCTGTATACTGCGTACTAATACACCAGACGGTAACGCAGGAATTTTCTTCAATGACTCTCAGGTAAGTCGGAGCCAGCTATGATTCAGGAATTTCACGGAACAACTATTTTAAGCGTACGAAAAAACGGGCTTGTAGCCATGGGCGGAGACGGACAGGTCACCATCGGCGACACTGTCATGAAAGGCAATGCTGTTAAAGTACGCCGTCTGGCAGAGGGCGAAGTGCTCGCCGGGTTTGCCGGTGCCGTTGCAGATGCCTTCGCTCTGTTCGAGCGTTTTGAAGGAAAACTGAAGGAATACAACAAAAACCTCCTCCGTTCCGCCGTAGAACTTGGAAAAGAGTGGCGCACAGATAAGTACCTGCGACAGCTGAATGCTCTTTTAGCCGTCAGCAATGCGGACATATCACTGCTGATTTCGGGCGGCGGCGAAATTATTGAACCCGAAGACGGCATTCTGGCTATTGGTTCCGGAGGCTCTTATGCCCTGGCAGCTGCGCGGGCATTGTCATCGCACACAGATATGGATGCCCGGGAAATCGTGGAGCGTTCGCTGGAAATCGCCGCCGACATCTGTATTTACACCAATCGCCATATCACCATTGAGTTACTCTAGATAATCGTCATGCCCATCCGGCTGTTGCCAGACTTTTTCAGCAGGATCACCCTTTTTCAAAAGCCACACTTCGGCAATTCTGGACTGTTGTCGCCAGTTTATATGCTCTTCTTCAATGGCAGTCCAGTCAATAATCAGGGTACCGCCGGTTGTAATGGCATTGGGTATGGGAAATTCTTTTACTCCGCCCAATTCTGTGCTGTAGGCAGAAGGCACCAGCGCAAAACCGTTCGCACGGGGAAATGCTTCACCGGCACCGATAATGCGGAGTACATATTCCGCATCCCTTTCAAGACCTTCGTACATCATGGAAAAGGGGATGCTTAAGGTGCTCTGGTGGGTCAGGCGCTGCCTGCTGAATCCCTGATCCCACCACCAAGCCTCCGGATTGCCGCAGCGCTCCATTTCAGGATCGGTATTCATTGCCTCAGCCCGTTTCACATGAGGTGACTTTCCCACCTGTCCCACAGCGTCATAGAAAGAACCCGATCCGGGACTTTCCCAAAGCGCAATTTCCGCCAGCCTGTCCAGTTTTTCCTCTTCTGAAGACAGGGCTTTAATTTCCGCAAATTGATCCTCCAGCCACCATCTGTTGTTTAAAGGATAATCGATAAAATCCAGACTGCAGCCCCGCTCATATCCTCTGGATTTATATTTGGGCACGCTTGACTGGAGACCGATTGAATGGAAGAGCTGATCATAGAGGGCAACTACTTTTTCTCTGAGTACTGAAATGCCAGCGGGCACTTCGGCAGCATTCACAATATTCAATGCCTGATCCATGGCTGCATCCGCTCCTGATTTCGACGCTTTGAGCAGGACAGCATTAGCCTCTTTTTCCAGTGCACGCTCATGAAGAAGCCGTTCACGGACCAGCGCATCATAATAAGCACGAACAAGCAGGGACTGCCACCGCCAGTCGTCCTGCAGTCGGGGATATCTTTTTTCAAGATCCTGCCAAAGGGTCAATGTCGCTGCAACACCGCCGTTGCTTTCCAGATCTCCCGCCCAATTCCGTTCCAGTGCGGCTATGCCATCCGCAATCAGGGTTTCTTCTCCAACCGGGAAGAAGAAAGATGCGTATTCAGTAAGGATATCCTGAACTTTCGCTTCAGGATCCCATCCGCGACGAGACCACACAATTTTATTCACATCATCATTAATTCCGTCGGAATAAGTAATAAAACCAACGGTCATAGGCGCATAGTAGTTGTGCACAAATCCGTAAAAATGGGGCATCGGGTTGATGGCTTCCCGGCCTAAAGTCAGCGCAAATGCATGATCCCACCAGGGAATGGGGTACTGGCAGCGGACAGTATGTGTGATGTCGGGATAATGCCTTACCGGATACGCTTTATTCAGGCGTTTGCGTGTTTGCGGCACATCAGGGCTTCCCGGTCCTGATACAAGACCGCCAAACCATTTGGGCTGTTCCCTGTCTATCCAGCGTTGTATATCTTCGCACTGTTCCGCTGTAAACCATTGGAGGGAGAGCCAGATTTTCGCTTCAGGATGCGTGCGGGAAAGCGGCTTTACCAGATCCTCAAGAAAAGGAAGCACCAGCTCAGGGGGATTGGCGCCGGGATCACCTCCGGGAAAGAAAACCCCGGTTAATTCCGGGCAGTCATTGAAAAGTTCCTTATACTCTGCAAGATGAGCCTTCCGTTTCTCCAGGTCTGCCAGATCAAAAACGGCAGGTGTCCAAATCCAGTAATCAAGCCCGTAATCAGCACAAATTTCACTCATTCGCCGATTCATTGTACGGCGGTCAAGGGGCATATGAGGGCTTGGAATCTCATCCTGAAAAGGAATATTTTCGATGCTGTTGGTTCCGAATAAAGCCAGTTCACGAATATACTGCTCATATTGCCTGTCGTCCCAACTGTCATAACTGTTGGCATTGTACCGGTATCCCAGCTGATGTCCCCGCATAGGATAAGCAGGTGTGGCAAGAGTAACAGCACCGCCGCAGTATTGAACAATATTTTTCCCGTAGTGACTGTGACTCAGGACATGCCCTACACCAAAAATCATAGCTCTGCCGTCATGCCCGGAAATAATCAGCTCTTCCGGAGACAGCGTTATCTTATAACTTTCCGCTGGCAAAGAAGGGTTATGTTTCAGACAAATCTTTCGTACTTTTTCATCTCCTGAAGACAAATCGGTGCTGTCGCTGCCCGTTCGTTTTTCAATCTCTTCCGACAGTACCCGCAAAGCTGTTTTCATAACAGGCGTTGTTTTTGCTGCCTGCAAAAAATGGTCTGCTCTTGACGAGCTCAGATAGACTGTGTCCGCTGCTGCAAAGAAACTCACGACACACAGGAAAAAACAGCTAATAAAAACACGCACTTTTTGAACCTCCTGAAATTTTATTTAAAAAAGATGCCAGTAATATCTACGCTATTTACTTGTTATTTTCGCCAGAATCTATAAATAGATTGTTGCCTGACGATCCCGTGTAGTGCCTGCCGTGTAGCTGTGTCCCGGGCGCAGCGATCGCTCGGCAAAAGAACTGTCGCTGAGCGCCTGCGTCTTTATTTCCCACCGATTCCTGTACACGTCGACAATGCGGAACTCAACAGGATATTCCGGCAGCGCAGAAGTCGTCACATGATAGATCCCCTGAAACCGCTGGATGCTGTTAGTGTGGATATGCCCGGAAAGAACCATTTTCATTTTCGGGAATGCCGCCAATTCACGGGAAATCTTTTTTCCATTGTCCAGATTTCCGCCAAATTTATAACCGGGACGGCGAAAACGATCGGGAACAGGTAAAAAGGGATAATGCGAAACTGCACACGCTGTTTTTTCTGCTGTTCTTTCCAATTCCTTTATCAGCCAGAGAAATTGCTCTTCGGGAAGTGCCCAGCGCATATTATTCAGATTTGTCTGCTGCCTTTTTGCCGCATTTTTATCCGCCTCCGGAGAAAGAGAGCCATCGTTATGAACCCACCAGGGATCCAATGCAAAAAAACGTATGTTTTTGTGGGCAAAGGAATAATAGGTCTTGCTATCCGGAAGCCGGTGCGCATAAGCGTCTGTAAACCATTTTCTGGATTCCAGGCTGTAACAATCGTGATTTCCGCCGAGGGGATAGTAGGGGAACCCAAGTGATTCAATCGCATCACGGGCTTGCAGGACGGCCTCTTCCGTATTATGGCTGACGATATCGCCGCTGACAATTAAAAATTCCGGTTGAAGTCGCTGCAAATCCCTTTTCAGACACGCCATCACCTCCGGCATCATGGAACATAGGAAACGATTATTCCACACGCCGTCTCTCTCACTGGCAAGGTGCGGATCTGTAATATGGACAAAACGCCACATGCGCTAAAATTTCTCCTGCTCTTGCAAAAAAATGTCAACAGACGGAGTTAAACCCACATTTTACCTGATAAGGTCTTTTATTCGTTAATGCGTCCTTTACTCAGGAAAAACAACTAAAAGAAGAGCGCTTTGCGATTTTACATCCAAGCTTGACCGCTTAATCTTCGGGACGTTCTCCGGCAGGTGCCATTTTGACCAGACGCGGGAAAAAACGCGCCTTAATGGATGCCAGATCTCTTTGAGCCGCCATTACTTCATCGATATTTTTATACGCCATGGGGGATTCATCAAGCCCCGCTGAAAGAAGTGTTATCCTGTCCTTTTTCAGCAGATCATTCAACTGGTGCCAGGAAAACAGTTTTTTTGCCTGTGTACGGCTCATGTTGCGGCCCGCCCCGTGGGCTGCACTGCAAAGACTTAATGGATTCCCGAGCCCATGTACAACATAGGCAGGGGCTGCCATGGATCCCGGGATAATACCTGCCTGGCCCTCCCATGCCGGAGTAGCACCTTTACGGTGAACAATTAGCTGCCGTCCCTCATGCATTTCTTTCCAGGCAAAATTATGATGGTTTTCAACTTTCAGCAGCACCTGTGCACCCAGCCGCTCAGTTATGTGGTCATGAATCAATTCGTGGTTGGCTGCAGCATACCGCCCCATGAGTTCCATGGCATCCCAGTATTCGCGCCCCTCGGTCTGTTTAAGATCCAGCCAGGCAAGGCGTGACAATTCTCCGGGCAGACCCGGGCAGGAGGACTGCGCCCGTGCGCTATAATATTTGCAGACTTCTGCGCCCGTACCCCGGCTGCCACTATGGCTCAGTAAAGCCAGATAACTTCCGAGGTTCACGCCAAGACAATCCTCGAAAACATCCAGAATCCCAAACTCAACAAAATGATTGCCGCTGCCGCTCGTTCCTAATTGCTCCCAGGCGGTGTCTTTCATTTTCCGGGTTACAGGGGAAACAGACCAATTCTCATCAAGAACCTTATGCAGGCGCTTTTTTTTAAAAGAAGCGCCGATACCGAAACGTGTTTCCTGTTCTATCGCCTCTTTAAGCCGGGTATCATTGCCATCGTCAAGAAGGGAAGGGGGCAGATCCAAAACGGAAAGGCGCATCCTGCAGGCAATATCCACTCCTACGGCATAAGGGATTACAGCGTTGTCCGTAGCAAGCACACCGCCAATCGGAAGGCCGTAGCCAACATGCGCATCGGGCATAAGCGCCCCTTTAACGGATATGGGCAACGAGCACGCATCTTTCATCTGCCTTATGGCGGCAGGATCAATACCGGTGCCCCATTGTGCAAAAGACAGTTCTTTCCCCGGAGCACAGACAGTCTCATATCGAACGGTGCCTGCCCCTTTCCCCAATAAAGCGAGAGCCAGGGGCGCAAAGAGAGGATCTCTCATTCTTTTTTGCGGGTGAAGCACAGTCTGACGAAGCGTTTTTTCTATTTTTTTAGCTGTCCAGCCTTCACGCTGTGCTCCCTGAATCGCATCCCTTGCCGCTTTGCACACTGATTCACCTGTAAAACCGAATTTAGTCAGTAATTTCTGAATCATGGATACAGGGTATCATAAAGCGCCAGAAGAGAGCGATGGGCATCAAAGGGAATATCCGGACGTTCATCCCGGCTAAAAAAACAAAGCTCACTCACGTCGGAACTGGGGGATAGATCTCCGGACCATGCGGTAATGACATACCCGAGCACCAACACAGACCCTTTGTCGGTACTGCGGCTGCTGTGTGCGCCCAGCAGTACCGGCCCTGAGCCTTCAAGGCCGGTCTCTTCAAGCATTTCCCGCACAGCGCACTGCTCGCCATTTTCAAGCAGTTCCATAAAACCTCCGGGTAATGCCCATTTTCCCAGACACGGCTCAACATTTCGCCGCCCGAAGAGCAGCCGGTTTTTCTCATCCCGTATAAAAAGACAGCATGCAGGGACAGGGTTTCTGTAAAAAAAACGATTGCAGGGCGGGCAATAAGGTCGGACGCTTTCGCCGTCGTGCTCATCAACAAGGGGAGTGCCGCAGGTGGCGCAGTAATGCCACTCAAAAGGCACCAGCGGTAAACCGTTCGGCATTATAAAAAACCTTCTTTAGATTTAAGTCAGGTACTTACACCAACTTTTTGCCTGATATGAAAAGATAACAAACAAAAAACCGGTTTTGTGCCCTCCTCACGGAGAAGAGAGACGGATGAGTCAGACTGTTTTTTCGCCACAGCAATCAGCGCAGCAGTCGCGCAATGAGGAAAGCCATCTCCAGCGCCTGCGCACCATTTAAACGCGGATCGCAGGCAGTCTCATAGTGCGCTTCCAAATCATGCTGTGTCACATTACCGCCGAGGCATTCCGTAACCTCTTCACCGGTCTGCTCAAAATGTACACCGCCCAGACAGGAATCCAAAGAAGCATGCACGGCAAAACTTTCTTCCAGTTCACTGAAAATATTATGAACATGCCGGGTCTTTCTGCCGTCAGCCAAGCTTTCTGTATTACCATGCATAGGGTCGCAACACCAAAGAACCGGCAAGTGTGCTTTTCGAATCGCATTGATAAGAGGGGGGAGCAGTGCTTTTACTTTTCCGGCACCGAAGCGGGTGATTACGGTAATGCGGCCCGGAACATGAGCGGGATTCAGACATTGAAGTAAAGACACGAGTTCTTCTGTGTCGGAAGCGGCGCCTACTTTAATCCCCACGGGATTGGAGATTCCCCGAAGGTATTCCACATGTGCACCCTTCAACTGGGACGTACGATACCCCAGCCACAAATAATGTGCGCCCAGATTATAGAAATGCTCTTCGTTCTCCTGACGGGTCAGGGCGGCATCATAGGGCAGCAGCAGGGCTTCATGAGAGGTGTAAAAAGCAATGCGCTTCAGCCTGTCGGCGGCATCTCCGCCCAGCATATCCATAAAACGCACCGCATCAGCGATCGCATCCAGAATACGGCGATAATCTTGATTATCGGCACACTGATGCAGGAAATGGGCTCCCCATTTTTCAGGATGATGCAAATCAGCAAAGCCGCCTTCAATCAGGGCACGCAGATAGTTCAGGCTCGCAGCAGCATGGTGATACCCCTCAATCATCCGGCAGGGATCCGCTTTCCGCGCTTTTTCATCCGGTGAAAAATCATTAATCAGATCCCCGCGATATACCGGCAGTGAACGCCCGTCGATGATCTCCTCGTCTGCACTTCGCGGTTTTGCATATTGCCCGGCAAGCCGTCCGATCCGGATGACAGGCCGCCGGGTAGCATAGGTCAGCACCAGACTCATTTGCAGCAATACCTCGAGTTTTCTGCGCAAAGCCTCTGCGGAGCAGTCTGAGAACCGCTCCGCGCAATCCCCGCCATGGAGCAGAAAACGCTTGCCGGCTGCGGCTTCAGCCAGCTCATTTAAAAGCCGATCTATTTCTCCCCGTGACACAAGAGGAGGCTTTGCGTGCAGAATTTCAAGCACCTCCGCCACCTGCGTTTTATCGCCATAAGAAGGCTGCTGGAGTGCTGGTTTCTCCTGCCATGAATACGGATGCCATTTCTTTTTCGAAGACTCTATATGCATTGATATGGACTTTCATTGATTAAAAAGGTAATACGGAACCGGTCTCATTAAATCAAAAAAGTAAAGTCTAAACCAAACCGGTTATTTGTATTTCTAAGAACCTTAAATACGTACATGTGAATCCGTCAACGGTCTTCTGATAAGATTTCAGGAACCCGCTACGCACGGAATGTTTTTTGAAGACCCAACCAAATGAAAAAGAGGTAGGAATATGAACCCAGCCAAATGTTCTTTGAAAGGTTCCGCTGCATTATTTCTGCTCATTTTGAGCATTTTTCATGGCTGCCCAACCCCCGCCTCTGCTGCCGTCAACATTGCCCGGATCAAACCCGGGGTTCATTTAACGGATGATGTGCTTTTACCTGATCAGATCTGTTGTATGCGCGTTTCTGTCACTGGAGAAGCTTCACTTTCTGACATGATCCTGACCCCGCCGCCCGGAGTTTATTATTTTCATGCCGGCGATCATGTCATCTTGTCCGTTTTTGACAGCTTGCACCATACTGTGCCTATTTTCTGGGATGGGGCAGGGAAAGAGGCAACCTGTTTTAAAGTACTTACTCTTCAGGAGCATTTGGAAATCGAATTATCTTTTGATCCTGAGTTGCCTGTTTTCAAAGAAACGCCTCCCGATAGCAGGGAACAGTGGTTCGATGTCCCTACAGACTCCACCATCTACGCTTTTGTGGGTGGAGGAAATCTTTACGGGTGGTTTACGGGATATCGTCATAAAGATCATGGCGCAGGCATTACAGGGCTTGTACACACTCATTACCCGTGGATGCCTGTTTTTGACCGCACAAATCTGAATTTTGAACACATTTTTTCCTCCGGTGCAGAGAATATAGAGCGCGTTTTTTTTACGCCCCGTACTGATCCTATGCGTTTTTGTATTGAAGCCCCGAACAAGATTCGTGTTCGGTGGGACAAAGAATCGTCCGCCTGGGGTGTGGACTGTGAAATGATCTATTGTTTTTCCGGAGAAGATGCCATCGATATTTCTTTTTCTTTCACACCGGAAGACTATCATGCCTCACTGGATTACCTCGGCTTTATGTGGGCATCCTATATGCATAATGTCAAAGAAAGAGGTATCTCTTTTTTTTCAAAAACGCCATCGGGTATGAAATGGATCTTGTTTGCGCCGGAAAATGACGCCTATAAGAAGAATGGCAATGTCGTTCCAGTCGAAGGCTTGGAAAGCAAATCTCCTGAAAACGCTGAACCATCACTGCTGCTTAAATGTACTGATACACTCACTGCCCTGGTTCCTTTTTACTATGGCACATTTTATCCGGACACGAATCTCCCCGAATCTTTTGGCACGATGCAGTATGTTATGTTGTTTCAAAAAAGCGAAGGACTGCGCTATGCTGTTTATAATTGGGGACCGGTGAAGCATTGCAGCACCTGGGATTGGCAATATCTGGTCAAATCGCCTCAGGCGGGACAACGCTACGACTATCTGATGCGATGCCTTATCACACCGGTGATTACAGAAGATGAAATTGACCTGGAAAGAAAAGTGTGGTTGAAAAGCCTTTCCGGAGATTCTTCTGAAGAAAAGCCTTTGTTTTTATTTCCTGACCTTCCTCTTTACTGGTCACCTGCGTCTGTTTTTTTAGGCTTGGCTTTTATGGGGCAGCAAATAGAACCCTGGGCCCCAGATCACGCCTTGACGTGGTACAGATATCTACTGCAAGAATCAGAAAACAAACAGCCCGCTTCTATGGACATCGATCGCTATTATGTTCGTTCGAGCAATAACGACGGGTTAATTCACGAATGGGAAACATGGATAGAGTATGATAATTCCGATCCGGTTTTCTGGCAGCATTTGGCAATGGCATACAACACAAAAGGGAATTTTGAGAAGGCAGATCACTGTTTTTCTGAAGCATTGCTCCGAAAAAAAGACGATCCGCACATTCTTTTACATTATGGAATAAATAATATCTATATAAAAAAAATCGAATATGGCTTCAACCAAATTAAAGAAGCGCTTAAACTCGAACCCCTACTGGAATCAGCGATTCCAACCTATCTCAATCAATGCGGTGAATGGCTTTTCGAGCAAAATGACCTGATAACTGCCATTCAGTTCTACAAAGAATCCGCAAGGCTGTTTCCGGAACACTACTGGTATATCGTTCATCTGGCAGAGTGCTACGAGGCAATGGGGGATGACAGGCTGGCAGCAGAACTCTTTGTAAATATGCTTCTTAAATTTCCGGAGTCGCCCTACAGTGCATTTAAGTTGGATAGGATTCTAAAAGATAAAAACGACCTAAAAGAGCGAATAAATATTTGGCAGGAAATTTACAGACAGCACAAAAACAGTTTCATTCCAGCGCTTTATCTGGGCAAGGCACTTTATCATAAGCAGGCATATCAGGAGGCACTGCTCATAGTAGAGCAGGCATTGGAAGTTATGCCTGATGCGCCGGAGGCACTGCTTTATGCAGGGCTGTGCTGCCTTTTATTGAACAATTATGATCAGGGATACCAGAAGATAAAAGAGGCATTGAAGAACGATCCCGTCCTCTCAACCGAAGCGGGAACAGAACTTGCCGCTGCAGGGGATGCGCTTTACAAGCAGAACGACTTCGGCAGGGCGCTACAGCTCTTTCAGCTGGCAGAAGAATTCGAATCAACCAATCTCTGGCATCAGGTGCGGCAGGGGGAGTGTCTGGAGGCACAACATAAATTTTCTGATGCCGCCGCCCTGTATACGGCTGTGCTGCTGAAAGCCCCGGAGTCGCCCTACTGTGCATTTAAGTTGGATAGGATTCTAAAAGATAAAAACGACCTAAAAGAGCGAATAAATATTTGGCAGGAAATTTACAGACAGCACAAAAACAGTTTCATTCCAGCGCTTTATCTGGGCAAGGCACTTTATCATAAGCAGGCATATCAGGAGGCACTGCTCATAGTAGAGCAGGCATTGGAAGTTATGCCTGATGCGCCGGAGGCACTGCTTTATGCAGGGCTGTGCTGCCTTTTATTGAACAATTATGATCAGGGATACCAGAAGATAAAAGAGGCATTGAAGAACGATCCCGTCCTCTCAACCGAAGCGGGAACAGAACTTGCCGCTGCAGGGGATGCGCTTTACAAGCAGAACGACTTCGGCAGGGCGCTACAGCTCTTTCAGCTGGCAGAAGAATTCGAATCAACCAATCTCTGGCATCAGGTGCGGCAGGGGGAGTGTCTGGAGGCACAACATAAATTTTCTGATGCTGCCGCCCTGTATACGGCTGTGCTGCTGAAAGCCCCGGAGTCGCCCTACAGTGCATTTAAGTTGGATAGCATGCTGCAGGACCACGAAGACAATAAGGTGCGGATAAAAAGCTGGCAGCACATTTATGAGCATACAGGCAAAGCCTCATTGCCTGCTTTTTATCTCGGAATGTCTCTCTTCATTGACTGTCACTATGATCAGGCGTATGCGTTATTGTCTGCAGCAGACAGTGCATCGGAAGAAAACAGCAGAGCGGTGCTTTATAAAGGGTTATCTCAGGTCATATTGGGAGAAGTGCATGAGGGCACGGAAAACATCGAAGCCGCATTAAAACAAGACAACACACTGTCGCATGAAGCCGGAGAACGCCTGTCAGTGCTGGGGCACCATGCCTTTAATGAAGGGAAATATAAAGAGGCTGTCCGCTGGTATCAACAGGCTTATTTATATGAACCTGACGCGCTCTGGCACCTTTATCATGAGGCAAAAAGTTTGGTCAAATGCAATGCACGGTCTGACGCACTCACAATTTATAAAACAATCCTTGAAAAAGCGCCCGAATCTCCCGAATCGGCACAGGAAATGGACACCTTACTCATAGAAATGGAAGAGCCTGCAAAAAGAGTTGAGCTCTGGAGAATATTGCATGGAAAAGCGGAGAAGGCACTGGTGCCCATCCTTTATTATGCAGCTGCTCTTTGTGACACCGGCGAGGAAGAGCAGGCAATAGAGCTCATCACAGACTTCTTTCACTTTAGAGATACGAGCGGATTTTCAACCGACACTCTGCCTGATAACGACGGGAGCAACCCTCTCCCGGAAGAAAACGCCGTGCTGGACAAGGGAAAAACTCTTGTCATCGAGCAACTTTTGCACTTCTCACATCTCGCCAAAAGAACCGGACATAACGAACTGGCTTTCTTTTTGCAACACAAGGCAGATCAAGGCCGTACAGGGCAGGGTGATTCGACACTATCCCTGCTTGAATGGCTCAACCAGTTAAGGGAATAGCATTCAAATTTCTGTCTCTTCTTTCCGGTTGCTTTTATCAAGCCCCATAGTAATCCAGAAGATTTTACCCAGCATGGGCAAAGAAACGGTGTAGACCAGTGCATGAAGCCAGCTGCGATCTCCTGCCTTGCCATGAATAAAGAGGAGACAGAGCAGAGAAGCCATAAAACTGGAAAGTCCGGATAAAATAAAGCACAGGCGAAATCCGAGCAAACCGAAATGCTCAATCAGAAATCCGGCGACAAGCGGCGTGATTCCCAGTGCCAGCGCGGTGCAGATCGTCCAAAGAGAGGTGTATCCGATTCTCGATTCATCCGGAACCAGATTCAACATGGCGCGGTTGGCTGCCACATTAAAGGGCGCATTAAAGACTCCTGCAAGAACAACTGCTGCCAATGCTGCGGCTGTGCCGCCCTTCATGCCGGGCAAGAGAAACAAAAGTATCAGAGGAGCAAAGCTGTGAGCGAACATGGTTTTCGCCATCGCGAGTCCGCTGCCGTTTTTGTCAGTAAACCGCCCCCAGGGTCCTATGGTGAGAAAAATACCAAGCCCGCTGCACGCTGTCAGCGTCATGTTCAAACTATCCGTCAGTCCAATGACATCGCGTAAATAGAGGACATAGGAAGCGCTGAACCAGACAAGCCCGGAAAAAGCAAAGGTGGATATGAGAAGAAAACGTCTGAACACCGGATCACAGGCTGCTTTTTTATAAGCACTCATCCCTGTAAGCGCATTAATTTCTACAGTTCCTTCACCCCCGGGGATGCGTCCCATTGTGATGAGACTGACAATACCCATGGCTATCCCGATTCCATAAATCAATAAAAATCGGGGAATATCCGGATTTCCTGCCAGTAGCCGGGCCTGCAAAAAAAGCACAGCCACATTGATGAGCTGTGTCATGGCTGTCTCGGTGCTGAAATAGGTAGACCGTTTTTCGGTCGGCACAATTTCGTGAAGCCAGGGAAGCCATCCACCGGCACCCAGGGCGCGCATGACACAAAAACCGAGTATGGACACAAGCAATACAGCCCAGGATAGCCATTTGACCTGAGAAGCCAAAGCCAAGGGCATTAAAAATACCAGACACGTGATAATGTTTCTGAGAAACCAGGAGGTCATCATGACCCGTTTGGGTCCGATGCGTATCAGCATTGGCAGCGTAAAAAGCAGAAGCAGACTGGTGAAGGGCATGAAAGAGAGCAGCAGCCCAATCAGGCTTTCCGGCATCTGAATCTTTCTGCCGAATAAGATCATTACGGGTCCGATGATGTTCTGCCACGAAACAACATTAATGGCAACAAACATCAAAAATCGCTGCTGTTCCTTTTCCAGCCTTTTAAAATCTGTAAGAAGCGGCACTTGCATAAAGAAAGGGATACTTTTCTATCGGGCGGTCACATGACCCGGTTAGAGAAAACTTAACAATTGTTGCGATGAAGTGAGTTCAGACTTTAATGTCCGCAACACTTTCAAGAACCTGAGTCGGCATAAAAGGAAAAGCGCTCAGCTCCTCGCGGCGTGTGACTCCGCTTAAAACCAGAATCGTCTCCATACCCGCCTGCATGCCTGCGATAATGTCGGTATCCATGCGGTCGCCCACCATAACGGTATTCTGAGAATGGACGCCCAGATAGTTCATGGCGGAGCGCATCATAAACGGGGCAGGCTTTCCCACAAAAAAAGGAGCACGCCCGGTCGCTTTTTCAATTAAAGCAGCCATGGCGCCGCATGCGGGAACAATACCGCTTTCGGTGGGACCGGAAGCATCCGGATTGGTTGCTATAAATCGTGAGCCCTCGGCAACAAGGCGCACGGCTTTTGTAATCTGCTCAAGATTGTACGCCATTGTTTCTCCAAGAACAACATAATCCGGATGATGGTCGGTTATAATATAGCCAATACCGTGCAGAGCACTAGTCAGTCCGCTCTCGCCGATGACAAACGCCGTTCCGTAAGGACGTTGTCCGTGAAGAAACTGCGCAGTTGCCATCGCTGAGGTGAAAATATTTTCAACCGGTATGTCCAGCCCGCTCGCACGAAGGCGATAAGCAAGATCAGCAGGAGAAAACATGGGATTATTGGTAAGAACCAGGAATTTTGCTTCTTTTTCTTTGAGACGATTGACAAAAGCCTGTGCGCCGGGCACAGGCAAACGACCTTTTACCAGCACGCCGTCCATATCTATCAGATAGTTTTTAGGTGAATCCATGGTTTTCTCCCGGAAAATAATTGCATTGCTACTGAGTGGAAGGGACTGCGATCAGAAAGCCTGAGTCATGCCGGCACGAGGATTTTTTTAAAGACCTCAATAGCACGGCTCAGCAGTGCATCTGAAATATCCCTGTGAAATACGACACGGATGCGGTCATCCCTGTAAGCCAGAGCCCGCACGCCTGCCTCTTCCAGTTGTTTCACTTTCAGCGCTGCGTTCGCTGTCTGGATATAAAGGATATTGGTAGGGGAGGGCAGGGCAAATACAACCCCTTCATTTTCAAGAGCACGCCTGCATTCGCGCGCACGCCGATGATCTTCTGCGAGGTCGGACAAATGATGTTCCAACGCGTATAACCCTGCGGCTGCCAATACACCTGCCTGACGCATACCACCGCCCAGCATCTTGCGAAAGCGAAGGGCTTTCTTTATGACTTCGGTGCTGCCGGTCAGAAGTGAGCCTGCCGGTGCCCCCAGTCCTTTTGACAGGCAGAAGGAAAGAGTATCACAGCACCTGCCATAATAACGGGCCTGAATATTCGTTTCTATACAGGCATGAAAAATCCGGGCGCCGTCACAATGAAGGCGCATGCTGCTTTCCTGACACACACGGAAAACAGCCTCCAGTTCATGATAATCCCAGCAGGCGCCTCCGCCCCGATTGGTGGTGTTTTCCACAGAGACCATAGTAGTTTTTGATAAATGCGGATCGTCTTCGGAAACAATTTGTTCTTGCACCTGCTCCGCAGAAAACTTTCCCAGCGGGTCGGGGATAGTACGTACAAGCAGCCCGCCAATCATGGCGAGGTTCGCATTTTCATAATGAAAAGGATGTGCTGATTCGCTGAGAATCACTGTATCGCTTGGACGGGTTTGCGCCAGAAATGCCACAAGATTCGCCATAGTACCGGAAGGCAGAAAAAGGGCAGATTCTTTTCCGATCAGTTCTGCCGCTTTGCTTTCCAGCGCCCGCACTGTCGGATCTTCGCCATAAACATCATCGCCCACCTCCGCATCAGCCATTACTTTTCGCATTGCCGGAGAAGGGCACGTAAATGTGTCACTGCGAAGTTCTATCATGTCCATACAGATCGCATCTCATTATTTTACAGCGATTTTACCGTCAGCCGTTTCATACTTCTGACCGGCACTCATGGATTGGACACGTGCCTGAAAAAAGCTTTCCTGAACAGCGCCCAATGATTTTCGCTGCCAGTTTGAAGCCTTGCAGAGCCCTTCATACAAAGTCCAGCGGTTGGCATTTTCACTCATAACCAGTAAAGCGTTCTGGTCGCGCTGTTTTTTACTTGTCTGCAATTTGTAGTCCCGGGTTCGTAATATGCAGATAGTCCCCTGAGCCTGTTCATAGGCATGGCCTGAATTCAACAGAGCCTGAATGAGCTCGGACCTTGCGGCACGGGTATGTATTGCCTGCAGAATTTCTTCATTCGATGAAGCCACGCCGTCATATCCATCAAAAGTTGACGTGCGGTTTCCTTCCAGAACTGACTGCTCAACTGCCAGGGTAAAAGCATTCAGTGATGCTTCGGGCACATTAGTGTAGTCGGCACGCATGGTACTGAAGGGGTTTGTAAGCCTGGCACAGGCTGTAAGACTTACAAGAAGAGCCAACAACAGATAACCGGATTTTCTCATGGGATAATCCTTCCGCAGGTGAGTGCGCCTCGGGCGCCGTTAAAAAACACACAGAAATGTCAGAGATTCTCAAGCAGAATTCGCGCTGGCGATGGGAAGCATGCAACACACAGCTCAGTATAAGCAAAATCAGCCATAGAGTTATTTTTTCGAAACAAAGATGAAAGACGTCGCTGGCATGGTTCCCGGCGGTATAAATCTGTCTCTTTCATGATGTTACCTGCGAAAAACAGATTTCCTTCCCGCCTGACCGCATTATCTCCGTATAACAAGCGAATTGTCAAATCTATGCCATTTCGTTTCATAAAACAGCCATCGATCGCAACACTGTGACGATCTGCCTTTCCCTGCCCAAATTTTGTATTATAGAGAGCGGGTCTTATTCAGGCCGGTAGGGTCAAATAGTGCTCTAACATGTTGTGATATAGGGAACCCTGTGCCCATGACTTCTGAAACGCACATTGAAATAGCTCGTATTGCTCTCTTTTCCGGCGACAGAAAAGAGAGCAAATTACTGTCCGACGAACTCACCACACTGCGCCCTGCCTGGCAGATCATTACCCGGCCACAATTAAAAGACTTTGACTGGACACATATTCAGAGTGAAATCGACTGCCTTCTTGTTAAAGCAGACTCTGAAAAAAAAGCCCTGTCTCTCCTGGAAGCGATAACAGGTCATAAAAAAGCTGAATTGCCTCCTGTGATCGTCGTCACGTCCCTCTCAAAAAAACAAAAAGTCCGCGAGGCAGTAAACTCTTTCAATCTATCCCGCCTCTATGTGCTTCTGGACGATAGCGATACCATCATTTCCGCGTTGGAATCCATCATGCGCGCCTACCGGGTTGAACAGAAGCTTCGTCAAGTCAACACCCTGCTCTCGAATCTTATTGAAGAACGCTCAAAGACACTCCACGAATTCAGTGAAAGGATTCGTTTTTTAACTGAGTTCAGCAGCGATGCCGTTTTCGAAATAGAAAAAGACCGAACTACCGGAATCAGCACTTTTATCAGTGCAAACAGAACGGCGTGCAGCTGGCTGGGGTATAGCCAGGAAGAGCTGTTGCAACTGCCCTTTAGCCATTTTCTGGAACCGGCTGCCATTACAAACATTACACAACTCCTGAATACAATCTCTCAGCCGCAGGAATTTTCTTTAGAACTGTCCCTTAAAAACCGGAACCAGGAACGGCTTTTTCTTAATATAGTGATCCGTGCTTTTGAGAGTGACAGAGGGCTGCGCATGATCGCTATTGCGCACAAAATACTGTCGCCTGAATTCAGCCTATCGGAGCACGCCTCCGAAAGTGACTACGAGCAGGTAGTGTCGCACATCGGCCAGCTTATGTATATCGGCAATGTCGATACCCAGCAGATGAAGTGGAGCGGCGCTGCTTCTCAGATCACCGGATACACAATCAAGCACCTGAACAAGGGCAGCATGCGCGAGTGGCGCAAGCGAATAGTATCAGAAGATTACCCGCGCACCATTGCAGCAATAAACAAAGCCATTCTCCGCATTTCCTCATACGAAGTGGAATACGGTTTCTTGCACAAAAACGGCGAGATACGTTATCTTGAAGACAGGGGAGTCGTGCTGCCGGATCATCGGGGTGCTCCTCATCGGATCATGGGTACCATCAAGGATATTACAGAGAAGAAGATGGAGGAAGAAGCACGGCAGCATCTGGAAAAAGAATTACAGCACACACAGCGGCTGGAAAGCCTCGGGGTTCTTGCCGGAGGTATTGCCCATGATTTTAATAATATTCTCGCAGGAATTATCGGGCTGACAGATCTTGCACTTCGCGAAATCCCGTCCGACTCTTTCGCTTTCGAAGATTTGAATGAGGTGCTTCATGCAGCGCACAGGGCCAAAGAACTGGTGCAGCAAATTCTTGCTTTCAGTCGGCAGGGTGACCACGAGCGCAGTCTGATCTTCCCTCATATTATCGCCCGGGAGGTTATTCGTCTTTTACGTGCGTCCTTGCCGCCGGCCATAGAAATTATCGACAGTATCGATATCCAATCGGGTGCAGTAATGGCAAATGCCTCTCAACTGCATCAGGTAATTACCAACTTCAGTACAAATGCGGCGCAGTCTATCAAAGGTGGATCCGGAAAAGTTGAAATTCAGGTCTGCGATGTTGAGGTAGAGAATTCTTTTTCCGCTAAAAACCCGAACATCCCGCCCGGTTCCTATGTGAGGATCGCTGTCAGCGATACCGGACACGGGATGACTCCTTCCATCCTTGCCCGGGTCTTTGATCCTTTTTTTACAACAAAAGGTCCGGGAGAAGGTACGGGCATGGGGCTTGCCGTCGCCCACGGTATTATTACAGATCATGGCGGGGTAATCCTCGCTCAAAGCCGTCTGAAAAAAGGATCCACTTTTGAGGCCTATCTTCCGAAAATAACCGACCCTCAAATAACAGAATCACTTGTCCAAAGCGGATCAGCAGACGGCAGAAATAATACGCATATCCTTTTCGTGGATGATGATGAGACAGTGCTGCGCTTTGCCTCTTCCGCTTTACCACGGCTGGGCTTTAAGATTACATTATGCAAAAATGCGGAAGAAGCATTACATGCATTTGCGGAAAATACCGATACGTTTGATCTCGTGATTAC
This sequence comes from Candidatus Hydrogenedentes bacterium ADurb.Bin170, assembly GCA_002070275.1. Lineage (GTDB taxonomy): Bacteria > Hydrogenedentota > Hydrogenedentia > Hydrogenedentales > CAITNO01 > JAAYJV01. The sequence continues at coordinate 38,146 of MWCY01000005.1, forward strand.
TGATCAGAGAATGCCTGGAATGTCCGGGACAGAATTGGCTGCCGCTATCAGAAAATCATCCCCTCGAATGCCTGTAATTCTGTTTACCGGTTTCAGCAAAACACTGACAGAAAAAGACCAGAAAATCACCGGCATTCAGACCGTGCTCAGGAAGCCTATTATTGTGCGTGACCTGCTGACAGCTATCCGTAAAACGCTGAAAAGCCCGACCGACCTTTAATAATACACACTCCAACAGTAAAGGGAACTTTTTGTGAAAATAATGATTACCGGAGGCGGCACAGGAGGGCATACCTCTCCCGCTTTGGCAGTGATAGAAGAACTTCGCAACCGCGATCCACGCCTCCTTTTGCAGTGGGTGGGAAAAAAAGGGAGCATCGAAGAACGTATTGCCAAACGGGAAGGAATTCCTTTTCGATCCATACCTATGGAAGGCTGGACCAGAAAGATTTCCTTGCGTTTAATTTGGGTAGGCCTTAAATTTCTTTATTCCGTGTTAAAAGCCTGGACTCAAATACGTGTTTTTCGGCCTGATGCTGTTTTCGGAGTTGGAGGGTATGTCAGCCTTCCGGTCTTGCTGGTTGCGCCTCGCATCGGCATTCCAGCATTTTCGCACGAACAGAATAAAAGGCTTGGTCTGGCAAATCGTCTTTCAGCGAAAAAACTTACAACACTATTTTTGAGCTATGAGGACACACTGGGCGTGCCTCCTGAAACACCCACAAAAGTAACAGGAAATCCGGTGCGAAGCGCTTTTTACAATCCATCCGGAAAAGAGGAATGCCGTGAGGCGCTGGGTCTGGATAAAGAAGTGCCTGTTATTCTAGTGGTAGGTGGCAGCCAGGGCGCCCAGACATTGAATCGGGCAATGCAGGAAGCAGTGTTTAATTTCAGTGCCAATGATGCGCAGTTCATCTGGTCAACGGGTCCCGGGGATCTGGCGGACTGCCAGGCACTGGCAGAAAAAGCACCGTGTACTGTTCAGGTTTATCCCTACATTGAAAATATGGCTCAGACCTGTGGTGCCGCCGATCTTCTGATTTCCAGAGCAGGTGCTTCCACCACGGCAGAAATCGCTATTATGGGCAAAGCGTCCATTCTGGTTCCTTATCCCTATGCAACGGATAACCACCAGGAACACAACGCACGTGCTTTTGAAGCAGCAGGCGCCGCACAGGTGCTCCTTGACAAAAATTGCACTGGCGAGAGCCTGACACAGCAAATCAAAGCAATTATTCAGAATCCCTCAGTGCTGGCTTCCATGGGAAAAGCCGCGGCAGACCTCGCCAGACCTGCTGCAGCCGATGACATTGTAGAGACTATTCTCGAAAAAGCCTGCACGCCTGCAGACTATTAGGCGAAGCGATCTCTGACCAGTATTTCCTCAAGCGGGAGGTGGCCGCCTCTGGGATTGGCGGGTGCAATGGTTTTGCCTACGGCAATCATAAGAGCAATCACATGATCGTGTGGAAGGTTGATCAGGCGGCCGACCGCTTCAAAATCAAAACCGACCATGGGGCAGCTGCCCAGTCCCATTGACTTTGCTGTCAGCATAAGGGTCTGTGCCGCCATACCACATGAACGCATGGCTTCGTCACGCTGCACCTGATCTTTTCCCCGATAATAGGCATCAATAGCAGGGAGGATAATATCCTGGTACTCGGAACTGCTGTTGCGCCAATAACGGTGAGGCTCTTTTTCCCAGGCCTTCACATCGGCACACAGGATAATGAGCAGGGAAGAATCAGTCACCTGCACCTGATCCCAGGCGACTTTTCGCAATTCCTGACGTAATTGCGGATCGGAGACAAGAACGAAACGCCAGTGCTGGATATTAAAGGCAGTAGGGGAGAGGCGAACCGATGAAAAGAGATCCTGAATCATTTCTTCAGACATTTGAAAGTCTTTATCAAATTTCTTAAAAGCGCGGCGCTCTTCAATTGCTTGTTTTATATGCATGTCTATAATTCCTTTTGTAGACTGCCCAACACGGCACAAGCCGCTTTTCTTCCCGGCACCGATATATACGGTCTTCACTATTCACTTCGTGAAGATTGGGACTGTTTCTTTTGAATGTGCGTGCGTAGCTGCTCTACCCGTGATTGTGCCTGCTGATGACTGGGATCCAAAGCCAGAACCGCTTCCATGAACTGCAGTGCTTTGGTGTAGTTCCGCTGGCGAATAAGGCGGATACCTAGATTATAACGCGCAGCACATACCTTTTTCTTAAGGCGGCTGTTTTCCTGATCATTTTTAAATAGATCACGATAGATCCGGAAAGCATCCCCATATTTCCCTGATCGGAATAAATAATCACCCTGACATTCCAGATCACTCATTTCAGGCTTGAAATGCGTCGCTTTGTATTTCTGGTAGGCATTTTCCTGCTCGCGGGCATAAAGATCAGCATCCTGAATTGAGACAACCGCACTACGCTCAACCAGCACCATAAGATTATTGCTCTTCTGATCTTCGGGCACCAGAAAAAAGCGCACTTCTTCATTCCACCGTGCATGCATGGGGCGGCCTACAATCACTTCGCCATCGCTGAATTCTACTGCCAGCGCTTTTGCCGGTGGAATATCCTGTGGAAATTCAATGGCAGGGTCAAAACGCCCATCAAAACTTTTAACATAGAAAAGGGCTTTTACGTTTTTGAAGGCAATAGGAAGGGTCTTGTTTAAAGAAATGCCCTCCGCAGTCACCAACTCCAGATGAAAGATTTCTGCCTGCCTGTTCAGGGCAAAAGTTGAACCGTAATATACGTCCCCCGATTTCATTCGGACAACAACTTTTTGCCTTTCTTTTTTGTAGATGGAAGGCGTCGGAATGGACTCGGCGGATTTTTCCTTGGATCGGGACGAAAAACGATCAAGCATCTCCATATACTCCATCGTTGTCACACTAAACCCGAAGATCCTTTGCAGCTACCAGTATAGAGCATCCGGAAAGAAAAGGCAACAAATCTCGTTTTTCTCAAGAAAACGCAAAATTGGGCGTGATATTTCTTTTTGAGACGGCAAGCCAAAACGGATATACTGAAGGGGTTAGGACACGGCGCATGGAGGCTTTACCGTGCAGAATGCCTATGTTCTGGTTTTAAATAAATCCTGGGTTGCGATTCAGGTTACCTCAGCCAGGCGTGCATTGCGTCTCCTGGTGCAGGGAAGAGCCTGCGTTGTGCATCCTACCGATTACATGCTGTACGACATGCCCTCCTGGCTGGAATTATCCATGCATGCAGACGGCATTCCTCCGGATCGTTACGTCTACACCACTGCTCAGCGCATTCGCCTTCCGGAAGTTGTAGTTTTAAACGTTTTCAACGGATTCCATGTTCAGGAAGTGCGATTGTCCCGAAGAAATCTTTTTGCCCGTGACAAAGACACATGCCAGTATTGTGGCAGAACAGGCAATCGCTCCTGCATGACCATTGATCATGTAATTCCCAAGTCCAGAGGCGGTGAAGACAGTTGGAGTAATCTGGTTGTGGCATGCCCTGCCTGCAATCTGAAAAAGCGGGACCGCACTCCTGATGAGGCGCGCATGCCACTCCTCAAAAAACCTGTAGCACCCCGATGGCTCCCCCGTTTCACCAGACCGCTTTTGCGTGAAGAGCTCATTTCCTGGCAACGTTTTGTTGATCTTGCTTATTGGGGTTCAGACTACTATTTTTCCTGAAACAACCTTTGCTGCACTGGCACACAATTTATTAAATCCATGGACTTTATCAGATATTTACATTACCTTCGCATAGAACGCAATTTCTCCGTACACACCCTGCGCGCTTATGCCAATGATATCGCCACTTTTTGTGATTTTATTGAACATGGTGTTGCCGCACTGCACCGAAAATCCGACGATATCCGACCGCCTGCATCACTGAGTGTGCTGCAGCGGGCAGATCGAAATACTGTCCGGGCATTTCTGGCGCACATCCAGACTTCAGGTGCAACCGCACGGACGGCGGCACGAAAACTCGCAGCCTTGCGCTCTGTGTATTTGTACTATCAGAAAACCGGGCAAATCACAACGAATCCTACAGAGGGGCTTCGCTCACCGAAACGTGCTCAAAACCTGCCTGAAGTTTTGTCCATCCCGGAAATCACGGCTTTGCTGGAATCAGTTGATACTGCCACAGCACTAGGATCCCGGGATCGAGCCGTACTGGAAGTGCTCTACTCATGCGGCTTACGTGCGGCAGAGCTGGCAGGACTGACATTTGAGGATATTTTCTGGCATGATGAGACTATGCGAATCTTCGGGAAGCGGAAAAAAGAACGTCTCGTGCCTGTTGGAGGGCCTGCACTGAGAGCACTCAAATCTTATCTGGGACGGCGTGGTGAGCTCTGCAGCCAGGCGCAGCCCATTGTCTTTGTGAATCATCGCGGCGGCGCTTTAACCACACGGAGCATCCAGCGCATTGTTGAAGCACACGTTCAAAAAAGCCTGCCCGAACGCGTCGGCGTTTCGCCCCACACCCTTCGCCATAGTTTCGCAACCCATATGCTCAATGCCGGTGCCGACCTGAGGGTAGTACAGGAAATTCTGGGGCACGAGAGCCTGTCCAGCACACAGATCTATACGCACGTAAGCATTGACCGTCTAAAAGAAGTGTACCGAAACGCACACCCGCATGCTTAGTAATCGTACTTGCCTCTTGGCTTATTCACCCATGGCTTTAATGATGAGCCGTTTAGGACGTCTCCCGTCAAATTCTGCGTAATAAATCTGCTGCCAGGGCCCGAGGTCGAGTCGCCCTTTTGTTACCGGAACGATGACCTCGTGATGTACAAGCAGGCTTTTCAGATGCGCATCGCCGTTGGTTTCGCCTGTCCGATGATGCCTGTAACCTTCTTTGAAAGGTGCAAGCGATTCAAGCCACTCGTCTATATCAGCAATCAGCCCGGACTCTGCGTCATTCACATACACGCCGGCGGTAATATGCATGGCGGATACAAGAATCATCCCTTCCTGAATACCGCTGCGGTGCAGTGCCTGCTCCACTTTATCGGTGATATTAATGTACTCTCTTTTTTTGGTAGTCTGAAAAACAAGATACTCTGTCTCAAATTTCATTCTGCGCCCTTTCCCGCAAAGATAGCCTGTAGGCTGCTGCAGCTGATGTGTACTTTCGAAACAATTCAGTGTACCATACTCACGTTGTCGGATCAGCCCTGCCCGGAAAAGTGATTTCGGTTTCCATTGCTTTACCGCTTTTTTGACTGGAAGGAAGGCATCAGACTATGCAACAGGAATTCCCGCAGAAGCCAAGTTGATTTAATTCAGATAAAACGGTACTCTTTTATAGATGTCTGTTTTTTCAGTTTTGGACAGTACATCCTTTTACTGTGACCGGCATTCTGTGTGATACCGGCGTGGAAGCACTATTACAACTCCAACGGAGGGAAAGGCTATGGCCAAAAAAACAGTGAATGTGGCAATGATCGGTGCCAGTTTCATGGGAAAAGCGCACAGCAACGCCTGGCGCAAAGTAGACATGTTCTTTGATGCACCCGTAAAGCCCGTCATGAAAGTCATGTGCGGAAAATTCGAGGAAGAGCTGGCGACAGCCGATCGCTGGGGATGGCAGGAAACTTCTTTGGACTGGAAAGAAGTAGTGAATCGCCCGGATATCGATATCATAGATATCTGCACACCAAATTTCCTACACCCGATTATTGCCATAGAGGCAGCCAAGGCAGGCAAGCACATTGTCTGTGAAAAACCTCTTGCAAATACGCTAGCCGAAGCCAAGGATATGTTAAAAGCGGCGGACAAAGCCGGGATCAAGCATATGTGCGGTTTTTCATACCGTTTTGCCCCGGCAGTGCAGACCATGAAAAAAATGATTTCCTCCGGCGCACTGGGTGAAATTTTCCACTTCCGCGCCGCCTATCTTCAGGACTGGATTGTGGATCCTGATTTCCCCATGGTCTGGCGGATGAAGAAAAAACATACCGGTTCCGGTGCTCTCGGCGATATTGGCGCCCACATAACCGACCTGTGCCATTTCCTGGTCGGACCCGTCGGCGAAGTGACAAGTGCTCTGGAAACTTTTATCAAAAAACGTGTGGTGGCAGATTCCGACGTTGGTGCCTGGGATGCCAAAGGCAACAAAAAGACCAAACAGTACGACACAGTCGATGTGGACGATGCCGCTGTCTTTATCGGACGGATCAAAGGGCAGAACACACTGGCAAGTTTTGAAGCTACCCGCTTTGCTCCGGGACGCCGCAACTTCAACTCCATTGAAATTTACGGCAGTAAAGGCTCTCTCATCTGGAATCAGGAAGACATGAACGAATTCCAGTATTTCAACCGCGCCGATCCCGATACGCTTCAGGGATTCCGCAAAGTACTCGCCTGCGACAGCGGGCATCCTTATGTCAATTCCTGGTGGCCTCCGGGACACATTATCGGATATGAACATCTTTTTGTTCATGAAATCTACGAGTTCCTTTGCGGTCTCAAGAAGAAAAAGATCAACTACCCGACCTTCGAAGATGCGGTAAACTGCCAGGCTGTTCTGGAAGCGGTGGAAAAAGCGGCGTCTACACGCAAATGGGAAAAAGTTTGAAAACCAACCCCGGACTGCACCTATCTGAAACGGTGCTTCAAAAGTTATAAAGGAGATGCTTTATGAAACTTGGAGTTTTAACTGCCCTTTTCAGCGACAAACCCCTTAAAGAAGTCCTGGATCTGATTCGTCCGCTGGAGCTGCAGACAGTGGAACTTGGCACGGGGAACTACCCCGGCGAGCCGCATTGCCCCCTGCAGGAACTGCTCGAATCCAAGCCGAAAAGAGATGAGCTGCTTGCCACGTTGAAGGGAGAAGGTCTGGAAATCAGTGCGCTGAGCTGCCATGGAAATCCGATTCACCCCGACGAAGCATTTGCAAAAGCAAACCATGCTGTTACCATGAACACCATTAAACTGGCGAATCTGCTGGGCGTCGGTGTCGTCAACGGCTTCTCAGGCTGCCCGGGATCCGGTCCCGGCGATAAAAAGCCTAACTGGGTAACCTGTGCCTGGCCGCCCGATTATCTTGAAATTCTGGACTGGCAGTGGAACGAAGTAGTGCTGCCGTACTGGTCAAAGATGAACACAGAACTCGGAAATGCAGGCGTTAAATTTGCCTTTGAAATGCATCCGGGCTTTGTCGTTTACAACACGGATACCATGCTGCGTGTACGTCGGGAATGCGGTGATAACATCGGTGCGAACTTCGATCCCAGCCATCTTTTCTGGCAGGGCATGGAGCCGGTCGAGTGCGTGAAAGCCCTCAAAGGCTGCATCTATCACGTTCACGCCAAAGACTCTATCGTTCATCAGACCAACGCCGCCGTCAATGGCGTCAATGACTACAAATCCTACGGTGATGAAATTAACCGCTCCTGGATCTTCCGCACCTGCGGTTACGGTCACGACCTGAAATGGTGGAATGATTTCTTTTCCACGCTGCGCATGGTCGGCTACGACGGCGCAATCAGCATTGAGCACGAAGACAGCCTCATGTCCAACTGGGAAGGGCTGACCAAAGCAGTTTCTTTCCTGAAGAAGAGCATCATTTTTGAAGCGCCCACAGCCATGACCTGGGCGTAATTTTATTCCCTCGTTTTCTAGTTGCGGCCGGGTGTCAGTGACGCCCGGCCGTCTTTTAACAGGGAGCTTTTCAAAACGCATGAAAATATATCTTCTGGCGATACCGCTTATCGCCGCAGTCAGTACGTTGTTCTATCTTATTTTTCGTGAGATGGCGCGTGCCTGGCTTCACCATCGCCTGAGGATGCTGCTGTTGGAATGGGCAGAAAAGAAACCTGGCTTTTCCATGTCCTCTGAGGAGCTTAGGGAACTGCTCGAAGAAATGCCTGCTCCGTCTATCCAGACCCCTAAAACTGATCTCACTGTCACAGGTCTTTATCTTGCCTTCATCGGTCTTTTTTTTGTAATCGCTTATGCTTTAATCGGAAAAAGCCAGTGGGCGGTAGGTGCCTATTTCGGAGGCGTTGCCTGTGTGGTTCTTGGCTTTATCTTAACTACGATAGGCATTATTCTCCGCTTTCTGCGCAAGCCTCCTTTATAAGATTTTCTGTTTCTTTCTCTCTTTTTTGCATTGTTTTATATGATGGATACCTCTGTACATAGACATCGTTATTCCGGAGATGCCTGTAAGGAACCACTTCGGGTCGCCGTGATCGGCAGCGGACCGGCAGGCTTTTTCTGCACCGATTATCTGTTGCGCCTGGCGCAGCCTTGTGTCGTGCATATGTATGAAAGATGGCCTGTTCCTTATGGCTCCGCACGCCATGCCATCGCACCTGACCGGCAGCGTATTCGTGCTGTAACTGCCGCTTTCGACCGCATCGCTTCCCGTCAGGGCTTCCATTTTTTCGGGAATGTAACAGTAGGAAAAGACATTTCTCTTCAATTACTTCAGCATCATTATCATGCGGTTATTCTGGCGACAGGAGCAGACGACGGCTTATTGCTGAATATCCCCGGTGAAGAGACGCCCGGTTTCTTTCATATAACAAAGTTCGCCGGCTGGTACAACGGAAGGCCGGATTGCGCCTTTCTGCGCCCCGACCTGACTCACACGGCTGCCGCGGTGATCGGTGCCGGCAATGCTGCGCTGGATGCCGTCCGGATTCTGTCGCTTCCTTCCGACTGGCTTCCAAAAACAGATATACCCGAGCCTATGCAGCAGGCACTTGCCTCAAGTGCTATCAGAGAAATTCATCTCATCATTCGTCGGGGCCCTCTGGATGTTCGTTTTTCTCTTTCCGAATTTGCAGCGCTTTTTGACATTCCCGGTGTGAGTTACCATCTTCATCCGGAAAACTGCCTGGAAAACATACAGGCGGTTTCCCCCGAAGAGGAACAGTTGCTTTCTCTGTATAAATCCGCACATACAACGCCGAAGACTGCCAGGCATATTCACTTCCATTTTTATTCAACCCCGAAAGAAATACAGGGCAAGGAAGCCGTCTCGGCACTGGTTGTGAAGAGCGGGGAAGAGGACACCGCAATTCCCTGTTATTTGATTATCAGCGCTATCGGACAGGGAGCTACGGAAATTGACGGCATTGCGCTGAATGCGCAAAAAAGTATGATCCCCCATAAGGCCGGGCGGGTAACACAACAGGGTATTATTGTGCCCGGTCTTTACACCGCCGGATGGGCAAAGCGGAGCGGCACAGGCATGGTGGGGAAAAACAAGCCCGATTGCCGTGAAACTGTTCAGGCTATCATGGACGACAGGGACTCTCTTCAATGCAAAATTGAGGCTGTGCCCGATCTCCCTAAAGATGCAGTCACGCTGGATGGATGGCACCGTATAGATGCCGCTGAGCGTGGTCGGGCGGAAAACACAACAAAAACAAGAGAATGCTTCCTGACTGTGGAAGAAATGCTCCAGGCTGCCGGTATCAAAAACAAATTGCCCTCTCTCTGATTAATTGAGCGTTGCCAGAAGTGCCTCAACAGAGCCACCGCTTTTTTTAACTTCCCGCAAGTAGTCAGTCATAGCGTCTGCCACAGAGTAGTCAGCAATCGGCGGTGTTTTAGGAAGTGTTGCCAGCGGGGAATCTGGTTCGGCGCATTCACCCATAAGGTTTTCCCACTGGTACAGTGGGATGGCAACCTGATAGTTTTTCGCCATCTCGAGATCGCTGACCAGATTCCATTTGCCTGCTTCGTCAGCTTTTTCCATTTTACCTGAAAAGCCATACCACGCCGTCTTGCCCTGACGTGCATTGCTCAAACAATTCAGATAGACCCGGATCTGTTCTCCGCTTAATTCGGTTAGCACCACCTGATCGCCTCGCTGACCTGCCGACTGAAAAATGGAATTCGCCGTTATAGCACCTTCCCGCTGGTTGCTCCGCATGACAAAGGTATGGCAAAAGGCAATATCTGCCCCGGCTTTCCATTGCAGTGCGGCCGACGCAATTCGCACCAGGTCGGGAATCTGGATCACCTGACCCGTTTCGCCTACAATCTCACCCGCCCCGGGAAAAATGCGTTCTTCTTCCGCGTCCAGCCAGGCAATCATCTCCTGATCGGGCGTCACAGTTTCAGGATCCATGGAGACAAGCCTGCTTTCTGCTGTGATTGCCTTTTTCTGAGCGGGATCAACCGTTAAATCAAGCACTCCCACATATTGGGCATATTGACCGGCCTGCACAATCAATGCGCCCGTTTCCGGCACCAGAGCAGCTTCATGGAGCGCCTCATGGGTATGCCCGGAAACAAACACATCAATAGTCGGCGCCTTTTCAGACAGAAGAATGCATTCCTTTCTGCCGATGTGCACAACTGCCACCGTAAGATCGACCTGATTTTCCAGCCGTTCCGCTTCCAGCCGCAATTGCTCACCGCACTTGTCTATGGATTTGAACGCCCCGCCTGCGAGGGTAGTAAGACCGATCAGAGCAACTTTCAACCCATTGCATTCAACGATTGTGGAAGGCGCAAAGCGCGGACTCCCAGTGTCATCCAGACTGTTAAGGCACAAAATCGGCATTCCCGCAATTTCGCTGCATTCCCGCAAATGATCATATCCGTGAAAATTATCGTGATTACCCATGGCGCCCGCTGTATAGCCGATTTTCTTCATGGCTTCGTAAAGAATCCGATGCTCCGTTTTTTCAGCAATCAGATCCCCTTTTCGCATGACATCGCCACCGTCAAGAAGAAGCAGATCGCCTCTTTGCGCACGCATCTCTTTAACGAATGCGGATACATAAGGGAGCCCGCCCTGACCGAGTGGGTCTGCTTTCACGTGCCCGTGAATATCATTGGTATGCAAAATGAGGAGCGAGTGCGTATCGGCGAAAGCAAAAGAAACACAAAGACAGATAAAAAGAGCGAACACTTTGGGTATCGTGCGCATGAATTAGATCTCCTTAAATACTCACAGCATTATGTCGTCGGGATCCATGGGCTCGGTTGTGCGCAGGTCCTCAGGAAGCGCATCTGCAGGCCAGCTTTCCATGGGCAAAACAGCAAGCGGATGAAAGGGACAATCAAAACTTGCCAAGCCGCTGCTGCGGTCGATAAGAACAGCCACTCCGGCAATTTCAGCACCGCGGCGGCGCAAATGATCAATTGTCTTCTTTACTGAACCACCGGTCGTCACAATATCTTCCACGACCAGCACCCGTTCGCCTTCTTTGATTTTAAACCCTCTTTTCATCGCCATACCGCCAGCGCCGTCTTTTTCGCTATAGGCGGCACGGCACTTTAAATGCCGCGCCGTCTCGTAGGCAATGACAATGCCGCCTGTTGCAGGCCCGACGACCAGATCAATGTCTTTATCCTGAAACGCCGCTGCAAGAGCCTGTCCGAAAGCCTCTCCATATTCAGGATACTGAAAAACACGGGCTGCCTGAAGAAACTGCCGCCCGTGCCGTCCGCTTGCATAAATGAAATGCCCCTCTAAAAGAGCACCGGATTCTTTAAAAATACGAATGATTTCTTGCGGGTTCATGAATTCAGTTCCTCTAAAATTAGTGATACAGCTTCAGAAGGATAAGGATGTTTCAGGATGGGCCGGCCGACGACCACCATGGAAGCACCTGCCTGCGCCGCTGCTCGGGGCGTCATCACACGCGCCTGATCGTCGCGTGATGCCCATTCGGGGCGGACTCCAGGCGTCACGATCAATGGCTCTGCACCCAAAACTTCTCTTGTTATGCCCAGTTCCAGAGGGGAGCAGACAATCCCATGGGCACCCGCTTTCACAGCCTGTGAAGCAAGGCGACGCACGGCTTCTTCCGGTGTCTCCGAAAAACCCACTTCTTCACAAAGAACACTGGCATTTATACTGGTCAGCACTGTTACGGCCAGGATTCGTGTCGCCGTACCTTCAACTGCTGTACGTGCTGCTTCGATCATGGCACAACCGCCCGAAGCATGGACAGTGATTAATCCTGCGCCCAGGTCGGCAGCTGCCCGTGCGGCGTGACCGACCGTATTCGGAATATCATGATATTTCAGATCAAGAAATACATTTTTCCCGAGCTGCTGAACTTCTTTGACTATATCCGGTCCAAGCCGGGTAAAGAGTTGTGCGCCAATTTTAAACCATTTGCAGTCACCGCAGGCATGCACAGCAGAAAGTGCTTCAGCGCGGCTGTCCATATCAAGAACCACAATCAGTTCTGTTGCCATTTATTTTTCCTCACAGAATTAGATATTCTTTTAAAACTCTGGAAAATATCAAACTCCGGGACGATCCCATCCCGGAGTTCATATAGACGAATCATATCAAGGGCAGGGCAGGGGAGTGCAATTTTTATTTGAACCTGGTTTTATATCACGAAAGCAGGTTCGCCACCTTCATCATGAAATCGCCCAGCTTTCCTCCATATTCAGGAGAACCGTCACTCAAAACAAGGCCCTGCCCAATAGCGCTTACTGTGTCTATCGTATTTGCCAGAACAGGAAGCGCAGCATCGACGCTTTTAAAGCTCATGTGCACAAAAGGTTTGCGCCCTGTATGAACGCCACGACCCGCTTTGGTCTTGCCTGCTTTCACCTTCAGATAACAGACGATATCTGTACCATCCACACTCCATTGATAAATACGTTCAGGTTGTTTCGCTGTCCAAGCCTGCATGTCCGTATCACCGGCTTTGTTCATCTGGCTGAGCGCAGTGGAAACCATGTACAAAGTCATCTTTACCTTAAGATGCGCCTGTTCCGCATTTTTGGGCTTTGCTGCAGGCATCAGCAATTTGAGTCCGAATAGCACTTTAAAAACGCGTATCACAAGCCCCGGCTTTTTCATCAGAGCAGGAAGCAGCGCGCCCAGACGCGGCAGAACAGGCTTGCCCCTGAACATATCATTCATGGCTTTTAATGAGGAAAACGAAAAGAGCACATCCGGATTTTCCGTAAATCCCTGGGTGACTTCAAATTTCCCGCGATCAAAAAGAAGCCAGGCTCCGGTCTTGCCGTCCGGATCGTCCGCCTCAAACTGCACCGTTCCTGTAACATCGGCAAACCGGTTTTTCATCCGTTCATCATCTTCAAGCATCACCCGGATTACGGGAAGAACCGCATTTAAAACAAGTCGGCCGGTCAGCTGTTCTCGAGTAAGTGTCATGAATTACACCTCATCTTCCCAGTCTTCATCTTCTTCAAAATCACGCTGCATCAGTTCACCGACTGTTTCAATAATACCGTCCGTATCAATTTTATACATATGCATCAGATCTTCAGGATTGCCGTGGGGGCAGAAGGTATCAGGCACACCCAGTTTGTTAAAAGCGCAGCCTTTTCCGCTGGCAGCAATCACGTCCGCCACAGCGCTTCCCAACCCTCCAATCACACTGTGATCTTCCACGGTGAGCAAGCGCCTGGTCTCTACTAGCGCTTTAAGAACAGCATCCTGATCTATCGGTTTCAGGGTGTGCATATTCAATACTCTTACACTGAGTCCGCTGTTTTTATTCATGATATCAGCCGCCTGAACAGCGTGAAATACAGTATTTCCGGTAGCGATAATAGTGATATCCGTTCCGGATCGCAATTCATGCGCTTTCCCGATTTCAAAACCGTACTCTTCTGATTCGTAGATGCGTGGTTCAAAACCACGACCGATTCGAATATACACCGGTCCCTGAATGTCCATGCATTTTTTTACTGCAAGTGCTGTTTCTATCGTATCCGCCGGAGCAACCACGGTCAGGTTCGGGAAGGCGCGGATAATGGATAAATCCTCGTTGGCATGATGCGTGGAGCCTCCCGAGCCGAAAGACATGCCGCCATGGGTAGCTATAATTTTTACATTCAGGTTCTGGTAACAGATGTCCGTGCGCACAAATTCACAGGCACGCATGGATGCGAAAGCGGACATGGTGGACACAAAAGGAATAAGCCCGGCTTTGGCAAGCCCGGCCGCTGCTCCGAACATATTTTGTTCGGCAATTCCGAAATTAAAAAAACGGTCGGGATAGGCATCACCGAATGTACCGATTTTGGTGGATTTGGCAAGATCCGCCGACAGACCGACGATCTTCGGATGCTGCCTGCCCAGATCTGTAAGCACCAGCCCGTAGATTTCCCGCTGCGTCATTTTATCCGCATCATAGATTGTCCAAGTCAGAGTGCTGGCTGTTTCCATACTTTTATCCTTTGTTTTCTATCGACGCTTTGGCTTTGGCGATCTGTTCTGCATTTAATCCGCCATAGTGCCACTCCGGTTTCCCTTCCATAAATTCCACGCCTTTGCCTTTGATCGTATCGCAGACCAGCATGACAGGGGAACCCTTGTGCGCAATGGCAAATTCAAACGCTTCCGCCAGTGCCGGCAAATCATGACCATTCACTTCCCGGGTTTCAAAACCGAAAGCACGCCATTTATCCGGAAGCGGCTCCAGGCTCATTACTTCTTCGGTAGGCCCGTCAATCATCAGGTGATTTCTATCCTGAATAACAATCAGGTTATCCAGTTTGTAATGGGCGGCTGCCATGGCGGCTTCCCAGATGGAACCTTCGTTGCTCTCTCCGTCGCCGATCATGCAGAAGACACGCCACTCTTTCTTCAGCACGCGAGCGCCCAAAGCCATACCAACAGCCTGTGACAAACCATGCCCCATGGAGCCGGTGGAAGCATCGCAGCCGGGCACTTTATTGCTGTCCAGATGCATGCCCAGCATTGATCCTGTTTCGTTGAACTCGTGCAGCGCTGCTTTATCAAAATATCCGCGCTCGGCAAGGACAACAGCATGCCCTACGCCGCCATGCCCTTTGCTCAGCACAAAACGATCCCGATCTTCCCAGGCAGGGTTGGCAGGATCTATGCGAAGATACTTCCAGTACAACAGCGTTAGAATATCCACCATACTTAAGGACCCGCCAATATGCGCACCACCGGACCATCCGGTCACATCGGCAATCTGGCAGCGAATCGATGCTGCACGCTCTTTCAGCGTGGCTAATTCCTGTTCCGTCAAGGACATAATCATTTCCTTTTCGTTAATTTAATGACCAAACTCGCTTTTTATCACTTTAAAGGCATCGTCAGCTATTTGAAGTGTTTTTTCTATATCCCCGTCCGTGTGCGCGGTGGATAAAAACCAGTTGTGATGCGAGGTAAAGAATGCTCCCCGACGGGTACATTCTCCACACCAGGCCTGCTGCAGCATCAGTGTGTCATCATCCGCGAGACGAAGATAAGGCATGGCGGGTTCGCCGGATACGACCAGAGTGTAGCCATGGCCGGCTGCCACATCACGAAGCCCGGAGGTAAGCTTTTCGCCAAGCACCCGCATCCGCTCCGGTCCCTTTTCTGCCTTGAGGGTAGTAAGGCAGGCTATAGCGGCGGCAAAAGACCCGGCACAATACCAGAAACTGCCCGTATGGAACACTTTTGCGGCATCAAGACGGAGCGCATCTGTGCCCACCAGTGCGGACAACGCATAGCCGTTGGCGATAGCTTTGGAAAAAGCAATCATATCTGGCTTAAAACCATAGTGCTCATTGGAGCCGCCCAAATGCAGCCTGAAGCCGGCGCGAACGTCATCAACAATGACAACGCTGCCGTTTTTGTGCAGCTTATCTATCGCAGCCTGCCAATAGCCTTCGGCAGGCAGGACGTTGTCTTCAAAAATGGGATGATGATAGGGGCTTGCCATAAAAGCAGCAACCTGAGATCCATGCTCGGCGAGCACCTGGTCCAGAGCATTCAGATCATTCCAGGGAATGCGGATTACATGCTGGTGGTCATCGGCAATGGTGCCATGGTGCCCGGGCGCCTGCATCCAGGGACTTGTACCGTGATAGCCTCCCTTAATGGCAATGACTTTATCACGGCCTGTAGCTGCTCTTGCCACCATAACAGCCAGGTTGGTGACATCAGCTCCATTTCGGGCAAAAAAAGCCCACTCGGCGACGGGAACAAGATCGCAGAGAAGTTCAGCAAGTTCCACCATCCGCGGAGACGCAACGCTGTTTGCATCAGAAAGACTGTGCTGCTCCTGAAAGGCGGCTTCCACGGCAGGGTGATTGTAGCCTAGAACCATGGGACCGTAGGCACACATATAGTCAATAAATTCGTTGCCGTCCACATCCCAGAAACGGGCGGCATCAGCCTTATTGGAAAAAAAAGGGTAGGCTTCCACAGGAGCATAGGGAGCAGGGCTGAAATGACCGTAAACGCCGCATGGGATTACTTTTACAGCTCTATCAAACCACTTATTTGATTCTTCGTAACGGTAAATGTTCACTGTCTTGTCTCCTGGAGCGAACTACTGCAAATATTTTGGAATTTGATCAAGAATGACGTTGGTATGATCGATCAGAGGAATTTTGCCCCTTAATTGAATATCGCCTTTGGCAACGGCGCCGAAACTGTCCAGCGTGCCGTCAACAAGTAACTGGGCAATTTCGGGGTTTCGAAAAGTAAGGAGGGCTTCCGGACGGGCAGCTTTGCCTGTAAACGCTTTTGCTCCGCCCTTACCGTCATAAATCACATAAGCATAAGGCCCTTCGGGCAATACCGACAACTGCAGAGTGCCGGCAGACAGTTGCGGGGCAATGCGCCGGGAAACAGGATCCAACTGAAGCAATTCCGGTATGGCAAATACCGCTGTACTTAGTGCCAGGGATAAATTGATCATTTTATGGCGGTCATCCTGAACTACATCGCTGGGGGGCTTCAGGAAATATTCAAGCCTGCTGGTAAGCTTCGAAAATTCAGTTTTTAAAAAGCCCAGCCTGGTAAAGCCGGAGAGAGGCAGGGGAGAGGCGTTATTCTCCATCATATTGTTCAAATGAGCAGCAGAGCAGAAAAAGAGGCTAACCGTTCCTTTTTCTATTGTATCGGCTAAAAAAGTGCAACGTCCGTTATGAAAATTTAAAAGGATATTGGTATCGCGCCAAATAGATAAACGGATGGAAATTTCCCAGTCTTTGATCAGCTCCCGACTCAGGTCGTCTATTTCCGGAAGCAGCTCCACGTTTCTTAATACTGCTTTAAGATTGAGTCGCGCTTTCAGCTGATCAATCATTCTCATACTCCTTCCTGAAAACCATCTATCTTTGTGTCGGTTGAGAGATTCAAGAGTACCATAATCACATACAAAGTGCAACTTATGAACGCCGTTTGGTGCGGTGCTGCTTCTTCTTTACACGGGCAGCTATTTCCCTTAGCGACTTTGGGAAGTACCCTTTCTGCTGATATACTACGGAACAGAATCCCACTATTCTTTAAGAGGCTTTTTTCCGGGCAGGAAAGGAAAATTGAAATGGCGGAATTGCTCATCGGACTGGACGTTGGCACAAGTGGTGTCAAGGCATTGCTTATGGACACCTGCGGAAATGTCGTTGCATCTGCTTTGCGTGAATACCCGCTTTCCACACCAAAGCCCAACTGGGCGGAGCAGAATCCATCGGACTGGGCGGAAGCATCGCTTAGCGCTCTTCAGGAGCTGGCTGCGTGCGTTCCTTCAGGTTCAGAAGTAAAAGCCATTGGGCTAACCGGTCAAATGCACGGAAGTGTATTTCTGGATAAACATAACGAAGTGCTGCGGCCTGCTTTGCTCTGGTGCGATCAGCGCACAGCCGCTCAATGCCAGGAAATTACCGACCGGGCCGGAGGAGAGGCGGCACTTGTAAATATGGTATCCAATCCGGCGTTGACAGGGTTTACAGCCCCGAAAATTCTTTGGCTCCGTGACCATGAGCCGCATCATTTCGAGAAGCTTTGCAAAGTTCTTCTTCCGAAAGACTATATCCGTTGGGTACTCACAGGTGAGTTTGCTACCGACGTTTCCGACGCTTCGGGGACGCTCCTTTTTGATGTACGAAACCGCTGCTGGCATAAAGAATTACTCTCTTTACTGGAACTCGATTCATCTCTTCTTCCTGAGTCTTTTGAGGGTCCTGAAGTGACGGGGACTTTATCGTCACAGGCAGCACAGCGCACAGGGCTTTCAAAGGGTATTCCGGTGGTTGCCGGCGGGGGAGACCAGGCTGCCGGCGGGGTTGGCTGCGGCATTGTCAAAGCCGGGACACTTTCTTCTGCATTAGGTACCAGCGGTGTGGTTTTTGCTTTTTCTGAAGAAATATGTGTTGATCCTCAAGGCCGTATCCACACCTTCTGCCACGCAGTGCCGGGCAAATGGCATGTTATGGGCGTTATGTTAAGCGCGGGCGGTGCCCTCCAATGGTTCAGAAATCAGCTGTGTCATGAGGAAATTCAAAAAGCCCGGGAATTGGATATCGACCCCTATACCCTTATCACTGAAGCAGCTGCAACTATATCCCCGGGCGCCGAAGGCTTATTATTTCTCCCGTACCTTTCCGGGGAGCGCACCCCTCATAAAGACCCATATGCTAAAGGTACTTTTGCAGGGCTATCGCTGCGCCATACAAAGGCGCATATGGCACGGGCAATTCTGGAAGGGGTCGCCTACGGAATGCGGGAAAGTTTGGATATCATGCGCGAAATTGGCGTTCCGCTCTCAGTCTCTCGCATTTCTGGTGGAGGCGCTCGCAGCGCTCTATGGCGGCAGATTCTGGCGGACACGGGTCGTGTAGCAATCGCTCGCCTGGAGGTGGATCAGGGGCCGTCCTACGGTGCTGCCATTCTTGCCGGGGTAGGGGCGAGGCTTTTCACGTCTGTGGAAGAAGCGTGTGATCTCTGTATTCATGAGAAAGACATACAGATGCCGGATCCCTCCGTAGCAGATTTTTATGACACCTACGTGGCAGAATACCGCGCAGTCTATCTGGCATTGAAAAGTCACTTCAAGCGGATGGCAGCGCTGGTTGGCTAGTATTACGTTGCCTTCGAAGCTTCTGTTCCGAGACCGCTTCCGTCAGAAACGCTAAACGGGCCTTGCTGCATGGAAGGGTTCCCATTGCCGCAAGACCAGCGATAGCGGCAGAGGGCATTTCATAGGCATTTTATCTGAGCCCGTATTTTCGCTTCTGCGCGCTTTTTGTCCGGTTCCTCTTACTTTCCTATGGTTTAAAGCGCGCGCGCATAGTGTCTGATAATATATATTATGTTCGTTTTTCGACGATCAAAAAAATAGCCCGCATGAGGAATACCTCCAAACTCCTTATAAAAAAGACCTGCCTTATATGTTTACTATAGATATGACTTATTTTCGTACACGCTTCATTATGATACACACAAATACTGATTTAAAATAACGCGCCATTTCAATAAGATGCCTTGCTTTTTAAATGCATTTACAGACCTAATATTTCATATCATATCAGCACGATATCAAACTGTTATTACAAGGATTTTATGAGTTAATCTATCTATAGAAATATTTGTCTCCTCTGATTTTTTCAGGTATCCAAAATGCGCGTATCATATTAGATCAGTCTGAAATTAATAGGAAATCATGACAAAAAAAATATTGTCCGAAGCAGAAAATAAAATAATACTCTTATGTGTATTATAACAGAGCAGATTGACTTTGCGTTATACTTGTGCTCGACAATGAAACAACGAGACACCCCTCCCCTAATGAAGGATCACAAGACTATTCGCTCTGTTCCCGGGCTATGACATGGTTACAGCACCTGAGCTGATCAGAGAAGCAAACTTCGGACTGCTTCCTTAATTACCCCACCGGGCGTTGTGCGCCTGACGGGCAAGCCATTTGGTTTGCTCTGCAAGCGTCGCCAGCCATTGGACCGGTGTCGCTCCCGCCACCTTTCCGTCTGCAGCCGGATGCTGGAAAGCCACAGTTGTAATATGCTTAATACCTGCCGCATAAAAGAGCGCCACCCGTTCCCCCCAGGAAAGGCTTCTGTGTTGCTCATACGCAGCCAAATAAATATCGGTTCTGTTTTCCAATTTTTGTGCATCCACGGAGGCTCGCAAACATAGGTTTGAGAGGCCGTAGGACAGATCTTCCAGATAACAGCCGTCCCCTGCATATTCTAAATCAATAATGCCCTGTATCTCCTCATTTACAAAGAGAAGATTGCCACCGTGCCAGTCCCCATGGATAATGCCCGTCTCAAAAGTATCCCGTTTTTCTTGTGCCAGCTCTTCTGTGGCTTCCCCCAAAAAGGCGACAATGGTGTCACAGAAACCATGCATCTGGGCATCGTTTCTTTCCTGCAGAACTCTCTGATAAAAATCCTGAAATATGGCACGCGGCACTTCGCTGAAACGCCACTTACGGGCATCTCTTGGCGGTGACGGCAGTCCCCGGCATACACTGTGGAATTTTCCCAAACAACTGCCAGCCACTTTGAGCGTTTGCACAGTTAAAGGCATGGGCCCGCCCGATAAAAAGGACTGCAGTTCAACTGCCCAGTTATCTTTGGCAATAAAGCTTTTGCCTGCGTGGGTTCGTAAAATCTGCGCCACGGGTAAATCATGGCTGTACAAAAAGTTTGAAAGATTGTGCTGAAAATAAAGGGAGTCCAGAGTTACGGCATCATTCGTATAGGTTTTCGCCAGGTACTTCCCTTTTTCCGACTCCACAACAATTTTCTTATGCCGCCGCTGGTGCGTATTTTCCAAATAGCGCAAGGGACGCATCGCGCCTAAATGATAGGCGGCAGGAATCTCCGTGCCTAGAATGGTCAGTAAATCATCTCGTTGATCCACGCCTGAACATCTGCCTTATTTCATTACATAATTATCTTTAGACGGCTGGTACGCTTTGTGACTTTCGCTGCCGGTCTGTCGTAAAAAGAGTCGCATCTCCGACAAAGCGCAGCAAATCTTGTATATAGCGTATATGAATAAGCGACATTTCAGCAACTTTCCAGCACTTTGGACGAAGGAGGCTTTTAATTACATCGGGCACACGCAAAAAAGCCTGTGTAAAGAAGATAGCCTCCTGTATATCCGATTTTTTTCCTGGCGATACCAGGAAGACAGCACTTTCCTCCTCTTTATTCTGTCGCCAATTTTCTAAGACGTGCCAGTAATTTATCGTCTGCAATGATTTTCTGCTATATTAGAGGCATTCATACGTTGGCACAAAGTCTACCTGAAGCCTTTTAGCTGCCGCCTTTTAAAACTATCGCCTGATTGTACTCAGACGGAGAGAAGTAATTGAGCTCCCTTACCGTTTTGACGCTGGTTCCCGGCGAATGTGAGCGTCTGCCCAAAGCACTGGAGAGTGTATCCTGGGCGGATGTACTTTTTTGTGTAATCGATTCCCGTGCACCTCAGGAAACCATCGATCTTGTCAGAAAATATACCGACACAGCACCGGTTCATGAATATGTAAACGCCGCTGCCCAGCGCAATTGGGCTCTCCCGCAAATTACAACCGAGTGGACTCTTGTGCTTGATGCCGATGAGTGGGTATCTGACGCACTGGCGGAACGCATTCAGGCGATCATAAAAAAACCGGACAGTGCCGATGGATACAACATTCTGCGCCACTCCTATTTTCTCGGCAAATTAATCCGTTACTGTGGTTGGCATCGTGACTACAACCTCAGGCTTTTTCGGACAGCTAAAGGGCATTATCTGGACAAACGGGTTCATTCCAAAGTTATCGTTGAGGGCCGTGTCGAAAAGATACGCGACGTCATGTATCACAATACTTACCGAAGTTTTGAGGAGTATTTTTCCACTTTTCAACGCTTTACGACGTGGGGCGCTCAGGATGCCTATGAACGGGGAAAGCGTGCAGGGCTAAGGGACATAATTCTTCGGCCCGTTCACCGTTTTTTAAAGATGTACTTTTGGAACCGGGGCTTTCTCGACGGATATCACGGCGCTGTTCTCTGCGGTCTTTCAGCCTTCTCTGTCTTCACCAAATATGCTAAACTATGGAAAATCCAGACGGACGCTCAAAAGCCGGAAAACTGATTCCAGGGCACTTCGCACCATGACACAGACTCTCTCTCCTATGCATGACGATCTCCCGGACAAGGTCTACAGCGTCAGCGAAACGGCGCAACTGGTAGGAATCTCCCCTCATTTGCTGCGTCAGTGGGAGAAACGATTTCCCACAGAAGTAAAACCCCGTAGAAACAGCGCAAACCATCGCATGTACTCACGCGAGGATATAATCAGTCTGATGCGAATTAAAACACTCCTTTATCACAATGGAATGACAGCTAAAGGGGCGCGTCAGCAATTACGTCAAGAAAGATTTACGGACGGACAACCCCGTGATATCAGTGGCATGGCAAGAATAATCGATGCCATTGCCGATGAATCCAGAGCCATTCTCAACCTGTTTGACCCGAAAGTGGACGAACTGATTCCGGATCAGGACGATGCTTTCCACTAACGCGTCAATTGTCTGTCAGAGCACCGACCGGGGCTGACCATATAAACGTAAAGCGATACTGCAACAATAAGTGAAAGAAAACTACCGATCTGCAGAAATAAGGCGCCACAAGCCTTGACATAACACTAAAGAAGGATATCTAAACTATGGGCGGTTTTTTTGCCGTAACCTCCGAAAAAGACTGCATTTTTGATCTTTTTTACGGAACGGATTACCATTCGCATCTGGGTACCTGTCGTGGCGGCTTGGCGGTGCTTGACGGAACCGACTTCCGCAGGCACATCCATGACATTTCCAATGCCCCCTTCCGCACCAAATTCGAAAAAGACATCCTGGCCATGCGAGGCAATTCCGGTATCGGTGTCATCAGTGATATGGAGCCCCAGCCCCTCATTATCTCATCGCATCTGGGCCGCTATGCCATTGCAACGGTATCCAGGGTCTCCAATCTGGATTTTCTGGTACAGGATGCTTTCAACCGCCGGGTTGCCCATTTTTCAGAAACAGGCAGCATTGGCATCAATCCTACAGAATTGATCGCAACGCTAATCAACGAAAAGACTTCCTTTGAAGCAGGCATCAGCTATGCGCAGGAACGGATCGAAGGTTCCTGTTCAATTCTGCTGCTCACTGAAAAAGGCATTTATGTAGCGCGGGACCGTTTCGGACGCACACCGATCATCACAGCGAGCAAAGAAGGCGCTGTGGCCGCCACGCTGGAGAATGCCGTTTTTCCAAATCTGGATTATACAGGACAGTATTATCTCGGCCCTGGCGAAATTCTCCGACTGACGCCGGAAGGTATTGAGCAACTCCGCAAGCCCGATGCCTACAAGCAAGTGTGCGCTTTTTTGTGGGTCTATTACGGCTTTCCCGCCTCCTCCTACGAGAACATTAACGTTGAATCCTGCCGCTACCGCTGTGGAGCACGCCTTGCCGAAAAAGACACTGTTGAGGCGGATCTCGTGGCGGGTATTCCTGAGTCCGGTACCGGATATGCCATAGGCTATGCCAACGCTAAAACAGTGCCGTACGGCAGACCTTTCACCAAATATACAACTACCTGGCCCAGAAGTTTCATGTCGCCGGGCCAGACCAAACGTAAACTTGTTGCACGCATGAAATTAATTCCTGTGCCTGATTTGGTGCAGGCAAAACGCCTTCTTTTCTGTGATGATTCCATTGTCCGCGGCGTACAGCTCGCCGACACAATAAAGCGGCTCTATGAGGCAGGAGCCCGTGAAGTGCATATGCGCCCTGCCTGCCCTCCCCTGCTTTTCGCCTGTAAATATCTTAATTTTTCCCGTTCCAAATCCGAAATGGATCTGATCGCCCGCCGCACCGTAAGAGAACTGGAAGGAGGCGTAAACGGCTCCCTTGAGGAATACACGAATCCGGACTCAGAAAAATACAAGGCAATGGTTGACCGGATCAGGCAACGATTGTGCCTGACTACTTTGAAATACCAGCGTCTGGATGATCTGATCGCCGCTATTGGGTTGCCCAGAGAAGATCTTTGCACCTATTGCTGGGACGGTTGTGAAGGTCAATGCGGCAGGCAAATGACCTTTGCCAATGGAATCCAGGAAACCAAAGACTGAGTCCCCTAGAAAACCAACAGGAACTGCCATGCCTGAAAAGCACGAACACAAACCTCTGCGCTCCACCTTGCCGGGAATTGTCCTCTTTCGGTTGATTTTTTCTTTCCACCTTGCCTTTTTGCCCGTTTTTGCCGCCGGACCTGAGCGTTGGGATTCCTTTCGCGGGCCTTATGGAAATGGCATTGTGGCGCCGCCCGGTGAAAACACCGGCGTTCCGCTAACCTGGAGCGAAAATGAAAATATTGCCTGGAAGACAGAAATTCCCTATCAGGGCTGGTCAACGCCAGTTATCGGTGGTGGAAGAATCTGGCTGACAACTGCAACTGTTGACGGGCATGATTTCTATGTCCTCAGCATCGATCAGGAGAACGGACAGATTCTTCTGAATAAGCATCTCTTTCATTCGGACAATCCGGAAGAGCTGGGCAATGAAGTGAACTCCTATGCTTCACCGACAGCCGCTCTGGAAGAAGGACGCGTATATGTGCATTTCGGCAGTTACGGCACAGCCTGCCTGGACACGGCTACCTATGAAGTTCTGTGGACACGAACCGATCTCCCCTGCCGCCATTTCAGAGGACCAGGTTCATCGGTTATTCTTTTTGAAGACCTTCTTCTGCTTACCTTCGATGGTGCCGATGTGCAGTATCTGGCTGCACTGAATAAAAACACCGGAGAAACTGTATGGAAAACAGACCGTTCCACGGAATGGCCGGATATTGACGAAAATGGGGAAGTGCTCCGGGAAGGTGACTTTCGAAAGGCTTTCACCACCCCTTTTCTTGTGAGAGAAAAAGACCGCACCCTTCTTTTCAGCCAGGGATCTTATGCAACATTTGCCTATGATGCGCGTACAGGCAAAGAATTATGGAAAAAGACGCACAGTGCCTATTCCCCTGCCCCCTGCCCTGTATCGGGAAACGGATTCGTTTATATACCCATAGGCAGAGGCGCTCAGGAGTTATGGGCAATGAAATTGAGTGGCACATCATCAATTGTCGAAAAAGAAGCCTCCTGGATAATTGCCGGAAAAAAAGTACCGGCGGAACCATCCCCTCTCCTCATAAATGGTCTTCTCTATCTTTTAAGCAATGACGGGATCGTCACCTGTCTGGACGGTAACTCCGGAGAAGAGTACTGGAGCGAAAGGATCGGCGGCAACTATATGGCATCTCCTATTTATGCAGACGGGCGAATTTACTGCGCAGGCACGCGCAGCAAAACCACCGTGCTGCGGGAAGGCAAACAGTTTGAAAAACTGGCGGTCAATGAGCTGGACGAAGGCATGCTTGCCTCTCCGGTCGTTGCGGGATCTGCCATTTATTTACGCACAAAGACGCACCTCTACCGTGTTGAATTGAAAAAAGAGCCTGGTGAAAACAACTAGCAGCCTCTTAAACTCTTGTCCAGGATGGAACGAATCTGCTTTTCCCGTGCCTGAATGCTCTCCACGAGCTTAAACTGCACCCGTGCCCGATTGAGATTCTGCCCGTCATAACGAGTGTTGAAGTACACATTACCGGCTATATAATCGGCAAAAAAGCGCAGCCCCAGTTCAAAACTGATAAGGCGGATGCTGTCATATAAATAATAGATGTCTGCCTCTGTCAAAAAAGAGCGGGCATTCACCATGTACCCCTTGACGATGGCTTCGCACCAGTCTGTGTCAAAGACAACCTGCCCCAGATCGCGCACTTCTTCACCAGCCGGATTGCAGCACGAACGCAAACAATCTCCAAAGTCATAATGGATCAATCCGGGTTTCACTGTATCCAGATCAATAATGCATGTTCCTTTCCCCGTAGCATCATCGATCATAATATTTGAAATTTTCGGATCGCCGTGTACGGGACGCACCTTCAATTCGCCCGCGTCTCTGGCATCCTCCAAAATAGAACACCAGTCACGCCGTGCCTCAACAAAACGCATGCAGCGCTGTGCCTCAGGGGAGATCTTCACCCGTTCCTGCCCTTCCGGACTTGCAAGAGCCTCATCATATTTCTTCAGATAACCGGGTGTGATATGAAAGCCGACAAGCGTATCATGCAGTTTATCTATTTCGATGTCGCTGATCATACGCTGGAAGTGCCCGAGAACATACCCTGCCTCATGGGCATGCTCAATATTCTGCACACGCCCATAGGAGTGAGCCGATGCAATCAGCGTGATCGCACGCCAGAATTCGCCGTCATCATCCAGCACATAATCTTTTCCGTCTTTTGCGGGAATCACGCGCGGCAGCTGCCAGATGCGATCCGCAGTATCCATTTCCTCTTCAATACGCCTGTGAACATGTTCAGTCACAACGCGCATATTCTGCATAATCTGTTCCGGATGGGGAAAAACGCGTTTGTTGATCTTTTGCAGGATAAAACGTTCCTCTGAAAAGACTGTCCTGAAGATTGCCAGGTACGTGTCATTCACGTTCCCTTCACCTGTATGTTCAAGAGTTACGGCACGACCTGCCACATCAAATTTCTGAGCTATATGGTGCGTTTTCACAAATCTGCTTTCTTTGGTGGGTTATTGTTGAACCGGGCTTTTTCTGAAAAAGATTTCTTTTGAGTATTAAACCATAATTCAGACATTCTGTCCAAGAAAGGTAAAGAGCACCAAGTGGACTTATCAGAAATATTCCGCGCGGCAGCTGCCTGTAATGTATTTCTGGCTTTTTTGAATTCAATTGTGATACGCTGAATTGGCAAGCGTTTTTTTTGGCGATGAGTTTCAGCGGAAAGGGAAAAGAAATGTTTGGATTCAGAAAAAAATCGTCTTCGTCGGAAATAATCCTTTATTCCTACCCTACTTTTCTTTACGTCTGGCCTGTAATTGCGTTTGGCTACGTCTTTGCCGGACTGCAGGCCTTAGGATGGGCATCACCTACTTCACTGGCGTGGACCTATATTTTTATTGTGGCGCTGACAATGCTTACCATGGGTGTTGACCTCGGTCGTAACACCAGCATTTTTTGTCTGGTGGCGTTTCTGGCTTGCTGGCTCGGTATTTTATGGCTTCAGGAAGCAAGAAACGTTGAATTTTTTGCAAAACTCGGTGCGATGATCCGCA
Source organism: Candidatus Hydrogenedentes bacterium ADurb.Bin170 (assembly GCA_002070275.1). GTDB lineage: Bacteria > Hydrogenedentota > Hydrogenedentia > Hydrogenedentales > CAITNO01 > JAAYJV01. Next base: position 65,057 of record MWCY01000005.1, read on the forward strand.
GCCTTCAACCTCAAATTAACCCGCACTTTTTGGTCACCTTGAGTACGCTGCTTCTGATTCTTTATATCCTCATGCTGCTCTTGTCGCGTGTAAATGACCGCTGGCGCATAACTCATAACGAAATAGAGCATCGCTCCTTCGGGCAGAAAGAAGATGCCATCGGTCGCGGCGCCAAGCGTACCCGATCCGTTTACCCGGATATTCTGGAACTGCTGATCTGTCTGTCAGGTACTATCGAAATTTACACGGCAAACAGCAACCAGAAACTAGCGTCCATTGAAAACATTCCTTTTCTTCCCCTCCGGGCAAAAAAAATCAGCCGTATCCTTGAGATCAAATCCGTTCTGACTACTGAAGACGACGATGAAGAAGAGGCTTGAGTTCTTTTCTGCTCTTCTCACCGATTAACCTCAATACATACTACGCCATCGGTTGTGTATTTGCTTTCGTAAAGCAGCAAACACAACAACACCTTGTATTCCTCCTCTGGGTTTGGTATAATTTCAAATCTGATGAAAACACCTGAATAATCTGTTCCGGACAGACAGATTTGTAGAGGAGGACGCTGTGCAGTTTCGTCCGTTCTTGAGTAAGAAAGGGGGAATTGTTGCCTGTCTGGTATGGGTATGCCTGTTGACTCACCTGGCTTCCGCACAGGATCGGTTGCGACAGCCGTTGGAAGACGGCGTTTCTGCTCTGCTCCAGTATGGTCAGACTATAACACTGGAAATTACGCTGTCTTCGTCTTCCCAGGCGCAGGCGATCATCAGCCCTTACCTGGCTGCCCCCAGCGGATGGCGCAGCTTTGTCCGTGGTTCAGCAGCACTGATCCCCTTCGAACGTCTTTCGGCGACGAAGCAACGCCATGTGCTGCTTACCCTTTTCCCTCTTGATTATGTGGATGCCGAAGGCTGGCACCATCATGTCCGTATCGCCAGTGACAAGTCACCGGAAACAGTTAAAATTCTTTCTTACTGGCTCACGGGATCTCAGGACAATGCCGCACTTATTTTATCCGTTGATGCCAATCGAGCGGTAAAGGAACCGCTTCAGCGCGGACAGATCATTTTATTTCCCCAACCTTTTCTGCGCCCAGTCATGAAAGAACCCTGTGCTTCTTTTGCCTCACGAAACACGGATCAATTCGCACAACCGTTTCAACAGCAGACAAGTCCGAAACCCAAAGAGCCGCCATCCGCTACGTACCACGAACGTCTTCCCCTAATGCCGCAGGCAGCACCGCCTCAGACACCTGAACCGACTACGGAATCAGCCGAATCGGCGATGGCTGAAAACTATCATAAAGATCTGGAGTACGGTGAGGATAAAGAAGGGCGCTACGCCATTTATCGACTGAAACCGGGAGAAAGTCTCTATTCCGCAGTCATTGTTCGTTTCACCGACTACACGGCAAATGCCGATGTTCTGCAGGCGTGCGAAATTGTGGCAAAACGAACCGGCATCAAAAATATGCACCATGTGACTGTGGAACAAAAAGTAAAAATCCCTGCCGATCTTTTGTCTGATCAGTACCAGCCTTTAGGAACCGTGCAGCGTGAAAACTATGAAACAATCCGCGAAGAAGCACGGCGCCTGCAGGAGATTCGTAAAGGAACGCGTAATCTCCAAGGGGTTATTCTTGTTCTGGATCCGGGTCATGGAGGCATTGACCCGGGTGCAATTCGTGAATCCGACGGCTTGTACGAGGACGAGATCAATTACGATATAGCCTGTCGCATAAAAGAAATTCTGGAAAAGGCCACACAAGCCCGCGTCTTCATGACTCTTGAAGATTCCAGCCAGGGATTTAAACCGACTAATAACAAGCGGTTTGTTCACGATAAAGATGAACGCATCTTAACGACCCCACGTTACACCATCGCCAATAAGGATATAGCTAATAATCTACGCTGGTATCTTGCCAACAGTATCTATTCGCAAGCCCGAAAGAACGGGGCAGATCCACAAAAAATCGTTTTTGCCAGCATCCACTGCGATTATATCTATGACGAAACAGTGCGGGGCACCATGATTTATGTGCCCGGAGTCGCCCATCGAAAAAATGAAGAAAGCCATACTTCAGGCATTTATGCACAATTTGAAGAGGTACGCCAAAATCCGGTTGCTTCCAGCACCCACTCCCAGCGTGTGCAGGATGAGGCGCTGTCCCGCTCTTTATCCGCTTCCATCATCCGAGCCATGCGCACGCACAATCCCCCTCTGAAAGTACACAGCATCGGCAATCCTGTGCGCAGCGAAATCCGCAAGTCCGGTGGAAAATCCTACCTGCCGACAGTGCTCCGCAACACAGCTATACCGACAAAAGTGCTGGTTGAAGTAGCGAATATGAACAACCCGCAGGACCGCCAGCACCTGGCCAATCCTGAATGGCGCCAATGGTTTGCGGAATCTTTTGTAGATGCCCTCATAAGCCACTATAATAAGTGATCCTCTCTGTATATCACGAATGATAGCTTCCAAGGGTTCACAACCATGATACTTCCAGACCGTCCCCGCCGGCTGAGGCTCACTTCAACGATACGCCGGATGACAAGAGAGACCCGAATCTCTGTGGATCAGTTGATTGCGCCGCTTTTTATCCGTGAAGAGGAGCAGGTGCGGAGCCCCATCTCTTCCATGCCGGGGCAATACCAACTGGGAATTGCCGACGCGGCGGAAGAAGCACAGCGTATTTATGACGTTGGTATTCCGGCAGTCCTTCTTTTCGGAATCCCGGAACATAAGGATAACGAAGGCAGTTCGGCATGGCGCAAGGATGGCGTCATCCCTCGAGCCGTTGACAGAATTAAAAAGCGCTGTCCGGATCTTTGTGTTATCACAGATGTATGCCTGTGCGAATATACCGATCATGGACACTGCGGCATTATAAAAAAGACACGCCGGAACACACTGGATGTGGACAACGACGCCACCGTTGAAGTGCTGGTTCGTGAGGCTCTGGCACATGCGGATGCTGGTGCCGACATCATCGCTCCTTCTGACATGATGGACGGACGCATCGGTGCCATCCGCTCCGCTCTGGATGCTCACTCTTTTGAAGACGTCGCCATCATGGCATACAGCGCTAAATACGCCTCCTCTTTTTACGGACCCTTCAGGGACGCGGCTGAATCGCCACCTGCTTTCGGAGATCGACGGTCTTATCAGATGGACCCTGCCAATGCCCTGGAAGCACAGCGCGAAATTTCTATTGATATTGCCGAAGGTGCCGATATTATTATGATAAAACCGGCGCTTCCCTACCTTGATATCATCCGGCAGGCGGCAGACAATTTCGATGTTCCTGTGGCAGCATACAATGTTTCCGGTGAATATGCCATGGTAAAAGCAGCGGCAGACCGGGGATGGCTTGATGAAAAACAAGCTACACTGGAAATACTGACGGGCATCTGCCGCGCCGGTGCATCTCTTGTTATTACTTACTTCGCACAGGATGCGGCAAAATGGCTGCAGAAATGAAAGATTCAGCGCATGATACATACAAAATCCAAACAACTATGGGATGAGGCTCAACAGATCTTTCCCGGCGGTGTCAACAGCCCGGTACGCTCCTTTAAATCTGTGGGAGGAAGCCCCTTCTTCGTCCACAAAGGACAGGGCGCTCTGCTGCAGGATGCCGACGGAAATGAGTATGTTGATTACGTTCTTTCCTGGGGCCCGCTCATTTTGGGACATGCCTGCCCGGAAGTAGTGCAGGCTGTATGCGAGGCTGCCGGGCGCGGCTTCGGCTTCGGCGCACCCACAGAGGTGGAAACGCTCCTGGCGCAAAAAATCCGGCACCACTTCCCTTCCATGCAGATGATGCGTTTTGTCAGCAGCGGCACAGAAGCGGCAATGAGTGCCATTCGCCTTGCCCGTGGCTATACCGGCAGAAACATTATCATCAAGATGGATGGGTGCTATCATGGACACGCCGACAGTCTGCTCGCAAAAGCAGGCAGCGGTATCGCTACGTTGGCTTTGCCGGATTGTCCCGGAGTTCCCGAAGGCATTACCGAAAACACCATTGTTGCGCCTTTTAATAATGCTGAAAGCATCGCAGAGATCTTCAAAGCGCACCCGGGCGAAATTGCGGCAGTGATTCTGGAACCCGTCGCAGGCAATATGGGGGTTATTCCGCCCGCTCCCGGTTATCTCAGTGCGCTGCGCAGCCTCACTGAAAAAGAAGGTGCCCTCCTTATTTTTGACGAAGTTATGACCGGATTTCGCGTAGCTATGGAAGGCTGCCAGGGACTTTTTAATGTCACACCCGACCTGACTATTCTGGGAAAAGTTATCGGAGGCGGGCTCCCCGTGGGAGCCTATGGAGGGCGTCGTGACATCATGATGCATTTAGCACCGCCCGGGCCTGTCTATCAGGCAGGGACGCTTTCGGGCAACCCCGTTGCTATGGCTGCCGGATTAAAAACGCTTGAAATTCTGGGTAAACCGGGACTGTTCGGCGCATTAACTGAAACAATGCAAAAGCTCTGTAAAGAACTGGGAGCTCTTTTTGCCCGACACGGCATCCCTGTATATCAAACACAAGCGGGCACAATGGCGTGCACTTTTTTCTCAGACCAGAAAGTGAACGACTACAAAGACGCCCAAAAATCAGATACCGCCCTCTATGCACGCTGGTTTCATGCCATGATGCAGGAAGGTGTCTATTGGGCGCCGTCACAGTTTGAAGCAGCCTTTATCAGCAGTGCCCATGATGCCGTCGCCATAGAGCGAACGCTTGACGCAGCGGAAAAAGTACTTGCACGGGGTCTTCCCGGCTGAGCCCTTAAAAAACAAACGAATCGATTCAAGGAGTATCCTGCATGTTAACTTTCTCGGCTTTATTGCTTATGACCACGCTCCATCTGGCTCAAGTGGAACCGGCTGTTTCTTTCGAAACAGCGCTGCCTGTCTGGATTGAGGGACGGGAAGAAGAAATGAATTTGTGTGCAGGATTCCGCTGCGCATTCAATTTTCCCGGCAGTGAACCGGTACATGCGAAAGTCACGGCTTCTACTTTGTATCGCCTTTATGTCAACGGCGCATTTGCCGGATACGGACCTGCCAGAGGTCCCCGCGGATTTTTCCGCGTTGATGAATGGGATATCTCAAGCCACCTTCGTGCAGGCACAAATGTTGTGGCTGTGGAAGTCGCCGGGTACAATGCAAACAGTTATTATGTGCTTGATCAGCCCAGTTTTTTACAGGCTGAAATAGGCACAAAAAACAAAGTTCTTGCCGCAACCGGGGCTGGGCCCAATCAATTTAAGGCACACATTATCACAGAACGGCTGCAAAAAGTGCAGCGTTACAGTTTTCAGCGCCCCTTTATAGAAGTCTACGCACTGAAACCGGGTTTTGACCTATGGCATACCCGCGTCGATAAATCTTTGCCCCGTGCTTTGCTGTCTGTTTGTGAACCTAAAACGCTTTTGCCCCGTGGTGTCCCCTATCCCCTTTTCCCTATTCAGCCGGCAGTAAAAATAATTTCCGAAGGGACTATGCGGTCGGGTGAAAACGATAACCCCTTCTTAGATCGGAGTTTGATGCAGATAGGTCCGAAGCTGAAAGGTTTTGTGCGTGAAGACCTGGCAGTGGAAATATCCGATGAACTTTGCCGCTTGCATCCGGATCACTGTGAAGCTGTGGCAGAAGAAAATGCCAAACCCGGCAATTTCACTTTGAAGCCCAATGAATTCAAAGTGCTTGATCTCGGCTGCAATCTGAGCGGTTTTGTGTTTCTTAAAGTAAACTGTACTGAGGCAACGCAGCTCTATATAACCTTTGATGAGCAGCTCGACGGACTGGATGTCAATTGGCGACGGCTGGGATGCGTCAATGCACTCACCTGGAATCTTGCCCCGGGAACCTACACGCTGGAGGCTTTTGAAGCCCATACCCTGCGCTACTTGAAAGTTTTTGCGGCAAAAGGCAATGCGACAATCAGCCATGCCGGGATGCGGCTGTATGAAAATCCGGAAGCCGGTAAAGCGCAATTTACCTGTTCGGATGAACGCCTGAATCGAATTTTTGAAGCGGGACGTACCACCTTCGCCCAGAATGCAGTAGACATCTTTATGGACTGTCCTCATCGTGAACGGGCTGGCTGGCTGTGTGATTCCTATTTTACGGCGCGCAGCGCTGAAGTACTTTGCGGCAACTATTCAGTGGAGCGCTGCTTTCTCGAGAATTTCCTGTTGGCGGAAAGTTTCCCATGCCTGCCGGACGGCATGCTTCCCATGTGCTACCCCGCTGATCACTATGATGAAGTCTTCATTCCCAACTGGGCAATGTGGTTTGTTATGGAACTGGGCGAGTTTGCTGATCGTATTAACGACCCCGCCTTGATTGCACGCTTTAAGCCCCGTGTTGAAGCGCTTTTTAATTACTTTGAGAAATTCGAAAATGCGGACGGGCTTCTGGAAAAACTGGAAAGCTGGGTCTTTGTAGAATGGAGCGCTGCAAACAAATTTGTCCAGGATGTGAACTATCCGTCAAATATGCTGTACTCCGGCGCACTGGAAACAGCAGCACGCCTCTTTGATGTCCCTGCATGGGCAGAAAAATCGGACAAGATCAAGGAAAGGATCCGGGAACAGGCAGGAAAAGAGCTGTTTTTTGTAGATAATGCAGTGCGCGACGCCGACGGCGCATTGGTCATTACAGACAACCGAAGCGAAGTGTGCCAATATTTCGCTTTTTATTTTAATATTGCCACCCCTGAAAAGAACCCGGAACTTTGGCAAATTCTGCACAGTGAATTCGGAGCGGATCGTATCGAAAAAGGATTATATCCCGAAATACATCAGGCGAATGCCTTCATTGGCAATATGCTGCGCTTCGAACTTCTTTCCCGGGCAGGTCTGGCGGATCAACTGGTCAAAGAAACTGCTGATTACCTTATGTATATGGTAGAACGAACTGGATCCCTGTGGGAAAATATTCAAGATGCCGCCAGCCTTAACCATGGCTTCGCATCACATATTACCGTTACCTTGTTCCGGGACATCCTCGGTGTATGGAAGATTACTCCCAAAAATAAAACAGTGACTGTAAAGATCAACCCTGTTTCTCTGGATTACTGCTCAGGTATTATTCCTGTGGCAGATGACTTTGTCGAAGCATCCTGGAAAAAAGATGGCGACAGCATACAATTACGACTTTCACTTCCGCAAGGCTACACCGCAGAGGTGGAAAACAACTCCGGATTAACTTTGCGTATGGATAATCCCGCTACGAAAGAAAGTTGACGCTATTTAGAACACCTATCCAACCCGGGCCTGATTCCAGACGTGAATCGGGCCTCTTTTTATATTATGCGCATTTCACTGCATTTTTTTAAGGATAACTTCGTATTTTCCGGTCCGTATTTTTCATAAAAACCTTGCATGGCAAGCGATATTTCTCTTTAAATTTGCGTGTCATTGTGATACAATCAACTCATGGCTCAAATTGCACATGCTTCAAAGAGAAGCAGACATAACATACACAAACATCGATTGCTGATTGCCTGTCCCGATATCACTTTCGGAACGACTCTGGTTAATTTTTTAAAAGCCTTTCCGATTGAAGCTGAGCAGTGCCACGATCGGGCAGGACTCCTGCGTAGTGTCAGCCGTCGACAAGCGGATATCGTGCTGCTGGATCTATCTCTCAACACGGATGAGACATTGAATCTGGTGTCCTTTATCCGTCACCAGGCACCCAGCGCACGAATTGTACTCCTGTTTGAAATGGATCAGCTGCAGCAGGCATTGGACGGTATCCGTCACGGCGCCTACTTCTACTTGCCTAAAAGTTGTCCTTTATCCGACATAGCGCTGATTATTGGCAAAGCTCTTGAAAATCTCAGCACCGAAATTCATCTGGATTCCTATGAACAGACCGTGTTTGAAGAGTTTATAGGCCGTACGGACGCACTGCGCCGCATTATTGAGCTCATCAAAAAAGTAGCGCCAACCAATAGCACTGTTCTTCTTCTGGGCGAAAGCGGTACCGGCAAAGAAGTTGTTGCCCAAACCATTCATCGTTTGAGTACACGTCGTGAAATGCCCTTTATCGCTGTGAACTGTGCGGCTTTGCCGGACACATTGCTTGAGAGTGAACTTTTCGGCCATGTCAAAGGCGCATTTACCGGAGCGCATCAGGATAAGCAGGGACTTTTTGAAGCAGCAGACGGCGGAACACTGTTCCTGGATGAAATCGGTGAACTTCCTGCCATTACACAGGCGAAGTTGCTGCGGGCGCTGCAAGGCGGAGAAATTCGAAGAGTCGGGGCGATTGAATCCCGGAAAATGGATGTACGCATTATTGCAGCCACCAACAGAGATTTATTGGAGGCTGTAGAAGATTTTCGTTTTCGGGAAGACCTGTACTACCGTCTGAATGTGATTCAAATACGCATTCCCCCGCTCCGAGAGCGTCTGGATGCCCTGCCGGCTCTGGTGACTCATTTCATCGCCAAATGCAACCAAAGTTATAACAAAAGCGTGCGCGGCGTTGACCAGGCGGCGGCTGCTTATCTGCAGCAGTACCCTTATCCGGGCAATGTGCGGGAACTGGAGAGCATCATCGCGCACGCAGTAATTGTTACAGAAAGTGACTTTATCGGAGCAGCGGATCTCCCTGAATATGTGCGACAAGGAATTTCTCACAGACCGGCGCTTCCCTATCACAAGGAGGACGCCATTCTTTCACTGACTGAAATGGAAGCCAACCATATTCGCTTTGTTCTGGATGCCACAAACTGGAATCAGACTCATGCAGCAAACAAACTGGGCATTTCACGGTCAACACTCTGGCGCAAAATGCGTGAATACAATCTGCAGGCACCTCCTGATAGCGTTTAGATCTTTCCGCACTTGCACAAAGCACTGCGCGCTTTAATTATCATGATGCTTTCAGATATCATTTGATCATGATCTAATCCAACCGGGGAGTTACAGCCATGAGCGAACAGCAACACGGCGACCGAAGACGACATCCGCGCTGCAGCAAAAGGGTTGCCTTCTGCTGGTGTGAATCTGAACACGGGACATCAAACCACGTGGACAACATCAGCGAATCCGGGATTCTTTGTCAGACCGGAGCTCCCATCCCGCTTATGACAAAAATTCAGGTATTACTCGATCTGCCCAAGCCCTTTGAACAACGAATCGAAGTTGATGGCGTGGTAGTACGCTGTGAAGCCGATCCCTTCAAAGACAATTGTTTTAAAGTTGCCATATTCTTTTCCGGCATTAAAGATGCCGATCGGGATACAATCCGCCGCTTTGTCGCATCCAGCGAGAAAACAGAAGAGTAAACCCTGATGCTGTTTTGGCAGCGCCATTTCTGAGGAGAATAGACTTCATGGACAAGAACACACTTACACGCCGCGCATTCCTTGCCTCTGCTACAGCCGGATCAGTTATTTTAAGCGGACTTCCTGTCCGCGCCAATACAGCACGGGTAGTTCCACGTAAAATCTCGCCCAATGAAAAAATCAATGTCGCCGGCATCGGTGTGGGCGGAAAAGGGATGGGTGATATCATGTCCTGCCGCCGCGAAAACGTGGTTGCTCTATGCGATCCTGATAAAAAAAGAGCTGCAGAGGCTTTCTCCCGGCTATCCAAAGCAAAGCAATATGATGATTACCGGAAAATGTTTGATGAAATAGGCGATGAAATTGATGCATGCACCATCAGCACGCCCGATCACAGCCATGCGCCTGCCGCCTATCTGGCAATGAATCTGGGAAAGCATGTCTATGTGCAGAAGCCTCTCACCCACACAATTGCGGAAGCTGCTCTGTTAACACGCCTTGCCGCCGAAAAAGACCTGGTGACCCAAATGGGAAATCAGGGTCATTGCGAAGATGGTGTCCGTGACCTGTGCGAAATGCTTTGGGCCGGTGCTATTGGCGATGTGACTGAGGTGCATATCTGGACTAATCGCCCGATCTGGGATCAGGGCATGGAAAATCCGCTGCCGGAAGAGCCCATTCCTGCTGAAATGAACTGGGATCTTTGGATTGGTACGGCCCCGATGCGCCCCTACAACAAAGGGTACGCGCCTTTTAACTGGCGTGGTTGGTGGGATTTTGGCTGCGGTGCCATTGGTGATATGGCGTGCCACATCATGGATCCTGCATTCTGGGCACTGAAACTTTATGAAGCCGAAGACTTTACGGTGCAGACGGTGCGTCAGGAAGGTATGACAAAACAGTCACCCCCGCGCACGTCTGTCATTAAATACCAGTTTCCTCAGCGTGGTGCTATGGGACCGGTAGCCGTATACTGGTATGACGGCGGCGAAAAGCCGACGTATCCTGAGTCGCTCCCTCCTGGGCAAAAGCTCGGGGACGGAGATAATGGCTCTCTTTTTATTGGAACAGATGGTTTCCTTACAGCCGGAGAGTATGGCGGAAGAAGTCGGCTGCTTCCGGACACGAGAATGCAGGATTACAAGCGCCCGGATCCATCGATTCCAAGAATTCCTAAAGGAAATCCCTACCAGAACTGGCTTGACAGCATCCGGGAAGGAAAGAAATCAGCATCGGACTTTTCCTACGCCGGTCCTCTGACCATTACAGCTAACATGGGCAATGTGGCTTTGCAGGCAGCAGGCGAAGCGCTTCATTTTGATGCCCGGGCACTGCGCATCACCAACAATGAACAGGCGAATGCGCTATTAACCAAAGAATACCGCAAGGGCTGGGAACTTCCCTGCTGAAAACCTGAATTAATTTTTACTTACCGGCGTTCAGTCTTTCTTAACGTTGATGATTAATTCCGCCTTGCTCCCGCCCACACGGGACATTTCGCATTATTCTTTGCAATTCCGGGGTATTGACTTTTTTCACTAACTGCGCTATAATACCCCAAAATATGGTGGGAACTGTTGCAGACTTCAAAGGATTTCACCGAAGGCACGGGGTATTTAGATCGGCGAGTTTGTAAAAAAGTCATTTACGGGACAGGGAAAATACTGTCACGAATCCACTTTAAAATCTTCAAGGAGACCTTTTCATGTCCATTAAACTGGCAACCGGTTTGTGGGTATATTCCAGCATGCAGGATCGTTTTTGTTTGGACGGCTACCGCGAAACGCCACGGCTGCCCGACGTTATTTCAGCCCTTGCGAAGCTCAAAGGTCTGAAAGGTGTTGAAATACAGCAAACCGATATTACACCGGAAATGCCGGTTAAAGAGGTGAAGCGTCTTCTGAAAGACAACGGTCTCGTCTGCAGCGCTGTTTCCACAAGTCTTAGCCATTCCCGCCGTTTTTCGCTTGCCGGTTTTGCGCAGCAGCACCAGAAAACACGGAATGCCGCCATTGATGAAGGACGCAAGGCGGTCGAAATAGCACGCGCTTTGGGTACCACCGAGGTCGTGCTCCGTCTCTTTACAGATGGCTTTGACTATCCTTTCCATGTGGATTACACCGCTCATTGGAATACGATTATTTCTTCCATAAAGACCATTGCCAAGTTCGCCTCTCCCGATGTGAATATTTCGGTTGTGTACAAACCGAGGGAACCGCGCAAATATCTTGCGATTTCATCGGTCGGCAAAGCCCTTTCGCTCTGTCAGGAAATAGCCATGAAAAACGTGGGCGTAGCTCTGAATTTTTCTCATGCGCTCATGGCAGGAGAAAATCCGGCGGAAAGCATTGCCTTCTTAAATCGATCGAGCAAACTGTTTCAGGTTTACATCAGCGATTGCTATGCTCCCTGGGATGACCTGATGATTCCGGGCAGCCTCCATCTCTGGGAAACGCTTGAAGCACTTTTCTATCTGAAAAACGCCAAGCACAAAGGCTTTGTTACTATTGACATCCAGCCGCAGCGTATGGATCCCAACCATGCGCTCCAGCTTGCTCTGGGCAATATCGCCATCCTTTGGAAAAAGCTCGAACGCCTCGACGCCACCGAACTGCGCAAGGCCCAACGCACCCTCAATGCTGTAGAAAGCCAGCGCATCATCCGCCGCATCCTTTTACAAGGCTGACCTTTTTCCCCGGCATATCGGCTTTTTTAAAACTATCCCGAAGGAACGAACACACTGCTCACCGGCAATTTGCAAGGTTTAAAGTCTGCTCAGATCAAAGCGTTGGAGCGCCTGTCTACTCGTTCTATGCACGCACAGGCAGTGATCAGTCCGGAAATTGCGCGAACCCTGACGGAATTATCCTTCGATATCCGGCGGCAGATCGGATTGATTATAGACCGACGCGGCAGAATTACCGCCGTTGTGGTAGGGGATGCCCGCCGTCTGGTGCTGCCTGATATCCACCGTCGCGGTATGAACCGGTTAAGCGGCGTGCGCTTGATACATACCCATCTGACCAATGAAGCACTGTCGAACGATGATCTTACCGACCTGGTCACATTGCGCCTCGACCTGATCGCTGCTCTTATTGTGCAGACAGATGGAATGCCCGGATCCCTTTACAGTGCTCATCTGCTGCCTGACAACGCTGCACAAGACCCCTGGAACCTCCTGCCTCCCTCTTCTATCCATGCATTGGAAGAAGACTTTTTAGATTTTATCGAGGCGTTGGAAGAGGAGTTCTCGCGAACACAATACCAGCTCAGCACGGATGACCCAAGGGAACGTGCGATTTTAATCCACGTGTCGACATTGCCTCCCAGCATTGCCCATGATTCTCTTGATGAGCTGAAAGAACTTGCGCGAAGTGCCGGGATAAAAACAGTTCAGGAAGTACTCCAGAGACGCTCGATAGACAGCCGCCTTGTCCTGGGTAAAGGGAAAATGCAGTCCGTTTTAATCTCAGCCATGCAAAAAGGTGCAGAGCTGCTTGTCTTTGATACGAATCTTTCCCCGTCTCAACTCCGTTCTCTGGGCGATTTTACCGATTTAAAAATTCTTGACCGCACCCAACTCATTCTGGATATTTTCGCACAACATGCCGTTACCCGCGAAGGAAAACTGCAGGTGGAACTCGCCCAGCTGCGATACCTGCTTCCTTTGCTCAATATTCGGCAAAAGGCACTGTCCAGACTGACAGGCGGTATCGGAGGCCGTGGTCCGGGAGAAACACGTCTGGAGATCGACAGGCGACGGGCGCGGGACCGTATTGCACGACTGGAACGTGAAGTGGCACAGCTTGGGGAGCGAAGGCGCCTCCGCCGGCAGGTGCGCACAGAGAAAAATGTTCCCACCGTCGCCGTAGTCGGTTATACCAATGCCGGAAAGTCAACTCTCCTCAATCACCTTACAAACAGCGATGTAACCGCCAAAGACTTCCTTTTTGCGACGCTCAACCCGGTATCCAGACGCTTGCGTTTCCCTCAGGAACGTGAAATAATAATCACGGACACTGTCGGATTTATCAGGGAGCTTCCTGAGGATTTGATGGCAGCTTTTCGAACTACTTTTGAGGAACTTGACGAAGCCGATCTGCTTCTTCACGTGGTGGATGCGCACAGCCCGGATTTATCTGACAAAATGAAAACTGTTCTTGATACAGTCCGGAGTCTGGAGCTGGATCACAAGCCGATTGTTACGGTGTTCAATAAGATAGATTTGTGCTCTCCTGAAGAGATAGAAGGACTTTTACACCAGTATGAGGGCGTTCCCGTTTGCGCATTGGACAGAGGGAGCTTTGCACCGCTATTGACGCTTCTTGAAGAACGCCTGTGGCCGGCAGATTAGGAGAAATTATGCTCAGAATTGTTGTCGCACTCGTTCTTTCCGTCCTTTTTCAGACAGCATCGCATGCGCAGCCCTGGCAGAATCCGCCTGAGGCTCCCCCCCCTTCACGCCAGGACATGATAAATCGTTTTCAGCAACTGACTGCTGCCGGCGCTCCATTTAACGTGTCAGCGGAACTGTATGAAGAATACCTCGGATTAATTCAGAACCTCGATTATCAGGATTTATGGGCGGATTTATTAGAGAAAAAGCTCAATGAACCGGGCAATCAGGAAGCGCTTGACGTAAAAAACTGGCTTGCTCTGGGCGAAGCGCATTTTAAAACAGGCATGCATGGCACCTTGAAGGCAGCCGAAGCCTTTCAGCATGCCCTGACGCTAAATCCCGGCCATGCCGATGCATTAGCACGCCTGGGGCAGCTGCACCACCGGGAAGGTCAATACGATCTCGCCGAAAGTAAATACAGAAAAGCACTGGAATCAGACCCGGAAAACGCGCTTGCCCTTATAGGCACCGCCGTACTTCAAATAAGAAAAGGCGACATCCTGAACACCTCCCGGACGCTGGATCAGTTGGGTGTCAAGGCGCAGCCTTATGACGTAGAAACCAGGCTTATGCTCAGGCAGGCGCTGACTGCTTTTGAGCATCACGGAGGCTGGTTTGATGATACGGCGGAAAACCATAACGCATATGCAAGACTGCTGTATCGCTCAGGGCGGCTCACTGATGCGATTCTGGCGGCCCGACGGGCAGTCACGCTGGAACCCGCACGGAGCGACATCTGGAATTTTATTGCAAGCATGCAGCTGCAGATCGGCAATCTGGAACAGGCAAAGCAGGCGTATGATCAGTCTCTGGAAGCGAATCCTGACCAACCCGCTATTACTGATACACGGCGCCAGCTCATCACTACCCTGACAACTTCGGGTCCGGGCAAAGCACCCTGACAGTGCCGTATCAAACGAAATCAGAGACATTTTTATTTAAGGATTGTCCATGCTCAGAAAAAAAAGACTGGTTCTCTACCTCTTAGTTGCGGGGTTGATCTGGATTGGATGGCGCTATTCCCTACCACTGGCAGGCGTGCTGCTGCTCACAGCTGGTGTGCTACTGGGCCTGGTGAAACTATTACGGATTGCTCAGGCGCATTTTGGAATGAAACGCTTGAACGAAAAAACAAATCAACGCTATGCGGCGTTGATTCAAAAACTTCCGGGGCAGGAAGAGTCTGAGACCTGGTCTTTTGCCGTGCTGGGCGATACACGCAACAACGTCCAGATCGCCTCAGCCCTTTATAAGAAAATCGAGTCTTATGCTCCCGTAATGGCATTTCATACCGGCGATATCGTTCGCGGCGGAACTGCAGACGAATTACTGGATCGGCACATTGCTGTTGTTGAAAGAGACATGCCCTCAATCCCACTTTTCTGCATACCCGGTAATCATGAAAGAGGCCCCAAAAGAGACTACGCCGCTTTTAAACGGCTCTACGGAGATGACCGTTTCTCTTTTTCCTTCCGCAAGTGTCTTTTTGTCGGCTTTAACAACAATCTCAAGGACTATGTGCAGGAAGAAGACCTGTCCTTTTTGCAGGAACAACTGCAGGGAGAGTACAGGCACCGCTTTGTTTTTCTCCACATTCCCCCCGCCTTTTTTGAAGAAAGTTTTGTGTCAGACACAAGGCGGCGCGGGTTCAAAAAGAATGCCGAAGTTTTTCATCAAATGATGGTGGAGCACAGAGTCGATGAGGTTTTTATGGCGCATATCCACGGATATGCAACACTTGATCGGGACGGCGTACGGTATACTCTGACTGCGGGAGGCGGTGCTCCCCTGAGCCATCGTATTGCTCCGGAAAACAGGCACTACCATTTTATCGATTGTCAGGTGACCCCCAGCGGCATAACACGCACACTGCACCTTTATATAGACGGTCGCTGGCAGGAACGAGAAATTCGTTAGGAAGGCAAGGGCTCACTGTTTTATTAGCAGCGCCGCCGGGAGGATTTCGAGTATTGCGGGCACCCCGCCCGGTGACTCCCCATCTATTTCGAACAATGCCGCATCCTCAGGCTGGCAGGGCTCTATAGAGACCTTCTTTCCTCTGAGTGCGACAACCATGTCCTTTTTTTTCAGATGCGTTCCTTTGTAGATCAGAGGAAACCACTTCAGCACCTGAAAAAGAGACAATTTCCTGATCGCAATAATGTCAAAGACACCGTCATCCAAAAGGGCTTCCGGTGCAATTTGCATACCGCCACCGAAAAAACGCCCATTGCATACTGCAATGGTGTTGGCTTCCAGCACCTCATCATAATGATCATCTACACGCAAGCGCAGCTTTTTGCTTTTATAGCGCAAAAGCGTTGAAATAACACCCCACTGAAAGGCAATTTTTCCGCCCAGTTTTTTCCAGAAAACGAGGCTATTCACCGTGCGGCAGGTCGCTCCGCTCAAGCCGCAGCTTGCCGAGTTTATGAAATAACGGATTTCTGTTTCGCCCGTTCTGTCATTGTGGTAACGCACCCTGCCGACATCAATACGGCGCGTCTTCCCTTCCGCAATACTGTTAATTTTTTTATAGAAATCCCGGCTTGAAGAAAAACTTCGGTTAAAATCGCAGCCTGTGCCGCTGCAGATATGACTCAGCACAGCAGAGGGGTTAACGGGCAGGTCATTTTCAAAAAAACCATTAACAACTTCATTCAAGGTGCCGTCACCGCCCACGGCGATAATATGCTCCGCCCCGTTTTTCAGGGCAGCCCTTGCCAGATATGAGGCGTCCAGAGGGGCTTTGGTAAAAACATAATCAATTTTGCCTATGTGCCCTTCCAGTGTTTTAAATATTGAGGGCCAACGCTTCAATGTCTTTCCGGTAGACGAATGAGGATTAACGATCACACAGACTTTTGCGGCGGAAGAGGAGCGAGAAGAAAGGCTGCTCAAAAATCCCTGTCCGGCACAGTCCTCGGGATCATCCTGAGAAGAGACTGGCAGAGTCGCCGTCTCATAAACAGCCGCATTCAAAACAGTTCCCGATTCGGCAGTACAGAACGGTCTTCGGGAAAAGATAAAAGAATTTAGCAGTCTGTCAAGAATGCCGCCTGTTTTATACATGGTGCACTTACCCTGTAATACACTTTTTGTTTATTTTTGAAGCGGGGAAGAAAACCCACTGCATGAGCCGGAACACCGTACGAAAAGCATAGCACGGACAGCGCAAAAGAGACAAACCGCCTTTTTGCATTCCGGACTGTATTTCATGGGATCGGGTGTGCTAACTTTATCATGCGTTGTTTGTACTTTTTCACCCTGAATAAAGGAGCGTCTCCCATGAAACACTGTATGTCTGTACTGGTTTTGCTTGCTTTTTTCTGTCTGTATATGCCCTCCTATGCGGAAGAATCTTCCTGTTCTCTGCATCCGGACTCTTGCGCCTGGAAGCCTTTATTTGCTGATGATTTGTCCAATACCGTGAAACCCGATGGCGTCTGGACAGTAGAAAACGGAGAACTGACTGCCTCCAAGGACGAAGCAATCTGGACGGACAGGGAGTACGAGAATTTTATTCTTGACCTGGAATTTAAAAATGCCGAGGAAACAAACAGCGGCGTTATCATTTATTGCAGCGATCTGAAGAATTGGATTCCTAATTCCATCGAAATTCAAATAGCCGATGACTTCGCTGAAAAATGGGCGCAGTCGCCGAAAAGCTGGCAATGCGGTGCCATATTCGGCCATTTACCCGCTTCGAAAAGTGTGGTTAAAAAACCTGGAGAGTGGAACAGAATGACCCTGCGCTGTGCAGGCAAAATAATCGAAGTCATTCTCAACAATGAAAAAATAAACGAAATCAATCTGGATGACTACACATCTGCCAAAGTTAACCCGGACGGCACAGAGATTCCGGCGTGGCTCAGCAAACCTAAAAGCGAATTGGCAACGAAAGGCAGAATAGGATTTCAGGGCAAGCATGGCAATGCCCCGGTCTGGTTCAGAAACATCAGAATTTTTGAAACAGCAAGCAACTGAAATATTGTTCAGTTTCTTGTTTTTTTAATTTAGAATTATTCCTTTGAATATGGTAAAATTAAGGTACTCAAAAGCCTATTGAGCAAGACAGTTAAATCTTCCCTGTAAACTCAGGTTTACCCTGCCATGTACGATACGGTGTAAGAGCAATTGACCTTTCGTATGAACCGGGAGTCTAATATTTGAGCAGTCTACTGTATGCCCCCTTGTGCGGAAACGGGATGGCTGACGTGAAGACACCCCCTTATTTAGGGAAAGGGTTCATTACGCTTTTCACATACCGACCGGCATGTGCGGGGTTTTTTTTGCCACAGAACCGCCTTTTTGCACTTTTTGTGCGCGCAATGGCGTCACTCTACGCACTCTCCGGCGCGCCATCTCCTCTCTATTCGTGAACCGCCATCTCTGCACACCTGTATGCATGTGAAAAGCCTCAAACGGATCTGCTTCCATCATTGCTCAGTCCTTCTTTATTAAAGATTCAACTGTTCATAAAAAAAGGCCTTCTTCTCTTGTCTTCGACAGACGTTGCCAAAAGAAGAAGGCCAATAACATTCGGGCAGATAGAATTATTCAGACGGGGCTTCTGATGTATCCCCGATTGCTTCCGGAGCCTCTTGCCCGCTAGAAGCTGAAGGCAGATCTATTGCCACAACAGACTCCTCTTTAGGAATCATCCCTGAGGCATTTTCCTCAACCACACTGCCTGCTCCGGCCGTTTCTGTTGCAGAGGAAGCCGCTGCAGCCCCGGAAGTTTCTTCTGCGGCAGCAAATGCGTCTATGTCTGCAAAAAGACGTAGGTACTCAAGCGATTTAGCCGTGAAAAGGCAGGGCAGCCAGGACAAAGACGCCTCATAGTTACCGTCTTTTTCCGCACCGAAGGACAACACTTTATGCTCTCCATCTGCCAGCACAAAAGAAAGCGTAGCCGCAGCTTCCACCTCTGATCCGGCCCGGGAAAGTGTAAAGCTGTCCATTTGGAAAGCGTTAACCGTCATAAGATAATCTTCAACTTTATCGGCACCGGGCGCAATCGGCTTTCCGTTGAATGTCCCTGCCCACTGCCCGGTTTGCGGATCTTTTTTCAATGCAAGATTTCGTTTCTCCTGGGTAACATTCAATTCGACCAGGTTTTCCGACGGAATATCAAGGACTGCCAGTGAGAAGAGATCTCGAACAGGCGGTAAAATGCGCTCTGAATCCGCCCGTGATATGACCAGAATCGAATCAGAGTCATCAAATTTTACATAACGCCCGTCAACACTTAAAGACGGACTTCCTGCCCGCAAAACACGTTCTGAACCGTCAAGCATCGCTATACGTATGGTTGTGTCCAACGCACGCGTATCGGCCGCCGGATCGGCATAGTCAATGGCTTTTAACGATGCCAATGCGGTGGCAATGCCTTTCAGTGCAGTGGTTTGCTGTTCAAGATTCAGTTGAGGCTCAATAATTTTCCAGTCCGAACCGTCTTTCTCCAGCACAACCTTGCCTTCAGGGCGCTCCATTACAATCTTTGCCAGATTTTCCTGTTCCAGATTCCATTCCGGCAAAGACACAATTTTGCTGCCCGCAACAAAAACCTGTTCAAAGTTGTATTTGGCAACCTGATACATCAATTCAGGCTCCTGGCCGGCCTGCTGCAGGTAATACTTATCTTCTGCAACATTTCTTCCGCCGTAAAACACTTTCTCCGATCCATCAGCAAAAGAAACAGTGGCAGTAAAAGCCGGAGGATTGAAGCCGCAAGTGTCCTTTTCGTCGGGTCCCGCCACATCCATTGCCGTGATCGTACTGAATTTTGTCAGGATGGTTTTCACTTCTGTACTTTTAAAATCTTTGGCGCCGGGATCAGTTGCCAGTGCCCATTCGTACTGTTTGTCCGGTTGGGCGGGTACGGCGCTCTCTTCGCTGCCCGCTTCCTGGGTTTCTGGCTCTTTTTCCAATTCTTTACGGTCAAAGACCAATTCCTTGTCCGGGTATTTTAGAGTCAACTTCGCAACATTCTCCGCATCGACATCAAAAAGCTGCGTTTTCAGCCATTTATTTGATTTTGGGCGAAGATCCTCCCCTGTTTCGCTCGCCCCTGCTTCCCGGCGAAGATTGTTGTTTTCAACAAAAACTTTGGACTCCCCGGCTTTACGCACAAAAACGGTTCGAAAATCAGCCGCTTTTCCGAAAAGCAATTCAAGAGCAGGGCTTTCTCCGGAAGCAAGCCAGGCCTGCACATGAAACGCTTCATCGTCTTTCAAAGCGAAATTGGCAAGTTTCTCATCATTATCCGCTGTGGCGCGTGGTTCACCTTTCATCGCAAGGATTTTGCCGATAAAGTCATCAACAGCATTTTTATCTGCAGGTGCATTGTGCAGGCTGGTAATGAGCCACTCTTCCCTTTTTTTCTGAAGAACTACTTTGTCTTCGGGGGCGGAACCTGAAAAGAGTTCCACTCTGTCCAGAGTACTTTTTGTCAGGGTATCGGGAACCAGTGCTGCAAGCCCGATCTGCTCCGCAATGGGTGCCGGTTTTTTCTGATTCGACTTTTGCCACACCACCAGCCCCAACAGAAGCACCAGAATAACAAGGAACGGTAAAAATGATTTCATTTTCATAAGAAACTTCCTATTTGCTGCAGATTCGCTGCCTTATTGATTGTTGGACATTGCCGTACGACTCTGCGCCATGGTATAGGCGTTCCGTGAACGACGGCGAAGAACAAAGGAGCTGATACCAACGGCGGCGATAATCACATTCGCCAGACCGTAGTTAGCAAGCTGCCAAATCGTACGCTGGCGCCCAGTAGGCCGATCAATCAGGCGGTCAATAGGTTTGGTGCCGCGCACATTAACCAGATTTTCGCTCAATGTCACAGCGTCAACACTGTTCAAAAACAGATCCAGATTGGATGCCTGCAAAAAGTTTTTCTTGAACATTTCTGAACAGCCGAGGACAATCAGTTTTCCGGGCGCCGGCGTAACAGCAGCTGCCGGGGCTTCCTGTGCGTCGTCTTCAGGAACAGGAGGCATACCGGGATGCGGCTGCGGTTTCGGCCAGGCCGGACGCTCGCTGTCCGCATAAGCATCGGGGAATTGTCCTTGCACCAAAACCATAAGCGGATAAGCTTTTCCTGAAGAAGGCGGCTCAAAGGATACCTGTGACATGGGGGCATCGGCGGCAACAGACCAGGCGTTGGCGCTTGTTGACATGAGCACTTCAGCATCAAGTTTTAACTCTTTCAGTTTGGCTTCATCCATGGAGACCGCTGTTCCCCAGAGATAAAGAATGGCGGCGAGGCGGTTTGTAATGGATTTTGCCTGGTTCATGGATTTATTGTTAATGAGAATATGGGTCGGTAAGGTGAAGGGCTGTCCCATCAGTGCACCGAAAAGCCCGCCGCCCTGGCTCTGCACAGTCAGCGTGACATTGTTTGTATCCATAAGCACGTCTTTGCTGACACCCAGCCCGTATTTCTCCAGCAGCTGGTTCACTTCCGGATTTTCATCGCGACGGGTAATTCTGTTTCCGTCCCGTGTCGCCTGATAGTCCCATTCATATTGCTGAGCGGCGATAATCACTGATTTTCCGGAATAGACGGCACGGCTGATTTCCCATCGCTGCCGGTCATTGAGAGATCGCGGGTTAACAACGACGAGCGTATCGTATTTTTCCGGGAGCGGATCTTCCTTTGTCAGCTCAATACGCTGAACGTCATATTTTTCCATTTCAAGAATACGCTCAAGGTAAACATAGGGATCTTCTGTTTCCGGGATGGGCTGCCCCATCTGCATGAGCATCTGTCGCATTTGCGGATCAATGTTAACCGCTTCTTTCGGAGCAACCAGAGCCACGACAGGTTTTTCTTCACGGGTCAGTTTGTAGATAGTATTAGCAAGCTGATACTCAAGATCCGGCAAAGTATTGGGCATAATTTGAGGAATGATTTCCTCCGCTTTTGCTTCATAGCCTACTCCGATACTGGAATATACCAGCTGGCTAGTGACCTGATCCTCGCTCATCGCCTGGACATTGAAGGGTTCCACGCCCTTGTCGAGCATCCGTTTCTCAATCGCCTCGTCTTCAGTTTTATCTTTGTCGTCTCCAACGTTGAAATCGCTTCCGGTAGTAATAGCATTGGCGGCTTCAAGATAAACGGTCGCATAGTTCAGTTTCCCGCCAGATGCCAGTCGCAGCTCTTCCAGTTTGTCTGTAATATCGCGCTCCATATTCCGCATGGCTGTGGGCATCTTATCGCGCGGCGTAATGTATAACTTTATCTCAATTTCGCTTGAAGCTTCCTGCAGGATCGCTTTGCTTGACGGAGAGATCGTGTAGATTTTATCCTCAGTCATATCAAAGCGCTTGATGCTGCTTCCTGCCATGAGGTAGTTAAAAAGCATGCCGATAATCAGGCAGACCGCTGTAATCATACCGAACATGGTTCGTGCGCGCGGGCGGTTTCTGCCATCGATAAAAAGAATGTTTAGTGTCAGGAAAATGACAGTCCAGGTCAGGAAAAAGAGTACATCAGACAGATCTATCACACCACGCACCAGCGGCTGGTAATGTGTAAAGATGCCGAAAAGATCGGCAAGCATCGAACCCAGTCCGCCTATCCGACTGTCTATATAGGAAGCAATGAAGTCGGTTCCGAGGAGGAAAAAAAGAAAGCATGCGAGAAGTGTCACTACAAATGCGACAATCTGATCTTTAAAAAAGCCACTGAAAAGAATACCCAGCGCCAGAAAAGTGGCACCCAGAAGCAAAGTACCGAAATAACCGCTGACCACAACACCTGTATCGGGATTACCCAGAGAAAACAGCATCAGTGGCACTGTGAATGTGGCAATCAGGGTAAGGGCATAAAATGTGAGTGCAGCAAGAAATTTTCCAACGGTCAATTCCCACGCCTGCATGGGAAAGGTCAGCAGCATTTCCCAGGTGTTTTCTTTACGTTCTTCCGCCCAAATACGCATCGTGACAGCAGGAATAAAAACGCACAGAAGAAGCGGCAGGTTCTCAAAATAGGGCCGCATATCCGCTACAGGAAAGAGGAAAAAGGCGGTGACGTACAAACCGACACTCATGGTCACGAAGACCATAATAAAAATATATCCGATGGGCGAAGTAAAATAAGTGCCCAGATCCCGTCTAAGTATTGAAAGAGTATTGCTCATTCTTATTATCTCCTAGCTGGCGGTCTTTTGCCCGGCGGCTTTTTCGGTCAATGTCAAAAATGTTTCTTCCAGAGAAAGGGGTTTGTCGGAAAGCTCACGGAGTTTCCACCCCTGTTGCTGTACCAGTGCATTAATTTCCCGCCAGGGGTTTTTGTCCACTGGGCTATGCAGTACAAAAGAGCTGCAGCCTCCTGAAGACCCCCGGTGGACCACCTGCTTCACACCATCTATGCCGCCCAATAAACGCTCAAACTGCTCGCGTTCACCTTCCAGACTGATGACCAGCCGTTCAGATTGCTTCGCACGCCCCCGTAATTCCGCAAGCGTTCCGTCTCCCACAATAGTTCCGCGGTTAATAATGACAATTCGGTCTGCTGTTGCCTCTACTTCCTGCAAAATATGCGTGGAGAGGATCACCGTTTTTTCTTCAGCCAATTGGCGGATCAGGTTCCGAATCTCAAGAATTTGATGGGGATCCAGCCCTGAAGTTGGTTCATCAAGAATAATAATATCGGGATTGTGTACCAGCGCCTGCGCCAGAGCGGTGCGCTGTTTGTACCCTTTGGAAAGCTCGCGGATGACTTTCCGGTACATAGGCCGGAGTCCGCATGTGTCAACAACCGCATCAATCCGGTTTTTTAAAGCGGCACCTTTGAGTCCCCGGGCACGTGCCACGAAATCCAGGTAACTCCGCACTTCCATTTCCATATACAGAGGAAGGATTTCAGGGAGATAGCCGATCGATTTTCGTACTTCGAGTGGGTTCTCCAATACGTCTACGCCATTGACCTCGGCTGTCCCGCTTGTGGGATACAGATAGGTGGTCAATATTTTCATAGTCGTTGATTTGCCGGCACCGTTCGGCCCCAGCAGACCTACAATTTCGCCTCGGTTCACTTCAAAGGATACATTATCCAAAGCGACCACAGGCCCGTAATGCATTGTTAAATTCTTTGCCTTAATCATGTACTACCTTGTCTCCACTGTGCAGAAATTCACGGAGGTGTTATTCGAATCATCCGCATTTAAACACGGACACACCGCTACGCCTCGATAAGAGCAACAATCATGCCATCGTTTTATTCGAAGAGCGCATGAAATTATATATACATAAGCACTTTATTATCAATAATTTATTGCACCGTAACCCTCTGCTGATCAGAAACAGTTGTTCTGCAATGCCCGATTTGAGACATGCAATGCCTTAAAAGGTTTCGGTTTATTTGAGGTTACAGCGGTCCTCGTCAGCGACCAGCGCATCCACCCCCTCGTCATATTCAAGAGGATGAGCTCCCTTATGATCCCCCGGCTCCATATGCGAAGTGATATAAACCTGGAAATCAGGAAAGAGAGAGCGCATCGCTGACTCGGCAACTGTAATCCGCCGGTGAGCTTCCTCCACAGAAAGCGAGCGATCAACCAGGGCATGAAACTCTATCCAAAGTTTGTTTTCTGCCTGACGATGACGCAGCTGATGATAACTCTTAATGCATCCCGACTGAATCTGCTCATCCAGGCACTTCTGAAGCAACACCGTATTTTCAGGACATGCCCGGTCAAGTAATCCCTGCGATGCTTTTTTCAGCAGCCCATAGGCGGTAATACTGATATTGCATGCCATAATAAGAGCGACCAGCGGATCAAGCCACTTCCACCCGGTAAGCCAGACAAGCCCGACACCAAGGACGACACCGAAACTCGTCCACATATCAGACAGAACATTTTTGCCATTAGCAACAAGTACTATGGAATGGTACCGTTTTCCAACAAAGACGAGAAAAGAGCCGAGAAGCGCATTGATAACCGCCAGAACAAATGTGATTAGCAGACCGGCGCCCAGCGGTCCCAGAACAACGCCATAGACCAGGGAGTGACCTGCAAGATAAAAGACACTGAGCGCCGCCGCGCCGATAAGTGCGCCTTCAAATCCGGCGGAGAAATAAGCGATCTTGCCATGCCCATAGGGGTGGAGCCTGTCCGGAAGCTGCGTGGAATACCAGAGGCTGAAAGCAGCGAATCCGGTCGCCAGCAGATGCACAACACTCTCTGCGGCATCGGATAAAATCGCATAACTGCCCGTCAGCCAGTATGCCGCCATCTTGCCCAGCAGCATTAGAACAGCCACGACAAGGCTTACCCCCATGGCAACATACCGCATGTCCACTGATTTCAGTATAACCATAACAGACGCATCAATGCTGAGGAACAGCCATCGTTTTTATACAAGGGACTCTCTTAAGACCGCATACTTCAGCCAGTTAACAAACTCACACTCCCGGATGTCATCCAGAACCACATCGTCCTCAATTTTCAGCTGCCAGCGAATATTTTTAGTGTTGTCCGGCTCCTGAAAGACCTTCTCCAATTTATCAGCATAGGCAATAAGATCTTCTCTGTCGCTAAACCAGCCCTGTTTTATAAGACGCTCTTCTCGGGCATGAATCAGGCACGCCATCTCTTTCAGGTCGTACTCCGGATGATACTGGGTTGCCCAGAAAACACCTCTTTTGTAAGTCACTGCAACAGCCTGCACATCACACCAGTAGTTACCTGCCAGAATTTCTGCACATTCAGGAACCCGGGCAACATAATCATCGTGGCTCACGAAATGCGAATAAACAGGGGGTTTCCCTTTCATCATGGGGTGTCGCATGCCGGCTTCGGTCTGCCTGATATTCAGTGCAATACCCATTTCCCTGCCACGGGGATGCGGCTCGGTCACGCCACCCGCTACCGTCGTTGCCAGTTGGATTGCCCAGCAGCTGCCGAATTGCGGAATTCCAGCTTCATAGGCACGCTCACACAATTTGATATGCGCCTTAACTCTGGGGTCGTCATGATAAATAGTTAAATTACAGCCTGGCCAGATAACCCCGGCATATCCTTCCAGTTCCTCGTCGGTGGGTGCTTCCACTCCCGGGTCACTGCTGTACCAGATATCGTATTCCGCATCAGGCATACGTTTCATTAACAGGCTTGCATAGAGTTTTCCTGCCAATGTCATGCCGACCCGGTCAAATTCGTCCCTGCTTTCTTTCGAATACCCATCGGGAATCAGGAAGCGTTTTTTGGAAGTCATAATCAGATCCTTTTACTTTCTTTAATCTTCAATTTTTCAGGCTGCCAGACGAAGTTAAGTATACGACTGTCTTCCGGCCCGCCTGGTGTTTTATATCATTTCGCTAAAAAACTGAAAGGCCTTATCGCGAAACCCCGGATAACTTTCATGCATAAAATCCGGGTAAAGAACGCACTCTTTGGGCGCCGTGATTTTATTGAAAGCGGCGAACTGAGTGGATGGCGGGCACACTTCGTCCATAAGCCCGATTGCCATCATGGTTTTTCCTTTAATTCTATTTGCCAGATGCTGGCAGTCAATGTAACCAAGGCGTGTAAATATTTCATTCTCACGCTCATGACGGGGATCAAAAAGCCGGAAATAGGTTTTCAGTTCCGCATAAGCATCTACCGCAAGATCCATTTCCCAAACCCGTTTGTAGTCGCACAGGAAGGGGCACATAGGCGCCAGACGTGCGATTTTTGGCTCCAGCGCCGCACATGCCAGGGTTAAAGCACCGCCCTGAGACATGCCCATAGCTCCGACCCGGGTACTGTCGACCTCATCCATATGCATGACGATTGCGGCAAGCTGTGCCGTATCGAGAAATACCTGACGGAAATAAAGCTTTTCCGGATGATCATCCAAACCTCGAATAATCTGACCGCAATGAGTATTGCCGAG
Organism: Candidatus Hydrogenedentes bacterium ADurb.Bin170; assembly: GCA_002070275.1. Lineage (GTDB taxonomy): Bacteria > Hydrogenedentota > Hydrogenedentia > Hydrogenedentales > CAITNO01 > JAAYJV01. The sequence continues at coordinate 91,663 of MWCY01000005.1, forward strand.
AACACTGCCTGTATCCTGAGAACGTCCGCCCTGCCCTCTTGCATCCAGTGCCGCAACAGAAAAACCGAGAGCGGCATAACCCATTTTATCCGCCCAGTCTCCGGAGCTTCCCGTGTATCCGTGAAAAAGAAGCAATGCCGGGTGTGGCTGCGATGCATGGCGCGGCCGAATATACTTGGCATGGATGCGGGCGCCTTGCACACCGGTAAAAAATAAGTGAAAGCATTCAGCAAAAGGAGTCTGAAAGTCTGCCGGAACCAGCTCAACAGCCGGGTCTATGGAGCGCATCTCCATCAGCGCTTTGTCCCAGTAGTCATCGAAATCCGTCGGTTTCGGATTGCGGCCCTGATAACTTTTCAGCTGATCCAGAGACAGTTCAAAAACAGCCATAATCCTCTTGCTTTCTGAAATCGTGGGATAGGTATTGCCCCGGTTCAAGGCTCCATGGAAGCCAGTACATCCGCCAGTTCTGCATAGTTATTGCAGATGGCATCTGGCACATGCCCGTCCAAAGGTCTGTCCTTAACGACGGTAAGAAGGAGTCCCCGGGCGCCTACCGCATGAGGCCCGCCAATATCATTATGGGGCCTGTCTCCTATATGAACAATTTCATCCACCTGAATACCGAAATGACTGGCAACGGCTTCAAAAAGAGACGGATGCGGCTTGCTGTGACCGATTTCATCGGAGAAGACAAAGTAATCGAAATACTTCAGCATGTCATGTTTTGCCAGCAGTTCACGAAGATATTTTCCGGGTGAAAAAATGGCATCGGACACGACCGCGAGATTGTATTTTTCTTTCAAAACAGCCAGAGATTCCCGAACACCCGGGGCCATGTCGGGAGAAATATCCACTTCCATACGTTCAATACCATCCACAACACGGGTCAATGATTGTTCGGTCAGAGTACGTCCGAGCCCGGCAAGAACCACTTCAATGCGTTCTTTGGTTGTCCAGGTGACGTACTGTTCATGCCACACCTTGCGAAAAGCAGCATCTGCTGTGTCAAAGGCATGATCAACCAGCAGACGGTCAATGGGTGCTTCGGTCGCCAAGGCTTCATGCAGCAACTGGCGCCTCGCTACTTTTTTGGGAGGCAGACCCATGAAAGCACGTTTTGGCTCATCCGTTTCATCACAGAACATGCAGTCCCAAAGATCAAAAGTCACGGCACCAATCGCTTTTTTTGTCATTGAACTTCTCCCGTGTTATCCATACAGCACATCTTTTGTGCTTCGGCTGTTTTCATGGTGTTGTTCAGGTATTTTCTGGCGTTTCTAGAGTGTAAAAGAAATGAAAGCAGTTTATCAAACCCCCGAATCCTGAAAATTCATAGGGTGAGATTTTATGAAACAGAACTAATTTGATGAAAGTCTTATAAAAAAAGTATTGTAAAGGTGTTCTATTTTTTTAAGTGCTTGCCAAAACAGAAAACAGGAGGCGCGTTGGAAAAAAGAATGATGCCATCGCACCCTCCAAAGGAGCCGTTATGTCTGCGTTGCGTTTTTTCTTTCCTCTTTTCATGGTCGTGGGTCTGATCATGACACAGGTCTCCGCAACTGAGTTTAAAGCAGGTTTTGCAAAAAAAGACATCACCCCTCAAGCTCCGTTGCCGATGTGGGGATATGGTGCGAGGCATGATATAAAGGCCTCGGCAACACGCGATCCGCTCTTTGCAAAAGTACTAGTCATCGAAGCGGGTGGTGAGCGCGCCGCTTTGATCGGTCTTGATCTGGGACGCAGCCCCACAGCCGCCATGATGAAAATCATTGAAGAGGGGGCGAAAGAAAAAGCCGGCGTCTCTTATATTTTGGCTGTCGGTTCTCATACACATCACGGCCCTGTCATTGAACTCCTCGACGAGCCGGGTATGGGTCAGGGAAAATTCGATGACGCTGTAAAATATGCGGAGCAGCTGCCGGCAGTTCTGCTTGAAGCCATTGAAGAAGCGGCGGCATCTTTGCAGGATGCACGTATCGGTCTTGCTGTGGAAGAAACCGACCTGAACAGAAACCGGCACACAAAGAAACTGCCTAAGCCTATCGACCCGCGCCTGTCTGTCTTACGCATAGACGATTTATCGGGAAACTGTCTAGCTGTAATGATCAATCTGGCTGCCCATGCTACCATTGAAAGTGTTTTTAATCTGCACTGGACTTCCGAATGGCCCGGACATATGCAGAAACAGGTGGAAGATGAACTTGGCTGTGCCTGCTTTTTCATGCAGGGCGCAGCAGGCGACATGTCGCCCAATACTTCCGATACACGAAAAGGAATCGACGGTTTCGGCAAGGCTGCAGCAGAAAAAGCCATTGAACTGACAAAGACCATTCAGACGACTGTCCCTGAAACGCCTTCCATCGCAGGGAGAACTGACTATTTCACCGGTCCTTCCCGTATTGATCTGAGCAATCGGCTAGTTCTTGGAGCGTTAAAGCAGGGATTTTTCCCCGAATTACTGGCGCTCACTGTCGAAATGCCCGATAATCAGGTTACTGTGCGAATGGATACCCTTGTATTAAACAAACAATTTGCATTTGTGGGTGCGTCGGGCGAGCTTTTCTCTGACCTATCCAATCGTATAAAAGCACGCTCACCCCTTCGGGACACCTTGGTCTTCGGCTACTGTAACGGGCACAGTATGTACATTCCGACCCGGGAAGGCATAGAAGAAGGTGGTTACGGCGCTGACCCCCTGGTAGCCTGGTGTCCGGAAGGCACAGGTGAAGCCATTGTTGAAAAAGCCGTCGAAAATATTGAAGCCCTGGTTGCAGCGCAATAACGCCGCTCTCTTTATAAAAATGAGAAAGCCAACTTCTTTTTTGTTTTTGCAGGCTCGTATTCTATAATCGAATGAATCCGGCTGAGCCTTAGCTCCCTCAGAATTCATGCGAGCTGCCTGCTGCCGGATTTTTCAGGCACTCTTTTCTGTTTACGGTCGCACTATAATTTTGCCTTTTTCCATACTGTGAAAGGACACAGGATGTCCCTTGATATTGCAGCCTCTGCAGGTACTTCCACCATTCTTCCTTTGCATGAAATCCAAACCGCTGTGGTTAACCGGTTGGAAAGCCGTGATGAAATGGGTGTCACCGATGCTGTTGACACTATCCTCAGCCAAGCCGTATATCATGGGAGCAGCGATATCCATCTGGAGCCCTGGACTGAATGCGTATCGCTGCGCTATCGCCTTGACGGAATTTTGCAGCAAATCGCTATTATTCCGCAGGAATTTCAGCCCAAACTGATTGCCCGGATTAAAGTGCTCGCTGACCTGGTCGTCTATCGCAAAGACGTTCCGCAAGACGGTCGAATTGATCGTGATAAAACATCTGCAGGCAGGCCCATGCGTGTATCTGCTGTGCCTACCGTCCGGGGAGAGAAAATTGTTATTCGTATTTTAGGCTCGTCCCGGGACCTTTATCAATTGGACATTCTTGGTTTTCCAGAGAGAATTGTTCACGGCGTACAGAGAATCATCACACGCCCACAGGGGACACTCCTGCTGACCGGCCCCAGTTCAAGCGGCAAATCAACGACTATTTATGCAGCGCTTCACGAAATTCTTCACCTTCAGAAACATACTATCAATATTGTTTCCATTGAAGACCCTGTCGAGTTTGCCATGGATCGGATTGCACAAATACAAGTCAACCCCCATGCCGATCTCACTTTTACCACCGCACTCCGCTCTATATTGCGCCAGGATCCTGAAGTAATTGTAGTCGGAGAAATTCGCGATTTTGAAACAGCAAAGATGGCTATTCAGGCAGGTCTTACAGGTCATTTGGTTATCAGCACGATTCACAGCGGTACTGCAGCAGGCGTTTTTACTCGTCTGATTGATATGGGCATCGAGCCGTTTCTGGTGGCATCTTCCATCACTGGCGTGCTGGCGCAACGTCTGATCCGGCTTAATTGTCCGGATTGCACTGAGGAGTACACGCCTGATCCCCTAATGATGCACTATTTCGGGTTAACCGCGGAATCCGGTCCCTTTTACAAGGGAGCCGGCTGCAAGGAATGCCAGAACATCGGCTATAGAAGTCGTGCCGGAATCGGGGAATTTCTTGAAGTTGACAATACCCTCGCAGAACAGCTGCTCCGCCACCCGACTACCTCTCAGATACATGAGATTGCCGTTTCTAAAGGAATGATTCCTCTGGCAAAAGACGGTCTGGATAAAGCAAGACTGGGCATTACCACCATTGAAGAACTGTATCGTGTGCTTCCGGAGCTCAGCTGATTTTACTCTGCGCAGAATATCGGTCTAAGCATCTCTTTGTTGTCATAAATCCATTGTGCTGTTTCTTCCACCAGCCTGGTAATGCCTCGGGTAGGACGCCATCCGTAAAAATCGGATATCGCTTTGTTGTCCGTAATGTACAGAGGAATGTCTGCAGGTCGGGTTTCAGGAACCGCTGTTACAGGTATTCTTTTGCCCGTAAAAGCTTCACACATTTGCGTAAGTTCAAATAAAGACACGCTGCCTTCTCTGCCCCCGCCAGCATTGCGTGCCTTTCCGTCAGCTTTCTCAAGAGACAATGCCTGTGTCAGGATGAGTTCCGACAAATCTTCTATATGCAGCATATCCCTAACCTGTTTTCCCATGCCTCCGAAGCCGATGTACGATAAGGGCTTCTCATAAATATGGGCTGCTAGCCAGAACGCAAGAATGCCCTGATCCACCCGACCCATCTGCCCCGGTCCGGCAATCACACCGCAGCGATTTATTACCGTTTGCAAACCATACATGTCGCGGTATTCCTGAATCAGAAGTTCGGCGCTCAATTTGGTCGCTCCGTAAAGAGAGCGGGCTCCCTCCAGGGGGAATGTGTGGTCAATACCGGCCGGGGACACGCCTGCTACCGGTTGTGATTCGGCCAACTCAAAACGCGTATCTTTTTCCACGAGTGACAGATCATTCAGGTACTTGACAGGATAAACACGGCTTGTAGAGAGGAAAATAAAAGCAGCCTGGTGCGCTTTAGCCACCTCAAGACAATGCACTGCTCCCATCAGATTACTGCCGATCACATAATCAGCCGATGTGCTGTAGCCTGCCAACACAGAAGGTTCCGCACTGCATTCAATAAGCAGATCCAATACGGATATACCAGTCAGATCTTCCTTATTCCGGACATCGCCGTGTAGAAATTCCACACCGCCCCGGATAAGCCTTTTTATATTCAGTTCACTTCCCCGCCGTTTCAGATTATCCAGCACTATTACCCGTGCGGCCGGAAAACGCCTTTTAAAAGCAAGAGCAAGATGAGATCCAACGAAACCGGCACCGCCGGTTACAAGAACAGTTTTTCCGTTATACATGACTCATCCTTTCATCTTAATAAAAACCGGGCAGGAGACATGGTAGCATATCTCCTGCCCGGCAAAGCGTTCAAGGGTAAATAAACAGGTGGTTCGCGGGTTCAAATTCGAAACGCAATTATTGAGAAACAAAAAAGGAGACATTGCGACTCTTTTCGGTAGAATAAGATTTTCAACAAAACAACCGAAGGAGTACACAATGTCCCCACACCATTTTACACAAG